>NZ_VCQV01000020.1 GCF_007845645.1 Leekyejoonella antrihumi
CGTGCCTTCGGCACGCCCTCAGCAGACATCCTCCTGATCAGCGCCCAGTCCTCCAATGTGATCACACTCCGATCGTCGTGAGTGTTCACTTTTCGAGCGTCGTAACTGACCAGTTTTCAAGCGTCGTCGACAGGTGGGCGCAACGCGTGGTGATCACTCTGCTGGCCTGAACCCTGCTGCGTCGCGCGTACCTGCCCCTGTGGTCACGCGACATCGCGTTATCTTGGCCGAACTGGCGAAACACGACCGGATAAGGCGATCTCGAGCAAAGGCAACGCGGGACATTGCGATGCCCGATACGCAGTGCCAGACGATCATTGACGAGACCCAAATCGCGATATATCGTGTCTTGCACAAACACGATACATCGCGAAACTTGAAGGAGTCGAAGATGTCAGAGAAATGGGAGATCACCGGTCCGCGTGTGCTGGACATCGGGGATGACGGTGAGCGGGTCCGCAAGTTCGCGGTCGGGCTCGTAGGGGGCCACATCGACGTCGTCACACACGATGACTCCCCCACTGCACGAGTCGAGGTCCACGAGGTGGTCGGGCGGCCATTGAAGGTCACCTGGAACGGCAGCAAGCTGAAGATCAGCCAGGTCAAGGACGACGGTGACAGCCTCTGGGACACGATCAAGCAGGTCACCGGCAACCGGCGCGATGCCGCACGAATCTCTGTGTCCATTCCCGAGGACGCCACAGCGAGTGTGTCCACCGTCAGTGCCACCTCGGTCATCAGCGGCACCCGCGCGACGACCCGCGCCAACACGGTGAGCGGTGACATGACGGTCGACGACATCGAGGGAACGATCGACCTCAACGCCGTGTCCGGCTCGATCGAGGCGCACGCTCTGAGCGGCACCCTGCGGGCGAATGCGGTGAGCGGCGAGATCACCGTCCACCGCAGTCGGCTCGACCCGATCAAGCTCAACACCGTCAGCGGCGATGTCACCCTTGACCTGCTCGGGGGACGATCGGTGATCTCGTCCAGCTCGGTGTCCGGTGACGTCACGCTTCGCATACCCCAGGGTGGCGGCTATTCCGTGCAGGTGCACAGCATCAGCGGACACGCCATCGTCGACGGAATGGAGCTCGGCGGCAAGCCGGGCGCGCGTGGCGGTCAGGTCGAGGACGGCGACGGCGCGCTCAAGGTGACGGCAAACTCCGTGTCGGGAGACGTCGTCATCCTGCGCGCCGTGGCCCCCGACCTGCAGAAGGCGGAGTCATGACACCCGGGACGTCCATCGGCCCACTGAGCATGTGGCTCGTCGCGGTTCAGCTGAAGGCGCTGTCGCCCACCACCACACCAACGGGCCGACCGGTGCCGAAACCCGCTCTCGCGCAGAGGAAGCACGCATGAGTCCCGTGTTCGCGCACGGTCAGCTGCGCCTCTACCTCCTCGCATTGCTGGCGGACGGCCCGCGCCACGGCTACGAGGTGATGCGGGACCTGGAGGAGCGGTTCCACGGGCTGTACACGCCAAGTGCCGGCACCATCTACCCACGACTGGCGAAGCTCGAGGAGGAAGGTCTGGTCGAGCGCAGTATGCAGGGGCGCAAGGGCACGTACGCACTCACCGAGCAGGGCCGGGAGGAAGTCGCCTCTCGCAGGGCCGACCTCGGCGACCTGGAGCAGGATCTCGACCAGTCGGTGCACGACCTTGCCGCGGAGGTGCGCTCCAGAGTGCACGGCCAGTCCTCGGACCTGCGCAACGAGCTCAAGGCCGCCGCCAAGGCGGCCCGCCGCACGGCGGTCCCGATCGGGGCGGACACTGGCCCCATCTCCGGGGGTCGCACCGATGCACTCGTCGAGGAGGCGTTGCAGCAGCTTCGTCGTGCCGCACGCCGAGTCACCCGGGCCAGATCCACCACTGAGCAGACCCGGCAGGAGGCACTGGCGGTGATCACCGAGGCGGTCCGGCGGATGCAGGAGCTCGCCGATCGCTGACCGATCCTGCGGCCCTGCTTCAGTCGCCCATGGTCAGCACCAGCTTGCCGAAGACGTCACCGCCCACCATCTTGGCGAAGGCGTCCTTGGCCTCGGCAAGCGGGCGCACGGAGTCGATCATCGGCTCGATGCGCTGCTCGGTCATGAAGGCCAGCAGCTGACCGAGCTCCTGGCGGGTGCCCATCGTCGAGCCCTGAATGCGCATCTGCTGGAAGAAGATCCGCGTCAGCTCCGCCTTCTCCGGAGCATCACCGGAGGTCGCGCCGACAATCACGACAGTCCCACCGGGGCGCAGCGACTTGATCGAGTGCGACCAGGTAGCGGCGCCGACGGTCTCCAGGACCGCGTCCACCCGTGCGGGCAACCGCTCCCCCGACGCGAACGCCTGATCGGCGCCCAGCTCCACCGCCCGCCGACCCTTGGTCTCATCGCGACTGGTCACCCACATGCGCAACCCTGCTGCCGAACCGAGCTGCACTGCGGCAGTCGCCACGCCACCGCCCGCCCCCTGCACGAGCACCGTGTCACCGGGTCGCACCCGCGCCTGAACGAACAGCATCCGGTAGGCCGTGAGCCAGGCGGTCGACACGCAGGCCGCATGCGAGGCGGTCATCCCCGATGGCTTGGGCACCAGATTGGCCGAAGGCACCCACACCTCCTCCGCGAGCGTGCCCGGGTAGCGCTCGGACAGCAGGCTGCGCTTGGGGTCCAGCGTCTCGTCGCCGGCCCAGCCCGGGCTGGGGATCACCGTGTGCAGGACGACCTGGTCGCCGTCATCGGTCGTCCCGACCCCATCGCAACCGAGCACCATCGGCACGCGGTCCTGCGGCAGGCCTACGCCGCGCAGCGAGAACACGTCATGGTGGTTGAGGCTGCCGGCCACCATGGTGACCTTCACCCAACCGGGCGGGGCCGGTGGCAGGTCGAACGCCCCGACCTCAAGGGCGCTCAGGGGGTCGTCGGGGCTGATGCGGGCGGCGTAGGCGGCGATCATCCCCGCAGTCTAGGTCGCGGCCCTTACCTCAAGAGTTAGCATCGGCTAACATTTGAGGTAGGAGGTGCTGATGGCTTCGACGCGGGTGGCCGAACCTCGGCGTCGCCTGCGCCCCGAGAATCGACTGATCGGCCTGCTCGGGCCGGCCTTTGTCGCCGCGATCGCCTACGTCGACCCGGGGAACGTTGCGGCCAACCTGTCCGCCGGAGCGCAGTTCGGCTACCTGCTGGTGTGGGTGCTGGTCGTGGCCAACGTCATGGCCGTCATCGTGCAGTATCTGTCGGCCAAGCTCGGTCTGGTCACGGGACGAAGCCTCGCCGAGCTGATCGGGGAGCGCACCTCCCGCACCGGCCGGCTGCTCTTCTGGGCCCAGGCGGAGGTGATCGCCGCCGCGACCGACCTGGCCGAGGTGATCGGCGGTGCGATCGCGCTCAACATTCTCTTCAACCTTCCACTGGTGACCGGCGGTCTCATCGTCAGCGTCGTCTCGATGGCCATCCTTTCCGTGCAGTCGCGCGGTGGGCAGCGCCGGTTCGAGCTGCTCGTGATCGGTCTGCTGGCTATCATCACCATCGGTTTCGTGTCCGGACTGGCGACCAGCGGAGTGTCATGGTCGGGCACCTTCAGCGGTCTTGCGCCGCGATTCGACGGATCGCGCTCCGTGCTGCTGGCGGCCAGCATGCTGGGTGCCACGGTGATGCCGCACGCGATCTACCTGCATTCGAATCTGGCCCGCGACAGGCACGGCAGCGCCCACGACGATGGCCGGTTGCGCAAGCTGCTGCGCGCCAACCGACTGGACGTCATGCTCGCACTGGCCATAGCCGGCTCGGTCAACATCGCCATGCTGCTGCTGGCCGCGTCGAGCCTGCCGGGCGTAGCCGACACCGACACGATCGCCGGCGCCCACCATGCCATTGAGCACGCGCTCGGACCGGCGATCGGCACGATCTTCGCCATCGGCCTGCTCGCCTCCGGCCTGGCCTCCACCTCAGTGGGTTGCTACGCGGGCGCGGCCGTCATGGAGGGCCTGCTGCACGTGCGGGTCCCGCTGCTCGCCCGCCGCGTGGTCACCGTGATTCCGGCCCTGATCGTGCTGGGCCTGCCGGTCGACCCGACGTGGGCGTTGGTGCTGAGCCAAGTGGTGCTGTCGGTCGGCATTCCCTTTGCACTCGTCCCGCTCGCCCGGTTCACCGGAAACCGGCAGATCATGGGCCGGTTCGTCAACGCCCCGGCGCTGCGAGCCGGCGCCGTTCTCGTGGCTGCGGCCATCATCGTGCTGAACGTCCTGCTGATCTACCTCACCATCGCCGGGTGAGCCGATGAAGGAATGCCCATGAGCAAACCCGCGAAAAGTGACCTGAGCAGCACTGCCGAGGACTACGTCAAAGCGATCTGGTCCGCGCGTGAGTGGGGCGGCGAACCCACGTCGATCACGGCGCTCGCGGAGCGCTTCGGCACGACGCGAGCGACCGTCTCCGAAACGATCAAGCGGCTGACCGCACGAGGCCTCGTCACTCATGAGCCCTACAAGGAGATTGCGCTCACGCCAACCGGCGAGCTCGAAGCACTGCTCATGGTGCGACGGCATCGACTGCTGGAGACCTTCCTGGTCACCACCCTCGGATACGGCTGGGATGAGGTGCACGATGAGGCCGAGTCGTTGGAGCACGCCGCGTCCACCCGCATGATCGACCGAATCGACGACGTGCTCGGCCACCCGGACCACGACCCGCACGGAGACCCGATTCCTTCACGTGACGGTGTGATTCGGCATCCAGCGAGCGCCGTGTCGCTTGCCGAAGCCGCGCCGGGCGACTATTGCATCGTGCGCATCTCCGACTCCGACTCCGATCGGCTCGTCTATTTCGACGAGCAGGGGCTGCTGCCCAGAAGCCCCATCAACGTGCAGTCTCAGGACGATCGCGCCGGCACCACGACCGTCGTCACCGCACACGGAAACCTGGTCGCTCTTGCCGGAGACGCCACCCGCGCCATCATGCTCGTCCCGACGCCGCACTGACCAACCGCCGGCTGCCTCGATCACGACTCATCGTGAGATGGCCAAAATGGATGAGTCCAGTAGCCCACCACGATGGGCCCGACGACGATAGCGTTTTCCCGTTCCCTGGCCACAAGCCCAAATGCACCTGTCCCCTGGGAGGTCCGCTGTGTCACAGCACCCAAGTCCCGACGAAGCGCCACCCGCCAGAACCGGCCTTCTCTGGCTGACCGGCATTTTGCTCGTTATCCCGATGCTCGCGCTGATTCCCGTCGGTTGGTACTCCAAGCAGGATCCCAAGCTCGGGGCGTTCCCGTTCTTCGTCTGGTACCAGATGCTTTGGGTATTCCTCACGGCCGGCTTTACCTGGGCCGCCTACCTCGTCGTCCAAAAAGCCCGACCGCACCGTCCGATGGAACCCGTCGGACGGCACGCCACCAAGGAGGGTGACGCGTGAACACCCTGATTCACCAGACGGCGAACCCGTCACACCCCAACTCCGGCGTCAACGGCGTCGCCCTGACCGTGCTCATCGTGTTGTTCCTGCTGGTCACCGTCATGGGGTTCCTCGCCACCCGTTGGCGCAAGGGCGGATCCCTGGACACTCTCGACGAGTGGGGACTGGGCGGCCGGTCCTTCGGGACCTGGATCACCTGGTTCCTGCTAGGAGGCGACCTCTACACGGCATACACCTTCGTGGCGGTCCCGGCTGCGATGTTCTCACTCGGTGCCGTATCCGGTTTCTTCGCAGTGCCATACACGATCGTGGCCTACCCGATCATCTTCTTCTTCATGTCACGGCTATGGTCGGTCAGCCACCGGCACGGGTATGTCACGGGCGCAGACTTCGTGCGTGGACGCTACGGCTCCCGTGGCCTGTCGCTCGCGATCGCCGTCACCGGCATCCTCGCCACCCTGCCCTACATCGCCCTGCAACTGGTCGGCATTCAGGCGGTCCTCGAAGTGGCCGGAGTGGGTGGCAGCGGCAACTGGTTCGTCAAGGACCTCCCGCTGATCCTGGCGTTCGCCGTACTCGCGGCCTACACCTACACCAGCGGTCTGCGCGCGCCGGCCATCATCGCGTTCGTGAAGGATGGGCTGATCTACCTGGTCATCATCGTCGCGATCATCTACCTGCCGACCAAGGTCGGCGGCTGGGGTCACATCTTCGACGCGGTCGACGCCAAGAGCGCGGCCGCCGCCAAGACTCCGACCGGCCCGCAGTTCCCGGTCAACGTGCCCAAGCCGGCGCAGTGGACCTACATCACGCTGGCGTTCGGCTCGGCAATGGCGCTGTTCATGTATCCGCACTCGATCACCGCGGTGCTTTCCTCCAAGAGCCGCAAGACCATTCGCCGCAACGCGGCGATCCTGCCGGCCTACTCCTTCGTGCTCGCCCTGCTTGCGCTGCTGGGCTGGATCGCCATCGCGGCGGGCACCAAGCCGTTGGGCTTCGGCAACAAGCCCAACGCCCAGCTCGTGGTGCCGCAGCTCTTCGAGGACCAGTTCCCCAGTTGGTTCGCTGGAATTGCGTTCGCAGCCATCGCTATCGGCGCACTCGTGCCGGCGGCCATCATGTCGATCGCAGCATCCAACACCTTCACTCGCAACATCTACAAGGAGTGGATCAAGCCGAACGCCACCGTCGCAGAGGAGGCGAAGGTCTCCAAGCTCGTGTCGCTGGTCGTGAAGATCTTTGCGGTGGTGTTCGTGCTGTCGCTGGACAAGCAGAACGCCATCAACATGCAGCTGCTCGGTGGAATCTGGATCCTGCAGACCTTCCCGGCCATCGTCGTCGGGCTATATACCCGCTGGCTGCACCGATGGGCGCTGCTGATCGGGTGGGCGATCGCCATGATCTACGGGACGTGGAAGGCCTACGGCATCGCCAGCCCGAATACGTCGCACTTCGGCGGATCCGCCGCAATCATCCCCGGCATCGACAAGATGGGCTACATCGCGGTCACCGCACTGGTCCTCAACGTCATCGTGGCCGTCGTCCTGACCTTCGTCTTCCGCGCCTTCAAGACGCCCTACGGCAAGGATGAGACCGTCACGGTCGACTACTTCGCCGACCAGGACGACCCCAAGGTCGCTGCCTACAACCCCGACCCGCTGGCTGAGGCAACCACTGGGGCGCCCGGCCGTCACCAGGCCGGTCCCGGCTGACGCGCCCTCAGTCGGGGCGCCCCGAGATGCCCTCGACAACGCCGACCAGCGCCTCCAGCACCTCGGGGTCGTACTCGTAGCCGAGACCCAGGTACAGCCGTTCGATGGCCTCACTCCGTCGGGCCGAGTCCCCGCGGGTGAGGTCGTCGTAGGCGTTGCACACCTTGATGATCCGGCTGGCGAGCGGCACCTGGTCGCCGTGCTCGCGCACCAGCCGGAACTGCGTCGCCTGAGCCTCCATCACGGCCGCGACGTCATCGAGAGCCTTCGTGCGCCGCACGATATCGGCTCCCTCACTCGCGATGCTGTCCTGGTCCCTGGGCGCGGCCTCAACCGTCGCGCCGCCGGGAATCGGCTCTGATAGATAGACCTGGCCGATGTCATGCAGCAACGCGGCATCCTCCAGGACCACCAGGTCTCGCTCAGGCAGCCGCAGACTGCGGCCCACCCGCACGCTGAGCATGGCGACCCGGTGCGAGTGGCCCGGCGGGGTGTATCCAGCGACCTCGGTCAGTCGGGACAGCGCCGCGATGGTCTGCCGGCGGGTCAACCGCACGCTCGCCTCCTGCAGGATGGTGAACCGGAGCAGCACGAGGGGACACACCATCAGCACGATCGAGAGCAGGCCCAGCGGAGCGAGCCCCAGCGCGATGGCGATGCCGGTGGACACCACGGCGAGGGACACCGGACCCGCCGCTACCCCACCCTCGATGAGCGCCTGCTTGAACGACCGTTCCCTTGTGGTCACTGCGGTCGCCAGCACCAGCTCCACAGCGGCCGCGACCAGGCCGATCGCAAACATCACCAGCGTCATCCGCCAGCGGCTGCTGGACCACTCTGGGTACCGCTCGAGCGCCGTCGAACCGTGGAAGATCGGCACTGTGCGATAGAGGACCGCGGCCACGGCCACACTCACCAGTCGCGCCGCGACAAGGGCCGACGGCTGGGACCGGCGGGTCCACGCCGTCAGCAGCAGGGTGCCGACGATGAGCCCGGCCGCGCTGGCGACGATGACGCCTTCGGACCGGTAGCTGAGGCTGCCGACTCCAGCCATCTGCGACCCGAACGCCATGCCGATCGCGATGGCCTGCGCCACCGGGGAGATCAGCTCGCCGGAGGGTAGGCGCACCTGCAGCAGCGAACCGGCAGCCATCGTGATGAGGAAGACGAGCATGGCGCCACCGGCATGATCCAGGACGGAATGGGCGTGCGGCGCTGCGGTGATGACCCCGACGACGATGACGGCGAGCCCCAGCCCGAGGACGGCCCTCGGCATCGTCACGGTCGCCCGGTCGACGGTGCCCGGAATCGGCCGGATGCTCACGCTGTGGCCTCCACAGAGCTCATGCTCGCGCCGCCGAACCGAATGCCATCTGGTCGGAGATCTCCGGCAGATCGTGGTCGAGGCCCGCCACGATCGGGGCATCGGCAGTGCCGAGAAGGTCCTGCGTGACCCGTTGCACCCGCTGCTGCCCCGCCACGAGGGCATCGACACACGCCGGGTCGAACTGGCCTCCGGCCCGTGCCCGAATGGCGGTCAACGTCGCCTGTTGCGACATCGTGTCGCGGTCGAGCCGCGGCGTGATCAGCGCGCAGTAGGCGTCGGCCACCGCAATGATTCGAGCGAGCAACGGGATCTCGTCGCCGGCCAGGCCGCTCGGGAAGCCGTGGCCGTCCCATCGCTCATGGTGATGCCGGATCGCGGCCACGGACTCGGCGAGGAAGTCGATCTCGCGCAGCATCTCCACACCACGGTCGGGATGCTGCCGGATCCGCTGCCGTTCGGCGGTCGACAGGTGGTGCTGACCGGCAGCGGACCGGGGGCGCGGGCCGACCAGGCCGATGTCGTGCAGCAGTGCCGCAAACTGCAGGGCCTCCGCGCGCCGCGGCGACAGGCGCAGCTCGTCACCGATGACTCCGGCCGCGGCCGCCACCCGTGCGCTGTGCCCGTGCATGATCGGGTCGCGCGCCTCGACCGCCGCGATCAGGCTCTCGATGGTGCGCTGGTGCACCTCGCGCTCGGCATTCCGCTGGGCCAACGACGACTGCGCGAGCAGCAGCGGGGCGACCATCACCAGCACGCTGACCACCCCGAGTCTCGCCGGGCCCCAGAGCACGGCGAAGAGAAAGCCGACCAGCCCGTACCAGAGATAGGACAGCCAGACCAGCGAGATCATGCTGCGCAGCGACTGCCCGAGCGATGCTCCGGTGGTGATCGAGAGCATGCCGCCGACGCAGAGCACGTTGAGCAGGAAGATCGCCACTGTGCTCACCACCAGCGGCAGCAGGCAGTGCAGGAACAGTCCGAGCTCGTCCAGCTGGTGATGGGCGAGCACCCTCCCGCCGCATCCCACATAGACCAGGCCACCGGCCAGGCCGAGCAGCCCCGTCATCACGGTGTTGAACGCCCGCGCCACCGGCGCACGCCGCACCGGCACCAGGCCGTGCGCAGCGGCCCCGACGATGGCGGCTCCCAGCGGTCCGGCCAGCGCCACGCTTGCGGCGAGCATCACCGAGGTGAGGGACACGTTGGTCGACCCATGACGCACAACCAGCCGGTTCCACTCGCCCAGCACGGCCAGCACGGCGAGGGGGCCTACGATCTGCCAGCTGGGAAGCCGGGGATCTTGCAGCAGCAGGGCGGCCAGCAGTGCGCCGAGCGCGACGGCGAGGGTTACGACATACGCCCAGGCGCCATCGAAAAACCTCGTGGGGTGACCGAATCGGTCACCCCACGAGGTGTGTCGACGTTGGAGCTCGTCAGGCAACTACTACGCCGAAGGGTCCCAGCTCAGGACATCGGGGGACATACCGCCGGACTGGCCGGCGAACAGGAGGGCGAATAGGGCGGCCACGACGTGGTCCTCTCAGACGGGGGAAGCGGGTCAGGCGGTCACACGGAGACCACCTGGCGCTAGTGTGCCACGATTGTCACCACCACGCCAAGGGACAGCCGAAAATGCCGGCCCGACCTTGACCAATTTTTTACTTCTCCGCCCTGTGAGAGAATGGCGCAGTTCGCCTCGGACCACGAGGACCACGCAGCCCGCAGAGGGAGTCACTATGAGCAAGCGCGCCCGCAAGCGCCGCTCGCGCAAGGGCAAGGCCGCCAACCACGGCAAGAAGCCCAACGCTTGAGCAGTCGCACGACCACGACACAGCCCCTCGGCCCGCGTATGCACGCGAATCGAGGGGCTGTCTTCTTGCTGGTGGTGGGCCTCCGGCTCAACCCTCGCCGAACTCGACGCGGGTGACCGTGACGGTCGTGATCTGCGTCAGGATTTGCGTGCGCAGCATGGCCGGTGCCTGCTCGCACGCGCACGAGCGCCGGATCAGCGTCTTCAGCAGCGCATCCCGCTCGTACTCGTCCAGACAGGGTGGACAGTCCTGCAGATGGGCCTTCAGCGCGGCGCACTCCTGCGCGCTCAGCTCGCCGTCGATGTACTCGTACAAGTGGGCGACATAGTCGTCGCAGCCAGAGTGCTCAGCGTTCGTCACGAGGTCGCCTCCTCACGAATGAATCCGCGCTCGAGGGCATAGTCGGTCAAGAGCTCTCGCAGCTGCCGACGTCCACGGTGCAGCCGGGACATCACGGTGCCGATCGGAGTCTCCATGATCTCGGCGATCTCCTTGTAGGAGAATCCCTCCACATCGGCGAGGTAGACCGCCATGCGGAAGTCCTCAGGGACCTCCTGCAGCGCGCGTTTCACGTCGGTGTCGGGCAGGTGGTCCAGCGCCTGGCTCTCGGCCGAACGCAGACCCTTGGAGGTGTGCGACTCGGCCCGCGCGAGCTGGTAGTCCTCGATGTCCGAACTGTCGGACTGCAGCGGCTGCCGCTGCTTCTTGCGGTAGGAGTTGATGTAGGTGTTGGTCAGGATCCGGTAGAGCCAGGCCTTCAGGTTGGTGCCCGGCTTGTACTGGTGAAATGCGGCGAACGCCTTCGCAAACGTCTCCTGCACCAGGTCTTCGGCGTCCGAAGGGTTGCGCGTGGTGCGCAGCGCCGCGCTGTACAGCTGGTCCAGGTAGGGCATCGCGTCACGCTCGAACCGGGCGGCGCGGGCGGCGCCACTCTCCGAGGCGACGTCCACGCGGCCGTCGTCGAGGGTCTTCGGTGCGGACTCATTGCCGGCATCCGTCACAGGGTCATCGCTCGTCATCACCGATGAGCCTAGCCCTCCTGCGGTGTGAGGCCGCTCCGAACCCGTGGGCATGACGACCCCAGAGGCTGCCGGGACCTGGCCGGTCGGTGCACAAGATGCCAGGAACAAAGAGTCTCCTTCACGAGAAGTAGCAGTCACCTGAGGCAACGTCGCGGGCGCCGCCGGCATTCCCCCGCCCGCCCGTCGGTGCCCGAGATGGGCTGTACGTTCCCAAAGAACGTGTCACTTCCAACTTTCGGGTCACTCGCGTGTCACAGATCGGTTTGCCCACGCGACACCACTACTCGTCGGCTGACGCGTGCGATCGGGTCGCGGAACCAAGCTCACCCGGAGACTGACCGCGCCATCTTCGCCGCGACCTCGGCGACCGCCGCGCGCAACTCCGGACCGCCCTCGACGGTCATCTCGAAGGGCATGCCGGCCAGCCACTCGCCGGCGTACATCATCGGGTTGCTGGTGCTGCCGATGACGAGGCAGCGGTCGTCTCCAAGCGGTTCCAGCCGACCCATCGTGGGCCGGAGGTACGGCGCCACCTCGACCATCGGCGCGTGCAGGATCACCCGCGTGTCGTGCTCCCAGCCGGACGCGAGGTTCTCCTCGAGCATGACCACGGGGTTGAGCCCGTCGGGGGTCGAAAAGGTCCGGGTGCCCTGGCCGACGGCGGTCACCCGGTCGATGCGGTAGGTGCGCACCGCGTCCGCGTGGTGGGCGAAGCAGAGGAGGTACCACCGCCCGTAGCGCACGACCACGGACCACGGGTCCACGTCGAATGAGTGGCTGTGGCCGGCGGCGCTGCGATACTCGATGCGGACCTGGCGCTGCTGGCCCACCGCCTCGACCAGCGCACTGGTGATCTCCGGGTCGGGGCGGGCCCACCGGTCGGGGACGGCGCGGGCGTGCTCGCGCATCGTCGCCGCCTGGCGCCCGACCTGGACCGGGAGGGCGCGGATGATCTTGCCGAGCCCGGACCCGACGGGGTCCTCGTTGTCCGCCGCGGCGTGCCTGCCGTCAAGGACCGCCATCACCAGGCCGACCGCCTCGGCGGCGGTGAACACGAGGGGCGGCAGCCGCACCCCGCGTCCGAGCCGGTAGCCGCCGTAGGGACCCCGCACCGACTCGACCGGGATGCCTGCCTCGCGCAGGATCGCGACGTAGCGTCGCGCGGCGCGGTCGGTGACCCCGAGCCGCTCTGCGAGCTGGTCGGCGGTGCAGCCAGGTCGATTCTGCAGGACTTCCAGGGTCCGCAGGGCCCGTGCGGTCGGGCTCATCTCGTTCATCCGGCCATGCTGACACCGGTCGGCCAGATCAGGAAGTAGAACGTCCTGAACTGCATCTAGGTTGGTGCCATGAACGCATCCACCGCTTCACTGCCCAGGGGCGCGCACCTCGAGCACACGGACCTGCGGGCCATCTCCTTCCACCACGTCCGCTTCGTCGGGCTGGAGCTGGTCGACGTCGAGATGACCGGAGAGATCGAGGGCGTGACGATCAACGGCGTCGACATCGGCCCCCTGGTCGAGGCCGAGCTCGACCGCCGCATGCCCGCCCGCACGAAGATGCACCCCACCACGGTCGAGGCATTCCAGGAGGCCTGGGTGACCCTGGAGCGACTCTGGTCCGAGACCGAGGACCGCGCCCGAGCGCTCCCACCCGAACTCCTGCACGAACGGGTCCGCGACGAGTGGTCGTTCATCGAGACGCTGCGCCACCTCGGGTTCGCCAGTGCAGCCTGGGTGGGCCGGATGGTGCTCGGCGACGCCGTGCCGTGGCATCCGTTCGACCTCCCCTGGGACGAGGCGCCCGGCTGGGACGGCGTCCCGTGGGACCGCGAGGCACGTCCGTCGCTGGAGGAGGTCCTCGCCGTACGCCACCAGCGCCAGGCCATGGTCGGCGACGTGATCACCGCCCTGACCCCTGACCAGCTCGAGGAGACCGTCACCCAGACCGAGCCCGGTTGGCCGCAGCTCGAGGACTTCCCCGTGGCACAGTGCCTGTCCATCGTCGTCAACGAGGAATGGCACCACCGGCTCTACGCCGAACGAGACCTGGACGCACTCACCGCTTCGACGAAGACGAGGGACTGAGATGGACATCGTGCTCATCGCCGGGATGTGGCTTGACGCGACGGCGTGGAAGGACGTGCTGCCCGCTCTGGCGGAGCTCGGTCACCGCCCCGTCGCCCTGACGTTGCCCGGCCAGGGGGACGGCGACACCACCGCGACGTACGCCGACCAGGTCGCCGCCGTCACGGCGGCCGTGGACGCCGCTGCCGGCCCGGCCCTCGTGGTCGGTCACTCGGCCGCGTGCGCCCTCGCCTGGGTCGCCGCCGACGCGCGGCCCACGAAGGTGGCGCGCGTGGCGTTGATCGGCGGCATGCCGAACGCCGACGGCGAGACCTACTTCGGCGCGTTCGAGCCGGTCGACGGCGTCGTGCCGTTCCCGGGCTGGGGGACGTTCGAGGGCCCCGACTCCGACGACATGCCGACCGAGCTGAAGGCGGCGGTGGCGCACGGTGCGATCGCGGTACCGGCCGCGATCACCCACGGTGTCGTGCAGCTGAGTGACGAGCGTCGCTACGACGTACCGGTGACGATGGTCTGCCCGGAGTTCACGCCCGACCAGGCCAAGGAGTGGGTCAAGACCGGCGAGATCCCCGAGCTCGCGAAGGCAAGACGGGTCGACTACGTCGACATCGACTCCGGCCACTGGCCGATGTACACCAAGCCAGTCGAGCTCGCGCGCATCCTCGCGGACTGCACCCGGACCTGATCCCGTTTACGGAGCTGGCTTACGGCGACGCATGAGGGGATCTCCGGCCGGACGGGGCGGATCATCGTGCACGCCGGCCGATGATCCGCAGAGCTGTTCTTATACGGGATGCCCACGACGGTGACGGCACACCGCAAGACCACCCGGATACGGTGCACGGGAGTCGTGGTTCAGCCGGTCTGGGCGTTTTGGTTCAGCGTCGTCTCGTCCAGATCGCGCCCGCCGTTGCGGTCGCTGAATCGGTCGGCACGCTTTCCACGGCGGGTAAACTCGTGAACGATTCCGAGTTCAGCCCGTCGTGGACCGTGCCCAGACCGGCGAGCGACCGCACGCGGTGTGGTGCCGACGTCACTATGTTGGATCGACGAACGCAAGAAGGGGTGGTGGGGTTTCCATGAAGGTTGGTGATTTTGTCACGGCCAGGGTGATTGGAGTTGGGCCGATGCTCGCGCGGATCGTCGCTAAGGAACAGAGCGGAGTCATTCGTGGCTCAGGTGCAAACGGTCTCTCGGTGAGTCAGATAATCAAGGTACGAGTCACCGAGACCCCTGTAGGCCAGCATTTCGAGGCGAAACGCCTACCGACATGACCCGAGATGGCCAGGCCCCTATGCGGCATCGGTCACCTACGGCAAGGCGCGCAGCAGTGGCACCACATCGGCAGCGAACTGCTCCATGAAGCGGTGCTGGTCATGTCCGGGTGCATGCACGACCAGATGGTTGAAGCCGACGTCGAGGTAGGGCTGCAGCTCGTCGATGACCTGCGACGGGTCGGAGGCGACGATCCACCGGGAGGCGATCTGCTCGATCGGCAGGGCGTCGGCCGCGCGCTCCATCTCCACCGGGTCATGCAGGCTGTGCTTTTGCTCCGCGGTCAGCGACAAGGGCGCCCAGAACCGGGTGTTCTCCATCGCCTGGTCACGATCCCGGTCGTAGGAGATCTTCACCTCGAGCAGCTGGTCGACGGACCCCTCGGCCCGCTTCCCGAGCAACATCCCCTCATGCATGGCGGGGACGAGCTTGTCCTCGTAGAGCTCCCTGCCCTTGCCGGAGGTGGCGATCATGCCATTGCCCATCCGCCCGGCATACTTCGCCATCGTCGGGCCGCCGGCCGCGACATAGACCGGGATCGGGTCCTTCGGACGGTCGTAGATCGTGGCGTCCGACGTGCGGTAGTAGTCGCCCTCGAAGGTCACCCGGTCCTCCTTCCAGAGCCTGCGCATCAGGCGGACCGCTTCCCGAAGGCGGGCGAAGCGCTCCTTGAAGTCGGGCCAGTCCTGCCGGCCGACGGCGATCTCGTTGAGCGCCTCCCCGGTGCCGACGCCCAGCACGATGCGCCCTGGGAACAGGCAGCCGAGGGTGGCGAAGTTCTGCGCCAGCACCGCGGGGTTGTAGCGGAAGGTCGGCGTAAGGACCGACGTCCCGAGCGTGATGCGCTCAGTGCGTGCGCCGGCCGCGGCGAGCCAGGTCAGAGCATGCGGCGCGTGACCACCGTTGTCCCGCCACGGCTGGAAGTGATCCGAGACGAAGGCGCTGTCGAAGCCCGAGCGTTCGGCGAGCACCGCCAGGTCGACGAGCTCGCTGGGGCCGAACTGCTCGGCCGATGCCTTGTACCCGATGGTCAGTGACATAGCCCGAACCTACCTGTCCACTCCGCCCGACAACGTGTTGAGCCACGCGAGCACCTCCGACAGGACATCCTCCGGGTCCTTGGTGAAGCTGTGTGTGCCGCGCGCGGAGAATACATGGGCCTGCGGCCCCAGGGCTTCCCGCACGTCGTCCGGGGTGCCGAACGGGTCGCGCTCCCCCTGCACGACCGCGAGGGGAAGGCCCGCGTCGAGCACCCCCAACGCCTCCGACGCCCGTGACTTCTCCGGCTTGCCCGGCGGATGGAGCGGGAATGACAGCGCCAGCACTGCGTCGGCGCCCACCCGGCCGGCCGTCCGGCAGGCCACCCGCGCGCCGGCCGAGCGGCCGCCGACCACGAGAGGCCCGGGCAGTGCCCACCGACCGTGCATCAGACGCCCGATGATCGGCACCCACGCGCGGTCCAGGGTCTTTGGTGGCGCGGCAACCTTCTTGCCGGCCACTCGCCAGGGCTGCTCGACGCGCACGTAGGTCCAGCCCTCACCGACGACGGCACTCAACGCCGTCAGATCCGGCGCGTCGATGCCCCCACCCGCACCATGACTGACCACCAGGGAGCCGCGCGGATTGCTCGCCCGCGCCACGTGCGCCCGAGCGATTCCTACTGGAGTCTCAATCTCGTTGACTGCCAATCGAGTTCACCCACCTATGATCTCACCGGTCATCGGGTCGAGCACTCCGACGAGGTCTTCGCTCGGCGCAGGCTGCAGCAGCCCCGGGCCGTTGTTGCGGCCTGAGCTGACCGCTCCGCTCACCGGCCACGCCTCGAACCGGCCCGCCCTCGGCGAGGCCATCAGATCGTGCACCGCGTCCGCGCCGGTGATCTGGGGATCCAACCAGTGGCTCCAGGCCTCGGTGTCGAGCACGAGCGGCTGACGATCGTGAATACGGTCGAGCCCGGGCTCCGCGGCGGTCGTGATGATCGCAAAGCTGACCAGCCAGGCATCCGGGTCGTCGTCCGCGAGCGCCCGATCCCGCCAGAATTCATAGATCCCCGCGAAGGCCATCGGCGCCCGGTCGCCGCGACGGATGAAGAACGGCTGTCGGCGGGGCTTGCCCTTGGCAGTGGTGGCCACCGTGCTGACCTGCCACTCATACCATCCGTCGGCGGGCACGAGACACCGTCGGGCAACCGCGGCCCTGGCGTACGCGCCCTTGTCCAAAAGTGTCTCGGCGCGCGCGTTGATCATCCGGGCGCCGATCTTGGTGTCCTTGGCCCAGCTCGGCACCAGGCCCCACGTCAGCAGCCGCAGCTGCCGGGGCGCAGCGGCGTCCTTGCTCCCACCACGGGGCGTCCGGCACAAGACCACCGGCGCCGCCTTGGTTGGTGCCACGTTCCAGTCCGGGGTGCCGGCCGGCGGATCCTGCGGGCTCACGAGCACCGATCGCGTCCGCTCGTCGGTTCGATCCTGCTCGACCTCGAAGTCCGTCGCAAGGTCGTCGGGGCTGAAGCTTGCGGCGTATCGACCACACATGGCTTCAGCATACGAAGGTGCGGCCCATGAAGTCACCGCTCGCCGCTACGGTAGGCGGTGATGGAAAGTTCCCCAGCCGCCGACCCTGCCACCCGTTCCCGCACCGACTGGCCGGCACCAGTCGCGAGCGGACCCGTGGACACGACTGTGACCGTGCCCGGAAGCAAGTCGCTGACCAACCGCTACCTGGTGCTGGCCGCACTTGCGTGCGAGCCGTCCAGGCTCCGTCTCCCCCTGCGCTCACGTGACACGACCCTCATGGCTGCCGCGCTGCGCGCCCTGGGCACCGAGATCGAGGATGAGACCGACGAGAGCGGAAACCCGGAGAGCTGGCTCATCGCGCCACGACCGCTGCACGGCCCAGCGCACATCGACTGCGGTCTGGCCGGCACCGTGATGCGCTTCATCCCACCGGTCGCAGCGCTCGCCGACGGCACCGTCGCCCTCGGCGGCGACACGGCCATGCAACGGCGCCCGATCGCGCCCGTGACGCAGGCCCTGCGCTCCCTCGGAGCCGACGTACAAGGCGACTCGTTGCCGTTCACGGTCAGCGGGCACGGCGCCCTGCCCGGCGGCACCGTGCGTCTCGACGCGTCGGCGTCCTCCCAGTTCGTGTCCGGCCTGCTGCTCGCGGGAGCGCGCTTCGACGACGGGCTCACCGTCATCCACGAGGGCAAGCCGGTCCCTTCCCAGCCGCACATCGCCATGACCGTCGAGGTGCTCCGCGACGCCGGAGTCGTCGTCGACGACGGCGAGGCCAACCGCTGGCATGTCGAGCCGTCCGAGATCAGCGCCCTCGAGGTCGACGTCGAGCCCGACCTGTCCAACGCCGCCCCCTTCCTCGCGGCCGCGCTGGTCACCGGTGGCAGCGTGCACATCCCCGGGTGGCCGCACGCCACGACACAGGCCGGTGACGGCATCCGGGACATCCTCGACATGATGGGCGCCTCGGTGCGGCTCGACCGCGAAGGACTGACCGTGACCTCCGACGGCACCATCGGCGGGATCGACGCGGACCTGCACGACGTCGGTGAGCTGACCCCGGTGGTCGCCGCGCTCGCGGCCCTGGCCGACTCCCCGTCATACCTGCGTGGCATCGCGCACCTGCGGCATCACGAGACGGACCGGCTCGCGGCGCTCACCCAGGAGATCAACCGCCTCGGCGGAGACGCGCAGGAGCTCGACGATGGCCTCGCGATCCGGCCAAAACCACTGACCGGTGGATTTTTCCACACGTATGGCGATCACCGCATGGTGATGGCCGCCGCCGTGCTCGGACTGCGGGTGCGCGGTGTCGTCATCGAGGACATCGCGACCGTCGGCAAGACGCTGCCGACCTTCACCCAGCTGTGGACGCAGATGCTCCGACACGACGGCAGGTGAGCGACCAGTGGGCTCGCGGTTGGACTACGACGAGAGCAGCATCCGTGTGCGACCGAGCCCGCGCAGCCGCCCGCGCACCAAGGACCGCCCCGCCCACAAGGACGCGGTGGTCGGCATGGTCATCGGTGTCGACCGAGGACGCTGGACCTGTCTGCTGGACGACCACACCGTGTCCGGGATGCGAGCCCGCGAGCTGCGGCGCACCAGCATCGTCGTCGGTGACCGGGTCGCCCTGGTAGGAGACACCTCCGGCCGGGACGGCACGCTCGCGCGCATCGTGCGCGTCGAGGATCGTGACACGCTGCTTCGGCGCACCGCCGACGACACCGACCCCGTCGAACGCGTGCTGGTGGCCAACGCCGACCAGCTGGCCATCGTCACAGCGCTCGCCGACCCCGAGCCACGCCCACGGATGATCGACCGCTGCCTGGTCGCGGCCTATGACGCCGGCATGGACCCGCTCCTCGTGCTCACGAAGGCCGACCTCGCCGACCCGGAGCCCTTCCTCACGCAGTACGTCTCGCTCGGTGTCAGACACGTCATAACGTCGACGGACGGCGACGTTGCCGGCGCCCCGATCGAGGGACTCCACCGGGTCCACGAGCTGCTCGCGGACCGGATGACCGTGCTCGTGGGCCACTCGGGTGTCGGCAAGTCGACGCTCGTCAACGCGCTGGTGGCGGGTGCCTCCCGGGCCATCGGTCATGTCAACGCCGTGACCGGCCGGGGACGGCATACATCGAGCTCGGCGATCGCCCTCCCACTGCCATCCGGTGGCTGGGTCGTCGACACCCCCGGCGTGCGGTCGTTCGGGCTGGCGCACGTGGACGCCGACAGCATCATTCATCACTTCCCCGAGCTCGAGGACGGCACCAAGGACTGCCCCCGAGGCTGCTCACACGACGAGGCCGAGTGCGGTCTCGACGCGTGGGTCGAAGGCGGGCACGCCGGACCCTCCGGGCGCTCGCGACTGGAGTCACTGCGCCGGCTGCTGCGTTCGCGCGCCGGCGACACGGACGACCACGACAGCTAGCCGTGCGACTCAGCGCCCTGCCCGACACCCTCGTCCGTGAGCTGCTGTCCTTCACCGAGGTGAAGCCGGCGCCGGGTCGATGGCGATTCGCGCTGCATGCCACGACCTGCGTCACCGTGGCGATCATCGTGCTCGCAGTCGTGCTCGGCCCGCGGCTCGGCATCATCGGACTGACCGGCGCGTTCCTGGGCTTCAGCGCGGCGGCCAAGCCGTGGCGCTCACGGCTGCCGGTGCTCGCGGTGACCGCGGCAGCCTATGTCGCCTTTGTCACGCTGGGTGCCCTCGCGGGAAGCAACCCCATCCTGCTCACCGTAGTGCTCGCCACCGTCGGGCTGGTCGGCGTGCTCGGCTACAACACCTTCGTCGGCGACCGGCCCGGGCCGATGTTCTTCATCATCGGCCCGGCCATCGCGTCCTACCTGGCACCGGCCGGCGTCCCCATCGGCGTGATCGTCGAGGCCGGGGCTCTCGGTGTCGGAGTCTCCGCGCTCACCTCCCAGATCCTGCAGGTGCTGGCGCGCAGCCACCCCGAGACCGATGCGGTCGAAGCGGCGCAGAAGGCCGTCGCCGCCTACGTCGACTCACCGCCCGGGGCCCTGGGCGACGCCGAGATCGGCCGGTTGCGCGACCAGGCGTATGCGGCGATCTTCAGCGCGGCGATGGTCGTCGAGTCCGCGGTCGGTCGACAACCGCACAGCAAGCGGTGGCGGCGGCTGAACCGGCGGCTGCGGCATCTGCACGCACAGGTGATCCGCCGCCTGGTGACCGTCCGAATGCCCGGCAGCCCGATCGCCGTCTCCGCTTTGGAGCAGCGGCGATACCTCGGAAGCCCGTCCGCCGCATATCTGCTGCGGTGGACGATCTCGCAGTCGTCCATGGCGTGGTTCTCCGCGCGCCGGCTCGCCGCGACCATCGTGATCACCTGTGCCGTCGTCTACGGGCTCCACATCGGCCACCCCTACTGGGCCGTGATGACCGCGGCGCTTGTCATGACCATCCACGGCGACCGCCTGACGCTGACCCACCGAGCTCTGCACCGGCTGGCCGGCACCGTTCTCGGCGTCGGCCTGTTCTTCGGCATCCACTCGCTGCATCCGCAGGGCAGCTGGGTGCTGGTGGCAGCCCTCCTCCTGGTCTTCATGATCCAACTGACTGCCGTGCGCAACTACGCCATCGGGGTGCTGTTCGTGACACCGATGGCGCTGTTGATCAGCGTCAGCGGAAATCCCGGCGTGCCCCTGCGCAGCATCGTCGGAGAGCGCCTGCTGGAGACCGCCGTCGGCGCCACCATCTCCTTGATCATCATCTGGTTCACCGGCCGCCGCACGCCGATCCGGCTGGTGCGCCGCCAGTTCCGTCGTGGGCTGCGCGCGTTGGAGCGGGTCCTGATCGCTCTGGCCGACGGAGCCGAGGCATCGCCGCAAGGATTCGAAGCGCGCCGTGACCTCGCCTTCGAGCAGCTGCACTGCGCCAAGATCCTGCAGATCGCCGGCCGGGACCTGCCTCCGGAGACCGGCGAGTGGAAGGAGGTCGAAGGGGCACTCGGTGTGCTGACCTACACCGTTCTGGCGGGCTGCTGGACCACCTCGCCGCTGATGCACCTGGATGCCGGCGAGATGGCCAGGCTGCTGCAACGGATGATCAGCAACCTCCCACCGGTCGGCACGACCATCGTCGATGCAGCCGACGTGTCGCGGGACCTGCGGGAGATCCTCGACCAGGGAGTTCATCCCACCAGAACACATCCCACCGAGACGTGACTTACCGCCTGCCGAACCGCGACATACGGCCTACCGAACCGTGGATAACGGCCACCGAGACGTAAAGACTGGGCTCACTCTCCCGTCGTGGGCGGGCGCTTGCTCGTCGTCTTTCGGGTCGCACGCTTCGCCGCCGACTTCGTGGTCCTCTTGGCGCGCGGCTTCGTGGCCGCAGCATCAGTAGGTTTCGCGGCTCCCAGCGCGAGCACCTCGGCCAGGCCGTCCCGCATGCACTCCATCAGCAGCGGCACATCCTTGACCGCGCGGCCATCACAGTTCAGCCCGAAGCATGCCTGCCCGGCAGTCGTGTTCATCGTGGCCATCACGGCCACGCCGGGCAGCGGCCCGAATCCGTAGACCCGCTCCACCAACGCGCCGGCGAGGTAGGTCGGCCGGGAGACGCCCGGCACATTGGACGCCGAGACGTCTGCCGCGGCACCGGCTCGCAGCACTCGCGCACCAACCTCCGACGGCAGCAGGTTGAGTGCCGGGCCGACGAAGGAGAAGCTGTCCACCGCCGGCTCGACCCGTAGCGCGAGCACGGTGCCGCGGACGGCCGCGATGCGTTCTGCCGGATCGACGATCCCGATCGGGGCTGAGAACATCGTTCCGGCGAACTTGTTGCCGCCCATCGGGTCGTCCTCCTTGCGGACACTCACCGGCATCGCCATCGGCATCGCGTCAAGCTTGACCCCGAAGTTCTCGTGATAGCGCCGCAGCCCGCCGAGTAGCACCGCCACGTAGGCGTCGTTCACCGATCCGGCGGCTGCCTTAGCCGCCGCCCGCAGGTCGACGAAGTCGCACTCAAAGGTGCCGAACCGCCAGTCGGTGCCGGCCCGATCCCGCAGCAGCGGCGAGCCGCCTGCGCTCGGGATCAGCGTCCGTCGCATCGACCCCACGTAGCGCAGCGCCGAGACCACCGACTCGGCCGGCCGAGCAAGTGCCCGTAGCTCGGCAGAGGCCAGCCGAGTGGCATACGCGGGCGCGCTCCGCAGACGGTCGCCGACCTCATCCAGCGCGAGCCCCACCCGATCCGACTGCCCCTGCGCCTCCGGCAGCTCTGGCATCGGGCCCTTGGGAGTGTGCGCACGGGTCGGGCTCTGCAGGAGCGAGAGGATCTGGATGACGCCGCGTCCGTCGGTGAGAGAGTGGTGCAGCTTGAGGATGTAAGCCGCCCTGTCGTCCGCGAGGCCCTCGACCAGGGTCGCCTCCCACAACGGCCGCACCCTGTCGAAGGGTGCCAGCGCGGCAGCCTGGGTCAGCGCCAGCAGCTCGGCGTGACCACCGGGCGCGGGCAGGTGGACACGGCGCAGGTGGTAGTCGAGGTTGAACGTCGGGTCGGGCGCCCAGGCCGGCGGCCCGACCGGTAGCACCGGCTCGACGACACGCTTGCGCATCAGCGGCACCAGTCTGCTGCCCCAGTCAAGCGCCGCACGCAACCGCGCCCAATCGGGCGCCCGGTCGAGCAGCATCAGCATTGTGATGGTCGAGGACTGCCGCGGATGACGCTCGCTACGCCACATCAGCGTCTCGAGCTCGTTCATCCGGTCAGCGGCGCCCCACCGGGAGGCGCTCGCCCAACCCTTCCGGTAGGCATCCTGCGGGTTGTCCGGCATCGGCTCGGTGGGGCTACTCATGCGGGTTCGTCTCCTGGCCAGTCCTCGAGGGTGTCGACGTAGAGCTGTCGAATCGTTGCGATGTGGCCGGCGAGGGTTTCACTGGTCCAACCGTCGGTGGGCACCGGGTCCAGGACGCAGACGTCGATGGTGCCGGGATTGACCATCTTCGACGCCCGCCACATCAGCTCGCCGGCGTTGCGGATGACGATCGGCACGACGGGCACGCCCGCCTGTATCGCCATGTGGAACGCGCCCTTCTTGAACGGGCCGAGCACCGGAGTCGGCATGCGGGTGCCCTCGGGCATGATCACCACCGAGGTTCCGCCGCGGATCCGCTTGACCGTCTTGTCCAGCTCGGCGATGGCCTTGGTGCTGTTGCTGCGGTCGATGTACGCCGGGTTGAGCAGGGCGGTGATGAGCATCATCCGGGGGTCTCGCTTGACCTCCTTTTTGGCGACGCCGGTGAAGTCGTGCCGCAGCAGGGCCCCGAGGATGGGCAGGTCCAGCGAGCTCTGATGGTTGGCGATGAAGACGGCCGGCCGGGCCTTCTCCAGGTTTTCCTTGCCGATGACATTGAGCCGGACCCCCGCGAGGCCCAGGCCGAGGTCACACGCGATCGGCACACCGGTATTGAGACCCCCCTGGCGGTCGCGGGTCAGCACGCCGAGGGTCGCGGCGAGGCTCAGCCCGAACTCCATCCCGGCGATCAGCCCGGCCGTGCCGAGGAGGGAGCGCGGCCCCGGTGTCGACGGCTCACGCAGCGTGACGACCGGCCAGCCGTAGTCCTTAGCGGCGTTCTTGAGCACCGGGTGGGGGTTGAGCGCGTGCGGGCGCCCGACGGAGGCGAGGAAGGCGATGTCCTCCTGGCCGTTGGCATACGCATGGCTGGCCGGCAGGTGTATGCCGTGCTGTCGGGCGAACGTTCGCACCGCCTTGGCCTTCGCCTCGCCCCAGAGCATTCCGGTCGAGGACTTGCCGGTGAGGATGCCGTCCTCGACGTCGAGCTCGGTGCACAGCAGGTGGTCGATGCCGAGGTCGCGAGCCACCGGCTCGATCTGTGCGCGCGTCGCCGACGACGCGACGACCACGGTGTGGCCGGCGGCCACGTGCGCTCGCACGATGTCGCGCGCCTCGGAGCGGATCGTGCCGGCGATCTTTTGCACGAACAGCCGCTCCCCCAGCTCGGCGATCTCGTCCTCGCCGCGACCAGCAAATCCCGCCAGGCCCAGCTCGCCGAACCTGGTGATGTCACCGCCGAAGAGCGTGCCATCCAGCGCGGCGATCAGGGTCCTGGTGAACTCGACCGGAGAGACCTCACCGCGCCTGATCCGCTGCGCGTAGAACGTGCCGGCGGTATATCCCTGCACAATTGTCCCGTCGAGGTCGAAGAACGCCCCGATCTTCGGTCCGCTCGGACCGGAGCGCACGGTCGCGATGACCTCGGCAGCGGTCGTCATACGGTCTCCCCGGTGTGGGCGATGGCGGCGACCTCGTTGACCCGGCGGACCGTCTCGCGCAGCTCGATCGCGAAGTCCTCACGCCCCTTGGCTGCCGCCAGTCCCGGCGCCACCAGGCCACGATGGTCGGCCAGCTTGAGGGCCGGTTTGAACAGCTCCAACGACACCGACTCCTCGCTCGCCACCTTGCGCTGCAAGGCCCACTGGCGGCCTACCCGCAAGCATTCGTCGAGGAAGCGCTGCTCCTCAAAGTCTTCGAACTCGCTGTCCTCCCAGTCGGCGAGTCGGTCGGCGACAACGTTGTAGGCATCGAGGAACGGCCGCAGCACCAGGTGGGAGATCAGCGGATTGCCTGCGGCGAGCCAGGCCCGCGCCTGGTCGGCATCGAAGTCTTCCAGCTGTTCGGCGCCGGCCGGATCGAGTAGCTCCAGCTCCGTCCGCATGGACTCGATGAACTCGGCGCGCGAGGGGAAGAAGAAGTCGAACTTCAGCAGATCCCGCAGGCGCAGCGACTCCACTCCCGCGGTCCGCGCGGCATCGCCGGTCGCCTCGGTGGCCGCGAGCAGAGCCAGTTCACCGATGGCCCGGTCCACCAGGATGTGGATCGCGGTGTTGCGATAGAAGGCCGCGATCAGATGCTGCTGCGCTCCGACCCTCCACACCGTCTCCAGTCCACCGTCATAGCTGACGAGCACCGAGGAGTGCACCAGGTCCTGCATCGTCCGCCGAATGGTCGCCCGATCGGTCAGATTGGCCGCGCCTGCGACCGGCCACTTACGACGGGCGATGTATTGCGCCAGCGGGCGGACCGTGTCGAGAACCTCGTCGAGAGTCAGTGCGCGGTCGACGCCAAGCAGCGCGACGCACACAACCGCGGTGGCCGTGACGGGCGTCGCCTGGTTGATCCGATGGCATGCGTCGAGCGCGAGCCGCTCGACGAGATGCTCGCCGCTTGGATCTTCTCCCCGCAGCTCGGCCAGCCGCTGGCGCACCGGCAGCGGCTCGCCGAAGTCGAGATATGCGTGACCAAGCCGGTCTCCCTGTGATCTGGCGAAGTTCACCAGCCAGCGCAGATCCTCGGGTCGCTTCTTCCCGCCCCGCGCCTCTGAGGTCATCGTGCCTACCTCATGCAGCTGCTCGTAGACGAACGACACGGGGATGATCAGTGCTTCCGGACCGTCCTGCGCAGCCTCGATCGCATCGACGACATACCTCAGGATCCCGTATGCCGGAGGGCGCAACTTGCCGGTGCGGCTGCGGCCACCCTCGATGGACCAGGCGATGTTCTTGTGGTTGCGCGTGAGCTGACCGATGTAGGAGCGCAGTATGAGCCGGTAGATCGGCAGGTCGGCGGTGTCGCGCCGGATGAAGACCATGCCGACCTTGCGGGCCATGGCGCCGAACGGGAAGAAGTCGAGGTTCGCCCCGCCCATGACGTATGCCGGGTCGATACCGCTGGAGTGCAACGTCACCGACAGCTCGACGTCGAGGTAGGAGCGGTGTGAGAAGAGGAAGAACAAGGAGTGTTTGCGATCGAGGGCGCGAATCCTCCTGGCAGCCTCCTCGTCATACAGGAAGTCATGGGCACGGGTCATCCAGCTCGCGAAGCCCCGCCAGGCCTCGCCGGCGCGATCAGTCTGCGCTGCGGCCATCGACCGCAGGTATCCCGCAGCCAGTGCTTGCGCCTCGCCCGCCTCCATACCCACCTCGTCGGCGAGCCGTCGCACCTGCTGAGCGAGCCCTGCATCGGCCAGCAGCTCTCGCACTTCTCGGCTGTCCGACGGCAGCGCCTCGGTGGTCTCGCCGATCACGCCCGCCCGCTGCAGCACCTTGCGCATGCGCGTCCGGTCCAGCACCACCGACGCGGTGCTGTGATCAAGTCCATGCCTCATTTTGGGTCCTCTGCCTCGGATGGACGCCATGCTAACCCGTGGCGGTGCAGCCATACTGTGATCTGGCCGCTTGCGCTGGTACGCAGCCTGCGAGCTACCGGTCGAGGACCAGCGGCACGGCTTCGACCGTGCCGGCCGGGGCGGGCATCTCAGCCCAGGATGTATGACGAGTCCGCTGGGTACCTCACCCGGCCTGCCGGCTCTCGAACAACCCGGGATGGCCGGCCGAGCGCCGCATCCGAGGGATACGGGCGGTCGGCGCCCGGTTGGTCGGGTCCGCCGGCCGAGGTCTCCAGGGTGGTTGCCAGGTGGCCGCTCGCCGGGCCGGTGACCGCCGCCCGTGACGGCGTGGCCAGGCCGGCTTGCCGCTGAACCCCTGCCAGGTCGTCCCGGATCTCTTCGAACGGGCTACTACTCATCATTGAGCCTCCACTTCCCTGACACGCTGAAAACCACGATCGCCAGGGTCTGGGGCCACCACGTGAGGTCAGATGTTACCGCCCCGTCGGCCCAACCGAAAGGCTTGGCGCCCACCGAGGTGGAAGGCGCCTTACGCGCTGTGGAAGTACGGGATCATCAGATACAGCCCGTAGACCACGAAGACCCCCGCAAGCGCGAGCGCGGCATACCCGACCGCCCGCAGCCCGGTGGCTCGCTGGCCCGACGCGGCAGCCTCATCCGCCTGCGACATCGCGGTTGCCGCCATCACGAACACGGCCACGACGATGAGCGTTGCGCCGATCGTCGCCACGGTGACCTGTGCGAGTGCGACCCAGTCAATTGTCACGATGCTGCTCCCCTCGTCCTCAGGCGACCGGCGCCGGCTGGGCGGTGACGGTGGCCACCGGTGTCAGTGTGACGTCGGCACTGTCGTTCACGTTGGCTGCCGAGATCGCGTTGCGGCGACTCATCAGCCAGATCCAGGCGGATGCGAGCACCAGTGCGGCAAGGACCAGCATCTCGCCGAGCGTGCCCTGCTGGGCGACGAACGCCGCCGCCGCGCCGACCGATGCGGCGGCCGGCAGGGTCACGATCCACGCGACCGCCATACGCCGTGCCGTGCCCCAGCGCACGATGGCGGCCCGGCGGCCGATCCCGGTGCCCATGATCGAACCGGAGCACACGTGCGTGGTCGACAGGGCGAAGCCCATGTGCGACGACGCGAGGATTGCGGCGGTGGAGGCGGTTTCCGCGGCGAATCCCTGCGGAGGCGTCACGTCGACCACGCCCTTGCCCATCGTGCGCATGATCCGCCAGCCGCCGGAGTAGGTCCCCAGCCCGATGGCGAGGCCGGCGATCACGATGACCCACACCTGCGGGCCGGACCCGGAGGCCTGGTAGCCGGCGGAGATGAGCACCAGCGTGATGACGCCCATCGTCTTTTGCCCATCGGAGGTGCCGTGGGCGAGCGCGACCAGGGAGGAAGTCACCGTCTGACCGTGCTTGAAAAGCCTGCCGTTCGATCCATCCTCCGGCTTCTTGACCAGACGGTAAATCAGAAATGTTGCGGCGCATGCCGCGAAACCGGCGACGACGGGCGCCACCACGGCCGGGATGATCACCTTCGACATGATGGTCGAGAAATGTATGCCGTGCATGCCGGCACCCACCAGCACCGCACCGATCAGGCCGCCGAACAGGGCGTGCGACGAGCTCGAGGGCAGACCGAGCAGCCACGTCGCAAGGTTCCACAGGATCGCGCCGCACAGTCCCGCGAACACCATCCAGGGCGTGATCAGCGAATCCTCGACGATCCCGCCCGAGATCGTCTTGGCGACCTCGGTCGACAAGAACGCGCCCACAATGTTCAAGACCGCGGCGATGAGGACGGCGACCCGGGGCCGCAGCGCCCCGGTGGCAACCGAGGTCGCCATGGCATTGGCCGAGTCGTGGAATCCGTTGGTGAAGTCGAACGCCAACGCGGTGATCACGACCACGATGACCAGGAAGAGTGTCGTCGACATCTTCGCCTTCCATGAGGAACTCGTATGTGCGGGGTCCTGTACGGCGTATGTGCGGGGTCCTGTACGGCTTCGACGCTAACGACGGTCGGTGAACTCCAGGTGAACCTGCGGAGTCCGCACGGTGTGCGTGACGCGTCAGTCTCGGACAGATACGGTCACCTGGTGACGAGCTACCACGATGACCTTCGCCTCGCCCATGTCCTCGCGGACGCGGTCGAGCCCCTCACGACCAGTCGGTTCCGCGCCCAGGACCTGGTCGTCGAGCAGAAGGCCGACCTCACTCCGGTGACCGATGCGGATATCGCGGTCGAGGAGACCCTGCGGTCACAACTCAAGCGCACCCGCCCACGAGATGCCGTACAGGGCGAGGAGCAGGGCCTGGTGGGTCACGGTCCACGACGCTGGGTCGTGGACCCGATCGATGGCACCAAGAACTTCGTGCGTGGAGTCCCCGTGTGGGCCACGCTCATCGCGCTCGTCGACGGCGACGAGCCCGTTGTGGGCATGGTCTCAGCGCCTGCACTGGGTCGTCGCTGGTGGGCGGGCAAGGGCACCGGCGCCTGGACCGGCCGATCGTTGACCGGTGCGCGCCGCATACAGGTCTCCAAGGTGCGCCGCATCGCGGACGCGTCGATGTCCTACGCCAACGTGCGCGACTGGGGATCGATCGGCCGCCGCGAGGAGATGCTCGCCCTGATGGACGACTGCTGGCGCAGCCGAGCATACGGCGACTTCTGGTCGCACATGCTCGTGGCCGAGGGCGCAGTCGACTTCGCACCCGAGCCCGAGCTGGCCGAGTACGACATGGCCGCTCTCGCTCCCATCGTCGTCGAAGCCGGCGGGCAGTTCACCGGCCTGGACGGCAGACCATGGTGCTGGAGCGGCAACGCGCTGAGCAGCAACGGGCTGCTGCACGACGAGGTGCTGGGGCGACTCGGCAACGCCGACGAGACCAGCTGACGACACTTCGAAATCGAACTTGTCGTCAGTGGCAGACTGCAGGTAGCACCAGACACCCTGCCGGCCCGCCGACAGATCGCATTCAAGGAGACCCGCATGACGACCATCACCGACCGTGACGCACTGCCACAGCAGCGCAATCTTCGCACCGAGCTTCCCGGTCCGAAGTCCCGGGAACTCGCGACGCGACGAGCCGGTGCAGTAGCCGCGGGCGTCAGCTCCGTCATGCCGATCTACGTCGCGCGTGCGCAGGGCGGCGTGGTCGAGGACGTGGACGGCAACGTGCTCATCGATCTCGGTTCGGGCATCGCCGTGACCACCGTGGGCAACTCTGCGCCTCGAGTCGTCGCAGGTGTGCAGCAGCAGGTCGCCGACTTCACCCACACCTGCTTCATGGTGAGCCCGTATGAGAGCTACGTCGCGGTGTGCGAGAAACTCGCCGAGGTCACACCTGGCGACCACGAGAAGCGTTCTGCGCTTTTCAACTCCGGCGCCGAAGCGGTCGAGAACGCGGTCAAGATCGCGCGCTACGCCACGGGCCGACAGGCGGTGGTCGTCGTGGACCACGCCTACCACGGGCGCACCAACCTGACGATGGCGCTGACGGCGAAGGCGATGCCCTACAAGCTGGGCTTCGGCCCGTTCGCCTCCGAGATCTACCGGGTGCCGACCTCCTACCCGTTCCGGGACCCGGAGGGTATGACGGGCGAGCAGGCCGCTCAGCGCGCCATCACCTCCGCGGAGAAGGCGGTGGGCGCGGACCAGATCGCCGCGGTGCTGATCGAGCCGATCCAGGGTGAGGGCGGTTTCATCGTGCCGGCTCCGGGTTTCCTTGCCGCACTGTCCAAGTGGTGCACCGAGAACGGCATCGTATTCATCGCCGACGAGGTGCAGAGCGGGTTCTCCCGCACCGGCAAGTGGTTCGCGACACAGTATGAGGACGTAGTCCCCGACCTCGTGACGACGGCGAAGGGCATTGCCGGCGGCCTCCCTCTGGCGGGCGTCACGGGTCGTGCAGAGCTGATGGACTCCGTGCACCCCGGCGGGCTGGGCGGCACCTACGGCGGCAACCCGGTGGCGTGCGCCGCGGCACTCGGCGCGATCGAGACGATGATGGCCGAGGATCTGCCGGGTCGTGCTCTGCAGATCGAGCAGATCATCGTGCCGACTCTCAAGGAGGCACAGGCCGACACCCCGGCTATCGGCGAGGTCCGTGGTCGCGGCGCCATGATCGCGATCGAGCTCGTCAAGCGCGGCACCAAGGAGCCCGATGCGGCACTGGCAGGGGCCGTCGCGAAGAAGTGTCATGAGCAGGGCGTGATCGTGCTGACCTGCGGCACCTACGGCAACGTGCTCCGACTGCTGCCGCCGCTGTCCATCGGCGACGACCTGCTCCGCGAAGGCCTACAGGTGCTCACGCAGGCCCTCGCCTCAACCGCCGGTTGAACCGTCTGCCTCCCCCGCCGCTGGTCGAGCCGGACCGGCATCGGTGACCTATTTCGTGTCGGTGACGACGGCGATCTGACGGATGAAGGTGCCTTCCACGGCGGAGCGGATGAGGAAGTCGGCGACGTTTGCACGAGAGGTTGAGGGGAAGAGCGGCAGTCTTTTGACGTCGCCGAGCTCGACCGCGGTGTAGCGGGTGCTGTCTGCGTTGTTCAACGCCCCGGGGTATTCAAGGGTCCACTTCAGATCGCTGGCCCGCAAGAGCACTTCCGACGCGGCCTTGTCCGCGTAGGTCTTGCGAAGCAAGGTGCGAAAGAGGGGGGGATACGAGGAATGAGGCCTTCGCGAGGGAGTCGCCGACTCCGAACGCAGACAAGACGACGAAACGGTCAACGCCTGACGTCTGCGCCGAGGCAATGACTGCCCGGACGGTGTCGGTGACCAGCGTTGGGGTCTTGCGGGCGCTCTTGACTCCGAGGGTGCTGATGATCGCGTCGTGGCCTCGCGCTGCCGACGCGATCACGGCGGAGTCCGTGACGTCGCCTCTGACGATCTGAGCGCGCGAGTCGACGATTGCGTCCGCCCTCCGAACGAGGGCGGTGACCTGGTGTCCCTCATCGAGTGCCTTTTTGACGAAGAGGACACCGGTGCGACCGGTTGCACCAAGGACAAGAAACTTCATCTTGTTTCGCTTTCTATCGAGTCAGGATTGGGCTTGCTGGTGTCGCCGCGGTGGGGCACGGCGCCCGGTCCGTGGTACGGCCGGACGAGGTGAGGAGGGGGGACACTTTGAGCAGATTAGTCAATCTTAATGACTATTGTCAAAATGCGGTCTACGCGCCCACCTTCCCGCGACCCGGGCGAAGCGGAATCGAAGGCGGACGACTCGGCGCAGCCGCGCTTACCGCGCGTAGGGGTCAGTGATCTCGCGGAGTTGATCCAGAATCTGGTGCAACAACGTGAAGTTGCGCGTCCCCAGGTAGGCCTTCCACTCCGCGAGGATCCCGTCGAGTGTCGCCTTGGCCACCTCGACTGCGCGCTGGCCACGTTCCTCGAACACGATCAACCGCGCGCGGCCATCTGTAGGGTCGGGGATCCGGCGGACATAGCCCAGACGTTCCAGTTGATCGACCAGTACACCGGCGCTCTGCTTGCTCATTTGCGCCTGGTCAGCGAGGTCCGTGAGGCGCGAGCCGTCCGGGGCGATGCGTTGGAACACCCGGCATTGGACAAGCGTCCAGTCGTCAAACCCGGCATCTTGGATGGCCCGGAAGATCCGGTCCTCGGTGTACCGGTACGGGATGAACAACGACACCCCTAGATCAACCGGCTGCTCGTCGTCCATGCCTCACCCAGCTCCATTCGTCCCACCTGGTCTCACAGATCTCACACCCTACGTCAGTGCTGTCGCGCCAGATTTCCATCTACCCGCCGACTTCGCCACCGTTGCCACCGGTGTGATCACATGACTATAGTAGTCAATACTTCTTACTACAAGGAGTCGGAGCGAGAACATCGGTCGCACCCTCACCAGTTCCCGACGCTGCCACGCCGTCGAGCCGACCTCCTGGTCGCCCCGACGCAGCCGGACCCTGAAAGCTGTTCATCCGACTTAAGGAAACGACATGTACAACGCCGCCCTCTTCCTGCATCTTCTAGGTGTAGCGCTACTCGTCGGTTCGGTGACCGTCACCTTGCTGACGCTGCTGCGCGTGCATACCGCTGGGACCGTACGCGAGCTGCGGTCACTGATCGCGGGGACGAAGTGGGTCGAGGTCGTCATCATTCCGGCGATGCTGCTGGTTGTCGCGCCCGGTCTATACATGGTCTCCCAGCACGGCGACGACGGAAGCATTCCGTGGAGTGCCGGCTGGGTAGTAACGTCCCTGGTCATCACTCTGCTGCTGGCGATCCTTGGGCCCACGGTGGAAGCAAGCGACGACAGGCGCCTTCGGGCTGCAATCGCGAGTGCCTCTGGCGAGCGGCCGCACGCCGATCTACGCGAAGTCCAGCTCGCTTCCAGGCCGGTTTACGTGGTCTTCTTCGGGACCTCCCAGGTCGTCGCGCTGCTGTTCTTGATGACGAACAGGCCGGGTCTTGCCGTCGCGATCGCCGTGTGCGCCGTCGCAGCCGCCGCGTCGACCATCGCGGCATCCATGAGGATCCGATCAGTCCGTCGAGCAGAACACGCTCCCCTGGTCAACCTCGAAGCCTGACGAATTCGACGGCGCTGAACTGCGAAACGGACCGCTGCTGCGCCGAGGGGTGCAGCATGGCCAGCCTCGTCGACCGACTGCAGAGAATTAACCAGCGGAAACAGGCTGCTGCGCTGCGGGTCGGCGGTCGAATCCGCGAAAGCTCTTACGCGCCAAGGGCATCAATGTGACAACGAAGTAGCAGAGGCCGACGACGATCATCGCTGTCGGTAGACCTCCGGCGGTGATCAGCAGACCCCCGACCAGACCACCGAACGGGATCAGCGACCAGGCCATAGCGCTTTGCAATGTCGACACTCTCCCGATGAGCGGCTTCGGAATCCGTTCGAACTCAACCGCACTCAGGATCGGGTTGATGAAGCCGCTGCCGAAGCCGCCGACGCCGACGACGGCGAGCACGATCCACAGCGGGCACCCGAGGGCAAACACGGCAAACCGTGGCAGCCCGACAGTGATGAATGCCGCTGTGTAGACCAGCATCCGGGGCAGCTGCGCACCCTTCCAGGTAGCCACGACCGAACCGAGCACCGACATCCCGGACAGTGCCGCGAAGACCAGACCCACGGAGCCGACCCCGGCACCACTGTGATGCGCCCAGACCGGCACGAGCACCGCCGCCCACGCCTGATCGAGCAGGTTGGTGATGGCTACCATGACGGCGATCCCCATGAGCACTGCGTCGTTGCGCTGGAAGGTCCAGCCCTCACGCAGCTCCTGGACGTATGCCGGGAGTCCGGTCGGCGATACCTCCTCCCCCTCCGGCGAAGTGGCCGTCTCGTCGGCAGCCGTGCACGTCTCGCTCGCCGATCCGCTTCCAGCGACCGGGATCAGCCGGCCGATCAGCAACGCCGCGATCCCAAAGCTGACGGCGTCGACAACCAGGGCGTTCGCCGGACCGGCGAGAGCGACAAGGCCGCCCGCCGCAGCCGCGCCCATCGTCCCGGCGAGCCGCTCGATTGTGCCGGCCACTCCGGTCACTCGCTCCAGTGGATAGCCTGCGAGGTCCGCGACATGCGGGATCAGGGTGTCCTTGGCCCCATCCGACGGTCCGCGGAGCGCACCCATGACCATCACCAGGCCGAGCAGGACCGGCAGGTGCAGCATGCCCAAGAGGTGCAGGATCGGCACCAGGCCGACGATGAGCACACTCAGCGAGTCCAGGGCGACGGCAATGTGTTTCGGCCCGACTCGATCGATGATCGGGCCGCCCATCGCCTTCATCAGCACATAGGGCAACATCTCGGCCATGCCGACCACGCCGGTCATGGTTGCACTGCCCGTTGTGGTCAGCACCAGCCACGGAATCGCGATCATCGACAGTCTGGTGCCGCAGAGTGAGCACGTCTCTGCGACAGCGAGAGCCACGAACGGCCGGCGAGTGCTCATGGTGAGGTATCGCTCATCTGGGGGTGGCGCTCATCTCGGGGTCCCCGCAAAGTATCGGAGCGAGCCTGCGAGCGGAGAACTTTGTGGGGGTAGCGCTCATCTCGGGGTCCCCGCAAAGTATCGGAGCGAGCCTGCGAGCGGAGAACTTTGTGGGGGTGGCGCTCATCTCGGGGTCCCCGCAAAGTATCGGAGCGAGCTTGCGAGCGGAGAACTTTGTGGGGGTGGCGCTCATCTCGGGGTCCCCGCAAAGTATCGGAGCGAGCCTGCGAGCGGAGAACTTTGTGGGGTGGCGCTCATGTCTCGTCGGGACGCGCGATTTTGCCGGGGCGCGGAAACCCGTGGAGCTGGACGGTATAGAGGACCGCCCTATCCGGAGGGTTCTCAGACCACGCCGGTGCGGCACGATGCAGCTCATCGAGGATCGCGTGAATGCGCTCCAATGCCTCGTTGACCTGCGCGGGAGTCAACCAGATGTTCCAGTCACTGTCGTCGATGACGTCCGCCCATTCGCGTGGCAGGTCGGCGCGCTCGTCCAGTGAGGCCTGTAGCTCCGCAACGTAGGAGAGCGCAACAGTCCGATTGAACGCTCCAACGGCTGCGCGCGCGGCGGGGTCGTCCACCGCTGCCGGCTCGACCCGTGTCGTCTCGTGCGTAGCTCGCCACCATCGATCGCGCGCGTTGCCGCGAGTCTCGTCGTCGCTGATGAGGCCATGCTGCGCCAGCTGGCGCAGGTGATAGCTCGTGGCGCCCGAGTTCAGTCCCAGTCGTTGCGCCAACTGCGTGGCCGTAGCCGGTCCGTCTCGCCGCAGAATCCCAAGGATGCGCAGGCGCATTGGGTGCGCGAGCACCTTGAGCTGATTGGTGTCCGGGAAGATCTCGGTGACCGTGCGAGCAGGGCCGTGCGATGCGGGATCGACCGGCTGGGATGAAGGCATGACGACACGCTACAACTGCGAACGGTTCTTTGCAAAGGATTATTTGCAGTTCTCCTCACTGCAACTCGCCTGCACGGAGCGAAGCGAGGCGGGGAGATCACCGCAACCGGAGTGATCTGGGACCTGACCCCCGACCGAATGCCGACCCAGCCGCTGCACCCGGACGACCCCCTGACCCACGGCCCCGGCGCACCACCAGACCACGCCCAAACCGCCTAACCCCCGACAGACTCAGCACACAGCGGCCACACGACGCTCGTGGCGTGGCTGCCCGTGCGCGTCACCAGGTTTCGACCCTCCTCGCGCTACGCGCTCGTCAGCCCAATCACCGGTGTGTTGCGGGCTCGCCCAGCTCAACCCGCGGTCGGGGGAACGGGTGGCCGACGTTGAGGGGATCGCGGCTCTACTCGACGACTTCGACTTCTCCTCGGCCCAGGGCCTTGACGGCGTCGGCGCCGGCTTCGGCATCACCCACCAGCACGATCGATCGCGGCTGGTCGCTCCAGAGCGACCAGGCCCGCGCGAGGTCGTCGGTGGTCAGCTGCGACAACTGCGCCAGGTAGTCCGTGACGAAGGTGCTGTCCAGCCCGTCGAGCCGCAGCGCGCCCGCCTCCCCCGCGACGACGTCAGCCGTGGCATACCGCACGGGCGCAGTCTTGCCGATGAAGTCGGCGGCCGAGTGCAACTCGTCCTCGGTGAACCCCTTGCCGGCCTCGGCCAGGATGCCCAGGATAAGATCCACCGACTCCGCCGTCGAGTCGCCACGGACAGCGCCGGACACGGTGAAAACACCGTCATGCGAGCGCGATCGGAAGCCGGCGCGCATACCGTAGGTGAAACCCTTGTCCTCCCGCAGGACCGAGTCGAGCCGCGACGTGGGTGAGCCTCCGATCAGGAACCCGAGGACGGGGTAGGGCGCCCACCCGCCGTCGACTCGTCGGTCCGGCCCCAACGACCCGAGATGGATCTGTGTCTGCACGGCCCCGGGGCGGTGGACGAAAAGAATCCGGTCCGGGTCGGTGCGTACCTCGTCGCGGCTCGGGCTCGCATCCGCGGCGCCCCGGGCCGGTGCGGGCTGCGCCCATCGTCCGATGGTGCGCTCGAGCGAGGTCAGTGCCTGCGCCCGATCCATGTCACCGGCCACGACGACCGTTGCGTTGCTTGGCCGCACGCTGGCCGCATGGAACTGCCTGCAGTCCGCGCTGGTGATGCCCGCGACGGTGGACGCCCGGCCCGCGGTGGGCCTGCTGCCACGGGAGCTGTCCGTATAGAAGCTGCGGGCCCACTCGAGGGCCGCGCGCCCGCCAGGGTCGGCCAGCTCCTGCTCGATCTCAGCAAGCCGCTGGTGGACATGCCGGCCCACCTCACCGGCGTCGAACGCCGGCTCGGAGAGGAATTCGGTTGTCAGCTGCCAGCCACGCTCGGCATGGTCCGCGGTCGCGTCCAGGTCCACGAGCATGCCGGATCCAAGCATCCCCGCGCTGAGGGCAATACCATTGACCTCCAGCGCTTCGGCCATCTCGTCGGCCGAGCGCGACTGTGTCCCCTCGTCCATCGTGCGAGTGACAATGGTGGCGACACCCTCGCGTGATCGAGGCTCGCTCCACAGCGGTGCGCTGATCGCCAGCCGGGTCGACACGACATGCTGTCCGGGCAGGTGGAAGAAGACGACCTGCACACCGTTGGACAGGACGTGCTCACTGTGCGGCGGATACTCCCACCGTGCGGGAGCACCGACCTGTGGTCGGGCAACTGCAGTCATTTCAGTCCTCCTGCTTGCGGTAGGTGACCACGGCCCGCGAGCGCGGTTGCAGCCAGGTCGCGGCCGCTTCCTGGACCTGGGCGGCGCTCACCTGACGAATCTGGTCGAGGAACGTATTGAGGTATTCGGGCTGATCGTGCAGCAGGTAGTACTGACTGATCGCGTCGGCGCGCTCATCCTGCGCGGCCAGCGACTGCAGCCACCACCGCTCCGTGTCGGCGACAACGGCTTCCAGCTCCACCGGAGTGGGACCCTGCGCGCCCAGCAGCTCGAGCTCCTCGCATACGGCCGACTCGACGTCGTCCGCAGCGACGCCGGACGGCACATCGATGGCGATCGTGCCCATCGAGGTGCCCGCGACCCTGCCCTGGGAACCCTGCGAGACATGGGTGGCGATCTGCTCGCGTCGCACCAGCCGGCGATAAAGCCGCGAGGTCGCCAGACCCGCCAGCACACCCAACGCGAGCTCACCGGCCAGGTAGGCCGTGGTGGCGCCCGACGGGAGCCGGAAACCGAGATAGAGACGGTCCTGCGGAACGTCCTCCACGCGGTCCAGCCGGACCGGCTCGGTCAGCGGGCCGAGTGGCTCAACGACCGGCTGCGGCGGAACGGGCCGTGCCGGAAGCGGTCCGAAATACCGCTCCGCTGCCGCAAACCCGTCCTCCACAGTGACATCACCAACGAGCGTCAGGACGGTGTTGGCCGGTCCATAGTGGACTCGGTAGAAGTCGTGGACGTAGTCGAGTGACGCCGCGTCGAGGTCGTCCATCGAGCCGATCGTCGAGTGATGATAGGGATGCCCCTTCGGGAAGACGGTGGCGTTGAGGTCAGTGAGCCCATTGCCATAGGGCCGGTTGTCGTATCGCTGGCGCTTCTCCTCCTTCACGACGTCCCGCTGGTTGTCGAGGTTCTCCTGGGTGAGCGCGTCCAGCAGGTAGCCGTGCCGATCGGCCTCCATCCACAGCGCCAGCTCGTAGGCCGGGGTCGGCACGGTCTCGAAGTAGTTGGTGCGGTCGACCCACGTCGTCGCGTTGAGCTGACCGCCCTGGGCCATCAGCGCGGAGAAGTGCTCGCCCTCGGCCACGTTGCGTGAGCCCTGGAACATCAGGTGCTCGAACAGGTGTGCGAAGCCCGTGCGACCCTCTGGCTCGTGTCGAGACCCGACATCCACCCATAGGTTGACGGTGACCGCCGGCACGCTGTGGTCGGGTGAGACCGCAACGCGCAGACCGTTGGCCAGGCGCCGGGTCGCGATCGGATACTCGAGTGGCATGCGGCCACCATAAGCGCGCAGCCGCGACATCGCCGCACAGAGGGCTCCCACCAGCCGAGCGAGGCAGTCACGCGCAGCCGGCATCCACAACGGACCCCCAGGCCATTCCCAGGAATCTGGTAGGCCGCAAACCTTGTCGGGACGTCCGATCGGGTGGATTGTGGGTGTGCGCAACCGCGCATCCCGTGAATACAGGAGGCAACCGCAATGTCGGTATCAGTGAATCTCGCCAAGATGTTGGACAAGGCCTACGAGGACAAGTCACTGGAGGAGATCCTGGACGCACCGGTGGATGCCCTGGCCGGGCTCACCGAGAAGCACACCGCCCAACTCAAGGAGGCGCTAGGCATCAAGTCCATCCGCGACCTGGGGTCCAACAAGTACTTCGCCGCTGCAGGGGTCCTGGTGGCCTTGGAGAAGCACTCCGGCTGATCCCCGCGGCGGGGGGCTGGGGGTGCGACGGCCAGTGCGGCATGGCGTTAGTCTGGAGCAACTTGTGACCCATCCGCAGGCCGGAGATTCGATGAGCAACCCCTACGGCAATCAGCAGCCCTACGGCCGGCCCCCCGCACCGCAGGGACTACCGGTGCCCGCGGCACCGATCGTGTGGGACGACCAGGGCAGCCCGAGCTCGGCGCCCTGGTCGGGCCCGGCCGCCTTCGCACCAGCCCCTGCACCGGCACCGGCAGCCCAGCCCCCGGTATCCGAGCCTGCGGCACCCGCCGCTCCCGTTCAGCCACCCGCAGCGGCCCCGGCAGAGGCAAAGGCGCCGGCCGAGTCGGAAGCAGGGGCGGCAGAGGCTCCCACCGCGATGTCGCACGCAGTCGACGGCGCCGGCACCGAGCAGCCGGCCGCCGACGACGCCCTGACGATCGGCCGCGGGCGGGGCAACTCGATCCTGCTGGACGACATGCTGGTATCGCGCCAACACGTCCGGATCACCGCCGACGACGAGGGGCTCGTGCTGGAGGACCTCGGCAGCCGCAACGGCACGTTCGTCAACGGCCGTCGCGTCGAGCGCACCCATCTGCACGAGGGCGACCACATCGGGGTCGGCGCGTCCACCTTCGAGGTACGCGACGGCTGGTTGGTCACCATCTGAGCATCCGGTGAAGCGCGGATGGACCGGCATGGCACCGATCCGAGCCGCGGCACGTCAGAGCCACGCGCATCCGCGTGACGTGGCCCCCTCGCGATAGTCTGCCCGCGAGTTGCCGCGTCACCCGGCGACACCGACCAGGCAGTCAAGGGGGAGCACCGTCAATGAGCACACCGACCGGCGGTCGCGGGTCGATGAGCCAGATCACCCTGCGGCATGGCGATCGCACCTGGCCGCTTGAGCCACAGAACATCGTGGTCGCCGGTCGCAGCCAGGACTGTGAGATCGTGGTCACCGACACGCAGGCGTCCCGCCACCACGCCCAGTTCCGCCGTCGCGGTTCCACCGTGGTGGTCGAGGACCTCGGCAGCTCCAACGGCACCTGGGTCGACGGGGCCCGAATCACGACGCCGGCCACGCTCGCCGACGGCGCCGCGGTGCACATCGGCGACCGAGGCGGCACGCCCGTCACGGTCAGCATCACCCGGCCGACACCCGCTGTGCGTATGCCGCGTACCGGCACCCCGTCGATGCCGCTGCCCCAGCGACCTGCCGCCTCCGCCAGGAGGCCACTCCCCCGCAAGGGCGCCGCCCCCGCAGTGCCACCCGCACCCAGCAACACCGGCGTCGTCTTCGACCGGTGGACTCTGCCCAGCGGTCCGATGCCGACGCGCACTCCGGCGCCCAGCGCCCGCGCCACGGTCACGGGCTCCGCGCCGCAGGTGATGCCGGTGCCGCTCCAGGCGCCGTCCGGTGGCAACGCGGGCGGGCCGTTCACCATCGGCCGGGGGCTGGAGAACAAGATCGTCGTGGACGACCTGCTGGTGTCCCGCCATCACGTGCGCCTGGTCCCACGAAGCCCCGGGTTCGAGGTGCACGACCTGGGCAGTCGCAACGGCACCTACGTCAATGGTCATCGCATCGACGTCGCGCACATCGGTGCGGGAGACCTGCTCGCCGTCGGTCACTCCCGGTTCACCGTCCGGCATGGGCAATTGGTCGCCAGCATCGACGAGGGCGACGTCAACTTCGTGGCCAACCACCTGTCATTCGCGCTCCCGGACGGAAAGACGCTCCTCGACGACGTCTCCTTTGCCCTCGAAGGTTCCAGCCTCCTGGCCGTGATCGGTCCGTCGGGCGCCGGCAAGTCCACCATGCTCAAGGCCCTCACCGGGTCGCAGCCGGCGACCGAGGGGGAGGTCTACTACGACGGGCGAGACCTCTACGACAACTTCCAGGACCTGCGGCACCGCATCGGTGTCGTCCCCCAGGAAGACGTCGTGCACCGCCAGCTCACCGTGCGTCAGGCCCTGCGGTTCGCCGCCGAGCTTCGCTTCCCCGACGACCTGGACGCGAACCTGCGCAACCAGCGCGTCGACGAGGTGATGGCGGAGCTGGAGCTCACGGGCCACGCGCAGACCCGGGTCGACCGGCTCTCCGGCGGCCAGCGCAAGCGCACCTCGGTCGCGCTCGAACTGCTGACCCGCCCGTCGCTGCTGTTCCTCGACGAGCCGACCTCCGGCCTTGACCCCGGCCTGGACAAGCAGGTGATGCAGACCCTTCGCGAGCTGGCCGACGGAGGCCGCACCGTCGTCGTCGTCACCCACAGCATCGCCAACCTGCGCACGTGCGACAAGGTGCTGCTGCTCGCGCCCGGCGGCAAGGTCGCCTACTTCGGACCACCGGACGAGATGCTCGGGTTCTTCGGCGCCACCGACCACGCGGACATCTTCACCTCCGTCTCGCGGGACCCGGACGGCGCTCAGCACCGCTTCCGGATCTCCCCGATGGAGAGCGAGCAGGTCAAAGGTCCGCTCAGCGCACCACGCCCGCAGGCGCCGCCGCTGGAGAAGCCATCGCGACAGCAAAGCATCTTCGCGCAGCTCTCGACCCTGGCGCGGCGGCACCTGCGCGTGATCCTGGCAGACCGGGGCTACGCCATGTTCATGATCCTGCTGCCGGTCGTGCTTGCGATCCTCACCATGGTGGTGCCCGGTGATCACGGCCTACAGATGCAGATCGGCCGGATGCGAACCACCGAGGCCATGCAGCTGTTGGTGGTGCTCATCATCGGGGCGGTCTTCATGGGCACGGCGGCCAGCGTGCGCGAACTCGTCGGTGAACGAGCGATCTATAACCGGGAGGAGGCCGTCGGGCTTTCCCCGCAGGCCTACCTCTGGGGCAAGCTGACGATCTTCGGTGTGCTCACGCTGCTGCAGTCCGTGGTGCTGGTGCTGCTGGTCGAGCTGCGCAAGCCGGCGGCGACCTCCGCGGTGATCTTGGGTTCGCCCACTCTCGAGCTCATCGTCGCCTGCTGGTTGACGGCGTTCGCCGCGGTCGCGCTCGGGTTGCTGATGTCCAGCTTCGTGCGCACCTCCGAGCAGGTGATGCCGCTGCTCGTGGTGTCGATCATGGCCCAGTTGGTGCTCTGCGCCGGTCTGTTTCCGGTGCGTGGGCGCGCGGGCCTCGAGCAGATCGCCTGGCTCGCTCCGGCGCGTTGGGGTTACGCCGACACGGCATCGACCGTCGATCTCGGCACCATACTGCCGTCACAGGGCGGTGACTCGCTGTGGAACCACGCACCGAGCAGCTGGATCCTCTCGGCCGCCATGCTGGTCGTGCTGACCGCCGTGTTCTCGTCGATCACGCTCTGGCGCCTCACCCGCAGCCCCAAGGACTGACGCGCTGACCGCGGCGACCGGACCTGCTCGAGTTGCCCGGCCCACCATCATCACTCTGTGAGCCGGTGGACGGCGTCGGCAAGGTCGCGCACGCCACGGCGCAGGTCCGCGCTGTCCGCCTCGATTCCGTAGTCGAGGTGGAATCCCATCAGCGCCGCATCCAGCAGCGGGACGACTCGACGCGCGCCGGTGCGGGTCGCTCCGCACGCTGTGAGGTAGTCCACCAAGGCGACCGCCCAGATCTCGTTGCTCTGCCGCACCGCCGAACGGTATGGCTCGTCGCCGAGCAGCCCTGACGCCGAAGCCTGCTCGTAGAGGTGCTGACACCGATCGAGCTGACCGTCCGTGTGTACCTCCCAGAGTCGCAGCACGCCCGCCCGCACCGTCTGCGCCGGCGGCAGATCTCTCAACACCTCACTGGACCGCCGGGTGCTCTCATCGATCACGGCGATGACGAGCGCGTCCTTGGATCCGAAGTGGTAGAGCAGCATCCGGTCGCTGGTCCCGAGTGCCGCGGCCATCGGACGCAGACTGAGACCGATCAGGCCGTGCTCGAGCGCGTAGTCGGTCGCTTGCTGCAGCAGCTCGTCTCGTCGGCTCATGGTCCGTTGAGTGTAGCGGGTGCTACACTCAATAAAATGTAGCACTCGCTACATCTGAAGTCCAGGAGATGTCCCAATCATGTTGTTGGCACCCGCGCTACTCGCGGTCGCGATCGTCGTCGAGGTGGGGGCAACTGCCGTCCTGCCGCGTGCGCAGGGGTTCACCGATCTACCGTGGACCTTTGTCGTGCTCGTCGGCTACGGCCTGTCAATCGCACTGTTGGCGGTCGTGGTCAAACACATCCCCGTGGCGGTGACGTATGCGGTGTGGTCCGGCGCCGGGACGGCCCTCGTAGCAATGATCGGTGCGCTCTGGCTCAAGGAACCGCTCAGCGTGGCGCAGGTGGCCTGCCTCGCACTGATCATTCTCGGAGTGGTCGGGCTCAATCTCGCCGGCACACACTGATTCCGCCCGCCGCGGGGGCGTCCAGGACCGCCTCGGTCGTCCTACGCGGCGGGGAGCTGCTGGTGCGTGCTGACGGCGAGACGGTTCCAGACGTTGATGGCGGAGATCGCCATCAACAGCTGAACGATCTCCTTGTCGTCGAAGGACTTCTTCGCACCGGCCCAGACGGCGTCCGAGACTCCTGCGACACTGATCCGCGTCACTTCCTCGGTCAGTGCGAGGGCGGCACGCTCTCGTTCCGAGTACACCGCAGGAGCCTCCGACCAGCCGGCGATCACATCGAGCTTGCGTTGGTTCACCTGCTGGGCACGGGCCTCCTTGTAGTGCATGTCCAGACACCACGCGCAACCATTGATCTGGGAAGCCCGGATCTTCACCAAGGCCAGCAGCGGCTCGCCCAAGCTGCCTGCGTGGATGTACTTCTCCATCGCGATCATGGGCTTGTACGCTTCCTGATCGATGTCCTGGATCGACATGCGCTGCTCATCCGACATGATTAATCTTCTCTCTATCCTTGCCGTTTCGGCAATTTCGGATCACCACACGTGAATTGCCCTGACGTTCCGGCGCTCGGGATCTTCAGGCAATGCCCTCGGCTCGGGTCTCCGGCAGATGCAAGCGCTTGAACGGGGCGCGCGCGCACCCTTGAACAGCCGGCGCCCCAACCGGTACCTCTCCAGGATAAACCTCTCCGATACGTCCTAAACTGGCAGCAGGGAACGACTACTCCCCGAAAGGATCTGACCATGACTGAGCAACGTCCCCCACTCCCCCCGTTCGACGAGCACAGCGCGCTGCAGAAGGTGCAAGGGGCCGAGGATGCCTGGAACACATGCGATCCGGTCAAGGTCGCGTCGGGCTACTCCGAGGACTCGGTGTGGCGCAACCGGGACAGCTTCATCACCGGACGTGAGCAGATCATCACTCTGCTCCGAGACAAGTGGTCGCGTGAGCTCGACTACGCGCTACGCAAGCAGCTGTGGTCGTTCTCCGGCAACCGGATCGCGGTGCGCTACCAGTACGAGAGCCACGATCCGAGCGGTCAGTGGTGGCGTAGCTACGGCAACGAGCTGTGGGAGTACGACGAGTTCGGATTGAACTGCCGCCGAGAGTCCAGCATCAATGACATCAAGATCTCCGAGTCGCAGCGGCGCATCTTCGGCCCACGGTCCGAGTCCGACCGCGGGCAGGACGTCATCGCGCTGCAGTAGCCCGGTCAGTCGGCCAGCGGCTCAGCTGGTGATGTCCTTGCCGGCGAACCGGGCCCACGCAGCCAGCAGGAACACCACGATGTAGGCACCGTCGACCCACGCCCCCTGGATCATCTGGTCCCACCGAGGTGGGTCGTGCATCAGGTCGGCGAAGGCGGGCCACTTGTCGACCAGGAGCCACGGCCGCAGAAACGACAGCTGCGGCACCGCATCGACGATCCACATGGCCGCAACGATCACCATCAGCGCGACCGTCACAGCAATTGGCTGCTCGGTGAGCGTGGACAAGAACAGTCCGATCGCGGCAAGCGCACACATGCCCAGTGCGACGTACACCAGCGCCACGGCCAGACGTCCGATACCTGCACCCAGTCCGATCTGGGTGCCGGACAGCGTGGTCATCTGGCCCGTCCCGAAGATGATCGAGCCGACGACCGCTCCCAGGACGACGACGGTGCCGACTGCGATGAAGGCTCCCACGACCAGGGCGAAGTACTTCACCGCGAGGATCCGCGGTCGGCTGACCGGCACAGTCAGCAGATATCGCAGCGTCCCCACATGCGCCTCGCCGGCGATCGTGTCGCCTGACACCATCGCCATCGCCAACGGCAGGAAGAGAGTCAGCTCGACTGTCAGAGAGGTGAATCCGACGAACAGCCCGTTCTCCGTGATCTGGTCCAAGAACGTCGGGCCGCCACCTCTCGACGGTGGAGACAGCTTGACCGCGACCGCCAGCAGGATCGGCACGAGTGCCAGCACGACAAGACCCGCCTGGTTGCGACGCCTGCCGAACATCAACCGCAGCTCCGACCGGGCGAATCGCCACAGAGCCAACCATCTCCGGGGTCCGCGCAAAGTATCGGAGCGACGAAGGAGCGCAGAACTTTCGGGGTCCCTGCGAAGTGTCGGAGCGAGCTTGCGAGCGGAGAACTTCGAGGGGTGGCTTGGTGGGGTGGATTTACGCGCGGACATCGAAACCCTCCCCGGTCAGCGAGACGTAGAAGTCCTCCAGGCTCGGCGTCTCCACCTGAAACCCGCGCACCCGCACCTGACCCGCCACCAGGCGTGCCACCAGGTCTTCCGGCAGCGCGAGCGTCGCCGCCGAAGGCACTCCGGTCACGACGTCACCGGTCACCTGCACTGCGCCCAGGCCGCCCTCGCGAAGGAGCTGCGCGCATCGACCCGGGTCCGGGGTACGCACCACCACGGTGGCCTGCTGCGTCGACTGCACCTCATGTATCGGTCCTTGCGCGACCAGCCTGCCGGCCCGCATGACGCCGATATGGCTGCAGATCTGCTCGATCTCCGACAGCAGGTGGCTCGAGATGAGGATTGTCATCCCATCATTCACGAGCGCGGATACCAGGTGGCGAACCTCTCGAGTCCCTTGCGGGTCAAGCCCGTTCGTCGGTTCATCCAGGATCAGCAGGTCCCGAGGGGCGAGCAGGGCGGCGGCGATCGCCAGGCGCTGCTTCATCCCGAGCGAGTAGGCGCGGTACCGCTTGCCGGCAGCCGCGCCGAGCCCGACTCGTTCCAGCGCCGACCGGATGCGGGCCGCACTGGTTGCGGCCGAGGCATGCGCATCCGCCGCGTCCAGCCGTTGCAGGTTGGCGGTCCCCGACAGATAGGGGTGGAATGCGGGGCCCTCCACCAGCGATCCGACCCGCGGCAGGGCATCGCGCTGCCGCGCAGGCATCGGGTAGCCGAGGATGTCGTGGTCGCCCGCGGTCGGGTGGACCAGACCGAGCAGCATCCGGATGGTCGTCGTCTTGCCCGAGCCGTTGGGCCCGAGGAAGCCATAGACACTTCCCCGCGGCACCCTCAGTGACAGGTCGTCGACTGCCGCGACCTCACCGAATCGCTTGGTCAGGCTGCGGGTCTCGATCGCCGGCCGCGAACCGCTGCCATCGCTGGCGCCGCCTGGTTCAGCCGCGGCCGAGGGCGGCATACAACTGGTTTGGTGCAACCGCACCGACGGCGATCCGTCCGTCGTTGGTGAGAACTGCGGAGAACAGGGCCGAGGTCAGCAGGTGACCGCTGCCCCAGGCACCGGAGACCCGTGGAAGCAATTGCAGCATGCCGGCGAGCTCGCCGGTCTGTCCGCTGCCCGAAGGGCCCGCGTTGGTGTCGCCGACCGACTTCGGCAGCGTTCCGACCAGCACTGAGGACCAGCCGGCACCCACGGTGCGCCACGCAGACCCGGCAGTCGCCGGTCGCGGCGCCGCCGGGTGGCCCGGAGCGGCCTTCGATCCGGGCATCATCGGGTGGGCCTTCGGCGGGCCGGCGGGCGGCGTGACCTGGGTGACCTTGGAGCCGGGCGGCGGAGTGAACGCGAACCGCGACGCCGCGGGGACGCTGAAGTCGACGCTGGTGAAACCCGCGCTGATTGCGGGCTTGCCGGCACCGCGGGCGAAGACCTGCACGCGCAGTGGCACGTGCTTCGCCGCGTCGATCGCCACTCGCACCGATCCGATCCGGGTGGCGGAGGTCTTGGGGGCGAACGTCAGCTGGTATGCCGATCGGCCGGCGACTCTGACATCGCTGGTCGTGGTCACCCTTGTCGTCGGCGCCAGCATCCCCAGTGCCCAGGTGGCGAGCCCCTGCGGTGTCATCGCCGCAGCTCCACCGGGCAGCGGGTTCGGCGTGGGCTTGAGATGATCGGTGGTCATCCGGTGCGGGTCCGGGGCCAAACGCAGATGCTGGACGGTCTTGCCTGCGCTCTGCCACAGCCACGCGTCGGTGCCATTGGTGATCGCGTCGGTCTCGCTCGCGCTGCCCATGATGGCGATGCGCGAACTGTGCGGCGCGGCATACCAGACCCGCAGCGTGTTTGTGCCGCTGAGCAGCGACAGCGGTGACGCCGCGGTCGAACCACCGGCCAGCTGGCTGGGCAACTGGGGCAGACCCAGATTTGTCGACTCGTCGACGATGCCGGAGAAACCGGCCGGCGAAGCGGCTGCAAGGTCGGTCAACAGCTGCTGGGCGGTGCGTGCCGGCAGCTTGGGCGCAGCCGACGCCGGCAGGTGGGTCGCCACCTGACCGCCAGCGATCAGCGCCACCACCGCAACGCCAGGGACGGACCATCGCAGCAACGGATGACGTGCCGTCATCGTATTCATCACTCCACGATAGGCCCGCCGGCTGTGAAAGTCGCGTGAAATCGTGTGTCAGTGGCGGTGGACACCGATGGCCCGCTGGGCGTCGCGCAGATCCTGCCTCTCGCGCAGCGCCTGCCGCTTGTCGTGCAGCTTCTTGCCCTTGGCGAGCGCGATCTCGACCTTGGCGCGGCCGTCGACGAAATAGAGGGACAGCGGGATGAGGGTGTGACCCGACTCCCCCGACTTGGACAGCAGCTTGTCGATCTCATGCCGGTGCATGAGCAGCTTGCGACGCCGCCGAGCCGCGTGGTTGGTCCAGGTCCCCTGCAGATATTGCGGGATGTGCACGCCCTCGAGCCACAGCTCACCGTCGCGCTCCGTCGCAAATCCGTCGACCAGGGACGCACGCCCCATACGCAGACTCTTGACCTCGGTGCCCATGAGGACCAGGCCCGCCTCGACCGTGGCCTCAATGAGGTAGTCGTGGCGCGCCTTCTTGTTGTTGGCAACGAGCTTCTTGCCTTGTTCCTTGGGCATCCTGCAATTCTACGGTCGCCGTGCAACCCGATTTGTCATGGTGCGGATCAGCCGATCCAGCGCAGCGGGTTGACGTAGCGCCCGTTCTCCAGGGTGGCGAAGTGCAGGTGGCAGCCGGTCGATCGTCCCGTCGTGCCGGAGTAGGCGATCAGCTGCCCTTTCGCGACGTGGCCGCCGTGCACCACGAACCGGCTCAGGTGTTCGTACTCGGTGGCGAGGTTCACGCCGTGCACGTACCCGTGGTCGATCACGACGTGGTTTCCCCCTGGGCCGCCGCCGGTGGCCTCGACCACCAAGCCGGCCGCCGCGGCATACACCGGGGTCCCGCACGGGAAGGGGAAGTCCACCCCTGCGTGCAACATCATGATGTGCAGAATCGGGTGCATCCGCCACCCGAACCCGGAGGTGATGCTGCTGACCGGGCCGGGTGACGCCAGGAAGTGGCTGTCGTTGACCGGCAGAAACCTCGGCGAAGCGGCGCTCGCTGTCAAAGCGGATCGGTGGGCAGCCTTCGCACGCGCCACGGCGCGCGCCTGCAGCACCTTGAGCAGCCTCGCCGACTCGGCCTTCTCGGCCTTGAGGGTCTTGAGCTCTGCGGTCTTTTGGACCGCAAGAGCAGAGGTCTGCTTCCGCTGCGTGGTCTGCAGGTTTGTCAGCCTCGTCTGCGCGGCCTTCGCGTTGTTGCGAGCGGTGGTGGCTGCGGTGACCGCATTGTCTGCCGCGACCTTCAGCATGCCGACGCGGATGCGCGCCGCCGTCAGTCGGCTGTTGGCCGCCTTCTCGGTCGCCTGCTGGCTGCCCAGCTCGTTCAGCACGCCGTTCTGTTGACGCATGACGATGTCTGCCAGCGACATCTCGTCCGTGACGTTCTTGTTGGACGTCAGCAGCTCGAGGGTCAGCTCGAGCTTGCCGAGACCACCGGCCATGTAGCTTGCACGGGCCACTCCACCCACCAGCACACGGGTCTTCGTCTGCGCCGTCGCATTAGCCGTCAGTACGGTCTGGCTCTTGTTCTCGGCGGCCCGGGCGGCAGTCAGCTGCGACGCAACGCCCTTCTGGTAGTTCAGGGACGTCGTGAGCGCGCCCTGCTTCTTGGTCAGCGTGACCCTTGCACCCGCGACGGCCGTGTCGGTCTTGGTCAGCGCACTGGCTGCGTTCGTGAGCGCCACGGTCGTCTCGTCGAGGTCCTGCTGCGTCGCGACGATGCTCTTGTCGACCTTGCTCTTGTGGGCGCCCGGGTCGTCGGCAACAGCAACGGCGGTGCAGGAGAAGAGGGTCGCAGCCACGACCACGGTCGCCGCCACCCGCACCTTCGACGAGAACTGACCTCTCATGTCGAGCCCTCCTGGTCGCCGATCACTGTCATCACACCTTGAGATAGCGCCGCAAGGTGATCCACGATGTCACCAGAGCAAGGACGAACGCGCCCAGCAGCAGCCATGGCGTAATGCTCCACACGTCGTTCACCCCGATCAGACTGATCAGGTCACCGTTGCCACTCTGTCCGTTGAACAACTTCGCGATGCCGTAATGCACGGTAGCCCAAAGGAGCCCGATTGCCAGTGCAGCACCGACGAGTGTCGCCAACAACGTCTCGATGACGAAGGGCAGGTAGATGACCGTCGCGGATGCTCCGACCAGGCGCATGATGCCCACCTGACGTCGCCGACTGAACGCAACCTGACGAATGGTCGTGGTGATCAACAGGATCGCGCAGATCACCATCACCACGGCAAGCCCGACTGCGCCGATGCTGACCACCTTCAGCAGGCTGAAGAACGTGTTGAGCACGTTGTGCTGATCGCTCACCGCCTCGACGCCCTGCGCTCCACTGAACGCATTCACCACGTCGTCATAGCGTTTCGGATCAGACAGCTTCACCCGGTAGGACGACGGCATGGCAGCCGGGCTGACCTGCGCCAGGTACGGGCTGTTCTTGAACTGGGTCGTAAAGCGCTTGTAGGCCTGGTCGGCGCTCTCGTAGTAAATCTCCTGCACCAGCGGACGCATGCTCTCCAGGTCTCGCTTGACCTGACTCTGCTGCGTGGGAGTCACCTTGCCGTCGGCGCAGGACGGCACTCCGGTGGACTGCGCGGTGCACATGAAGATCGAGACCTCGACCTTGTCGTACCAGTAGCCCTTCGCCAACGACACCTCGCGCTGGGCGAGGAGCCCGGACCCGAGGAAGAACAGCGAGATCATCGAGACCAGGATCACCGACACGATCATGGAGGCGTTGCGACGAACGCCGTTGGCAATCTCGCCGAGCATGAACTGAATACGCACGTGTGCTCTCCCGCGATCAGCCGGCGTCCGCCGCGCGGCGGCCCGAACCGTGGTCGAAGTCTTGGTTACGCAGGTATCCACCCTGCTGCTCGTCGCGGACGAGCGCACCGTCCTTGAGCTCAAGAACGCGTTTCTTGAAGTCGTCGACGATGCTCTGGTCGTGTGTCGCGACCAGGACCGTGGTGCCGGTCTTGTTGATCCGGTCGAGCACCGTCACGATGTCGAGGCTGGTCTCCGGGTCGAGGTTGCCGGTGGGCTCGTCGGCCAGCAGGATCGCCGGCTTCTTGACAACGGCTCGAGCAATGGCCACGCGCTGCTGCTCCCCGCCGGAGAGCTCATGCGGAAGCCTGCCCGCCTTGCCCTCCAGCCCGACGAGCTCGAGAGTCTCGGGGACCAGCTGCTTGACGGTGTGCCGCTTGCTGCCGAGCACCTTCAGCACGAACGCGACGTTCTGATAGACGGTCTTGCCCTCGAGCAGCCGGAAGTCCTGGAAGACGACACCAATCTCTCGGCGCAGGGCCGGAACCCTGCGGTCCGGCAGGCCACGCAACTCTCGGCCCGCCACCAGCACCGAGCCCTGGGTCGCCGTGATCTCCCGGGTGGCCAACCGGATCATGGTCGACTTGCCAGAACCGGACGCACCGACAACGAAGACGAACTCGCCGCGGGACACCTCCATCGAGACGTCATCGATCGCGGGCGCGCTACCTGCGCCATACCTCTTGGTGACGTGTTCAAAACGGATCATGCGGTGGCATTCGCCTCAGAGGGTCAGGACGTGCGGACGGACCGCCCATGTCAAGGGCCGTGCCAACGTATGCCGTGTGCCGCACGGGGCGCGGGAGGCACGCCGTGCAGTCACTGATGTCACAGGGACATCAGTGGTTACCTCAGTTGTTCTGACCTCGGCGCCACCGGACGCCGGCCTCGATGAATCCGTCGATGTCGCCGTCGAACACACGCGAGGTGTTGCCGACCTCGTACTCGGTGCGCAGGTCCTTGACCATCTGGTACGGGTGCAGGTAGTAGGAGCGCATCTGGTCACCCCAGCTGGCCTTGATGTCGCCGGCGAGCTCCTTCTTCGCCGCGGCCTCCTCCTCGCGACGCAGCAGCAGCAGTCTGGACTGCATCACGCGCAGCGCAGCCGCGCGGTTTTGGATCTGCGACTTCTCGTTCTGCATCGAGACGACGGTGCCGGTCGGGAGGTGGGTCATGCGCACCGCGGAGTCCGTGGTGTTGACGCTCTGGCCGCCCGGGCCGGAGGAGCGAAAGACGTCGATCTTCAGCTCGTTGTCGGGGATCTCGATGGAGTCGGTCTGCTCGATCAGCGGCACGACCTCGACGGCGGCGAAACTGGTCTGCCGACGCCCCTGGTTGTCGAACGGGCTGATCCGCACCAACCGGTGGGTGCCGGCCTCGACGGACAGGTGGCCGTAGGCATAGGGCACGTCCACCTCGAAGGTGGCGGACTTCAGGCCGGCCTCCTCCGCGTAGGAGGTGTCCATCACCTTGGTCGGGTAGTCATGGCGTTCGGCCCAGCGCAGATACATCCGCATGAGCATCTCGGCGAAGTCGGCCGCGTCGACGCCGCCCGCGCCGGAGCGGATCGTCACGACGGCCGCGCGCTCGTCATACTCACCGGCCATGAGCGTGCGGACCTCGAGCTCGCCGACGGCCTTGGTGACCGCGGTCAGCTCCTTCTCGGCCTCTTCGCGGGTCTCCGCGTCGTCCTCCTCGGTCGCCAGCTCGACGAGGGCCTCGAGGTCGCCGATGCGGGTGTCCATGCCGGTCACGCGCCGCACCTCGGCCTGTAGTCGCGAGAGCTTGCTGGTCACCTCCTGCGCGTGCTCCGGGTCATCCCAGAGGTCGGGGGCCGCGGACTGCTGCTCCAGATCGGCGATCTGGGTGCGCAGGGAGTCCAGGCCCGTCACCTCGCGCACGGAGTTCATGGTCGCGCGCAGGTTCTTGATCTCTACAGGGAAGTCGACAGCCACAATTTCCTACCCTACGCGGTCGCACCTCGTGGCGCCGGGACGGTCACCCGTTGTCCCACTTCTCGTTGTCCTTGTCCCACTGGGCGGTGCGCTGGGCGGCGGTCTCCAGGGCGTTGCGCGCCTGCTCCGGCGTGTCGTAGGGCCCCATCAGCTTGCCATGAAACATGCCGCGGTCGGACTCCACGACTTCCTTCTTCTCGACGTCGTACCAGTAGGCCATGGTCACTCCTTCATCTCGCGGGTCGAGGTCTCAGGGTATGCGGCAACCCCTCCAGGGACGCGAGATCACCAGCATGATCGACGCCGGCGGCACCATCGGACCCCCAGCGAGCCCCCGAGTTGTCCACTTTTGGCCGAGATGTGCAGGTACAGCTGCGCCAATGGGGCGAAAGTGCACATCTGGGCGCCGCTCAGTCGATGTCGGCACGTGCGTGGGACTCGACCGTCACCGAGATGTCCGAGCCGATGAAGGACAGCACGCCGCCCAGCATCGGCGGTCGCACATCGGCGCTCACCCGCACCACAGCGGTCGCACCGTCCGGAGTGCCGGTCGATGGAGCCAGCCCCCACCCGACGACGTGCGCGGGCCGGCTCTGCGACTGCAGGCTCTCCGCGGCAGACTGCTGCACCGAGGCATTCGACAAGGTCACCGTCTCGCCGATCCCACCGCGATAGATGCTGCCCTTGTCGACCGCGTCCGCCGCGTGCACTGCGGCAGCATCCGCCGCGTCGAGCACATGCATCCGAGCGATCTGCACGCTCGTCACATCGATGCCCCCGACGATCAGCAGCCCCAGCAGCGCGAAGAGTCCGGCGGTCAGGATCAGGATGCGACCGTCTTCCTCGCGTCTGCCGGGGGTATGCCGGGTGCGCACGATCCGTGCGCGTCGTTCGGCCGCCGGCCGCGTCACTTCGCACCGAACCGATCGACCGTCGCCACGTGGCGTGCGCTCAGGTGGACACTGCTCGGCACGACGTGGCGCAGGAAGTCGGGGATCAGCGGCAGCTCGACCGACAGGTCAGCGACCGTCTCGACCCGGTCGCCACGAGCCAGGCAGGGTGACTGCCCACAGGTGACGCGCACACCGCCGGCCGGTCCGAAGCCCTGGTCCTCGAACGCCATCCGCGCCGACGCCGCGGCCCGAACCGCTGCCGACCGCTCGTCGGGAGCAGTGACAAAGGTTCGACCGGCCTCACGAGCCGCAGCGGTCACCGCATACGCCCCGGCCTGGAGCCTGGCCAGCGCAATCACCAGGTAGAAAACGGGCATGGTGAGCAGCACGCCGACAACGATGAACTCGAGGACTGCACTGCCGGATTCAGGCATGTTCGACGTGTGCGCTCGACGAAGCAGAGCCGACCGCACCCTGCGCACTGTCACCGTCACTGCGACTCCTCGTAGGCCCGGCCGGACACGTTGAGGGACTGCGACGGCCCGAACGGTCCCAGGATCGGCAGCGGGGCGCGCACGGTGACGCGCACGACCAGCGCGCCGCCCTCGCGCACCTCAGTCGCCGTGACATCGCGCGCATAGCGAGCCGCCAGGCTCTCGCTGATCAACGCGCGAGTGCGCTCCGCCCCCATCGAGGGCGTCGCGTCAGCGCGCGCGCCGTAACGCGCCCCTTCGGTCGCATTCGCGATGAGGGTGTTACGGACAAAGAGCGAGAACCCGACCTGAAACGCAGCCAGGAAGAGCAGCACGACGAGCGCACCGACCATGGCGAACTCCGCCACAGCCGAGCCAGCCTCGCTGCCATCCCGCAGCGCCGTGCGGGCCTGGTATCCCCCGATCAACCGCTCACCGAGTGGATGGCCGTGTCGAACAGACCGGTCAGCGCCGGCCCGGCAAACTTCCACAGCGCCGTGACCAGGCCGGCAGTCATCAGCGTGATGAGCACCCAGCCCGGCACGTCACCTCGCTCCGACTCTCGACGTGCATCGGCCGGGGTCCGCGGTGCACCGATCGCTGCTGCGAGCACTCGGGTCCTGGCCCTGCGAACTGTAGTCATGTGACTACTCCTTCTCCTTGGTTGTGACGGTGGTCTAACGACTCAGATGGACAAGTTCAGCGCGCTGATCCCTGGATAGATCGCAAAGAGGATCGTGACCGGCAGCACGAGGAACACGACGGGAACCATCATCAGAATCTCCCGCTGGCCGCCGAGCTCGATGAGTTGCTGCTTGCTCGCATCGCGTGCGTCCTGTGCCTGCGCGCGCATCACGTCGGCAAGTGGCGTGCCGCGTTCGACTGCGACGACAATTCCATCGACGAACCTGGCCAGACTCGGCAGCCCGGTGCGGTCGGCCAGCCCCTGCAGAGCCTCCGGCAACGACGCACCGGCCCGTGCGTCGCTCAGGCATTTCGCAAGCTCGGCCGACAGCTCTCCGCGCGAAAGGCCGGCCACCCGCTCCAGCGCAGCCGCCGCACCCTCCCCCGCTGTGACGGCAAGGGCGAGCATCTCTGCAACTGCGGGAAACTCGGCGAGGACCTGCCGTTCACGCCCTTCGGCCGCTCGGGTCAGCATCTGATCCCGTGCCACGATCCCGGCCGCTACCGAGCCGACCACGACTCCGATGGCAGTGACGACCGAGGCGTCACCGCCAACGAACTTCAACGACACGTATGCCGTGCCAACCAGGCCGGCGAGCACACCCCACAGCGCCTGCTGCGCTCGAAACCCCTCAACATCGCACGGCTGTCCCGCACGCTCCAGTCGGCGACGCACCGATGCAGCCCCGCCAAGGATGTGGTCCACCACGCATCCGAGTCGATGCATCAGCGGTGCCAGGGCCCTGTTGACATCGAGCCTGTCGGTCCCACCGGCAAGCAGCCGGGACGGTGCCGGCACGTCCTGCACGTACGGCGCCATCCGAGAGATAAGGTCGGGCCGCCTACGAAACGGCAGCCCGAGATACGCCAAGAGGACGCCGCAGGCGGCCACCGCGCCGAGGAGCACACCCATCCATGTCAGGCTGGCGCTCATCGCATCACCCGCACCTCTTCAGGAAGACGCCCGATTCGGCGCATGACCCGGTAGGCCACGAAGGACACCATCGCTCCGATCACCAGCACCGCGATGCCGGCCGGGCGTCGATAAGCCTCCAGCGAGTCTCCGCGGGTCGCCAACATTGCCAGGACGATCCAGGGCGCTCCGAGCGCCAGCCGGGCGGCGTTGACCGTCCAGCTCTGTCGTGCCTCAAGCTCAGCGCGAGTGCGAGCATCGTCACGCAAGAAGGTGGAGAGAGTGCGCAGCAGCTTGCCGAGGTCGGTCCCACCGACCTCGCGCGCGATGCGCAGAGACTCGATCAGGCGGTCAGCCACCGGATCACCAAGTCGGTCCTTCAACGCGTTCAGACATTCGTGGAAGCGCCCGGTGGCGCGGTAGTCGTAGGCGAACTCAGCGAACATCGGCCGCAGCTCCTCCGGTCCGCGAAACGCCAGCTGAGCCAGAGACTCCGGCAACGCCAGGCCGGCGCGAACCGCGGACGAGATGTGGTCGACGACATCCGGCCAGACATCCCGGAGCTGGCGACGACGACGACGCGCCCGCGAGCGCACCAGCACGATCGGCGCATATCCGGCGATGAAGGCGAAGACCACGGCAATGGCCGGAACGGCCGTCGCTGCCATTGTCAGGAGGAACACCAGAACGGCAATGCCGATGGCGAGCCCGGTCAGCCGGCCAAGGGTGAGTCCCGCGATGCCCGCTTGCGCGAGGTCGTCCTGCATGGCGGCCGTCATGGCCGTGCGGCGTCGCGTGCGGGCCCGTTCTGGCCGCGGCCAGAACGACCACCAGATGCAGAAGAGCCCCGCCCCGAATACCAGGCCGATGACGCTCGTCATCGTAAGCTCTCCCCGGGCCACCTCACGAAGTCCCCCTTCATGCGCGGTCTCCCAGCACCTCTGCGACGTCAAAACCGGCGCGCGCGAAGCGATCCTGATGCGGTGGGAACCCGTCACCGCGCACGAGCGCGTCGTCCCGTTGAACGAACAGCTGGGACAGCTCGATCACGTCACCCTCGGCACGCCCTGGCACCGCGACGATCTCCCGCACGCGACGTCGACCGTCACGCTCCAGTGCCAGCTGCACGATGACGTCGATGGAGCTCGCAACGGTCGGCACGACGAAGCTGGTGCTGACGTTCGGGCCCGCGAGCAGCGGCAAAGTACACATCTTGACAATCGCCTCCCGCGCCGAGTTCGCGTGCAAGGTCGCCATGCCGGGCAACCCACTGTTCAAAGCAATGAGGAGGTCGAGGCTCTCCTCCTGCCGCACCTCGCCGACGATCATCCGGGAGGGCCGCATACGCAAGGCCTCCTTGACCAGGCGCCGAAGCGGGATCTCACCCGTCCCCTCGAGGCTGACCTGCCGGCACTGCATCGGTGCCCAGTCCCGCAGGCTGAGCTGCAGCTCAAAGACCTCCTCGCAGGACACCACTCGTTCATTGGCCGGGATCGCGGAGGCGAGGCAGTTCAGCATCGTGGTCTTGCCCGCCTGTGTACCGCCCGAGACCAGAACGTTCAGCCCGGATGCGACGGCCGCAGTGAGGAATCGCGCCGCAGGGCGGGTGAGGCTACCCATCCGAACCTGGTCGTCGAGCGTGCGGGCGCGGACAACGAACTTGCGGATGTTGACGAACCACGAGCTGCGGGTGACGTCTGGAATGACGACGTGCAATCGACTGCCATCCGGCAGCGCCGCGTCCACAAAGGGCGACGACAGGTCGATCCGCCGGCCAGACGGCTTGAGCATCCGCTCAACCAGGGTCTTGACCTGTTCATGGGTGAGGATGGTGGACGTCAGCTCGGCAACCCCCTCGCGCGCGATGAAGACGCACGCCGGGTCGTTGATCCAGATCTCTTCGACGGTCGGGTCATCGAGGTACGGCTGGATCGGTCCGTAGCCGAGCACGGCATCCAGCACGTGCCGAGTGGCCCTCTCCGCATCCTCAAGTGGCGCGAGTCCACCGCGGATACTGCGCTCCTCATAGTCCTCGACGACATCGCGGACCAGTGCCTGCAGGACGTCCCGGTCCCGACCTGGGTCCAGCCGCTGCCGGCGGATGAGCTCGCGCACCTCACCCTCGACTACCTCGATGCCGTCCATCACATCGCTCCCCAATCCTTCCGGCTCGCCCTCCACGGCCGCTCGCGCATCGATCAACCCAATGTGCTATCAAAACCGGCTTGACCAGATCTTGTACATTGATTGGCGAAACCCATACCAAACGCATACCTTCTGGCCGAAGCCCGCTGAGACCAGAATGCCAGGAAGTTCCTTCTCCACTCGAAGTTATCCACAGGCCCCTCACGGCCCTGCGCCCCTCGCCGCATACTTCGTGATGTGCCACCCGTTCCCGTCGCCGACGAACGCGCCGCCTTGCGCGTGTCACTCGTGCGAACCAGTGACGCGGCGACCCGCACCCTGTGCCTTCGCTACGCTCCCGGGACCCCGTGGTCCAGCGCGCGCGCCGCACTCAGGCGAGCGGGGATCGACCTGCCGGGAGCCCTGTATGCCGGTCACACACCGATCGAGGCGGACACGCCCCTTGGCCTGCCGCCCCTGATCAACAACTGCGTACTCACCGACCGCCCGTCGGATCCACCCGCCCGGCGGCTGCTCGAACTCGTCGTGATCGAGGGACCTGACACCGGCCGCCGAGTCACCGTCGGTGCAGCCGACATCACTGTGGGCCGATGGCACGGCTGCACCCTGAGGTTGGACGACCCGGACATCTCGAGGCACCACTGCACCATCGCCCTCGATCAGGGGCGCATTACGGTGATGGACTGCGCGTCGACCAATGGCAGCCATCTCGCCGAGCAGCGCCTACTGCCCCACGCCCCTGCCGAACTGAGGGTCGGCGGCCGGCTGCGCATCGGCTCCTCGACACTCTGCCTCATCCGGACCAGCGGGCCGCCGCGCGCCGTCGAGTGCGACGGTGCCGGTCATATCCTGGTCAGGCGCGCGCCACGCCGTGGAGACGCCACCCCTCCGGCTCGCATCGATGCACCGACTCCGCTGCGAGCCGTCGAGCCACGCTCGATGCCGTGGGCCATGGCGCTGCTGCCGCTACTCCTGGCGGTGGTGATGGTGCTGGTCTTTCACAACACGATGTTCCTCATGTTTGCACTGCTCAGCCCCGCGATGATCATCGGGCAGCATGTCACGGAGCGGCGCATCGGTGGCCGGAGCCGAAAGCGTGACATCCGCCAACATGCCTACGATCAGGCCGACTTCGCCGGCCGCCTCGCATCCGCCCTACAGACCGAGCTGTACGCACGGCGCCGCAGCAGCCCACCACTTACCGACCTGGCCCAGACTGCCGCGCTTCGCGACGAGCACCTCTGGGAGCGCAACCCCTACGACGCCGACTACCTCCTATGGCGGGTGGGCACGGGCACCCTGCCCAGCGACACTGTGGTCCACGACCAACGCGGCGACCGCCATGAAGATGTCGAGGAGTCTCCAGTCACGCTGTCGCTCCGGCAATCCCGAGTCACGGGCGTATGCGGTGACGCGACCGTCGTCGACGCCCTCCTCGCCAGTCTGCTGGTGCAGCTCGCAGTCCTGCACACCCCACGAACGACCCGTCTGATCATCCTGTGCAGCACCAGTGACCACGCGGCCCGCTGGTCGTGGGCGCTGGCGCTGCCGCACCTTTCGCCACGACCCGATGCAGGCGCATCGGTGTTTCTTGCCGACCCGGACACGCCGGGCTTCAAGCCCATGATCGCCGCGCTGACTGCCCTGGAGGCGAGCCGAGACTCCCCATCAGAAGTGGCCCCGCCGCATACGGTCCTCCTTCTCGACGAGGCCGCCGACTGCATGGCTCTGGCACCTGTCGCCGACATCGTCAATCGCGCGGCCGAGCTCGGCCTGACGGTCGTTGCGCGATCCCCGCAGCATGCCGACCTGCCGTCAGAGTGCACCGCGGTGGTCTACGTCGACCAGCGGCTGGTCCAGATTTCGGGGGTCCTGCACGCAAGCGCCACACCCGATCTGCCTACCGCGCCGCTGCTCCATGACACGACGCGCGCGCTTGGCGGCCTCGCGGATGCCACGCCAGACACGTCTGCCGCACAGCTTCCGAGTGACATTCAGCTCCTTCCGGTCTTGCACTCGGTGACCGGCGTCGACATCACCAACCAGACTGAGGTGGCGGCTCTTTGGGCCGCCACCCAAGGCTCCACTGCCGCTGTTCTCGGCGTCGATACTCAGGGCCCGACAGTCGTCGACCTGGCCACCGACGGCCCGCATGCGCTGGTTGCCGGCACCACGGGCGCGGGCAAGTCCGAGCTCCTGCAGACACTGATCGTGTCGCTCGCTGCCCGCAACCGCCCAGATCAGATGGTCTTCGTCCTCATCGACTACAAGGGCGGCGCAGCCTTCAAGGGCTGCGCTGACCTGCCACACACCGTGGGCCTGGTGACAGACCTGGATGGTCACCTCACCCGCCGCGCGCTGACATCCCTGGAGGCCGAGCTGCGTCGGCGCGAAGGCATGCTGGGTGCCGTCGGGGCCAAGGACATCATCGACTACCAGAACGCAGCGCGCGACGAGCCCCTTCCGCGGCTGGTCCTGGTGATCGACGAGTTTCGCGTTCTTGCAGAGGAACTGCCCGACTTCATCGCCGGGCTGGTCCGGGTCGCGACCGTCGGCCGGTCCCTCGGTATCCACCTGGTGCTCGCGACACAGCGCCCCGCAGGGGTGGTCTCGCCGGACATCCGGGCCAACGTCAACCTGCGCATCGCGCTACGTGTCAGGGACGATGCGGACTCTCTGGACGTGATCGGCAGTGGCTTCGCCGCCCGCATCAGCGCCGCCGAGCCGGGACGTGCCGTCCTGCGCGCCGGCGGTGGACCGGTCACCGTGTTTCAGACCGCTCGGATCGGTGGAGCCGGCCGCGGCAGAAGCGACGGTGACGTACAGGTGGCGACCACCGACCCGGTCACCGGTGCTCCCCTGTGGCGGGAGACGTCGACCGAAGATCAATACCCAACCGACCTTCAACGGTGCGTGCTGAGTCTGCGGGCCGCGGCGAGCGTACGGGATGCCACATCGCCCCGATCGCCCTGGTTGCCACCGCTGCCCGACCTGCTGGACATCGCCGATCTCACCGGAGAGGCACGCTGCTTCTCGAATGCCGTTGCGAACGCCCCAGGGTCCACCTGGATCGTTGCGCTGATGGACCTTCCAGCGGAGCAGCGGGTTCGACCCGTGGGGTGGTGCGCCGACCAGGACGGTCAGCTGTGTCTGGTCGGCGGCCCACGTAGCGGCCGCACGTCAGCCCTACGGACACTGGCAGCGCAGGCCTGCCGCCAAGAGACACCCGATGCGCTCCATCTCTACGCACTCGACTCGGGCGGCGGGCTGTCCGCACTCAGACACCTGCCGCACTGCGGAGCCGTCATCGGCCGAGACGACGTCGGCCGGCTGTCGCGTCTGGTGGACTGGCTCGGTGACGAGATTCGCACTCGTCAAGAACGATTCGCGAAGTCGCACTGCAGCAGCTACGCCGAGCATCTCGCCGCGTCGGATGACCGGGTGCCTCGCATCGTCCTGCTCATCGACGGGTGGGAGACATTCGCCGAGGTCAGCGACGAGGTGACCGGCGGTCGACTCGTGGAAGAGCTCGGGCAGGTCCTGCGCGACGGAGCCGCTGTCGGTGTGTATGCGGTTGCCACCGGTGGCCGCGCGCTCACCAGCGGCCGGGTCAGCGCCTGGTTCTCCACTCGAGTTGCGCTGCAGACAGGCAATGAGGCGGACCTGCTGATGCTCGGCCTGCGCGCCGCGCAGGTGCCCGACACGATGCCGCCGGGCCGCGGCCTGCTACTGCCGGATGCCACCGAGCTGCAGATCGCGCTGGCCGGTGGCCAGGTCTCGGGCGCAGCGCAGGCGCGCGCCATCGCCGCGGTCCCGCAAACCTGCGCACCGGGCTGCGCGGGGCCACGAACGTTCACCGGCCTGCCGCACCGGACCGCACGCGATGAACTGCCGTTGCACTGTCAGGACACCCTCCTGTTTGGGGTCGGGGGTGAGCGGGCGGCACCGATCGGCATCCCGTGGCCGGCTCGAGGTGGCCTGGCAGCGTTGATCGCCGGCCCAGCACGCAGCGGAAGAACCACCGCGCTGATCACCGCGGCGTGTGGCCTCGCGGAGCACGCCCCAGTCGCGTTCGTCGGATCACCCGGGCCAGACTCGTTACCCCTCGGGGTGACGGTGCACGACCCGGACGACGTCACCGGCGTTGCGCAGTGGTGCGGTGCGCATCCGGCCGGGGCGTTGCTGATCGACGAGGTCGACCGCATCGCGGGCAGTCCGAGCGAGGAGCCACTCCTGCAGCATCTCGCCAGGATCCGCGCCACCGGCGGCACGGTCATCGCCGCCGGGCAGGCCGGCGAACTCGCGAACATCTTCCGCGGCCTGGTCCCCGAGTTGCGACGCAGCCAGACCGGCGTGCTGCTGCAGCCCGGGCGACACGACGGGGACTTGTTCGGCATACGCCTCGGACCGACCGACCGGCCAAGACCAGGGCATGGAGTGCTGGTCGTGCACGGACGAGCGACCGAGATCCAGGTCGCGACGTGAGTCGACTGGTCCGACGGACGCGCGACAAACCGCCTCGATCTTCAGATCCCGATAACAGGCGCAGAGGCGCCATCTGCCGGAAGCCGAAACGGCATGCACGCACTGGCGGTCCAGCCGTGCCGTCATCCGTCCTGCCGAGGACGGGCAATCCGTTCATCGACAGCTCCACGTGGCCGAAGTCCTTCACCATCTCAACTCGATAGAACTGCGATCCGACGTCTTCTACACCGGGGAGTGGGTCGGCACCCTGCGCAACCACTCACCCTCGACCGTCCAACCCTCCAGGTCGGCGAGACCACGAAGCGAGTTCTGGTACGTCATGACGAGCGGCTCGACACATTTCCAGCCTGATCGCCACGCTCAGCAACGCAACCCCCGAGAGTTCTGCTCGAGCGGCTAGCACTCGAAATGGGATCGATCAGACCGGGCAGACCATGTCACGGCGTCTTCGGATCAATGACGGACAAGTGACCGAGACACCGTTCGAAGTGTCCGCGCAGTGGTTAGCGTCGGAAGCACCCTGCTCCCCGACCGATAGGACCAAGACTCGTGCCGAAGCCCCTCCGACTCGCCGTCGGTGTGCTGGGTGCCGCGCTTGCCGCATCCGCGGTCAGGCGTCCCCCTCGACCCGGGGTCGCGCCGCTTCCCGCCGACTTCCGGTGGGGCGTCGCCCTCGCCGGGGTCCAGTCGGAGGGCCACTGCCCCGACAGCAACTGGCGACGCTACAGCGAGCAGCACGCACCGACGGTGTCCGACGAGATCGGTGACACCGCCGACTGGTTCTGCCACGTCGAAGAGGATGTGGCACGCGCCAAGGACCTCGGCATCGGCACGTTCCGCTACTCCGTCGAGTGGGCCCGGACGCAGCCGGCGCCCGGTGAGCTCGACCCCGAGGGCTTCGCGTTCTACGACAAGGTGATCGACACGATCGAGGCGACCGGCCTGAAGCCGATGATCACGCTCGACCATTGGGTGTATCCCGGGTGGCTGGCCGACCGTGGCGGGTGGCTGTGTGACGACGTGGTCGAGCTCTGGCTGCAGCATGCGCGCCGAGTCGTCGAGCGGTATGCCGGTCGCGACGTCACCTGGATCACCATCAACGAACCCGGCATCTATGTCGGCTTCGAACGCCGCAACCGCAAGCTGGGTCGCATGGAGGTCGGCACGATGAAGCGCCGACTCGTCGAAGCGCACCGCGGCGCCTACGCTCTGGTCAAGTCGCTGGACCCGGGCGCGCTGGTCACCAGCAACATCGCCTACCTACCCGCGCCGCTGAACCTCATCGACGACCGGTGGTTCTTCGACCAGACGATCGACACCATGGACTTCCTCGGGATCGACTACTACTACGGCCTGTCCGTGGGCAATCCGACCGTGGTCAACGATCTCGTGGGTCGCCTGTGGCGGATCCGCACGCAACCGGACGGCCTGCTGCACGCCCTGCGCATCTATCACCGCAAGGCGCCACACCTGCCGATCTGGATTGTCGAGAACGGCATCTGCACCGACAACGGGAAGCCTCGCAGCGACGGACTCACCCGCAGCGACCACCTGCTCGACCACCTCTATTACCTGCAGCGCGCCGCCGACGAAGGCATCCCGGTCATGGGCTACAACTACTGGAGCCTGACCGACAACTACGAATGGGGCTCCTATCGGCCGAGATTCGGCCTCTACCGAGTCGACGTCCTCACCGACTCGGCCAAGACGCGCCACGAGACCGACGGCGTCGCCACCTATCGCGCCGCGATCGCCCGGAACGGTGTGCCCGAGGGCTACCGACCGGTGCGACGTGAGGCGTGGGGCTCCCCCGCCGCGCCGTGGTCGACCACCCTCGGCCGGCTGACCCACCAATGAACAGACCACCCGCCCCGTTGTGCGCGCCTCACGTGCTTGGTTCGAGCGTCACCTGGGATCCGGGCATCACTTGGGATCCGGGCGCCGATTGGGACTCGCGCGTCGCTGCAGACCGACGGCCATGAGCAGCACGCCGACCAGGATGAGCCCGGCGCACCACCACATGGCGCTGCGGTAGGCGTGCCCGACCACCGGGCCCACCCGGTAGTCGCTGCCGCTGAGACCCACCACCAAGGGCAGCGCCGCGATGACGAGCAGACCGGCCGTGCGGGAGACCGCGTTGTTGATGCCGCTCGCCAGGCCGCTGAGGTGATCGGGCGCGGCCGCCAGCACCGTGCCGGTCAGCGGAGCGACCAGCATCGACAGCCCGAGCCCCATAAGCACCACCCCGGGCAGGATCTGGGTGACGTAGGACGGGTGATCCGGTGCCAGCGCGAGCGAGCCGAACGCGACCACCAGCGTTGACCCGCCGGCGAGCATGGGGCCGCGCGCGCCATACCTGGTGGCGACGCCGCCGAATCGGGAGGCAAGGAAGAACATCATCACCGACATCGGCACGGTTGCCGCGCCGGCCGCGAGCGGCGACCAGCCGGCGCTGAGCTGCAGATAGACCGCAAGGACGAACATGCTCCCCGCCAGCGCGCCGTACACCATCAGGGTTACCAGGTTGATGATGCTGAAGTCGCGGTTGCGCCACAGAGAGGGCGGGACCATCGGGAACTGCACGTGGCGTTCGACAATGACGAACGCCGTCGCGGCGCACACCCCGATCACGAGTGCGGCAACAGTCGGCGGCGAGGCGCCCGTGTCGGGCCACGCCGTCAGGGCCCAGCTGAGGCCGGCGAGCGCGAGCGGGGCGAGCACCAGCGCGGGCAGGTCGACCCCGCGGTGAGCGTCGGCGTCGCGTGACTCCGGAGCGGTCCGCAGCAGCCACAGCACAACCGCCGCGATCGGCACGTTGATCCAAAACGCTATCCGCCAGTCGATACCGACCAGCCAACCGCCCACGACGGGACCACCTGCGGTCGCGATGCCGAGGGTGCCGGTCCATGCCCCGATGGCTCGCATCCGGTCATCTCGGTGGAAGGACGCCTGCAGCATCGCCAGGCTGCCCGGCGTCAGTAGCGCGCCCGCGACGCCCTGCAGCAGCCGGGCGAGGACCAGCAGCTGGATGGTCGGTGCGAGCGCGGTCAGCACCGATGCGACAGCAAACCCACCGACGCCCCAGGCATAGACCCGCCTGCGTCCGAGACGGTCGCCGAGCGAGCCACCTACCAGGATCAGTGACGCGAGGGTGAGCGTGTAACCGTTGACCACCCATTGCAACCCGGCGAGATCGGCATGAAAGTCGGCGCCGATGTGCGGAAGCGCCACGTTGGCCACGGTGCCGTCCAAGAACGCCATGCCGGACCCCAGCACGGTGGCCGCAAGCAGCAGCCGCCCCGCCGGCTCACTGGTCCGAAGGAGCCCGCTGTCGAGCGGTACGACTGGGCCGGTCACCTCCTGAGCAACCGCACCGGTGTCAACGGCATTCCCGCAGACCTCATCCGTCGAGTGGACCACGTAACCGGCGACTGGAGCACACACTTGTACTCCACTCGAGCCCTGCGTACTCCACTCGGGGGGCGCGGGGTCCGGCTCGGTGGCGCGGGGTGGGATTGGGGCCGGGTGGCCGTTCAGGCGTCGGGGTCGCCGAGGAGCGCACTGGCCCAGGCTGCGTGCGTCGAGTCGTCGCTGCTCGGATGGAAGAGGCCTGCCAGCACATCGCGATAGAGGCGGGACAGCTCGGAGCGGTTGAAGTAGGCCGATCCGCCGGCCACTCGGATCGCCTGCTCTACGACGCGCAGCGCCACGTTCGTCGTGCGCGACTTCACCGCGGACAGCTGCGGCAGCCACAGTGACCCGCGATCCACGCCATCGTCGACGTCCTGCGCCGCCTGCGTGATCTGCGGCCAGATCCCGTCCAACGCGATCGCCGCATCGGCGATGCGCCACCGCACGTCCGAGTCGCCGGCCAGCGAAGCACCGTCGTTCTGGCGCGAGGTGCGCCGGTGCGCGCTCTCGACGGCAAGATCGAGCGCTCGCTGGGCCACGCCCGCATACACCGAGGCCACCAAGATCTCGAAACTGGCGAAGATACCGACGATGAACGGGTCCGCCGTCGGGCCGGGCGGTATACGGCGCGCGATCCGCTCTGCCGGCGCCGGCGCGCCGTCCAGGACCGTGGTGCACGACTGAGATGCGCGCATCCCCAGGGTGTCCCAGTCGTCCTTGACCTCGACGCCACCGCCGTCGCGAGTGATGAAGCCGTAGACGCTGCGCGGTCCGTCACCGCCGCTGGCGTCGGTGCCGAAGGTGCCAAGGCGGGTCCAGGCCGGGGACAGTGACGTGAAGATCTTGGTGCCGTGGAAGGTGTAGCCGCCGGACCCGTCCGGCCGCGCCTCACTGTCGGAGCCGAAGAGCACCAAGTCGTTGCCGGGTTCGGAGATGCCGAAGCCGAAGACCTCGCCGGCGCCTGCCTCTTCGAGCACGAAGTCCATGGAGTCGTCCCCGCTGCGACGCACCACCTGGGCGACGCTCATCCACACCTGGTGCATGTTGACCGCGAGGGCCGTGGCTGGTGCGGCACCTGCCAGTCGCCGCTGCTCGCAGACCATCTCCCGCAGTGAGAGGCCTGCACCGCCCAGCTGGGTCGGCACCATGGCCGTGAGGTAGCCGGCCGCCTTCACGTCTGCGAGGTCCTCGACGAAGAAGGCATTGTCCCGGTCGTATCGAGCTGCTCGAGCACGGATGCGCTCGAGCAGCTCGTCGGTCAGGACCTGCCGAGACACGGCCCGGTCAGCGATCGCCGGGCGTGTCCATCACGGCGGAGTCGGGCCCGTCGTGATGCTCGATCTCCTCGGGTACGACAATGATCGGCCGGGTCCAGGCCCACACCGCCATGATGATCGAGACGATGATCAGTCCGATGCCCGTCCACAGGTTCAGGTTGAGCCCGTCACTCTTGGCGATCTGCTGGCCACTGTGATGCACGATCCCCATCACGGTGAGGACGATGCCGTAGATCCCGAGCAGCGCGGCGATGATGTTGCGGACGTCGAAGAGTCCCGCAGCGCTTCGACCGGAGCTGGTCTTTTCTGACATGGCATTTCCTGTTCTTCAAGTGCTGGAAGTCAGTTCGGGGCGCTTGGTCAGTGGAAGATGATGTTGAGGATGATCACCATCACCAGCGACACCAGCGCGAGCTTGACGGGCGACAGCCACCAGTGCGCGACTACCTCGTTGGCGCCGTGATGATCTCGCGGCGTCTCGGAGTGAACGAGACCGACCAGTTCGGCCGCAGGCTTGGGTGCAGTCACGAGACTGACGACGATGCTGACCACGATGTCGACGACGAAGGCCGCACCGGCGCAGACGAAGCTTGCGCCCTGACCGGACAGGTTGAGCACACCAACCGACATGCCACCAAGCGCATCCTGCGACAGGACGCCGACGACCACAGCACCGACCGTCCCGGACACCAGGCCGACCCAACCGGCCGTAGCCGTCATCCGCTTCCAGAACATGCCGAGGATGAACGTGGCAAACAGCGGGGCGTTGAAGAACCCGAACAGCGTCTGCAGATAGTTCATGATGTTGGAGTATTGGCTCGCGAACACCGAGGTGCCCACCGCGATGAACGTGGCGACGACGGTGGCGATCCGGCCGAACGACAGGTAGTAGTTGTCGTCGCGGTTCTTGACGATGTACGTCTCCCAGATGTCATACGACATCACCGTGTTGAACGCGGAGATATTGGCGGCCATACCGGCCATGAACGCAGCGAGCATGCCGGCGATGGCGACACCGAGCAGCCCATTGGGCAGCAGGTCACGCATCAGGAAGAGCAGCGCGTTGTTGTAGTCGGGGTTCTTCTGCCCGCTGAACGCCCCGAGACCGGCGGCGGCCATCCCCGGAATGATGATGATGAACGGGATGAACATCTTCGGGAAGGTGCCGATGATCGGTGCGCGGCGGGCCGAGTTCATGTCCTTGCTCACCATGGCGCGCTGGACCTCGACGAAGTTGGTCGTCCAGTAGCCGAAGGAGAGCACGAACCCGAGACCGAACACGATGCCGACCACGGAGAGGAACGAGCTGCTGAAACCGGTCAGACCCTGACCTGGCCAGGACTGCATCGGGTCGTGCGCGAAGTTCATCGAGTGCAGCTTGGCCGACAGTCCGCCCCAGCCTCCGATCTTGTGCATCGCGACGATCGTCACCGGCAGCAGCGCGGCGACGATGACGAAGAACTGCAGCACCTCGTTGTAGATCGCCGCGGACAGACCGCCGAGCGTGATGTAGGACAGCACGATCAGCGCCGCGATGATGGTGGAGATCCAGATGCTCCAGCCGAACAGCGTGTGCACGATCGTGGCGAGCAGGAAGAGGTTGATGCCGGCGATGAGCACCTGCGCGACCGCAAAGCTGATCGCATTGACCAGGTGCGCCGCGGGCCCGAAGCGCCGGTTCATGAACTCCGGGACGCTGCGCACCCCGGAGCCGTAGTAGAACGGCATCATCACCACGGCGAGGAAGAGCATCGCCGGGATCGCGCCGATCCAGTAGTAGTGGAAGGTCGCCATGCCGATCTGTGCGCCGCTGGCCGACATGCCCATGATCTCGGTGGCACCGAGGTTTGCCGAGATGAAGGCCAGACCGGTGATCCATGCCGGCAGGGAGCGCCCGGACAGGAAGAAGTCGATACTGCTGGAGACCTGGCTGCGCGCCAGCAGGCCGATCCCGAGCACGAAGCAGAAGTACAACGCGATCAAGACATAGTCGACCGGACTCGCGTCCAGTCTCAGCACGGATGCGTCCATCAGCATCAGGAGTGCCTCCCCTTCTGTTCCGGTCCAACGGCTCACGCTAGCGAGGCAATCGCCCGCGATGGGCAAAGGCGACCGACGTGTCGTCCACTGCTCTCGGCGGAGAGCAATTCCCGCACGATACGCCGGAGCCCCGAATCCGCGACGCAGGACGCGCCGACTGGTCTATACCAACCGTGTGATAGCTCGATCGTCACAGACCTGCGGAGGGAGCGTCCCGATCGGTAGGCTGAACTGGCGATGGCGCCCGTGCACCATCCGAAGGAGCACCTGATGGGAACCAAAGAGAAGTTCGTGATCGTCGGCGCGGGTCTGGCGGGGGCCAAGACTGCGGAGGCCCTGCGAGATCAAGGCTTCGACGGCCGGATCCTGCTGATCGGCGAGGAGTCCGACCGCCCCTACGAGCGCCCACCGCTGTCCAAGGACTTCCTGCGCGGCCGATCGGAGCGGAACACGATCTACGTCCACCCGCAGAGCTGGTATGCCGAGCACGACGTCGACCTGCGCCTCAAGACGTCGATCACGGGGATCAACCCGGCACGGCACGAGGTGAGTCCGGCCCTGGGCGAACCGATCGCCTATGACAAGCTGCTGCTGGCCACCGGGTCGACCCCGCGCCGTCTCACGGTCCCAGGGGCAGACCCGCACCGCGTGTTCTATCTGCGTCGAGTGGAGGACTGCATGCAGCTGCGGTTCGCCATGACGAGCGCCTCGAAGGTCGTGGTCATCGGTGGCGGCTGGATCGGCCTCGAGGTGGCCGCCGCCGCAAGTGAGGCAGGGCTGGACGTCACCGTGCTCGAGGCCGATGACCTGCCGCTGCTGCGCGTGCTGGGCAGCGAGTGCGCACAGGTCTTCGCCAAGCTGCATCGTCGGCACGGCGTCGACCTGCGCCTGGGCACCCAGGTCGTCGAGTGCACCGGCGACGACCCACGTGCTGCCGCCGGTGTGCAGCTCGCCGACGGCAGCGTGATCGAAGCCAACCTCGTGGTCGTCGGCGTTGGCGCGTCACCGAACACGGCTCTCGCGCGGGACGCCGGCCTGGTGCTCGACAACGGCATTCGCGTCGATGAGCACCTGCGCACCTCCGACAACGACATCTATGCGGTCGGTGACGTGGCCAACGCGTTTCATCCTGCGCTCGGCCGGCATCTACGGGTGGAGCACTGGGCCAACGCCCTGCATCAGCCCGCGGTTGCCGCGGCGTCGATGCTGGGTCGGGATGCGGTCTACGACCAGGTGCCCTACTTCTACAGCGATCAGCACGAGCTGGGCATGGAGTACCGCGGTTACGTGGAGCCGGGCGGATACGACGAGGTGGTCTTCCGCGGTGACACGGAGCAGCTGGAGTTCGTGGCGTTCTGGTTGCGCGACAAGCGCGTGCAGGCCGCGATGAACGTCAACGTCTGGGATCAGGGCGACACCATCGAGTCGCTGATCCGCTCGAACCGGCAGGTCGACTGCTCCGAGCTGGCCGACCCGCATACGCCGATGGCCGAGGCACTCGACGGCTAGCACACCTGCCGATCTGAGGCAGCGGCCTGGGCGCTACTGGCTCGCCGTCGTGAGCGCGGGTGGGGTTCTGCGCACGCCGTCCCGCAGGTAGATCGTCCTTCCCTGCATCATGGCCACACGGTGATAGCGACGTGCCAGGACCCGATCCAGCTCAGTCGTATGCGGGGCGCCCGGGTCCGATGTGACGAACCACGTCGGCGCCCGCACACCTCGAAGCGTCGAGGCGAGCAGGGTGTTGTCCGGATCGAGGGTCTCCGCAGGCAGGGCCCACAGGTAAGGGTACGGCGAGCGCAGGCCGGTGGCACGCATGAGCTCGGTATTTCCCCACACCGAGACGACGGTGTCGCCGGGACGGGAGACCTGGCCGATCGCGCCCCCGACCCGTGAAAGTCCTCCGTCGGTGGGCGCCAGCCCACCCACGATCGTCGAGACCACCGCAGACGCCGCCACCAGCCCGGCAACCGCCGCAGCGGGACGCCGATGATGCCCGGCGACGATCCCCACGCCGAGGGCGAGCGGCACGACCAGCTGGACGAGATAGTGCGAAAAGTAGTTCTGGCCCATGGCAACTGACGCGGCCTCGTAGATCAGCGTCACAGCCAGGGCATACGGCACGCACCGTCGAACTCTCGAATCCCTGCCGTCAGAGGGGTTGTCGTGCCGAGCGCGGATCACTGCGAGGGCCAGCAGCGCTGCAGAGAACGCCATACCGTTCAGCAGCACCAGCAGCATCATCGAGTGCTCACGAGCAACTATCGGAGCAGGCGATGATGCTGCCATCACGCGGTCGGCCTCCAACCGGAACCGATACATCGCAAACCACACGCCGGACAGAGAGGTGCCATGCGCAACCGTCCATCGTGCCATCACCAAGATCACTGCGATCGCTCCAGCGGCGAACCCCGCTGCGCACATGGCAATCCGGCGAATGCCAAGGGCGCGGCCGCCCATGACTACGAGGGCACCGGCAAACACCGCCACATCGACCATGTTCTGCTTCACCAGCACGGCCGCCGCGGCGCTCGTACCGGCGACCAGTCCTGCGAGCAGCATCGAACGGCCTGTAGCACTGAGCGATCCACTGACGAGGGCCGCGATGCCGACGGCGATGAACGGTGCCGCGAGCAGCTCACCATCGACCGACAGCGCGCCCGCATGACAGTTGCTCAGCAAGCCGCCGGCGACGATCGCAGCACACGTCGCGGCACGGCGACCGCCCAGACGGTTGGCCGTCCAGCCGACCACACCTACGGTCACCGCGGCAGCGACCGCGCCGATGACTCGCAGCGGCACCGCCCCGCCGAGCACTGCGGCCAACCGGAAGATGGTGATCAACAGCGGCGGGCGGTCGACCCAGAGGTTGCCGTAGAGCGAGGTGCCACCCGCATGCCATTGTCCGGCCACCGTGAGATAACCGGCCTCGTCCGACCCCAGGTTCTCCCCAGCAAGTGCCAGGCGGGCCAGGATGGTCACGATCATGGCCGCTACGACGCCCAGGGGGACGACCAACCGCGACGTCTGCCGGGATTCCGACCCCACCTGACGCGGCACAAGAACCGTCACCATTCGAGGCTAGGGAAAATTCCTGCCAACCACCTGACTGTTCCTTGGGCGCTGTGCGACGTCGACGCACAGGCCCCTGGCAACGCCCTTGACCGGCTGCTGGACCGGGTATCGGCCGCCGCCCGAAATGAGCGCCGGATCATCGTGCAGTCCCCGCCTGCCACGCTGTGACCGGCACTCAGGGTTCGGGCAAGGGAGAAGGCCCGGACTCTGCGAAGAGTCCGGGCCTTCTGTGTCCCGACGTGGGACCGCAGTAGCGGGGGTAGGATTTGAACCTACGACCTCCGGGTTATGAGCCCGGCGAGCTACCGAGCTGCTCCACCCCGCGTCGGTGATCCCTACCCTACGGGATCGATCAGGGCAGACACAAATCGAGGTCCGCGCTACTTGCCGGACGGACTGGCCGTGCTGGAGTTGGACGGCGTCGAAGGCGAGTTCGCATTGCCACCCTCGAGCTTCACGGCGCCCTCGATCGCCTTCTGCAGCTCCGCCTGCGCCCTGCCGTAGGCCGTCCAATCGCCCTTCTTCAAGGCAGCCTGACCGTCCTGGTAGTACTTCTCGACGTCCGCGAGAGCCTGGTCCAGCTCGGCGCTCGTGCCCTTGCTCGAGGACTTACCCGACGACGGAGACGGCGACGGCGTTGGGCTCGAGCCGCCCTTGGGGGTCACTCCGGCATCGCCGGCACTGGCTCCTGAGTTGCCACCGAAGAGGTCGTCGAGCGCGCCATCAAGTGTCGCCCCCCAGGCCAGCTTGTTGCCGAACTCCACGACGACCGCCCGCTCCAACGGGAACGACGTGGCGCCGTTGGCCTTCACATAGATTGGTTCGACATACAGCAGTCCCCCGCCGACGGGCAGCGTGAGCAGGTTGCCGTACTCGATCCGAGCACCCGACTGCGAGTTCAGCGTCAGGAACTGGGCAAGCGTCTGGGGGAACGACGACGACTTCGCGTTCGAGGAGTTGATGTCGTTCTGGAACTGCCCCGGACCCTTGACCGTGGTACTTCGAGGCATCTCCAACACCCGGAACTGGCCATAGTCAGCGGCCTTCTTGCCGGGCGTGGACCCCGGGTCGGAGTCGACCGACATGAAGGCCGCCAGGTTCTGCCGCTGCCCCGTGGGGATGAAGGTCGTGGTCAGCGAGAACGCCGGCTTGGACTGCCCCGGCATCGCCAGCGACAAGTAGTACGGCGGCTGCTGCTCGCCCGAGCTCTTCGTCGGGTCGGCCGGCACCTGCCAGAAGTCGTTACCCTGGAAGAACGAAGCCGGGTCGGTCACGTGGTACTTCGTGAGCAGCTCACGCTGCACCTTGAACAGGTCCTCCGGGTAGCGGATGTGCGACATCAACGCACTGGACATCTTGGACATCGGCTGCACCGTGCCACCGAAGGCGTGCTCCCACGCCTTCAGCACCGGGTCGGTGGGGTCCCACGCATACAGCGTCACCTTCCCGGTGTAGGCATCGACGGTCGCCTTGACCGAGTTGCGGATGTAGTTGACCTGGCCCTGGTTGATGCTGTGCACGTTGGAGGTGCCGGTGGTCAGCGAGTCGGTGGTTGCGGCGCCCAGGGACTGCAGTTCCGAGTAGGGGTAGCGCGCGGAGGTGGTGTATCCATCGACGATCCACTTGACGTCGCCGTTCACGACGACCGGGTAGGGGTCGCCGTCCACCGTCAGCCACGGTGCGACCTTCTTGACCCGATCGATCGGCGTGCGGTCGTAGAGGAGCCTGGACTCTTTGTTGATCACGTCCGAGAAGAGGAAGTTGTACTGCCGGTACTTGATCGCATACGCCAGCTTGCGAGTGAACGAACCAATGGACACGCCGCCCGAGCCGGCGTAGGTGGTCTTCATCTCACCTCCGGTCGCCGAGTCCGGATAGTCGAACTCGCGCTGCGGCCCACTCTTCGGGCCGCCGACGATCGAGTAGGACGATAAGGACTCCCCGAAGTAGATCCGTGGCTGGAACGTGCCGAGCTTGCCGACCGGCGGGATGCCCTGCTCGAAGAAGACCGGCTCACCGGAGTCCGAGCGCTGGTTGCCGTAGGCCGCGACGACGCCGAAACCGTGGGTGTACACGGAGTGATCGTTCACCCAGTTGCGCTGCCCGGCTGGAATACCGTTCAGGTTCAGGCCACGCACGCCGATCACGGTGTCGACGGACTTGCCGCCGATTTGATAGCGATCCACGTCCAGTGCATCGGAGAACTGGTAGTAGTTCACCCGCCCCTGCAGCTGCTGAAAGGTCGGCGACACCACCATGGGGTCGAGCAGCCGGATACCAGGCACCGTCGAGGCGTCCTTGCGCAACTGGCCCTGCGCGGTCTTGGTCGTCGGATTGTAATTGCTGGTCTTGACGTCGGTGAGCCCGTAGGCCTGCCGCGTCGCCGAGATGTTGCGGGAGATGTAGGGCGACTGCAGTGCCTGCTCCGACGGCTTGACCTTGAAGTTCTGCACGATGGCCGGGTAGATTCCGCCGAGCACGATCGCACACACCAGCAGCATCACGACACCGATCAGCGGCAGCCGCCAGGTCCGCGTCCAGATCGTGGCCACGAACAGCACCGCACACAGCACGGCGGCGACGGCGAGGATCTCCTTGGCCGGCAGCACCGCATGCTGACCGGTGTAGTCGATGCCGGTGATCAGGTTCGAGTTGGACGTCGTGAGCGAGTAACGGCTCAGCCAGTACGCCACTGCGCGCACCAGCACGAGAGCGCCGGCGATCAGCGAAAGATGCACTCGTGCAGTGCCGGTCGTGCGCGGGCCGTGCCCCTGCAGGGAGATGCCGCCGTAGATGTAGTGCGTCACCATCGCGGCGATGAAGCCGAGCACGATTGCGAGCGTCAGGAAGCCGACGATGAACTGAAACCACGGCAGCGTGAAGACGTAGAACCCGATGTCCTTGTGGAACTCCGCGTCCTTGGTCCCGAACGGCTGGCGGTTCAACCAGAGCAGAAGCAACTGCCATTGCCCGCTGCACGCCGACCCCGCAAAAAGACCGAAGATCACCGGGACGGCAACGAAACTGACCTTCCGAAACGGCTCCAGGACCTCGCGATAGCGGTCCATGCTGTCGAGCTCGGCCGTGGTCGGCGCGTAGATCGGCCTACGCGCGTAGGCGATCGCCATGCTGGAGTAGACCGAGCCGGCAACGACCAGCCACCCTACGACGAACATCGAGGTCTTGGTGACCAGCTCCGTGCGGAACACCGTGGAGAAACCGACGCTGTCATACCAGAGCTTTTCGGTCCAGAGGTTGGCCCACAGGCTGACCAGCACGATGACGACGATGACCGCAAACACGACCCACAACAGGCGGCGCCGTTGCGCGCGCAGCACGACCGGCATACCTACATGAGGGTGCGGAGGACGGTTCGAACCGTCGCCAGTGTCGTCCGATGAGCTCACGTGTTGCCCGTTCCTCGCGTGGTCAAGTGGCTCCAACCTAACGCCCGACCTTGTGGGTGCGAGCGAGGACCCATCACCATCGCGCAACGACTCGTACGGCAGCATGGTTCCATGCGAACCCCGCTCACCCCTCTGACCGAGTGTGCGATCGACACCGAGCGCCACGTCTCGGCCGCCGGGTGGGACCAGCCTCCCCGGCTCTTCGCGATCGCGGGCAACGCCGGTCTGGTGGAACGCGAACCCGCGCTCGCCGGCCAGCTCAGCGGCACCGACCCCGCCGCGCTGAGCACCATCGAACAGGAAGGCTTTGCCCCGACCTCGTCCCTGGAGTCGTTGCTCGGCAGGCTGGCCTGGCCACCCGAGGTTGACGGCGCCGCCATCGCGATCGAACGGATCGTGGTGCCGCCGGAGGCGGAGCGGGGCCTTCCCGATGACCCACAGAAGGCGACCGAGGTGCTCGCCGCGCACCCGGACCGGCAGGATGTGCGGCTGCTCGTCGCCGTCCTACGCACCGGTGAGTCCATCTGTCTGCTCCGACAGCGCGCCAACGACAGCGACGACAGTGTCGCGGTCGGGGACGACATCGCGCCTGGGCTGGTGCAGGCGCTGAAGGCGACTCTGGCCGACTGATCGGGCCCCGGTCGCCGTTCAGCAGCCGGGCAGTCCGGTCGTCTGGCCCGCAGCGACCTTCTTGACCACCGAGACGGCCTGCCCGAACGAGGAGATCTTGATGACGGTCAGCCCGGCGGGCACGTGCCCCTTGGCCTGGCTGCAGTCGCTGGCCGGTGCGAGGAAGTACTGGGCACCCGCGCTTCTGGCGCCGGCCAACTTCTGGCGGAGACCACCGATGGGGCCGACCACGCCGTCCTCGCTGATCGTGCCGGTGCCGGCGAACTTCTTGCCTCCGGTCAGCGAACCGGGCGTCAGCTTGTCGTAGATGGCCAGCGACAGCATCGTGCCGGCCGATGGGCCGCCGACGTCACCGACGTTCAGGTTCACCTTCGCGGGGAACGTGTAGGACGGGGTGATCCCGATGCCGAAGACGGCCCGGCCGGAATTGTCGGCGGTCGGCACCGACAGCCGGACGTCCTCGCCGTTGCGGCTGACCACCATCGCTACCTTGGCACCTGGTTTCACCTTGCCCATCACCTGAGCGACGGTGTCGAGTCGGTCGATCGCGGTCTTGTTGATACTCACGATCACGTCGCCGACCTTCAAGAGCTTGCCCGACGCCGCGTTGTCGGCGACCATCGCGACCTTGATCACCTCGGGCACCTTCAGCCCGCTGGCCCGCAGCGCGACGACCTTGGCGGTCTGCTGTGCATCGGTCATCTCAGAGGTGTTCTGCTGCTGCACCTGTTTGCCGCTGACACCGGACTGAAACCACATGCTCGCCGGGTCGATCTCGGCGTCGTGATCGAACTTCGCCCCGATCCACTCCATCACCGACACCGGATACTGCGGTCCACCGGCCATCGAGACGGTGGTGAAGTCGAGCGTGCCGCTGGTGGGGTAGGTCTTCGCGCCGGAGATCTGCAGGACCGGCTTGCCGTTGATCTCACCGAAGATGTTCTGCACCGGGCCGGGCCGCAGGATCGCCACCGGCACGTGGATGACATTGAGCAGCGCCACCGCAATCACGATGACGATCCCGACGGCGAGCAGGACGACATTGCGGGGTCGAAGACCTGCCCGACGTGGACCGTGCTGCTGCGCGTCGTCCTCGGCTACGGCAGTCCCACCCATTCATCCGTCCCATCGCTGAAGGCCTGGTGCTTCCAGATCGGCACCTGGTGCTTAAGGGTGTCAATCATTGCTGAACACACTGTGAGTGCGTCACCCCGGTGAGGTGCCGCCGCGGCGACCACGACCGCGAGATCGCCGACCCGCAGCGTACCGATCCGGTGGATCGCGGCGATCGCGGTCACCTCCTCGGTCAGGACCTCGGCGGCCACGCGAGCCAGTTCCTCGACTGCCGTGGGGTGCGCGGTGTAGTCCAGTTGCTGCACGCCAAGGCCCTGGTCCTGCGATCGGACCTGGCCGACGAACAGCGCGATGCCACCAGCGCGGTCGTCACGGACCGCTTGCATGACCTCGTCGACGGACAGCGGTTCGTCACGGATGTCGATCAGCCGAATTCGTGGATCCCGCGGTGTGCTCATCTGCCCATTCTCCTGATCTTCGGCGCCGCCGGCGCCTGCTTGCGGCCAGCGCTCCGACCGCGACTGCGACTCGGGCGACGTGAGATGGTTGATCGCGGCACGTGTCGGCGCGCCGTCTGGCCGGGTCACCGCGATCCGATCGCTGCGCCCTGAGCGAACGCGGCGACCTGTGGAACTCAACGGTGGCTCCTCGTGGTTATCTGGTGGGAGACCGACATCCTCTCATCCACCATTCGTGGCAAGGAGATCATCGTGGCAGACAACGACCCCGCCCAGCCCGACGGGCCCGACGAGCCAGACTTCGGGGAGCTGCTGCGCAACCTGATGGGCGGCAACCTCGCCGACAACCCCCAGCTGGCCGACGCGCTCAAGCAGCTTGGCCTGGAGAACATCGATCCGGCCATGATGCAGATGGTGCAGTCCCAGATTCAGGCCATGATGAGCGCGCCGGCCGACGGTGGTTTCAACGTGGCAATGGCCACCGATGTGGCCCGCAAGGCCGTCGCCGCCGAGGGTGACCAGTCGATCGGCGCAACCACCGCCCGCGACGTCGAGCAGGTGGCGCATGTGGCAAACCTGTGGCTCGATGAGGTCACCGACTTCCCCGCCACCAGCGGCGTCAAGGCGTGGAGTCGTGCCGAGTGGGTCGAGCAGACCATGCCGATGTGGCGTCAGCTGGTGGAACCAGTGGCCCTCGGGGTCGGTGCCGCGATCCAGAAGGCCATGCGCGAGCAGTTGAGCCAGCTCGGCGGAGCAGAGGCCGAGGAGCTCGGCCTGCCGCCCGGCATGGACCCCGCTGCCCTGATGGGGCAGATGGAGCCGATGGTGGCACGGATGAGCAGCGCGATGTTCGGTATGCAGGTCGGCCAGGCCGTTGGGGCACTCGCCGGTGACGTCGTGACCGGCACGGAGATGGGCCTACCTCTCGTCGAGGGCAACCCGGTCGTCGTGCTTCCGCACAATGTGGCGGCCTTCGCGGACGGCCTCAGCGTCGACGCCGGAGAGGTTCACCTCTACCTCGCCGTCCGCGAGTCCGCTCGCGTGCGGCTCTTCCAGGGCGTCCCGTGGCTCGGCCCGGCGCTGATCGCCGCCGTGCAGTCCTACGCCGGAGACATCAGCATCGACACCGAACGCATTGAGGAGGCCATCCGCGACGCGGACACCTCCGACCCCGCCGCCATGCAGTCCGCCCTGCAGGGGTCGATGTTCACGCCGGAGCCCAGCGAGGCCCAGCAGCGTGCGCTCGGACACCTCGAGACACTGCTGGCTCTGGTCGAAGGGTGGGTCGACGTCGTCACCGAACGGGCTGTCGCGGCGCATCTGCCACACGTGTCCGCACTCGCCGAGACAGTGCGTCGCCGCCGGGCGACCAGCGGCCCCGCCGAGCGGGTCTTTGCCTCCCTGGTGGGACTCGAGCTGCGGCCACGGCGGATGCGGGAAGCCGCCGCGCTCTTCTCCGCGCTCGAGGAGGCCAGTGACGCCGCCACCCGCGACGCGTCCTGGAAGCACCCGGACTTCGCACCGACGGGCGCCGATCTGGATGACCCGGCCAGCTATGTCGAGCGCCGCACCTCCGGCGAGCAGACGGTCCCCGAGCGCGACGCGATGGACGATGCGCTGGACCAGCTGCTCGCGCAGGGACGAGCCGAGTTCGACGCCGAGGGCGATGATGGTGGGCCCGACGACACCTCGCGCACAGCGGAGAGGGACTCGGACTCCGATGGCGGCGAGCCCACCTAGTGGCTCGCCCGAATCCGGTCACCCCAACAGGACTCGACCACCGCCGAACGAGTCGCAGCGTTGCCTTTCCGGGCTGCTTGGCTCTGCGGACACGCTCGAGTCCTGTTGGTAGGACGGGTCGCCTGACATGGTGACCCGAGCCACCGCGCCGGAGGGGTTCCGCCGGCTGCATGCCGACGCCCGCGCACTGCTGGCGGACTGGCGCACCCCGGATGCGGCGCAGGAGTCGCTGCGCCGGTCCTACCTGTCCCACCTGGACGCCCGCCCCGAGGCGATGTGGCGCGGCGGACCCGCCGAGCACTTCACCGCCAGCACGTTCGTCTTCGACCACGACCTGCAGCGGGTGCTGCTGGTGCTGCACAAGAAGGCGAAGCTCTGGCTGCAGGTCGGCGGCCACTTCGAGGAGCACGATCGGACCGTGGCCGAGGCCGCGACCCGGGAAGCCGTCGAGGAGTCCGGGCTTGCCTCGTTGCGCGCCCTTCCGCAGATCGTGCACCTCGACCACCACCAGCTCGCCGCCACGTTCGGCCGATGCCGCTCACACCTTGATCTGCGCTTCGCCGCAGTCGCCGACGAAGGAGCGACTCCCGTGGTCTCCCACGAGTCGCACGAGATCGCCTGGTGGCCGGTCGATGCGCTGCCCGAGCCGACCGACCCCGCGCTGCTCAGTGCCCTGCCCCGCGTACGCGACAGGCTGGCCGACCAGACCGCCTGACGACTCGTCACGGTCATCGCGGTCCTACTCCCACCCGGCACCGACGCCCCATTGTCCCCGCCGTTCGGCCCGCGTCGGGCTCACGCCTCGGGCGTGGCCGAATCGGTGTCATCGTCATCCATCGTGGTGCCCGAGCTGAAGGCGGCGCCTTCGAGGAAACCCCGCGCCCGCTCGAGGTGGGGGTAGTCGCGCAGGAGTGACCAGAAGCTCTTGCTGTGATCTGGCTGCAGCAGGTGCGCCAACTCGTGCAGCAGGACGTAGTCGATGACGTAGTCCGGCATGCCCTGCAACCGGTGCGACAGACGAATCGTGCCGTGCAATGGGGTGCACGAGCCCCATCGGCTGTTCTGGTTGGTCACCCACCGCACGGACTGCGGGTGCGCCAGTCCGCCGAGATGGCGCTGCGCCAGGCGCAGCGCACGCCGGTTCAGCTCGTCGTCTCCGAGCGGTCCTCTGGAGGTCTTGGCCTCGATCTTGCGCACCATCTCCTCCACCAGGCGAGATTCCTCCGCCTTGCTGAGGCGGGCGGGCACAAGCACGACGATCCGGTCCCCGTCGCGATATGCGGAGACGGTCCGACGGCGGCGGGCAGACCTGCGGATCTCAACCTGTGCCGTCGTCTCGGGCTGCACCGCGCTCATCCGGGGTGGCCTTGTGAGGTACCTCTCATAGGAAGAACCTACGTCGTTGCACCGACATGCGGGGCAATTCGGCGGGGCCGGTGGACAGATCCCCGTGCTCCCGGACGCAGCTGTGGATAACTTCTCACCCGTCTCCCCGGTCCGTGTCACCGTGGTCTCTCGCGCTCGCCGGAGCCCGGTGACGCAGCCTCTTTGAAGGACCGGCCATGACCCAGACCGCACCGCCCCCCGACATTCCACGACTGCGGGCACGGCGCCGCAACGACCATGAGGTCCAACTCGGGATGGGCGAGCGTCGGGGCACGATCCTGTCCGGACTGAGCGACGAGGAGACCCGCGCGATCACCGAGCTCGGCCCGCTCACCGCGTTCCAGTGGAGCCGGGCAACCAGCACCCGGCCACCATCGGCGCGCTGGGACCACATCGTCGAGCTCCTGGGCCGCGCCGCACACGAGGTCACGCAGCACGCCGGCCGGACCGGCACGGTGATCGTGGCAGGAAGCGGCCCGATCCCCGACGCGCTGGCGGGCGTGCTGACATCCATCGCCGGGCGCGTCATCACCGAGACGCACGAGATCCACCAGCTCGAGCAGGGCGTCGCCGGGCCGGCGCACCAGCCGCTCGACCTGGTCGTGCTGCCCTGCCAGGAAGGGCTCGCGCCGCCCATGTATGCCGGGTGGCAGCGCCTGCGCATACCTCACCTGCCCGTGGTCGTCGAGGCAACACAGGTGATGATCGGCCCTCTCGTGCGGCCCGGAACGCACGGTCCATGCCTGCGCTGCCTCGACCGGCACCGCACGGCTCGCGACCCGCACTGGCCCGACCTCGTGACGCAGCTGGACAGTGCCGGCCCGCTGCCGGGCGAGGTCACCACAGCGCCGGACCTGGTGGCGATGACTGCCGGACTGGTCGGCCTGACCACACGTGGTCTGCTGGCCGGCCGGCCACTTCCCGCCGGGACGTGCCTGTCGGTCGCAAGCCCCCGCCCGCAGGTGCAGTACCACGTGTGGACGCCGCACCCGGAGTGTGCCTGCATGCGGGCCGACCGGTCCGACACCCGCGGGGCAGTCTCGCGTGCCTGACCTCGCGGGAGACAATGGACTCATGAGTCGAACCCACGAAGGCGCAGTATGAGTGATCTGCCGCGCAGAGCGGTCTCGCGGACCGCACGACTGGCCACCTTGCCCCTGGGCTACGGGGCCCGGGCGGCGCTGGGGCTCGGCAAGCGCGTCGGTGGGCGCCCCGCCGAAGTGGTGGCGGCCGAGCTGCAGGCACAGACCGCCGCGCACCTGTTCCGAGTGCTGGGCACTCTCAAGGGTGGGGCGATGAAGTTCGGCCAGTCACTGTCGATGCTCGAGGCGGCTGTGCCGGAAGAGCTGGCGGGTCCCTACCGGGCAACGTTGACCCGGCTGCAGGACTCTGCACCCGCGATGCCGGTGGCCACCGTCCACAAGATTCTGGCCGAGGAGCTGGGGGTCGACTGGCGGGACCGTTTCGTCTCCTTCACCGACAAGCCGGCCGCGGCAGCCTCGATCGGTCAGGTGCACCGCGCCGTGTGGGAGAACGGCCAGGAGGTTGCTGTCAAGGTGCAGTACCCGGGCGCCGGCGAGGCGCTCATGTCCGACCTGAACCAGCTGGCGATCGTCGCCCGGTTGACGACCGGGTGGGTTCCCGGCCTGGACATCGGCCCGATCCTCGACGAGCTGAAGGGCCGGATGGCCGAAGAGGTCGACTACGACCTGGAGTCGGCCATGCAGGAGCAGTTCGCGCAGGCCTACGCCGACGACCCCGCATACCTCCTGCCGCAAGTGGTCGCGTCCTCCCAGCACGTCATCATCGGTCAATGGGTCGAGGGGATCCCGCTGTCCAAGATCATCTCCGAGGGCACCCAGGAGCAACGCAACGTCGCGGCCGCCCGCTACCTCGAGTTCCTCATCGGTGGGCCGGAACGCTCCGGCCTGCTGCATGCCGACCCCCACCCGGGCAACTTCCGCCTGCTGTCGGACGGGCGACTCGGCGTGCTCGACTTCGGCGCGGTCAACCGGCTGCCCGACGGCCTACCGCCCGAGCTCGGCCAGCTGGTGACCCTCGCGATGCAGGGTGACGCCGAGGGAGTGCTGGACGGCTTGCGCGACGAGGGGTTCGTCAAGTCCAGGATCAGCATCGACGCGGACGAGCTGCTCGACTACCTCAAGGTCTTCCTCACGCCGCTGGCGAGTAGCGAGTTCACCTTCTCCCGAGAGTGGATTCGCGGAATCTTCAACTACATCAACGATCCTCGCAGCACACAGTTTCGGGTAGGCCTGCGCCTCAACCTGCCGCCACGCTACCTGCTGATTCACCGCACCTGGCTAGGTGGCATCGCCGTGCTCTGTCAGATCGGCGGCACGGTGCCCGCCCGCGAGATCTTCGACCGGTGCGTGCCCGGCACCGAGCTGCCACCGGTGCGCTGACAGCGCCCTCACAAGCGTTGAAACCCCTGCTGCGACGGTTGTTCCAAACATGACAAAGCCGGCCACGGCAGGCGGCCGTGGCCGGCGTGGTGATCATCACCGCGTCTGACCGCGCTGTTCGACGCGCCGTCCTGAATCTCTCTGTGTCTTTGCGCGTAGGCGCTCAAGCTCGAGATGTCGACTCCTCGCGAGCTCGACATGAAGCAACTGATACATCGTCATTCTCCTGGACAGCAGGCTGTATCCCGAACAGGTAGGTCGGCGTGCCACACCGGATACGGTGCGGTGCCTATTCGTGCAACGGATCATGGTCGGCCTCAGGCGGCTTCGCGCTGCTTGCGCGGACGACCACGGGGGCGCTTTCGGGCGATCACGACGCCCTGCATGAAGAGCTCACCGCCCCAGACACCCCATGGCTCACGCCGGTCCTTGGCGCCGGCGAGACACTCCTGGCGCAGCGGGCACTCCCGGCACATCGTCTTGGCCAGCTCGACGTCCTCGGGTCGCTCGGCGAACCACAGCTCCGGGTCGTTCACCCGGCATGGCAGCTCCAGTCCCCTGTCTGCCGCCTTCGATGTCTGATCGATCAGATCGCACAGCATCATCGGTGGCACCTCCTTCGTGTTCGTGCTCCTGGTGCGGAGCTCGGGTGTGCACACAACGCCGCTGGTTCGACGCTGGATGGTCTGGGTGGTCGTGCTCTTGGGCATTGAGCTCGGCTTCCTGCTGGTCATGGGTGGACCGCAACACAAAAAGGGCCGCGGACCCTGGTGTCGGGTTCCGCGGCCTGAAGGACGACCTGCCTGCTTTAGCTGATCAGGCAGGTGGTCTATCTGGTGCGGAACGGCTGACACCGTCGGCAAACTTGTTGATGGACGGGTAGTCGATGACGCCGGCGTGAACGGCATCGCGAGCAGCGAAGGCCCGGTCACGCATGGACGTCTGCAGGACGCCGAGCGTGGGCACAGCGATCCCCTGGAATCCGCCGCCGACGGGTGAGAGGGTCGGCATGCTGATCTGGATACACCGCATATCGCCGCGCGTCATGTCTGTGGTCTTCATCTCGCCAAACCCTCCTTCACTGGTTCGCTGTCCTCAGCCGGCCGCCTAGACCTCTGAGCTGAACGTGCTAAACGTTACGTTGCTCCCTTGAGGCGTGGCAACTGATTTTCGGCCATTTTCGCAAGAACTTTTGCGAAACTCGCACCGTTGGATGCAATCTTCTTTTGCATCAACGGAATTCAAACGAAAAATAATCTGAAAACTAATCGTCGTCAGCGCTGCGCAGTGCCGCTACACACCGCTGCGCCAGTTGGTCCGGATCCTGCCCGGAGAGCACCCCGATCACGGATTCGCCGTAGGCCGCGAGCTTGCGGGCACCCACACCGGAGACGGCGGTCAACTCGGCAGGCGAGGTCGGCCGACGTTCGGCGATGGCGATCAGCGTCGCATCGGTGAACACCACGAACGCCGGCACCTTCTGCCCGGCGGCCACCGCGAGTCGCCAGCTGCGGAGTGCCTCGAACTGATCCTCGTCGTAGGTTGCGGGACAGTCCGAGCACCGCCCGATCTTGCGCTCGGCAGCCGTGTCGAGACTCGAGTCACAGGTGCGGCAACGCTTCACCCGCACCGGCTTGCGCGCCTTTGCAGCGGATTTGCGGGGTGCGCTGCGGGCACCGTCGCCGAGCAGGGAGGCGGCAACGTCGAGGAACCTGGACGGCCGGCGCGATGCCCGGCCCCCGGGGTTGCGCGCGGCCGCCCAGCTGAGCTCCAGGTAGCGGCGTGCCCGGGTGAGCCCGACGTACAGCAGCCGCCGCTCCTCCTCGATCTCGGCAGCGCCTTCGGCCATGGAGATCGGCATCAGCCCGTCGGAGCATCCGACCATCAGCACGGCATCCCATTCGAGGCCCTTCGCGGCATGCAGCGAAGCGAGGGTCACCCCCTCCACGGTCGGCGCATGCTGCTCGGACGCGCGTCGCTCCAGCTCCGCGACGAAGTCTCGCATCCGAAGCTCGTCCCGCTCGGCGAGATCGTCGGCCAGCTCCGCCACGGCGTTCAGCGACTGCCAGCGCTCGAGCGTCGCCCCGCCAGAGGGACGTTCCGGCGACCACCCGGCCGGTGTGATGACGTCGCGCACCAGGTTGCCCAAGGGCACGGTGCCGTCGTCGGATCGCACCGCCCCGCGCAGCAGCAGCATCGCGCCCCGGACCTCCTTACGCTGGAAGAACCGCTCACCACCGCGCACGAGATAGGGAACGCCGGCGGCCGACAGCGCCTGCTCGATCGCCTCCGACTGGGCGTTGATGCGATAGAGCACCGCGATCTGACTGGCGGGATACCCCTGCGCGAGAAGCGCCTTGATGCTCGACGCAGTGCCGGCGGCCTCCGTCTGGTCATCGGTGTAGGCCGTGAGCAAGGGCGCGGGTCCACCCTCCTGTTGCGCCTGCAGACGCACGGTGTCGCTGCGCTGCGGTCCTGACGAGAGCAACAGGTTCGCCAGGGCGATGATTTGCGGCGTGGAACGGTAATTGCGCACCAGCCGCACCGTGCGCGCCTGCGGATGACGACCGCTGAACTGCGTCAGGTGCTGCGGGGACGCGCCGGTGAACGAGTAGATGGTCTGCGCCGGATCGCCCACGACACACAGATCGCCCCGCCCGCCAACCCACAGGTCCAGCAGTGCCTGCTGGACCCGGTTGACATCCTGGTACTCGTCCACCACGAAGTGGCGGTACTGGCTGCGCACCTGCGCGGCGATGTCCTCCCGGTCCGACATGATGCCGGCCATGGTCAACAGCACATCCTCGAAGTCGATGACGCCGCGCGCGGTCTTCACCTCCTCGTAGGCCTCCCACAGCCGGGCCATCGCGGTCAGGTCCAGCTCCGCGGGTTCGCGCCCGGCGCGCTGGGCCGCGGATCGGTAGGTCTCCGGGGTCAGCATCGACACCTTGGCCCACTCGATCTCGGACGCGAGGTCACGAACCACCGTGCGGTCCAACTGAAGGCGCAACCTCGCGCCGGCCTCGCCGACGACGGGCGCCTTGTGGGCGAGCACCTCCGGTGCCGGCCCACCGATCGCCTGCGGCCAGAAGTAGTGCAGCTGACGCAGGGCCGCCGAGTGGAACGTGCGCGCCTGCACGGTCGGCAGCCCGAGCGACCGCAGCCGGGTGCGCATCTCCCCTGCGGCCCGCGCGGTGAACGTGACGGCCAGCACTCGCCCGGCCTGATACGCCCCCGAGTGCACGCCGTAGGCGATGCGGTGCGTGATCGCGCGGGTCTTGCCGGTGCCGGCGCCGGCAAGCACGCACATCGGCCCCAGCGGGGATGCCGCCACCTCACGCTGCTCCGGGTCCAACCCGAGGAGCACCTCGTCCGCTGTGATCACGAGTGCTTCCACAGACCGGAGACCGGACCGCCGTACCAGTGCTCGATGAGATGCCGCGCAATCGACAGCCGTGCCGGGACGGTGAGGGTCTCGTCCTTCAGCGCCTGCGCGAACTCCTCTCGACTGAACCAGCGTGCCGCACTGATCTCCACCGGGTCGGTGCGCAGCGTGGTCGCCGTGGCCCGCGCCGTGAACCCGACCATCAGCGAGGCGGGAAAGGGCCAGGGCTGGTTGCCGAGATAGCGCACATCGGTGACCGGCACGCCGACCTCCTCCATCACTTCTCGCTCGACTGCCGCCTCGAGCGACTCGCCTGGCTCCACGAAACCAGCCAGCACCGACATCCCCACGCCGCCACGGAATCGGGTGCCGTGTGCCAGCAGCAGTCGGTCGTCGTCGTCGACCACCGACATGATCACCGCCGCGTCGGTTCGTGGATAGTCCTCCGAGCCATCTACTGTGCACCGACGCACCCAGCCGGCCTCCATCACAGTGGTCGGAGCGCCGCAGCGCGGACAGAAGCCCTGCCGGGCGTGCCAGTTGACGATGCCGACTGCCGTGGTGACCAGGCTGACATCGACGTCGTCGCCCAGCTGCATACCGGCAGAGCGCAGCGAGTGCGTCTCGCCCGGCGCATCGTCCAGGTCGCGCACCACCGCCACCACCTGGATCTCGCGGGCAACACCCAGATAGATGGCGAGGCGGCCGGCGTCCGCAGCCTCGGGCGGACGCACTGCGAGGCGCTGGCCCGCAGCGTCCAGCACCACTCGATCGCCCCACAGATCCACCACCTGCGTGGCCGGATCGGCGAGCAGTCTCGGCAGCAGTTGCTCGTCCCGGCGGGAAGTACCGGCGCGATCATGGGTCGCGCGGGTCAGGATCAGGTCAAAAGGAGTTTGCGAAGTCGCGGGCACGTCTCCCAGGCTAAGGCGTCGGTCCGGCATACCGTGGGCACGTGCTTCGACGTCCGCTGGTTCTCGCCGCCCTCGCTCACTCTGCCGTGCCCCGGCTGCACCCTGTTTCGGTGCATGGCACGACCACGCGTCCGGGCGCGCACTACCAGGTCGCACTCGTGGTCACCGACGATGACCGGACCTGGGATGTGAAGGTTGCCCTCAGCGCGGCCGCCGGCGCCGCCCTGGAGCAGTCCGATGCCCTGACCCGTCTGCTCGCCAAGAGACTGCCGTATGCCGTGCCACGCCTCGAGGGGCTCACCGTCACCTCCGATGGGGACACCGTCGCCGTGCTGCCACATCTGCCCGGCGAGGCGACCACCTGGCGCACCCTGGAGGCCGGCGGTGCGCTGGCTCGCAGCGTCGGTAAGGCGCTGGCCGCCCTGCACGACATCGACCCACGGGTGGTCGAGGAGTCCGGACTGCCGACCTACGACGCCGACGCCTACCGGGCTCGCAAGCTGGCCGGCCTGGATCGCGCCGCCATCACCGGCCACGTGCCGGCCGGTCTGCTGGGCCGGTGGGAGCGAGCCCTTGAGGAGGTGACCTTGTGGAAGTTCGCCACCTGCACCACGCACGGCCCGCTCGAAAGCGCGGATGTGCTCGTCGACGGCGGCGTCACGGCGATCATCGGCTGGGAGCACGCCGGCGTCTCCGATCCTGCTGAGGACTTTGCGCCGCTCTCGGTGCTCGCGCCATCAGGGGCGTTCGACACCGTCATCGAGTCGTATGCCGGTGCCCGCCGGGACGCCCCCGACCCGCACCTGTCCAGGCGTATCCGCCTGGCGGCCGAGCTGCAGCGGGTCACCGCGCTCATGGATGCCGTCGCCGCTGATGATGACGAGCTCGTGCACCGGCGTGCTGCGGCACTGCGGCGGCTCGACGAGGAGACCGAAGGCGACGAGGGCTTGCTGCCGTCCACTCCCGGGCGTCGAAGGCCGCGGCCCGGCGACGCGGCGCAGCAGGATCCGGTCGATCCCGCCGACATCCGCGTCGTCGACCTGCACGACACCGGCGACGAGGACGAGACGGTGGAGATCCCCCTGCCGGACGAGGAAGACCCGGCCAATCGATCGAACGCGCCGGGCTCTGAGAAGTCCGAGCGGGTGGCACGCACCCCGCAGCCGTCGAAGAAGCCGTCGCCACCGGATGAGACCGCTGATGACGCTGAGGACGATGACCAGGCGGCGCCGGACGCCACCGCATCCTCGGACGCCGATCCCCAGTCCCCAAACGCGAGCCGGCCCGACGAGGGACGAGACTGACGAGTTGTCGAGGCGGCGACACACTCACGCCGCGGCGTGTGTCTCGCTCACGCCGCGGCGTGTGTCTCGGTTGATTCGAGCAGGTCGAGGCTGAACCGGGCAATGGCGGCGCGCTCGGTGGCTATGTGGTGAAGGGTGGACGTCGGCTTGGTGCCGAGATGCTCGAACGGCGGTGTCGAAAGTCCGGTGAACAACGCCAGGTGCAGCGGCAGAAGGAACAACGGAATGGAAAGTGCCGGCAGCGGCGCTGACCGATGGATCAGGTGGACTGAAATCCCAGCCTTCAGAGCGTCTCGCAGCTCGCCTCGGAACGGCGGTCACCCAGCGGGTACTGTGAGACGTCGTGTGGACGCGGAACGCACCCGTTCTGCGTCATCGCTGGGCGGGTTTCGGAATCCCTCGTTTTACGAGTCACACTTGATGTGCCGCAAAAGGTCCTCGTCCCGGGACGGCCAGGCGGACGACCTCTACGGGACGCGCAACGCCAGCGCCTCCTTCATCGACATCGCACTTTCCCGCCTTACCCTCATCGGGATCGCATTATCCGGCCCCGTTTCGCAATTTTCGGGCAGGATAGTGCGATCTCGCGCGAACATCGGTCCAAAGAGTGCGGCTTCGCGCAACAAGCCATCACCGTAGACCGACCGTCAATCGGACATCAGTTCCGGGGCTTTGCCTGCCGGTCCTTCATTGCTCGTCCGGCAGGTCGACAACGGCGAGCACGGACTCCAGGCCGATGAAGTCGCTGCCGTTCCGGGTCAGCAGTATCAGTCCGTGGCGTGCTGCAGTCGCAGCGATTTGCAAGTCCATGCGGCGTGGCCGCGGGTTGCGGCCGTGCTGGCGCACCAAGCTGGCCAGCGCCCCGTAATACTCGGCCGTGCTCACGTCGAACGACAGCACCTCGAACCGGTCCAGGGTCGCCTGCACGCGCCGGCGCCGGGACATCTGCGTCAGCGGGTCACTCGCGACGGCCACGCCGTACTGCAGCTCGCCGATCGTCACAGCCGAAACCGCGACCTCGTCGGCGAGCTCTGCGACTTGCGCCGCCGGGAAGTCGATCACCACCGAGGTGTCCAGCAAGGCACGACGCGGTCCGCTGGAGGTCAACGCCTCTGCCGGTCAAACGGGTCGGTGGGCTCATCCGGGCCGAAAATCTCGTCGTCGGCGGCCAGATCGTTTCGCCACGCCATCGGGTCGGGCACCGGCTCCGCGGCGAACGCCGCTGCCACCTCGGCGACCGGCACGAACCGCCGCAAGCCCGTATCGCGCTGATGTGGCACCACATCGGCCACCGGACGACCGTTGACGGTCACCACGAAGGACTCGCCGGCGGCCACCCGCCGCATGACCGCCGCATTGTCGTTGCGCAGTTCGGACTGCTGTATCACCACGCTCATAGCGATACTATAGCGTTCTTGTAGCGTCTCGTCGATCAGGTCCGTAGAGCAATCGTCTTGCAGTGCGGCCGTCATCGTCGTGGGCGTCCCGTATAGAACACCTCTGCGGAACGTGGACCGGTGTGCTCGATGATCCGCCCCGTCCGGCTGACGATCGTCATATTCGTCGCCGGTGATCGTTCCCCTACCGAGGCAGTCCGTTCAGACTGCCCTCGTGGTGCCATCGTTCGGCAGCAGATCGCATCACCCGTCGCCGGGGATGCTCTGCGGGGCCGAGCTGGGCGGGTTCAGGACGGTCCTGCCCTGTGGTGCTGGTGCCGTAGGTGTTCTTCTCCAGCGTGTTCCGGCGCGTGATCGCCGCCGGCTTCGTTCGGGGGCTGCTTGAGCTTCGGGAACTGTTGGGAAGAAGAGGTCCTCGATGGGCTTGTCGAAGAGGCGGGAGATGCGGAAGGCCAGCGGCAGCGAGGGGTCGTACTTGCCGGTCTCGATAGCAACGATGGTTTGACGAGACACGTTCAGATGTTCGGCGAGCACCGCCTGGGTCCACCCGTGCTCTTCGCGTTCCGAACGGATGAGGTTCTTCATCAGCGCCGGGGGGCTCCGACTGCGAGGTTGGTGATCTGCCAGGCGAGTACGCCGATGATGCACACCGGCCATCCTGCGTTCGGCACGCTGATCCCGGCCTGGCTCAGTGTGCCCAGGGTGAGGGCGGCCATCATGGCGAGGATGAACCCGACCGCTAGTCCGGGGAAGAGCAGTTTGACCTGGTATTCGTCCAGCTGCCGGGCTCGAAGCGCCGTGTTGACGACGAGCCACACCATGATGAGCAGTGACAGCGCCGCCGAGACCAATCGCCAGGGGCCGCCCGACAGGGACAGCGCGAGGCTGGCAAGCAGGTAGCACCCGCTGCCGAACCACATCCGCACGCGGAAGCTTCGCCGACATCGCAGGCGCGCTGCTGACCTGCCATCGAAGTCAAGGTTGCTTGTCATGCCTCAACGGTAGGCCGAGAGCACCGTGGAGTCAAGGAGACTTGTCATGTTGGGTCGCCCTTCGTCACGGACAGGCAATGCTCCACGAGCATCCGGAGCTGCTCCACGTATGGCTCACACCCGCACACGTCAGACGTGTGCAAGAGGTGAAACACCGCACGCATCCGGGTGGGAGCGGGACAGTGAACGGGTCATTGCTCGTTGCCGGCAGGGGTTCACGGTTGCGGGTTCTTTCGTGCACGATGAGGTGAGGGACACGAAGGACTTCGGGGAGGTGGAGCATGGTGGATGCGGTTGCCGAGATCCAGGCGGCCCGGGCACACACGCTGTCTGCGGGCACCGCTCGTATCGCATGTTCGACCGACAGGTCATGGTCGTGGCCGTCGGCGCCGGCCGATCCCGGGCGCAGCGCGGCACGTCGCGCCGGCCGGCGGGCCGCCAAGACTGTCGGGAAAGCCCTCGGCAAGGGCGCTTATCGACTGGCGACACGCAACCACGGCAGCGAGCATGATCCCTTTCACCAGGAGTTCTCCGAAGGGGTGATCGACCTGATCGGCCGACGGTCGATGATCCGCGACGGCAACGCCGGGAAGGTTCAGATCGGCGCCGAGCAGTGGTTCGGCCGGTCCGGGCGTGCCCGTAAGACCATGCACGCAGAGCCCGCGCGGGTCGCGTCGCCACTGTGGTTGGTCGATCTGCTCGGTGGAATCGTCCGGGCCGATGACCAGGGAGTCGACGACGTTGGCGGTGAGCAGTGGAGGCATTTCGCCGTGACCGTCAACTTGGCCGTTGCGTCGGCCGCGGTCGACGGCGGCATGCCAAGCCCGCGGCGTGACCGCCTCGAGGATCTGCTGGCGTTGCCGGTCGAGGTGTGGTTGGACGCCACCGATCTGCGTCGGATCCGTTACACCGAGAGCATGCCCTTCTCCACGGCGGTAGACGCCGTGACGTTGAGCGACTTCGGCGTCGATGTCGAGGACCTGGACTGGTCCCGGATCCCCTCATACCGCTCGCCCGGCGAGGCGCAATAGTTGCGCGACCGCGCAAAGGCCACAGTCCCACCTCGCACAGGTACGAAAGCAGGGGCACGCATCCGCACATATGTTGCACACCACCGGCTGAGGGTCAAATCGGCGCGACGCGTCCGGGGCTGTTCCACATCGCCATCGGCGCCCGAGACGCATCCAGAGGCGCTCCGTATGGCATCCCCATGTGGCATGCTCCGCATGCCAGCTCTATGGCGACGTTGCACGCGCCGGTCAGGTCCGGTAAGCATCCGAGCGGTGCCGAATCGCGGTGACCTCGACGACCCGATGAGCGTCGTCGAGGAAGTAGAGGATGCGGTATGTCCCGCGTCGCGCCGTCCACGCCGGAGCCAGCGGCGGCTCGAGCGGCTTTCCAACCCGGTGAGGGTTATCCAGCAGTGGCCCGGTGATGAATTCGTAGGCGGCTGTGGCCACCTTCTCCGGGAGTACCTCTGCGAGGGCTCTGGCCGCTGGACGGGCGATGCGCAACCGGTAGCGTTCACTCACTGTGGGAGGCGCCCGGCCTCGCGCATGGTACTGGCGAGCTGGTCTGCGTCGAGGTAGTCGTCGGCATCGATGGCTGTACGGCCCTCGCGGTGAGCAGCGAGCAGTTCGGTGTCGGACAGGACGGCGATGGTGTCTTGCAGCGTGTCGTAGTCGTCTGCGGACAGCAGAACAGCAGTCCGTCGACCGTTGCGCGTGATCTGAAAGCGCTCGTGTGTCGTGGTCGCCTCATCGATCAGTTGGGACAGGTGCGCTCGAGCGTCTGCAATCGGTAGTACTGGCATGTACGCAATTATAGCGCAGTTATCTCATATGTACGCAAGGCAGGCGCGGCAGCTCACCCATGTGAGCGAACTGGCCGGTCAAGGTGTGCCGGCTGTCGATCGTCAATCGACGCTTGTGAGCCAGTCCTCGATCGTGGCTACTCGGCGGACGTGTGGATGAAAGTAGAAGATGCTCTCACGCCGAATCGGACCGACGACGACCACATGGTCGAGCGCGCCCGTTGCTGCGCGTGCCAGAGCCGCCCCCAACTCGACGAACATCCCCCGCCCGTCGTCGTCTGATGTCACGACAATCACCGCGTCGGCATCAAGCACGGCCGCCAGCATTTCGTGCGCCATTGCAGCCGACGCGTCCGGACGGGAGGCATAGTTCTCGGCGACAAGGGCTTCCTGAGTCCAGTCCAACGTGAGACGGTGGCCAGCGGCCACCAGGGCCGACTGCACTTCTCGGACTGCCTCGGCATCGGCCAGGGGTCCGGCCACGTACACCTTCATCGGTTGGCCTCCTCGCACACGATCATCACTGCGCCGATCGTGTCACCGGATGCCGACAGTCAGGGGCGTCCCACGGCATGCGCCACCGACGTGGGACGTCCGTAAAGGACACGTTGTGGGACGATCCCGGAGATCTGAGCGCGGAGCCCCGATCTGCTGCCGGCTGTAGTCGGTGATGGTTCGGCTTGCGGAACGGCCGCGGATAGCGGATTAGTGTGCTGCTTCGGGTGCGTTGGTTCGGCATACCATCTGTGGTTACCCCACGGTCAACGTGTCACCGACCCTAATGACCCCTGTCGCTGCGACGTCGGCGTACATCGCAAGGAACATGTCGCGTTCTGCAGCCAATGGCTTGAGCCAACGGCCCTCTGTCCGGGCATCGTCTTGGTCGATATCGATCATGCGGCACCGCGGGACAGGCTCTACCACCCGCAGCTTCACGCCGCCGACACGGACCTCACTTCCGACCCATTTTTCTTCAATGAACGGCTGGTCTGAGGTGAAGAGGATGTTCACGCGCAGTCGTCGAGGATCCGACGAGATGCCCCATCGCTGAGCGCACCAGTCAAGTGTCGCGGTGCTAATAATGGACACTGCGCCCATGTCCTGATGTGGTATCGCGACTTCTGGGGCGACACGCACCGGCGCGCCCATCACGTGGCTGAGTTCGTCATCCAGGGCAGGGTCGCCGACCTTCCACGCACGGGGTCCGCAGGCCACAACGACCTGACCGGTGTCGTTCGTGCTGGCGGTGTAGTTGAAGACCGCGTCGCGTCGCCGAAACCGGCGGGTGTTCTTGCCAGAGGCGAAGTGGCCATCCTCGTCTTCGACGGCGAACCAACGATCCCCGCAGAGCCCGCGCGTATCGAGCCTGGCCGAGGCTAGCGACTCCCCACCCATGGACTTCACCGGGTAGCGCCGTAGCGAAACAACCGTCATCTGCACGCCCGAACGATAGTCCGCCACGCACGGACCTCTCATAGGCCGATCGTGAACCGGGACGGTGCCGCAGTGACCGTCCCGTATAGGACACCATGCGGGACGATCCTGGAGATCTGAGCGCAGAGCCCGGATCTACTGCTGGCCGTCACCGGTGGTGGTTCGGCATACGGAACGGTGCCAGCGGTGGCCAATGCCCGTTCGCCGAGAGCCGGGCGCTTCGACTCGTAGCTGGTGTGCGTTGCAGCGGGCGATCAAACACGCGTATTGTGTACACGAAGATACACAGGAGGCATCATGACTTCATCGGTTGGTATTCGGGAATTCCGCGCGGGACTGGCAGACTTCATCGCCTCGGCTGAGCCAGTCGCTGTCACGCGGCACGGCCACACGGTCGGCTGGTTCATCCCTACGCCTGTCGATCAGGACGCCGAGGTCGTCTCGCTGCGGACGGCCGCGACCACGCTGGACTCACTACTCGCCGAGCGCGGCGTCGATCCCGACGAGGTCGTCGCCGACTTCAAGGTCGCGCGCCGGGCCGATTGAACGTGGTGGCCAAACGCGGGCTGGTGCTCGACGCGAACATCTTGATCCGACTCGTGCTGGGAGTTCGGGTACGTGACCTCGTGCTCACGTACCTGGACCAGGTCGTCTTCTTCTCGCCAGTGGAGTGCTTCGACGATGCCCGCAAGTACTTGCCGGACCTCCTGTTGCGGCGAGGGGTCGACCCCGCGCCGGCGCTGGAGGTGCTGGACCACTTCGAGCAGTTGATCCGCCCACTGCACGAGTCCGTTTATGAGATCGCTCGCGACGAGGCCCTGGCTCGCATCGAGCAACGCGATGTCCGTGACTGGCCGATCCTGGCCGCCGCGCTGACCCTTGGCTGCCCGATCTGGACCGAGGATCAGGACTTCTTCGGCACTGGCGTCCCCACGTGGACCACGGACCGCGTCGAGCTATACCTGAACGGCCAGCACCCGCCGCTGACGTAGACCGCGCCGTGGACCTTCGCACGAGGTTCGCCATGCGGGGCCGGGGGCCAGGTAACTGTGTGCCTGTCGTGGGACAGCATGTTCAGGTGAACAGAGTCCACCTGACGGGCCTGCTCGTCTGCCACGGTGATGACGAAGTTGCTGTCGTGACGGAACATCTTGCGCGACACGTTGCGCTGACTCGCGCAGAAGAAGGCTGCATCTCGTTCGACGTGACTCGCAGCGACGACCCCTTGGTCTGGCGGGTCGACGAGTGGTTCCGTGACGCTGCGGCTTTCGCATCGCACCAGGAACGGGTCGCGCACAGCGAGTGGGGTCGATCTACCGTCGGCATCGAACGCCGATACGTGACGGAGGGTGCTTGACGGTCAGCCGCCGCAAAGGGATCCCCAATGTGGCATGCTCCGCATGCCAGTGATCGGCAAGCGGTGCGCCGTCATCGTCTTGGGCGTCCCGTTTAGAACACCCCTGCGGAACGTCGACCGCCGTGCTCGTGATCGGCCTCGCCCGATCGGAGATCGGCTCATCGATCGCCGGTGACCGTTCGTCCTGCGGAACGGTTATCGAAACAGTTGGGGTCGGGCGTCGGAGCAGCATGGGACCATTGCCCAATGGGCGAAGATGATCGCTGGCCGTTGCTTGTCCAGGAGGCGAGCAAGGTGTGCGCCGCGGCGCTCGCGCCTCACACCGGCAGCGATTGGAAGAACGCCAACGCCCGAGATCTGAACTGGTCCGTCTGGGACACGGTCGTGCACGTCAATGATGACCTGTACTTCTATGCAGCCCAGATCCTGCTGGCTGACCGGTCGGACTACGTCTGCTTCGAACTCGCGCCCGACGATCACGCGACCCCGGACCGCCTGCTGGCGGCGATGAATATGAACGCCCAACTGCTTGCTGCGGCAGCGACGGTCACACATCCACAGTCTCTGGGCCAACATGTTTACGGAGCATCCGATCCAGCCGGCTTTGCGGCCATGGGTGTCGTTGAACTCTTGGTACACACCTTCGACGCGATCCGCGGACTCGAGCCCTTATCGCAATGGCGTCCGCCCGAATCCCTCGCCCGCGCCGTCCTCGCGCGGCTTTTCCCGCACCGGCCGCGGATGACACCTGACGCGGGCCAGGGTCACATGTTGCTTTATGTGACTGGCCGATCACCCCTCGGCGAATTGGCTCGCCTCACTGAATGGCGCTGGTACGGATCTCCCATTTGACACCTCCACCCCATCAGATGCAGCCGCGCACCATCCACGGTGGCAAGCAATCACCGTGTGCCGATCGGGTATCGGGACGGCGGTTCAGGCAAACTCAAACGTCAGTCAACTCATAGTTGACGAGGATTCGAGGTCAACGTAGAGTTGACATGTGCGGGTAACGGAGTCGGCCTTCCGGCATGGGATCTCTGAGGCTGACATCCTGCATGCTTTCCAAAACGCGGTCCGTTTGGTGGAGATCGAACAGTACGGCGAGGAGCGGCTTATCGTCATCGGTCCTGACCGGTCAGGCAACTGGCTCGAGCTGGTAGCGATGCCGGCAGAATCTGCCGATCGCATCATTCACGCTGACCGACTACGACCGAAGTTCTACGAGTTCCTGAAGTGAGGTGATCCGATATGGCAACGACGAACATCAACGACGTCGAGCGAATGCTCGACGACCTCGACCCCGCGATGGTCACAGCACACGACGCGGTGCATTTTCGGCGGATCCTGGCGGCCCAGGACGGTGTGATCCGTGCCGATCGTGAACTGCACGACGCCGTCCGCGCGGCGCGCGACGCCGGGGATTCCTGGCTGAGTATCGGCATAGCTCTGGGCGTGACGAAACAGGCTGCACAGAAGCGCTTCGGACACTGAGTGAGCAACTCGACTTCCGAGCGTCCACCGGTACCGGATGACTGCCCAGATTGGATCGGCGATCCCTGCGGGACGGCCCCGGTCCCGCGTGGTTTGCCCGGGCTTGGCGCCAGCGCGAGCCCTGACCGGTGAACGATCCGCATGCGGAACGTCTATCGAGACAAGCTTGCCTGGACCTCGATCGACGACCTACAAGTCGTCCGGTGACGCGCCATCTTCACCTGATAGCAACTGACGCGCGAAGACTGTCGCGATGAACGATCGGTATCTGTGACTGCCGGGTGTTTGGCATGGTGGCCGTATGAGCAGTTACGTCGTTACCGATATCGAGACTGACGGTCCTTGGCCGGGCGCGCATTCGATGCGTTCCTTTGCGTCCGTGGCGGTGACAGCAGATGGCGAGGAGCTTGGCGTGTTCGAAGCAGTGTTGGAACCACTGCCAGGCTCGCAGCCAGACCCGGACACGTATGCATGGTTCCAGGACCAGGAAGGCGCGTGGGCAGCAACGACCGAAGGTGCGCGTCCGATACCAGCAGTCATGGACGCGTACGTCCGGTGGGTGCAGGACCTTGGCGTCAGCGCAACCTTTGCAGCATGTCCGCTTTCCTTCGACGGATCGTGGATCGACTACTACCTGCGACGATTCACCCGCTATGGATTAGCACAGGGCCCGGCAGAACGGGACCGTCTGTTTGTCGGCCCCGGACTGTGCCTCGCCAGTTACACTGCGGCAGCCCTCGGGAAACCGTTTCACGACTTTTCCCCAGCCGACATACCGATCAAATGGCTAGGTGACGTCCCGCACACGCATCACGCGATCGATGATGCGCGTGGCTACGCCAACCTTCTACGGGAACTGCATCAGCGGATCAGCCAAGGCCACCTGCCCTGATCCACCTCGCCAGGTATCAGTCCGGCGCCTCAGTGATACATCGCTCAGGACGTCCCGCAGGCTGATCGTCTTGTGGCATGCTCCGCATGCCTTGCGGACACGGTCAGATCGCGTGCACCGTATGGAAGAGGCGAATTCAGGCGGTCGTCGCAACGGGGGGAGTTTCTGGGTCAAACAGTAGACGTTGCATGGCTTGCGCGGGTGTGATCCAGCCCAGTGTCTTGCGGGGTCGGGCGTTGAGCTCGGTGGCGA
>NZ_VCQV01000021.1 GCF_007845645.1 Leekyejoonella antrihumi
GGAGAACCGCCCACCCGACGCGCCAGTCGGGCCACCAGCATGCGCTGGCCGACAAAACCACCCGCACACGGCCCCAACGGCACTCACAAGCAGTTACTGGCCGCCACATGAAAGAGGGAGGCTAGCGGTCGAGTCCATGGCGCTCATGAAGGCGCATGCACCCACGGCCTACCGCGATGCAGCACCTCTCGGCAACTCTTGCGGAGGCTGAATCCCATAGCTCCGTGCGCCGACGCCGGGACAACCGTGAGCATGCGTCGGCTGCGCCCACCCGGTGTCGTCGGCGACGCATACGGGCTTCGAACTTCGGCGGCACGTCGAGGCTCGCTGTTGCTCGTCGGTGCAACAACGCCCGGCGATGCCCGGTGCCTTGGTTTCATAACGGAACGAGTCGCCATGACGTCGATGCCATCGAGACCCCAGACCCAAAGTTGTCACCGAGGTCGTCCCGCGAGGCGGCCCGTGCACCAACGCGCTTCGACGCAGGATCGCCTTCGGCAGATTGACCGCGGACCGCGCCAGTGTCAGGGTCGATCCTCGAGGTGTCGACCACCCAATAGATCGGATCCCAATGATGAGCCAGGCTGCACAACGCGACTGAAATCAGCAGGTCAGCGCCGAACTGTGCGTTTCCGGCCGCTACAGCGAGAGCGAAAACGGAAAGTGGCAGGCGATGAGGCGCCCATCGGGGAGCCCTCGCAGTTCCGGCCGTTCCTCAATACAGCGGGCTTGCGCCACGGGGCAGCGAGGTGCGAACGGGCATCCTGGCGGTCGATTGATCGGATTCGGCACATCGCCGTTGAGCACGATGCGCTCTCGGACTTGCAGGTCCGGCCCGACGGCCAGATCGGGAACGGCACCAAGGAGAGCCACCGTATAAGGGTGCGCGGGAGACGAGGACAGAAGTTCCGAACCCGCCAGCTCCATGACTTGCCCCAGATACATGACGGCAATGCGGTCGGCGACGTATCGAATAATGTCGAGGTTGTGGGAAATGAACACGTAGGTCAGTCCCATCTCCTCCTGCAGATCGCAGAGGAGGTTGATGACTTGCGCTTGAACCGAGACGTCAAGTGCCGACACGGGCTCGTCTGCCACGATGACCTGCGGGTTCGACGCCAGCGCCCGGGCAATCCCGATGCGCTGCCGCTGGCCTCCGGAAAACTCGCGCGGGTAGCGGTCGAGATGCCGTGAGCTGAGCCCGACAACTTCGAAGAGTTCAGCCGCCCTTCGACGTGCCGCAGGTTTCTTCGCGAGTCTGTGGACGAGCATGGGTTCCATGACTGAGTCAACAACACGTCGCCGCGGATTGAGTGAGTCGTAGGGATCTTGAAAGACCATTTGGATGTGTTGCCGCAGGTGCCGCATCTGACGCCGTGACACCTTCGCGATGTCCCTGTCGTTAAAGAGCACCGAGCCCTCGGTAACGCTCTCGAGACCCATGATGCATCGGGCGAGTGTTGACTTGCCGCATCCTGACTCTCCGACCACTCCGAGTGTTTGACCCGCGGCGAGGTCGAAGCTGACATGGTCGACTGCTACGAGCCGTTGACGACGCGAGCCGGGCAGGGCGTTGCCGCCGACGGGGTAGGCCTTGACGAGGTCTTTGACGCTCAGGACCGGACGGCTGCCTTGTAGAGTGGTGACGGGACTCCCCTCTTTCGAGGTTGTGTCAGTTGCGTCGCTTCTGGGGTCAGTGTTCACGCTGGCCCCTGATCGCGCTTGGCGGTGTCGTTCGGATCTGCCGGCTGCGCAGAGACCAGTACCCTTGCTCGCAATGACTCCCGGTCGGATCGCGGAAGCCAACACGCATCCGAGTGGTCGGGGTGTTTCGCCAGAGCAACGAGCGGGGGTTGCTCCACGCAGCGTTCGTGCACGAAGGCGCATCGATCGGCAAACGCGCAGCCGTCATGTGTTGTCAGTGGTGATGGTGGCACTCCGGGTATCGACACGAGTCGGACCGTGCGCCTCGTTGCGCCGCGTTTGGGGATCGAGCCGAGCAGCCCCCACGTGTAGGGGTGCTGCGGAGTTGCGAGGACGTCTTGAGTCGGGCCTTGCTCGACTATCCTGCCGCTGTACATGACCATCACCTTGTTGGCGGCCTGCGCGACGACACCGACATCGTGGGTGACGAAGATGACTGCGGATCCGTGGCGCGACTGGAGTTGTTGCATCAGGTCGAGGATTTGCGCTTGTGTTGTGACGTCGAGCGCGGTTGTCGGCTCATCCGCCAATAATATGGAGGGTTCGCAAGCGAGGGCCATGGCGATGACTGCCCGCTGGCGCATCCCTCCGGACAACTCGTGCGGGTAGGCGTTGACGCGCACTTCGGGCGCGGGAATCCCGACCTCCTTGAGCAGTTCGATTGCCCGGCTATGGGCAGCCTTCTGTGAAGTGTTTTGGTGTGCTCGTAGTTGCTCCGCGATGTGCCACCCGACGGTGTAGACGGGGGTCAGTGCGGTCATGGCGTCTTGAAAGATCACCGCGATCTGGCCCCCGCGGATCTCCTGGAGCCGCTTTTCCGAGAGTGTCAGAAGATCTTCGCCGCCGAACCACACGTGGCCGGAGACAGTCAGATTTGGATCATGAGTCAGGCGAAGCAGGTTCATCAAGGTCATGGTCTTCCCTGACCCCGACTCTCCGACGATGCCGACAAAGTCTCCCGGGGCGACCGTGAACGAGACGTCCCGAACAATATTGGCCGTGCCTTCACGCGTCCGAACGCTCACGGTCAGCGCCTCAACGGTCAACAGTGCGTCACAATTGGTCTCTGGTGAATTAGGCATGCCGTATCCTCGGGTCGAGCTTGGCATGGAGAATATCTACCAGTGCGTTCATCAGCACGACGAAGAACGCCGCGTAGATGGTCGTGCCCATGATCATGGACAGGTCGACATTTTCCAGTGCTTGGTAGGTGAGGAACCCGACGCCTGGTAGACCGAAGACGACTTCGGTCAGCAAGGCTGCCCCACCCACGAGCACTCCGAGGTCGAGCCCGAACAGCGATATGACGGGGATAAGTGCGCAACGCAAGGCGTGTCGCAGGACGACGCGTCGTTCTGTAATTCCCTTGGCGCGTGCCGCTTGCACGAAGTCCTCGTTGAAGGCGGCGACCAGTTCGGCTCGTAGAACTCTCGAATAAATACCGACATACATCACCGCCATGGTCAACCACGGGAATAACAGGTGCAGCGCCCACTGAATCGGATCCTGCGTCAGAGGGGTATAGCCGAGCGGCGGCACCCAGGAGAAGGCGCTGTGGTGGAGCGTGCCCTGAGTGATCAGGTTCGCTACTTCTCCAAGCCAGAAGACCGGGATCGAGATTCCGAGCACGGCAAGCGTCATGATGATCGGATCGACGACTCGCCCCTTGTATAGGGCGGAAATCAGCCCGAGTGCAAATGAAGAGGCCACCGCTATGATCGCGCTGCCGATGACAAGTGACAAGGTGATAGGCGCGGCCTGAACGATCTGTGGGACCACCATCTCTCCGCGGTTGACGAAGGAGTTGAGGTCGCGGGTGACGAAGAGGTGCTTCATCATCAGGAGGTACTGGACGGGCAACGGCTTGTCCAAACCGAACGAACTGCGCACCTGAGCCAGGGTTTGCGCCGAGGCGCCACGCCCAGCAATCCGAGCGGCTGGGTCAATGCCTGGAGTCGCGAAGAAGATCAGGAATGCGATCGCGCTGGTCGTGAACAGCACGAGGACGGCCGAGCCGAGGCGTCGAAGAATGAATCCGATCATCAGGATCCCACTCGAACCTTTGATCCCGGGTCGAGCGCGTCGCGAAGTGAATCACCAAGCAGGTTAAGTGCCACGCACGTCAACGCGATCATGACGCCGGGAGCGAGACTGACGAGGGGTCGCGTGTACAACAGGGGAAGCCCGTCGTTGATGATCGTTCCCCAGGCCGCTCTCGGTGGCTGAACGCCGACGCCGAGGAACGACAGCGATGCAGCGATCAGAATGTTCAGCGCCATCATGATGGGGAAATAGACGATCACGCTGGGCAGGACATTCGGCAACACGTCCCGCCTGATGATCCGCCAGTTGCTGGACCCGACTGATCTGGCGGCCTGGATGAACATGCGTTCTCGCAAGCTCTTGACCTGCGCACGAATTGGCCTGGCAACGTAGGGCACATAGATGACGGAGATGATCGCGATGGGCAGGGCCAGACTCCCCGATCCGATCGAGATCGGCCCGATCGTCAGGGTGGACGTCAGGAGCACGATCGATAGGCAGATGGCCAACAGGTACACGGGGAATGCCCAGACGACATCGAACAGCCGGGACAGGATCCCGTCCACGAGGCCACCCATGTACCCCGCGATGATGCCCAGCGCTGTTGCGACAAAGCAGCAGATGGCCGCAGAGACCGATCCGATGAGTAGGCTGACTCGCCCGCCATAAAGCACTCTGGCCATGACGTCGCGGCCTTGCCCATCGGCCCCGAGGAAATAGCGCGAGTGCCACGTCGGGCCGATTGGGGTGACACCCAACCCCGTCGCGCTCTGCTGCATCACGTCGACCTTCTTGCCGTCGACCACGATTGATCCTTGGACGTTGGACGTGAAGGGATTCGTGTGCGCGACATGTGAGGCGTACAGCGGTGCCAGCAGGGACACAAGCACGATGATCACCAGGATGATCAATGCGACGAGCGCCGCTCGATTGGCGAGCACGTCTCTAGTGGCATCCCTCCAGGGCCGAACTTCCCGGACAGTTTGCTCGGATTGCTCGCCAGCGGGGGGAACGGTCGTTCGTCGGGCGATCGTCACCAGAGATCACTTCACCCACAACTGGTCTTGGTTCATGAAGAACACGTTGCTGTAGACGTAGTTCCCAACCCGAGACGAGACAAAGTCGACCAGGTTTGGCGTAAATAGCGGGGCAACCGGCGCGAGCTTCATGATGTCTTGATCGATCTGCCCCCACATCTTGTTTCCGGCGTCGGGATTGGTGCCCATCAAGGCCTCGGCCGTCTGCATCTTGGCGTCGATCGACTTATCACAGAAGCCGGCGATGTTGACGCTGGAGTCGCTGCCAGGGTGGAAGTCGCTGCATCCCAGGAGGACGTTCAGGAAGTCCGATGCTGCCGGGTAGTCCTCGTACCACTGAGTCAGCGAGATCTGCACCTTGTGCTTGGTGTTCTGAATATAGGTGAATTCGATGTTCTCTGACAGGGTCTTCAAACTGGCCTTGTAGCCGATCTCGGTGAGCACGCTCTGCAGGTATTCGCCGATCGACTTGTTGACAGAGTCACTCTGGGAAACGATTGTGACCTGCTGCCCCTTCGTGCCGGACTCCTCGACGAGCTTCTTGGCCTTGGCCACGTCAGGAGCCTTCCAGGTGGTGCCCCCGCCCTTGGTGTACTGACAACTATCGGCGTGCCCTGGGAAATTGGGCGGAAGGATCGTGCACACAGGACTACCCACCTTGGTCCCTCCATATAGGCTCACCACGGCTGCGCGATCGATGGCCCAGTTGACGGCCTGGCGGGCCTTCACGTTGTTGAATGGCGGGATGTTCACATTCATAGGGACGTACCAGAACGCAAGCTGCGGGTTGATATGGACCTGCTTGGGATACTTGGTCCCAATCTCGTTTAGTCGGTCTGCCGGTGGCGGGTCGAACATCCAGTCCGCGCTGCCGTTCTCGACTGCTGAGACCTCGGCCTCCGCGTCCAGGGTGAACTTGTAGATCATCTTGTCCGGGTACCCCTGAGGCTGCGCCGCGTGAGACCACTCGTGGAAATACGGATTGCGGACCATGACCAATTCGCTCGACGGGTCATAGGAGACGAACTTATAGGGGCCCGTTGTGGGGATCGGTGTGTCGCCGGCGTCCTTCGCAGGGGCGCTCTTGGGCAGGATCACCGTGAATGGCACAGCCAGCTGGTACTTGAATTCTGGGTTCGGTGACGTCAGGTTGAACTGGACCTCGTTGGTCTTTGGGTTGACGACCACTCCCCCCTTGAGCGTGCACGTGGCAGGCGTCTTCAGGCACGCGTCCGCGCCGACGATCTGGGCATACCAGCTCCCAGCGGTAGGGCTCGATACCTTGAACAGGCGCTGGAATGTTGCCAGTACGTCGTCGACCGTGACGGGACTGCCGTTGGAGAACTTGATCCCTTTGCGGAGGGTGAACGTATAAGTCTTTCTGCTGTTGGTGACCTTCGGCATCGCGGTCGCGAGGTCGGGGACGACCTCTTCGGATGCGGCGCCGGAAACGCCCCGGCGGAACTTCAGCAGCCCGTCGTAGGTGTTCTGATAAAGCTGCCAGAACGTGTTGGTGTAGTTGATCTGGGGGTCAAGAGTCCCGCCACCACCGTTGGCAAGCATGGTCAGCGTTCCACCCTTGTGCTGGGCCTGGAAGGCTGATCCGCTTACGTTTGCTCCGGACGATGTCGAGCCGCTGCTTCCTGCTGTGGAACCAGTCGACGAGCAGGCCGCAAGAGCCATGGCCGCGGCCGTCAGAACTACTGAACTTGAGTACAACCTGGTGCGATGCGCTACGCGACGCATGTCAATTCCTCCGTAGCAGTGCGGGACTGGAGAATGCGAGATCCTATGGATGGACTCATGTTTGGTGCTACGCCGGTGCCATAGCCCGGTCCTGTGCGTCGAGGAAGTCACCCACGACGGCCAGGTAGCGTTCCTCTTCTTCGATGTGTGGCATGTGACTTGACTCTTCGAATACTTCCCAGCGCACGTCGGGAATGAGGTCGTCAAACGGCTGCATGGTTGCGGTCGTCGCCTCGTCGTATCGGCCGTTGATCAGCAGAGTAGGGACATTGATCCGCGCGGCCCGATCGATGATGGTCCAATCCCTCAACGTGCCAATGACATGGAACTCACTTGGGCCGTTCATCGTGTGGTAGACGGTGGGATCTGCATCCGTTGCGGCGTCGCTGGCCAAGACCTCCGGAGGGGTTGGGACGAGCCGGCACACGAAATGCTGGTTGTACACCTGGACGGCTGCCTTGTAGTCGGCATGGTCGGTCGTGCCCTGAGCTTCGTGCTTGGCCAAGGTCTGCTGCACGTTATTCGGCAGCTGCGTACGAATCCGGGCCGTCTCCTTGATCCACAACTCGTCCGATGCCGGGGAATTGGCGAGGACAAGACTGCCTAGTCCGGTCGGCCGCCGCACTGCGTGCTCAGCGCCCAGCATGCCGCCCCAGGACTGCCCAAGTAGGTGGTACCGCTCCCCGATCCCGAGCTGGCCCAGCAAATTGTCCAACTCGTTCAGAAAGAGCTCGACAGTCCAGAAGTCCGCACCGCGCTCGGGCAGGTGGGTGGAGTTGCCGACGCCTAGCTGGTCGTAGTGGACCACCGGTCGACCGCGCTCAGCCAGTCTGGCGATCCGCAGCGTGTAGTTGTGCGCTGCGCCCGGGCCACCGTGGAGCACCACGAGGGGCGGCTTCGGAGAGTCCAATTCGCCGGTGACTCGGTACCACGTGCGCCACTCACCGAACGGAACGGTGCCCTCGGCACTCGGATCAGGGATCGGCATCCATGCCTCCGTCAGTTCGCCGGCGATCGCCGGCTCGATGTAGATCGAACACAAATTAGCGCCAAATGGTAAATTGGATTGACCTATCCAACTGAATGATGCACGATCGTTATGAAAGACGATGCGTTTCACCGATCCCCTCGCGACACCGGACTTGGATGGTGATCAATGAGCACCCCACGGCATGGACCGTCAGCGCACGCGTCTGCCGCTGACGACGGCGTGAAATCCGACTCGGGCAACCGCGTTGCTCAACTCTTAGAGAGCGTGCTCGACGACGCAGCGCCGACACCTACCCTCGCACCTGTGCGGCTCGCGACTGCGTCTGGTGAGGTGGCCGACCGGCTCGTGACGGCCATCGCGCTCGGCGAGTACTTGCCCGGACATCGACTTCCGTCCGAGCGGAAGCTCGCTGCAGCGATGGGGGTCAGCCGGCCCGCGGTGCGCGAGGCGCTCGCACGACTCGGCGGCTCTGGCATTGTCGAGATCCGCCGCGGTCGTTCTGGTGGAGCCTTCGTGCGAACCAGCTGGGGCGCGGCGTCGGCCGATGCTATTCGACATGCTCTGGTGCCTCGCTGGAACGAGTTCGAGCAGCTCCTCGACCTGCGCTCGCTGATCGATGACATTGTCGGCCGAGTGGCTGCCGAACGCTCGACACCGACGCAGCAAAAGGAGATGGGAGCCGCGCTGAAGAAGTATCGCAACGCCGCCAACCCTGCCGAGGAACAGATCGCCGACGCTGCGTTCCACAGCGCCATTCTCGCGTCCACCGGCAACCCGCAACTGTTTCAACTCAGTCGCAGCCTGCTCGCCGGCACGAGCCTCGCTATACCTTTTGAGCCCTGGCCACCTGAGCAGGGAGTAGACCGCGCGGGGTTTCTTCGAGCTCTTGCCGACCACGAGGCCATCTATGACGCGATCTGCAACCACGACGCCGAACAGGCGGGGCAACTGTCAAGACGGCACTTCGAGATCACCGCTGAGACATTCCGGGATGTCCTCGCGCGTGCTCAGTCTGACCCTCAAGAGGACCAACCCCAGAGGGACGTGTCGGCATCAGATCGGCCAGAGTGACGTGTCGACATCAGATCGGCAAGGGCACCGCGAGCGACACTCCGATTCTCAACTCACCGGGGCAGCGCCAGGAAGGAACGCACGCCCATACGTCTCTCGCATCCAAGTTCTACTCGACCAGGGATTCATATAGCCAAGGTGCCCCTGCGGACGCAGGGTCTCGGCAAAGTCGATTCATGACGTAGCCAGGAGTTCGATGGGGCGGTTGCTGTTGCGGGTGTGATGTCCTAGGCCTGCGGCGATGTTCGACCAGCTGGCCAGCCGCAGCAGGCTGATAGCGGTGCAAGGTGGCCATGACCTGGAGGCCGGCACCGGTACGGAGCTGGTGACGGTCCTCGTCCGACCTGACCGAGATGCTCGACGTCGGATACCTGTCAGTGTCGGCATGGGTACCGGAACACCCGAGGCGAGGCCATCGGAGGATCAACCGGTTGCCACCTTCAGCCAGCCAGACGGAAACGCCGCGACCTGCCTCCACGCCGAACGCGTCGTCACCCTGCGCCACCGCGAAACTCGTAGGCCGCCACGATTCTCGTTTAGGCGAGCCACTTCTCGAGGGCGCCGTGCACCTGCGGGTGGTTCAGCAGATCGAAGTGATCTGCCCGGCCCAAATGCAGCGTGTCGGCACCGGGGAACACGTCCGCCCCGCACCGTGCGCGACCGTACGCCGCCGACGGCGCCCGCACGAGCAGGTCGTCCACCACGTGGCCGACCGGGTGTCGCGGCGACGACGACAGCGTCGCCGCCACCAGTCGGTAGCGCGCGTGGGGCAACGGCGGGACCTCGCAGCCGAAACCCACCACGGGATCCTCGGCGCCCCGCGACCGGCGGTCGAGGATCCGCCCAAACGGCGCCGTCTCGGGCAGCAGCGCGAGCCCACGGCCAGCTGCACTGACCCCCCTGGGCGACCGGCGAGCCATGGTGCGGCGTACCCAAGGTGATCACATCACTCACCAGTGGTGCCCACGGGCGTTCAATCGAGGCAGCGGCCGCCGCCCGCATGATGAGCCCACCCATAGAGTGACCGACCAGCGTGATCCGACGCACCTCGACCGGCCACGATGCGACGAGGTCCTGGAGCAAAGCGGACAGCGCAATCCCGTTCTCACGCACCGGCAGACAAGTATTGGCGAGTAGCACCACAGGTGTCCAACCCAGCCGGGTCAACGTGTCAAGGTACGTCGCGGCGTGCTCGCCGCCACGCTGCCAGTTCGTGTCATCCTCGCACGACCCGTGCAGCAGTACCGCAACCATGCCCGAGGCCTCGGGATGGGCCGCCGGTGTTCCATCCCGACTCCTACGGGTATCGGCCCCGCCGGGGCGCGCTGGACGCGGTTCAGGCATGCCGGCGGCGCTGCTGGAAGTACAACTGGGTGATCGATCTTGATGTCCGGAAGTTCTTCGACAGCGTCCCGTGGGACCTGATCGTCAAAGCGGTGCAGGCACACACCACCGACGAAACTCGCTGGGTCGTGTTGTACGTGAAGCGGTGGCTGGCCGCTCCACTGCAACTGCCCGACGGGACCCTGCAAGATCGAGACCGCGGAACCCCGGAGGGGTCCGCAATCAGTCCCGTACTCGCTAACCTGTTCATGCACTACGCGTTCGACGCCTGGCTGACTCGGGAATACTCGGGCGTCCAGTTCGAAAGATGCGCCGACGACGCCGTCGTGCACTGCGTCACCAAACGCCAGGCCGACCGCCTCGTAGTGGCGATCGCAGACAGGATGGGACAGCTCGGGCTGCAGTTACACCCGACCAAGACCAAGATCGTGTACTGCAAGGACAGCAACCGGCGCGACTCGTATGAGCACACGTCGTTTACGTTCCTCGGGTTCACGTTCCGCCCACCGCGAGCACGGCGGAAGGACGGGATGAGGTTCACCGCGTTCCTCCCGGCGATCAGCAAGGAGGCCCTGAAGAAAATCAGCGCCGAGATTCGGTCCTCGCGACTACACCGCTGGGTCCGGTACAAGAAGTGGCGCACCTGGAAGAAAGCCATCCGAGTGCTCATGGAAGCTGCCGCAAAGCGGCCGCGGTACTTCGCGCACTGGGCCTGGGTGAACCGGCGGTCAGATGACCAGGACGACAAGAGCCGTATGACGGGGAGACTGTCACCTACGGATCTGTGGGAGCCCGGGGGTGCAATTCTCCCTGGCCACCCGACCGAATTTCGGACACTCCCTGACTTGTGGCGCGGATCGCGTGGTCCCTCCGTGTCCCGGTGACGGCTTGCGGACGATTCCTGCGGGGCGGGGGCCGCTATGACGTGGCGGGATCGCGCTGCGTCGTGCGGGTTCACCCGGGATTCCGCTTGCGGATCACCTGGTGGCCGGGCAGCGACCGCGTAGGTCGGCACTTGGTGGATGTATCGCATCCGCGACCGAGCCAGAGGGGCTACGCACACGCAGTGAGCGCCTGGTGTGGCAACCCAACTGGGCGTTTGCGGTTCTTCTACTGAGAGACGTGCCTTCGTAGTGCGGTTCGGCTGCGCTGAGGGCAGTGCGGCAGGGCAGACATGGTGTGCCGCATCGGTCGTCGTATCCGGTCTGACGGTCGGTTCTCACTGCGTGCCAGCGGGTTGGCCTGTGCTGAGCCGGTTGGCGTCAACTACGGCATCCGATCGCTCGGTGCTCTGGGCAGGCTGGTTCTGCATAGCGGCGATGGTGGTGGCGAATTCGCTGCGCAGACGGTGTCTGTCGGTGTCGTCGAGCCAGGTCGCGTCGATGCTGTCTAGTGCGAGTTGCGCCGCAGCGTCAGTGGTCAGGTTCAGTTGTGTGCAGACGCTGGCGTAGGACTGTCCGATGTCGGTGCCGAACATGGGTGGGTCGTCGGTACAGATGACGATGGACAGGTTGGCTTGGCGCATGCGGTGCAGGTTGTCCCAGCGGGTCTGTTGCCGACTGCTAACACAGGTGTGCGAGCCGACGGTGAAGGGGATGTGCTCCCTCTGGCAGCGCTGTACGAGGCGGGCGTCGGCGAGCAGGTTGTAGCCATGATCGATGCGGCTGCAACCGAGTTTGTCGACGCAGTCGATGACATTACTCGGTGGTGCCTGGTCGAGCGTTTGATTGTCCTCGCAGGCATGGGCCGTGCAGTGCAGGCCGGCCTGTCGGGCCAGCCGGTACGCCTGGGTGAACTGCTCGGGTGGGCCGTGGTGTTCGGAGCCGTCCATGCCGATCCCAATCACTTCGTCGCGTCGGTGCGCGATGACCTCACGGACCATTCCTTCGGCGACCTGCGGGCCAAGCTCACGGTTGATGGAGGGGATGAGGCGGCCGTGCACGCCGTGGTCGGTTTCGGCCGCACGGAGGCCCTCAATGTATCCGTCGATCATGGTGGGGTAGTCCACGCCTTGTCGCTGGTAGTCGGTGGGATTGAAGAAGAGTTCGGCGTAGCGCAGGTTCCCGCTGGTGGCGGCGCCACTAAGAGCTTCGTAGGCGACCCGCGCGAAGTCGGCTCGGGTGATCACGCACTCTGCGGCCAGCCGGACGACGCGCAGGAAGTCATAGAAGTCATCGAAGGCATACAGCAGGTCGGGATCGGTGGTGGGCAATTGCACGTCATTGTTCTGGGCGAGTTCGATCATGGTGGCCGGGCGCATCGTGCCGGCGAGGTGGCAGTGGAGGTCGACCTTCGGCAGGTCGCGCAGGAAGGTGTCGTAGTTCATGGAGGTCGCTCCTAGGCGTTGGTGACCGGAAGGTCGGGACGGTTGGGCACGGACACACTTGGGGCGGGCTCGCTTGTGGCAATGGGTGCCTGAGGGGTACGGCCGGGGGCAAGGTGGCTGAGCCCGAAGGTCAGGGCCAGGTTCACTCCAAGGGCGATCAATCCGATGTTGATTCCACCGAGCTGCGGGCTGGTGGCGTACAGGGCGAGAGCCAGCAGTACGCCCGTGACGATGCCTGTCCCGGCGGCGAAGGCGTGGACTTTGCGGGCGAAGAAGATGGCGATCCAGCCGGTAGCAAACTGGATACCGACGTAGCCACTGAGGTTGAGAACGGTCAGCATCAGAGCCGGGGTGAAGGTGGTCATCGCCGCCGCGGCCACGAGAAAGATTGCCACCGCAAGCACGGTCCAGCGGCGCTGGGAGTGCGCGGGAACATTCGGCACGAGGTTGCGGGTGACGATCGCTCCGATGTTCAGTGAGGTCGAGGCGAGCACCATGATCCCGGCCAGGCCAGCTCCCGCGGCGACCACGCCGACAAGCCACGGAGGCAGCAGGTCGTGGGCGATGTTGAGGAACACGCCATTCGGGTTCTTGGTATTCGGTAGCGCACTGACAGCGAAGAATGCCGCGAACACTGCGAAGGGATACATCAGCATGTACATCGGCATGAACACCGTCGACGACTTCACGGCGGCCTCGGACTTGGCAGGGAACACGTACGGCGAGACGGACGGCTGCAGGTAGAAGCCGAACCCTTGGTACACGATCGTGGTCATCGCGAAGGTCAGGGCGACGCCACCCATGTGTACGTGGGTGGGCGCGGCGGCCGTCGCGTGGGCGAACAGTGGCGATATGCCGTGCGCGGACATCACCGCGGCCACCCCGACGACCACGATCCCTAGCAACATGAACGCGTCCTTGACGAACGCGACGAACGCGGACCCGCGTACGCCGGCGATCGCGATGTAGAGGAAGGCGATCGACGCAGCGATCAGGACCGCGCCGATCGGGCTGATCGGTACGCCCAGCCCCTGGAGCACGACCTCCAGGCCGATGAACTGGAATTGTCCCCATGGGACTAGCGCGATGATCGAACCGATTGCGATGACCAGTTCGAACTTGCGGCTACCGAAGTGCCGGCCGAATACCTCGGGCACGGTCAGGGCGTCGTATCGCTTGGCGGCTCGCCAGACCAGCGGGGCAAGGAAGTAGCCGATCGGGTAGGCCAGCAGGATGTATCCCAGGAACCACAGCCCATAGCTCGCTCCGCCACCGTAGATGCCGCCCGGGAAGCCGAGCATGGTGCCGATGCTGTAGACCTCGCCCACCGCGAGGAAGAACAGCAAGAACGGTGGGAACGACCGCCCGGCGACGAGGAACTGCTTGATGTCCATGCGCCGGACGCCGACTCGCGCGAGGATGGCCACCCCGATGGACAGGGCCATGATCAAGGCGAATACCAGAGCGGTCATGACTGGGCCCCGTCTGGGGTGAGGTAGTGGCGGCGGTCAAACCCGAACCAGCTGATTCCCAGGCACACCGATGTCAGTGGGAACCAGGCGAACATCCAGAAGAACAGGAACGGGATACCGAACACCGTCACCTGGGTATTGGCGATGAATGGGGGGACGACGACGATTGCGATCACGGGGATACCCAGACCGATCACGAGACTCCATCGACTGCGCAGCATGACGATCTCCTACTCTTCGGCTGTATCGTGCGCCCGACCGGCGCACGAGGTCTTCGGTGTCGCCGCGGCGTTCCGCCGGTGCAGGTCTGCCAGCAGGGTGGTCATGGCCCACTCGACCGCATCGGCGACTTCGTCGCCGGACATGTCTTGTTCCTCACGCATCGTCGCCCAGGCCAGCACGTTGTCCAGGTATCCCAGGACGGCCTCCGCGCGACGTGCCTCCGCTGGTGGCAGGTGACGCGTCGCGTCGGCGATGGCCTGACTGTTTACCTCAAGGATGTGTCGGCGGAACCCCACTCGCACGCTGCGGCCCAGGCGAGACAACGCGATCGCGTACGCGAGATTTGGCTGCCGATCGAAGCGATGGCACACCTCGCGGAAGACCGCGGGTAGTTCGTTCAGTGAGGCCGGGTGCACGTAGCTGAACACGTTGTCGTTGATCCACTCGCCCGCGGCGGCGAGCAGATCGACCCGCGTGGGGAAGTGGCGGTACACGGTGCGTTCGGACACCCCAGCCCGCTCAGCCACCGCCGCAATCGCCACCTCTTCGGCCTGTTCCTCAGCCAAACAATCGGCGAACGCCTTCAAGATTCTCTGTCGCGTCTGCTCCGCGTACTCCTCGCGAAGGTCACGTCGCTTATCTGCACTCATGTCAGAACTATGACGTCATGGCAGACTGGTGTCAATGGTTGGTGTCGCGCAACCTCGTCGGAACCATGATGGCGACCCTGGAACAGACGTGTGTCCACCCGCGACGCGGAGGGCGAGGCCGGAGCTACGGCATCGTGTCAGTCCGCACGGGATCGTCGTCGTACCAACGGTATCCGGACCACACACGACCGCCCGCCATCGAGCGTCCGCGTACGCCCACTCGTGACCGTCCACCCGGCAGGCGACGCCTGATGACGCAACGAGGCATAGTTATGCAGAGGCTACCTAGGCGAGCGTGACACCAGAGAATTCACCGACACGTGACGTCGGGATTCACAGACATGGCCAAACTGGCGAGTTGGGCGCACTGACTCGTGCCGCACTGGCTGGGCTTGCCTTATACGCAGCAGCCATTTCGTGCTCAGGGTCGCCTCGCCCAACGGTGCGGGGCGAGGATTTCGGCGACGTCAAGCTGGCGGGCGGCCTCGGGATGCTGATGGGTTGGTTCTTGGCGACCCGGTACGGGTCCGCCGACTCTTGCCCGGCGTTCCCTTGCCTCCGACATCGCTCTCCTCCGACTTGGGCGTAGAGCTACTCTCCGTCGATCAGCTCTAGAGCGTTGGCGACGACGTGGCCGTCGTGGATCACGGTCCGATCGAATGAGCGGTCCATGACGGCGGCTGCCACAGACTCGCCCTCGACGATGAGCAGCTCGGCCGGGTCACCGACCGCGAGCCCCGGACGGTCTTCGATCGACGTCAACCGGGGCACTGCCGGATCCAGCACCGTCGCTCCACCCCACGTCGCGACCGCGAGGCAGTGCTCCAGCAGCTCTGCCCGGCGGTACTTGTTGGTGAACGCCAGCTGCCAGGTGCGGTCCAGCATGTCGGCGTTGCCGTACGGGGACCAGTAGTCACGTTGGCCGTCCTCACCCAGCCCGACGCGCACGCCCGCCTCGGTGAGGTCAACGAGCGGCAGCGCCGTGTCGACGGATGGTGCGACCGTGGCCATCGAGATGTCCAGCTCGGCGAAGTCCTCGATCAGCCGTCGCGTGGTCGGCTCGGACACCCCACCGAGCGGGTAGCCGTGCGAGATGGTGACCCGGCCCTGCATGCCCAGGGCGCGGGTGCGTTCCAGGATGAGATCCACGCTGAACACGCCGAGCTCGCCCGGTTCGTGCAGGTGGATATCCACCGGGACCTGGTGTTTCTCGGCCAGGCCGAAGACGATGTCAAGATGCCGCACCGGGTCGCGATCCAGCTGGCACGGGTCGATGCCTCCCATGACCTGTGCACCCGAGCGCAGGGCCTCCTCGAAGAGTGGAACGGTGCCCCCTTCCCGCAGTAGCCCGGCCTGCGGGAACGCCATCACCGTCACATCACAGCGATCGGCGTGCACCTGCTTCGCGTGCAGCACACCCTCGAACTTCTCAAGCTTGCAGTCCACGTCGATCTGCGCATAGGAGCGCACCCGCGTCGTTCCGCGCGCCACCATCAGCCCAAGAGTGTGCGCCGCACGGTCAGCAACCGACATACCTGCGTCCCGCCAGTGCTCCCGGTCATCCATCACCATGTTCCAGATGCCGCCCTCGGCGGTATGCGGCCGGAACGGCAGCCCGAGCCGGGTGGAGTCCAGATGCACGTGCACGTCGGAGAACGATGGCACCAGCAGTCTCCCGCGCCCGTCGACCACCAGGAGGTGCTGCTGTGCCCTGGGGTCGTGCGGAACGATCGCGTCGATCCGTCCTGCGCTCAGGGTGACATCGGCGGGTGCGCCGCCCCAAGGGCGGACATTCCGCAACGTCGTTGCAGTATCGGTCATCATCAGGCCTCAATTGGTAGATCGTACGCGGTCAGAGCGGGTCAGGCGGGTGGGAGAACCTCGGCGAGCGCGGCCAGCGACGGCGCGCGCCCGTGCTCGATGTGGGCGAAGGCGACAGCGCCCGCGAGCTCCGGATTGCCTTGCAGGATCGCGTCGTACAGGCGAACGTGCTCCGTGTATTCGACCTGTGGGTCGCGGTCTGCGGTGAGAGCAAGAAGCCAGCGGATCCGTCCGAGCAGTGGAGCCATGGTCGCGATCAGCAGGTCGTTGCCGCTCATCTCGATCACCGCGGCGTGAAAGTCGGTGTTGGCCAGCTGGATCGCTGCGGGGTCATGCGCTGTGGTGGCTGTCCCTGCCTCCGCCAGGACCTCGCTCAGCCGGGTGGAGGCGCGCCCTTCGGCGATGGCTGCCGCGGCCTGTCGTGCTGCGAGCACCTCGAGGCTCAGGCGCAGGTCGAAGAGCTCCGCGACGTCCTTGAGGGTGAGCTGGCTGACGACCGCACCCCGGTTCGGGTAGGTGACGATGTAGCCCTCGTTCTCCAGGCGCCGCAATGCTTCTCGGATGGGGATGCGCGACATCTGCAGTGCCTCGGACAGGTCCCGCTCGCGCAGCCGGCTGCCCGGCTGGTGGTCGCCGCGGATGATGCCTTCGCGGATGCGCAGGTAGGCTTGTCGCGCGAGTGAGAGCGTCTCGTCAAGAGCCGAGGTCAACACTGATTCCCTTTCCGGCGGCACGGGCCTGCTCCAGCAGGAGCCGGCCGACGGCGAGGTCCTGGATGCCCAGGCCCACCGACTTGAAGAGCGTAATGTCATCGCGGTCACGTCGCCCGGGAAGCATCCCGGCGACGACCGCACCGATCTCACCGCGCAGACCGTCGAGCGAGAGCGCGCCCTCAGTGATGGGGATCAGGATGTCGCCGGACTTCTCCCGCGCCGTCGGTAGGTGGTCGACGAAGACACCGGCCCTGGCCATGCCCGCGGTGTCGATCTCCCGTTCCTCGGGGCGGGGACGGGCCCCGACAGCGTTCACATGCAAACCGGGACGAAAGGACGCGCCGGTGACAACGGGAGTGCGCGCCGGAGTCAGGGTGCAGACCACGTCGGCGGACTCGACCACGGCATCGGGCGACTCGAGCTGCTTGACCTCCAGGCCGTGATGTCGCACCGCGTCCTGGAACCGCCTCGCAGTCTGGTCACTGCGGGTCCAGAACGTCACCCGTTCGAGCGGGAGCACCTCTCGAAGTGCTGCGACGTGCTCCACTCCGAGCGCACCCGCACCCACCAGCCCAAGCGTGCTGCTGTCTGTGCGAGCCAGATGCTTGGTGGCCACAGCGGTGGCTGCCGCGGTGCGCATCCTGGTCGGGATCGCCCCGTCGAGCATCGCCAGAACCTCGCCGGTCTCGCTAGAGACCAGGACGATGCTGGACCGCTGCGTCGGCAGGCCGGCTGCCGCGTTGGCGGGCACGTCCGCGAGAAGCTTGACCGAGGCGAGGCAGTCATTGCCGCTGAGCGCCGCCATCGGCAGGAACCCCGCGCCGTCGTCACCGATGCGCATCAGGGCAGGACCCGGCTGGACCGCACTGCCGCGTGCGAGGTCACCCATCGCCCGCTCGACCGCATTTACAGCGGCGGCCATGTCGACAAGGCCTACCAGGTCCGAGCGGCGCAGAATGAGGGTCATCGCAGTCTCCTCTCGACCGAGGCGAGCTCCCGATCCTGCTGCAGGGGGAACGCAGGGAACGTCGACGGGAAGAGCTCGGCCTCGCTGCGATGCCTGACATCGCGGGAGGGGTACGCCGCTCGCATCCGCGCGAAGAGCTCCTGCCCCTGGGCGCGCAGGGCATTCGTGTCGATGCCGGGCAGGGCCCCGTCGCGCACGACCGTCCGGCCGGCCACCACCGAGTGGGTCACCTGACGGGCAGTTCCAGATAGCAGCAGGGTGCGGATCGGGTCATCGAGCGCGCCGTCACGAATGTCGTTCAAGGAGAGGGCGATCAGGTCGGCCTGTGCACCAGGCTCCAACCGGCCGAGGTCGTCTCGCTTCAGCGCCGCGGCACCGCCGAGGGTGGCCGCGTCGAGGTAGTGCTCCGCGGGGGCTGCGTCGCGACGACCGTCGACCCACTTCGCGAGATGGACGCCGATATCCATGCCGCGGACCAGGTCCGGTGGGAACGAGTCGGTGCCGAGTGCGAGATTGACTCCGGCTGCACGGTATCGACCGAACGACTCCAGCACGTTGCCGTAGCGGAACGACGTGAGCGGGCAGTGGATCACGCTCACCCCGGCCGCCGCCAGCCGTGACACGTCATGCCCAGGTTCGACGTCCGGGAGCAGGGAGCTCTGGTCGGTGAAGATCGCGTGCGGCACCAGCAGCCGGTCGTTCAGCAGCCCGGTGTGCTCGATCAGGTCGAGTGGGGTCATGCCGTGCCATCGCGTGATCAGCTCGCGCTCGAGCCGCCCCTGCATGGCATGCAACCGCACCAGGGCGCCCCGCTCGGCCGACACCTGGGCCGTCGCACGCATCAGGTCAGCGTCCAGGGTCTCGATGCGACACGGCAGCAGCACACCGTTGACCAGCGGATCCGCCTGTGTCGCACACCAGTCGAGAAACCGGATCGCGTCGCGCAGGCCCGCCTGCCCACGGGAGGGGTCACGGTAGATGTCGCGGGTCCCGTTGTCATCCACGACGTTGACGCCCGAGCGGTAGGACGGTCCGAGATAGCCGCGCAAGCCGACCCGGCGAGACGCCTCAGCCATCGCGATCAGGTCGTCGAAGCTCTCGGCCCACTCGCTGTGCACCTCTGACGCAATGGGCATGTAGGTGGTCACCCCGTGCAGGGCAAGCTGCGCGAGGGCATAGTCGCGGATCGCCAGACGCTCCCGCGCAGAGAAGACCTGCCGGGCGCGCGCGGCATACTCGCGCGACCAGACGAGCCCGTCGGCAAGCGAGTCGCCCTGCCAGGAGTCGAGCATCAGGTGGTCGATGTCTGTCAGGGCGTCCAGGTCGATGAAGCCGGGCAGGACCAGAGACTCACCGAGGTCGAAGTGCTCGTCCACCGGACCCGGGAAGGACCGGCCCACGAAGATCAGCCGATCTCCCTCCCAGACGACCTCACCGTCGGTGAGCAGCGCATGGTGCCCATCGATGTGCGCAAGCACGTATCGCGCGGCTACTCGAGATCGCATGGAGCACTCCTGAAACTTGGGGACATCGCCAAGTATAACCACATTTGGTATTCCAACACTGGAGTCGACTTCTTCGTGAACGACCAATTGACTGACTATTAGGGGTTTACTCGCCGCGCCCCGACCGCTAACTTCTCTTTTTGTATACCAACTACTTTGGACAAGGACGTGCCATGATCGACTCGCAAACCGTCGCCGAGGTGCAGACCCCGACCCGAACCTCGACCAGCGCTGATTGGGTCACCGCTGTTGTCCTCTCCACTGCGATCTCGATCGCAGCTGTGCTCATCGGTGAGCACTCCTTCCATCTGGGCACCGCAGTGATCGTGCTTGTGCCGATCATCTGGGCCGTGCTCATCGGCGGACTCATCGGTGTCCAACGAATCCGGCCGATCACCCCGGGCACCCGTGGGGTGGCGACGCTGCTCATCGAGGTCGGCATCATCCTCTTCCTGGCGCGCCTGGGCACCGGCATCGGGCCCTCACTCGCGGACATGGGCGAGATCGGACCCGCCATCATGCTGCAGGAGCTCGGCCACATTTTCGGCACCGTGATCCTCGCGCTGCCGGTCGCCGTCGGCATCGGCCTCGGGCGCGCGGCGGTCGGGGCCTGCTGGTCGATCGACCGCGAGTCCTTCCTGGCCTACGCGATCGAGCGCTTCGGCCTGAGGTCACCGGAATACCGCGGGGTGTTCTCCGTGTGGCTGCTGGGCACCCTCTTCGGTGCCGCATTCATCTCGCTGATCGCCGGGATCCTCGGCGGAATGGACATCTTCGACCCGCGGGCACTGGCACTCGGCCTCGGTCTGGGGTCCGGATCCATGATGCTCGGCGGGGTCGGCGCGCTGTCGGTCATCTACCCCCAGCACAAGGCCGAGATCATCGCTCTCGCGGCCCTGTCCAACCTGGTGACCAACATCGTCGGCTTCTACGCCGGAGTCTTCATCTCCCTCCCGATGTGCCGCCGGCTCTACACTTTCTGGGCCCGCGTGTTCGGAAAGGCCGATAACGGCACAGACGCGACCGCAGCACGCGGCACCACAACCGGCGAGGCCATCACCTCAGTGGAAAAGGATCCAGCGCCGGCCATGACCTGGCGCGTGGGAGTCCTGGTCTACGCCATCACCGCAGTCTGCGACCTCACCATCAACTGGGTCGGCACCAAAGCACTCCACTGGGACGACCTGACCGGAATCGCCATACTGCTCGCCCTGACCTACATCTCGATCACCGTCTCGCAGAAGTTCCCGATGCTGCCCTCCAGCGTCGTCGTGCTAGCCCTCGCCACCATCGTGTCGGCGCCGTTCTTCCCGGTCGCACATCTGGTGGTGACCAGCATGAGCGGACTTGACGTGATCATGACCGGCCTCGCCGTCATCGCCCTCATCGGCCTCACACTCGGCCGGGACGTTGCCGCGCTCAAGTCCCTCAGCTGGAAGGTCGTCATCGTCGCGCTCATCACCTACACCGCATCCTTCGTGGCCGCCGCGACAATCTCACAGTTCACGCTGCACCTGTGACCGCCCGACGGCATCGGCATGTTCTGCCTTCGCGGTGCTCTACCGCTCTCACGCATGTGTCCACAAGACGGGGGTCTGGCCCTTGCACTTACCTTCGTTGGACTCGCAGCACTGATCGTCGTCTGCCTGCATTCAATTGGCAATACACCGGTCGGCGCCGGCGTCGAGTGGCAGCGCCCTGTCGGCGACCGCCTACGCGACCCACGGGTGGAACGGCGTATGCCTGTTGGGCGCAGCATTTCCGAGCGTCGGGCTGCTCGTCTGGTTCCTCGAGATGCTGCGCCGGCGGGTGCTACGGTCACGACGTGACCGTCATGATCGACCCGCCGTCCTGGCCGGCGCATGACCGCGTGTGGTCACATCTGGTCAGCGACACCTCCTACACCGAGCTGCACCGGTTGGCCGAGCAGGCCGGACTCTCCCCGCGACTGTTCGACGGCGACCACTACGACGTCCCGCAGGAGCGGTACGCCCGGGCGGTCGCGGCGGGCGCGGTCGAGGTGGACGGGCATGAGCTCATTCGACGGCTCATCGACAGCGGTCTGCGCATCCGCAAGAAGCAGCGGTAGGCGCCGCGCCGCCGACCACCGACGATCCATCCGACCCCACCCCACAGGAGACGCTGTATGCCGCAGGACCTGCAGGCCTCGATCGACATCGACGCACCGCCGTCCGACGTGTGGAGCGTCGTCCACGACCTGACCCGGATGCCCGAATGGAGCCCGCAGTGCCGCCGGGTGCTTGCCCGCGGTCCGATCCGGCAGGGGTCCAGGATGATCAACCTCAACCGCGCCGGCTGGAAGGTGTGGCCCACGCGCAGCGTCGTGACCGACTTCGACGAGGGCCGCACGGTCGGGTTCCGAGTCGCCGACAACAACACCCGGTGGGTGTTCGACCTGGAGGGGCTCGATGACGGTGCGCGCACCCGCCTGATCGAGCGCCGGGACGTCAGCGACGGGACCACCGCTATCTCCAGGCGGCTGATCGACACGTTCCTCGGTGGTGAGCAGGAGTTCGAGAAGGACCTGCTCTCGGGCATCCGGCAGACCCTGGCGGGCATCAAGCAGACCGTTGAGAGCACCTGACAGGGCGCGTTCCGTGTGCATCTTCTGCGACATCGTGGAGCATCGGGTCGACGCGAACATCGTCCGTGCGACGTCGACCACGGTCACGTTCCTGGATCGCCGGCCGGTCTTCAAGGGGCATGTCCTCGTCGTTCCGCGCATCCATGTTGTCACCCTGCCGGACCTGCCGGCGGACGCCGTGGGGGCATTCTTCCGGGATGTCCAAGCCGCCTCCGACGTGCTGCCTCAGGCATGCGACGCGCAGGGCAGCTTCGTTGCCATCAACAATGTCGTGTCTCAGAGCGTGGCGCACCTGCACTGTCACGTGGTCCCCCGCACCAAGGGTGACGGTCTACGCGGCTTCTTCTGGCCACGAACGCGCTACGCTGTGGGCGAGGCCGACGCATACGCCTCGCGGATTGCCGCCGCCTTCGGCGCGCGCGGCTGGTAGCACACGCCCCTGCACGCGCGAATCATGAGCGTTCCCAAGTGTTCTCATCTGGTGATCAGCAACTTCCCAGGCCACCGCCCTAGCGTGGTGACTGGTGGACCAGGAACGGTCCGCGACGACGGACGGCCATACGGCTACCGCCGCCAGGTTGATCGGAAGCAGGCCATGATGGAAGGCACACTCCGCCCCGGCAGCATCGTCGTAGGCGTCGACACCTCCCAGGCGTCGATGATCGCTCTCGACTGGGCGACGACCCTGGCGCAGCAGACCCGCGCGCCGATGCACCTCATTCACGGATTCAGTCCCGACCGCCCCGACTGGGCATTCGGGATGGGCGCCGACGACGACCACTTCCACCGCGCCGGAGAGCGCGTCCTGAATCGAGCTCGCAACAGGATCCAGCTCCGGGACAGGATGATCCAGGTCAGCACCGGCCTCACGGGCAGCTATCCCGCGGCTGCGATGGTCCGGGCGAGTGCGCTGGCCAGCATGGTCGTCGTCGGCTCGCACGGCGACAGCCTGCTGCACATCTCGTCGATCGGTGAGACCGCGCATCAGATCGCCGGGCACGCTGCCTGTCCGGTGGCCGTGGTCCGCACGGACTTGAACCTGGAGAACGAATACCGGCGCATTCTCGTCGGTGTCGACCGGTCCGAGCTGTCCGGAAAGGCACTCGGATGGGCCTTCAGTCAGGCCGAACGCATCAACGCCGAGGTACTCGCCATCCACGCGTGGCAGCCGCGCGACGCCCAAGACCCCGGCCTCGGCTCCGCCGAGTGGCCGTCCTACGCCGATGCATGCCGGGAGATGATCGAGTCCAAGATCGCCGACCAGCGCGCTCAGCACCCCGGAGTCAAGGTGATGACCGAGGTCTTCCAGGGCAATCCGACCCGCGCACTTGTCACCGAGTCACACGCCAGCGACCTGGTGGTCCTGGGCGCCCGCGGCGACGGAGGCTTCGATGGACTGCACCTGGGCCGCGTTGCCCGCGATGCGCTCAGCCACTCCACCTGCCCCGTCGTGGTCATGCACTAGATCTGCAACAGCTCCGTCGCGCCGATCTGGTCCAGCAGGAACGCCGACTCCTCCGACACCTGCCTCCAGGTGTCGTACCGCCCGCTCTTGCCACCGTGACCGGCGATCATCTCGATCTTGAACAGGATCGGGCGCTGCGCCTGGTCGCTGGTCACGGTGCTCCGCAGCACCTGCACCCACTTCGCCGGTTCGGTGAACATCACCCGGGTGTCGTTGAGGCTGGTCGTCGCCAGCACCGCCGGATACGCGGTGGACCGCACGTTCTCATACGGCGTGTACGACTTCATGTAGGCATACACGTCAGGGTCGGCCAAGGGGTTTCCCCACTCCTCCCACTCGGCCACGGTCAGTGGCATCGACGGGTCCAGGATCGTTGTCAGGGCATCCACGAACGGCACGGCCGCATGGACCGCGCGAAAGAGCTCGGGTGCCAGGTTGACAGCGGCGCCGATCAGCAACCCTCCAGCCGAACCACCCTCTGCAGCAAGACGATCCGATGCCACCCAGCCGGAGTCCACGAGGTATCTGCCAGCAGCGACGAAATCCGTGAACGTGTTCTTCTTGGCGAGCATCTTGCCGCTGTCGTACCAGCTGCGTCCCATCTCTCCGCCACCTCGGATGTGCGCGACTGCGCACACCACACCACGGTCGAGCATCGACAGTCGGCGAGCCGAGAAGTAGGGGTCCATGCTGATCTCGTAGGACCCGTACCCATAGAGGAAACCCGCGTTCGTGCCGTCCTTCGACACGTCACGGTGCCGCACCAGCGAGACCGGCACCGCGACGCCGTCCTCGGCGGCGACCCAGACCCGTTCCTCGATGTACTGCTTCTGGTCATAGCCCGGGACCGTCCGCTGCTTCAGCAGGGTCAGCTTGCCGCCGGTCACCTCGAGGTCGTAGACCGAACGCGGTGTCAAGTAGGACTCGAGGACCAACTGAACTGCATCGGTGTCGTAGGCCGGGTTGTCCCCCACCGCGACGGTGCAGGTCTCCCCGTCCAGACCCGTCCCCGACGGACGCCCGAATCCGGCCGGGAGCTTCGGGATGATCCGCACCGTCGGGAGACCGTTGCTGCGCATCGAGATCACCAGACAGGTGGAGAACGCCTGGACCCCGAGGATGCGCTCCCCCTCGGCGCCGGTCAGCAGTGGCGTCCAGTGCGCCCTCGCCGGCCGAGACAGTGGCGCGGTGGCCACGTCGAAGTCCGCCCGGTCTCCGTTGTGCACGATGAGGATCTGCTCACCATCCACGTCCGCTGCATAGTCCAGGCCATCCACCCGCGGCTGGACCGAGCGCAGCTCACCGGTCGGGTCGGACAGATCGAGCAACCAGGTCTCCCCCACGGTTGCCGACCGCGCCCCGACCAGGAGCCAGCGCTCATCACTGGACATCTCGATGCCGACGTTGAACAACTCATCGTCTTCCTGGAGCACGAGGTCGTCGTCCTCCGCCGGCGCACCGATGCGGTGTCTCCAGACCTGATGCTGTCGCCACGCGTCATCAGCACGCGTGTAGAAGACATACTCTCCATCCCGTGACCACACCAGGCCGTAGCCCAGCCCGGTGAGCGCCTCGTCGACCATCGCGCCGGTGGACAGGTCACGCGCCTGTAAGGCGTAACGCTCATCACCGCGGACGTCGTAGAGCACCGCCATACGCGTGGAGTCGTGGCTGATCTCCAGGCCACCGAGCTGGTAGAACTCGCTCCCCTGCGCCTCATGATTGACATCGAGCAGGACCTGCTCACCGATGATCTCGGACTCGGGGTCCGGCACCGGTCGCTGTTCGCCCTTGACGTAGGGCGCCCGGCAGTGGCATGGGTACTGGGCGCCCTCCGTGGTCCGCGAGTAGTACCACCACGGGCCGATCCGCACGGGCACCGTGAGGTCGGTCTCCTGGGTGTGCGAGCGCAGCTCGGAGAACAGCCTGTCGGCGACCGGCTTCAGTGGCTCCAGCCACGACTCGGCGTAGGCATTCTCCGCCTCGAGGTGGGAGATGACCTGTGGATCCTGCGGATCGGCAAGCCACGTATAGGGATCGGAAAAGCGGTCTCCGTGGTGCTCGCGCACGTGGTCGGTCTGCTTTGCCCTGGGCGGCTGGATGGGATGCTGGTTCTGCAGGCTCACCCATGCCACGCTAGCGTGGCGCGCCCGCCGGCAGGTCAGAGCCCCGCCTACTCGTTGATCCCGGTCTGCTCGACGCCCGCGATGATCCAGCGCTGGAGGAACAGGAACATCAGCAGCAACGGGATCATCGACACGATCGCCGCCATGAACATTCCATGCAGGTTCACCGACTGCGCTGTGACATACGTGGACAGGACGATCTGCACGGTCCAGGAGGACTGGTCCTGGCCGATGACCAGTGGCCACAGGAACGCGTTCCAGCTGCCGATGAAGGTGATCGTGCCGATGGCCGCCACGAACGCCCACGAGTTCGGCACCACGATCAGCCAGAACGTCCGCCACACCCCCGCTCCGTCGATCTGAGCAGCCTCCTCCAGCTCGCGCGGGAAGCCGAGGAAGAACTGCCTGAAGAGGAAGGTGGCCAGCGCCTGGAAGATCCCGGGAATGATCAGGCCACGCAGCGTCGAGACCCAGCCCAGGGACGAGACCATCACGAAGGAGGGCACGAAGGTGACCGCGGCGGGGATCAGCAGGGTCGCCAGCACCAGGTAGAACACGGCGTTCGCGTACCGCACCGTGCTGCGCGCCAGACCGTATCCCGCCATCCCCGAGATGACCAGGACCGCGACGGTCTGGGTGACCGAGATGACCAGTGAGTTGATCAGGCCTCTGGCGAGGGGCACCGACGGGTCGTCGAAGGCCTGCTTCAGGTTGCCCCACGCGGGGTGCGCCGGAAACCAGGTCCAGCCGTCGATGCGGGTGATCTGCGTCTCGGTGGACAGTGCGTTGCGCAGCAGCAGGTAGAACGGCACGAGGAACAGCAGCACGAGCACGAGCAGCACCGCATATCGCAGCGCCCGGCCGCCCTTGATCGGGTGTCGGCCGGCTCGGGACACGGTGGCGCTGCCCATCACGCGTCCTTGCGTCCGAGGCCGGTGAGCTTCCCCTGCACCAGCGCGAAGACCGCGATGATCAGGGTCAGGATGACCGCGCCTGCGCCGCCGTGGCCGAAGTCCTGCACGCTGCCGAGCGCCGTGTAGAAGAGATAGACCAGTGGCGGGCGCGCGTAGGGCGGATAGCCGCCCGGCGTCACCATGATGTTGTAGAACTCGTCGAATGCCTGGAACGCATTGACCAGCAGCAGCATCAGGACCGCGGTGGAGGTGGCGCGCAGCATGGGGAACGTGATGTGCCGGAACGACTTCCACCCGACTGCTCCGTCGATCGCCGCGGCCTCGTAGAGATGCCGCGGAATCCGCGCGAGCGCAGCCAGGAAGAGTACCATGAAGAATCCGACCTGCAGCCACAGCCGCACCGTGACGATGACCAGCCAGTACCACGGCGGGTGGACCACCGACAGCCAGGCGATCGGTGCGTGGCCGAACCAGCCGAGCACCGTGTTGATCAGCCCGGAGCTCACACCGGAGAACATCGAGTCGCGCCAGATCATCGAGGCGACCACGTAGGAGCAGGCAGTGGGCAAGAAGAAGACCGAGCGGAAGAAGCTCCGGAACCGCTGCACGCTGCCCACGAGCACCGCCAGCCCGAGAGATGTCACGAAGGTGATGGGCACGATGAACGCCGCGAAGACGACGAACGTGAGCAGGCTCGACCGGAATGCCGGATCGCTCAGCATGTCCCGGTAGTTGGCCAACCCGACGAAGTGCGTCGGGGTCACCGTGTTGTGCGCATCGAAGAAGCTCAACCAGACGCTCCAGGCGATCGGGACCACGATGAAGACCAGCAACCCGATGAAGAACGGGCCGACGAAGACCCAGAACCACAGGTGCGGGCTCTGCGTCCAGCGGCGCCGTGGCACAGCGATATCGCCCGCCATGGACTTCGCGCCCCCGCTCAGGAGACCGTGAAACGCTGAAGCTCGCTCTCGACGGTGCCCTGGACACCGGTCAGCGTCGATCTGGGGTCCGCGCCGGCCCGGATGATCTTGTCGACGGCGTCATTGAATGCCGACGACGACGTCGGCGTCCACATCAGGGGCGTCTGCGGGTGGCCGTAGGAGTCGAGGTAGCGGGCGGCCTTCGCGGCCTCCCCGGTCTTGAGCTTGCTCGCCCGGGCGATCAGGCTCTTGCGGGCCGGCACGTGGAAGCCGTAGCTCTGGGCGAAGTCCAACTGGTCGGAGGTCTGATCCACCCAGAGCCACTTGGCGAAGTCCTTCGCGGCGGTCACATCATGGGCCCGTGCGCTCACACACGACGCGTAGGCGCCGACCGGTACCGACGGCGGGCCGCCCTTGATGCCGGGGAACGGCAGCACCCCGAAGTCGTCACCGAGTGCCTTCTGCACCTGGGGAAGGACCCACAGGCCGGTCCACTGGATCGCGGTGAGGCCCTGAATGAACGCGCTCGGGTCCGACCAGTCGGCGGGCGCACCGAGCAGCAGGTGCCCCGACGTGAACAGGGCGTGCAGTTGGCTCAATGCACCGATGACCTCGGCATTGTTGAAGTCCGGTTTGTCCTGCGCCGACAGGTAGTCGTGTCCGCTGGACCACAGCACCGGGCCCCCCACGACGCCCGCACCGCCATCATTGCCGAGGAAGAGACCCTTCACCTTGCCGACCGTCAGCTTCTTGGCGGCGCTCAGCAGCTCGTCCAGGGTCTTGGGTGGCTGCACCCCGGCCTTCTTCAGCATGCTCTTGCGGTAGAGGAACAGCTGCATGTCGACGACCTGCGGGATCCCGTAGAGCGTGCCCTGGTAAGTCATCCGGTCCAGCAGCGACGAGGTGAAGTCGGATCTCGCCGTCCCGAGCAGATCCGTGACGTCAACCACCTGCTTGCCGGTGATCATGTCGATGGTCGGCCCGTTGCCGTATTCGAAGACGTCCGGGCCCGAGGACGTGAGCAGCGCCGCTGCAGCCTTCTGGTCGTAGTTGCCGGGGATCCACTGGACGGACACCTTGGCCTTCTTGTAGGCGGCGGCGTAGCGCTCGACCGCCTGCTGGGTGCCCGTCTCGCCGTACTGGTGGTACCACTGCGAGATCGTCCCGGCGCTGCTGCTGCCGCTCGCACTGCGACCGGTGTTGCCGCCGCATGCGGCCAACGCCGCCGCGGCAACTCCTGCACCGCCAAGACCCAGCACCTGACGGCGGGTCGGTCGCACCGATGGGATCGGACGCTGGGCCATGATGAGCCTCCTCCAAGAAACAACACGTCTGCGCAGCGTAGGTGGCCCGGCGGTGCCACGGTGGGATCTGGCCCGTACCGCCGTGGTTGTGTCCTGTCGATGGCAGCGACGCCACGACCGCTCGGTCAGACGAGGCAGGAGGGTCCGAGCAATGCCTTCAGGTCACCGAACAGTGCCGGAGACGCGGTGACGCGCAGGGTGTCATCGAGCCGCACCGTGACGATGCGGCCGGGTTGGGTGAGCTTCAGGTGCACCTCGGTGGCTCCCGGATGCTCGCCCAGTACGCCACGCAGCCTGGTCGCCAGGCCGTTGTTGGCGCGAGCCAGGGGCATGCTGAGGACGACGGGGCCACGCACGTCTGCCTTGAACTCGGGCAGCGTCAGCTCGAGCGCGGACAGCTGGACGCTGTCGTCTCGAGCCATCACCCGGCCCTTCACCACGCAGACGACGTCCTGGCTCAGCATGGTGGAGACCGTGAGATACATCTTGGAGAAGAACATCACCTCGACGGACCCTTCCAGGTCCTCGATGGTGGCGATGGCCCACAGCTCGCCCCGCTTGTTGCGCTTGAGCTGCAGTCCGGTGATCAGGCCGGCAATCGTGACTACCGCACCGTCCTTCGGGCCGTCCTCACCGTGCAGCCGTGCGACGGAGACATCCGCGTACTGCGCCAGGATGTGCTCGATGCCGAACAACGGGTGGTCGGAGACGTAGAGCCCGAGCATGTCGCGCTCGAAAGCCAGCTTGGTCTGCTTGTCCCACTCCAGCTCCGGGATGGCCGGCAGCGCCGCCAGCTCGATGCCTGCCTCGTCACCGAACCCGGCGAACAGCGAATCCTGGCCCTGCTCCTTCTTCTTGGCCTCCTCCGACAGGGAGTCCACATAGGTCTCGTGCACGTGCACCAGACCTTGCCGCGGGTGTCCCAGGTCGTCGAATGCCCCCGCCTTGACAAGTGACTCGACGGTGCGCTTGTTGCAGACCGAGGAGCCCCCCTTGCGCAGGAAGTCCTCGAACGAGGTGAACTTGCCCTCCCGCTCCCGGGCCTGCACGATCGCATCGACGACGTTGCTGCCCACGTTGCGGACCGCGCCGAGGCCGAAGCGGATGTCCTCGCCGATCGCGGTGAAGTCGTCCTGCGACTCGTTGACGTCCGGCGGCAGCACCTTGATGCCCAGTTTGCGGGTGTCCGCGAGGTAGATCGCCAACTTGTCCTTGGAGTCCTCCACGGATGTGAGGAGCGCGGCGCCGTACTCGGCCGGGTAGTTCGCCTTGAGGTAGGCGGTCCACACCGAGACCAGGCCGTACCCGGCAGTGTGCGACTTGTTGAAGGCGTACTGGCCGAAGGGGAGCATCGTCTCCCACATCTTGTCGGCCGCACCCTTCGAGAACCCGTTCGTCGCCATACCCTCCTTGAAGGCCGGCTCGAGCTCGTCGAGGATCTCCTTCTTCTTCTTACCCATGGCCTTGCGCAGCGTGTCCGCTCCGCCCAGCGTGAACCCGGCGAGCTGGCGGGCGATCGCCATCAGCTGCTCCTGGTAGACGAGCAGGTGATACGTGGTGCCGAGGATCGGCTCCAGGGCCTCCTTGAGCTCGGGGTGGATCGGCGTGAGGTCCTGACGGCCGTTCTTGCGTTCCGCGTAGTTGATGTGCGCGTTGGCCGCCATGGGGCCTGGGCGGTAGAGCGCGAGCACGGCGGCAATGTCCTCGAACCGGGTCGGCCGCATCAGCTTGAGCAGATTGCGCATCGGGCCGCCGTCGAGCTGGAACACGCCAAGGGTGTCGCCGCGCGCCATGAGCTCGTAGGTCTTGGGGTCGTCCAGCGGGATCGTCTGGGTCGAGATGTCGACGCCGCGGTTGGCCTTGATGAGCTTGATCGCGTGGTCGAGGATGCCGAGGTTGCGCAACCCCAGGAAGTCCATCTTGATCAGGCCCATGGCCTCGCACTGCGGGTAGGCGAAGCCAGCGATGATCATGCCGTCCTTGTCGCGGCGATGCATCGGCAGCACGTCGAGCAGCGGCTCGGACGACAGGATGAATGCGCAGGCGTGCACGCCGGTGCCGCGGGTCAGCCCCTCGAGGCCGAGCCCGGTGTCGACCACCTTCTTGACGTCGGGCTCCTGCTCGTACAGCGACCGGAAGTCCACCCCCTCGCTGTAGCGCTCGTGCTCCGGGTTGAACAGCTGCTTCAGCGGCACGCCCTTGCCCATGACGTCCGGGGGCATGGCCTTGGTGATCCGCTCACCGAGGCTGAACGGGTAGCCCAGGATGCGGTTCGCGTCCTTGACCGCGGCCTTCGCCTTGATCGTGCCGAACGTGTTGACCTGCGCGGTGTACTCGTCGCCGTACTTGTCGGTGACGTAGTCGATGATCTTGTCACGCTGCCGGTCGTCGAAGTCGAGATCGATATCCGGCGGGCTGATCCGCTCGGGGTTGAGGAACCGCTCGAAGAGCAGGTCGTGCTCGATCGGGTCCAGCTCGGTGATCCTGGTGAGGTAGGCGACGATGGAACCGGTGGCCGACCCACGGCCCGGACCGACGGACACCCCCACTTCACGGGCATGCTGGCAGATGTCGGCAACGACCAGGAAGTAGGACGAGAAGCCCATCGGTTCGATGATCTTCATCTCGGTCTCGATCCGGTCGAGGACCTCCTGGCTCGGCGAACCGTCGTAGCGCGAGCGGAGACCCTCCTGGATCTTCTCCCGCAGGAAGCTCTCCGGCGTGTGACCCTGCGGGACATCGAACTTGGGCATCCGGTCGACCTCGGCGAAGACGTCGTCGTAGTCCCCGATCATCTCCGCGACCCGGATCGTGTTGTCGCACGCCTCCGGGAGCTCCCGGAAGAGCTCGCGCATCTCCTGGGCGGACTTGATGTAGTAGCCGGACCCGTTGAATCGGAAGCGGTTCGGGTCGTCCTTGTTCTTGCCCACCCCGATGCACAGCAGGTTGTCGTGGGCGTCCGCCTGGTCCTGCGTGACGTAGTGACTGTCGTTCGTGGCCAGCAACGGGATGTGCAGATCCCGGGCGATCCGCAGCAGGTTCTCCCGCACGGTGCGCTCGATGTCCAGGCCGTGGTCCATCAGCTCCAGGAAGTAGTTCTCCTTGCCGAAGATGTCCTGGTATGCCGCGGCCGCCGCGAGCGCCTCGTCGTACTGCCCGAGACGCAACCGCGTCTGTACCTCTCCCGACGGGCACCCGGTGGTCGCAATGATGCCCCTGCCGTGCTGCGCCAGCAGCTCCCGGTCCATCCGCGGCTTCATGTAGTAGCCCTCGAAGCTGGCGAGCGACGAGAGCCGGAACAGGTTGCGCAGCCCCTCGGCGTTCTGCGCCCACATCGTCATGTGGGTGTATCGACCACCGCCCGAGACGTCCTTGCCGCCTTCACCATCGACGATGCTGCCGCGACCGCGGTCGGGGGCCCAGAAGACCTGCTTGCGTCGCTTGCGGCCATCGGGCTCCGGCGCGACATACGCCTCGATGCCGATGATCGGCTTGACCGACGACTTGCTCGCCCGCTGGAAGAACTCATAGGCACCGAACATGTTGCCGTGATCGGACATCGCCACGGCCGACATGCCGAGCCGCTCCACCTCGGTGAACAAGGCACCGTTCTTCGCGGCACCGTCGAGCATGGAGTACTCGGTGTGCACGTGCAGATGGACGAAGTTGTTGTCCTTGCCCGCGCTGCCGGTGGGCTGGGAGGGCTCCTGGGTTACGTTCGACATCGCCTGTGAGTCTAAGCCCGACCGGTGACAGCGTGCGCCCGGCCAAGCCCTCCCGGGTCAGAGCTCGCGCACGCGCTCCAGGGCGACCTGCAGGTCCGCGGGATAGTCGCTGCGGTAGGTCACCCACTCGCCCGATCCGGGATGCGTGAAGCCGAGCTCGACGGCGTGCAACCACTGCCGCACCAGACCGAGCCGCTTGGCCACGCTGGGGTCGGAGCCGTACAGCGGGTCACCGACGCACGGATGGTGCAGCGCGCAGAAGTGCACCCGGATCTGGTGGGTCCTGCCGGTCTCCAGGTGAATAGTGAGCAAGGAGGTCGAGCGGAAAGCTTCCAGCAGCTCGTAGTGGGTGACACTGGGGCGACCGTCCTTGGTCACGGCGAACTTGTAGTCGTGACCTGGGTGTCGCCCGATCGGCGCCTCGATCGTCCCGACGATGGGGTCGGGCAGGCCATGCACCAGGGCGTGATAGGTCTTGTCGACGGTGCGGTCACGAAAGGCCTGTTTGAGAACCGTGTAGGCGCGCTCGCTCTTCGCGACCACCATCAGTCCGCTGGTGCCGACATCCAGGCGCTGCACGATGCCCTGGCGTTCGGGTGCGCCGGACGTCGAGATGCGGTAGCCGGCGCCGGCGAGGCCGCTGACGACGTCGGGCCCGTTCCAGCCCACACTGGGGTGCGCGGCGACCCCGGCGGGCTTGTCGACGACAACCAGCTCCGAGTCCTCATGCATCACCCGCAGACCCTCGACCAGCGCCGGTCTGACCTCGGCAACGCGCGGACCGACGCGTTCGGGCATCTGCACCTCGAGCCACTGACCGGCACTCACCCGATCGGACTTGCGCGCCGCGACGTGGTCGATGGTCACCGCTCCCGCACCGGCCAGCTCGGCAGCCCGAGTCCGGGAGAATCCGAGCAGTCGGGCAATCGCCGCATCGACCCGCTCTCCCTCGAGCCCGCCGGGAATTGCCAGAGCCTTGACGTCACTCATCGTCGGGCCCGTCCGCACCACGGGACACGAGGGACTGACGCGTGCCGTCGAGACCGATACCAAGCAGCGCGAGCAACGCAATGAGGCAGGCCGCCGTCACGACACACATGTCGGCCACGTTGAAGATCGGCCAGTGCGGCAGCTCGAGGAAGTCGACGACATGGCCGCGTCCGCCGCCCGGCGCGCGGAAGAACCTGTCGGTGAGGTTGCCCAGCGCGCCGCCGATCAGGAGGCCGAGGGCGCAGGCCCACGGCCTACTGTGCAACCGGCGCGCGACGACGATGGTCGCGATGATCACCGCCGACGCAATGATGGTCAGCACCCAGGTCGCATTCGTGGCGATCGAGAACGCCGCGCCCGCATTGCGGGTCAGATGAAGGCGCAGCACCGACCCGATCAGGTTCTTGGGCCGCATCGGGTCGAGGCTGGATGCTGCCCACGCCTTCGTCAGCTGGTCCGCCACATAGCCGACCGTGGCGATGATCACCAGGAGCAGGATGGGCCGACGGGTGCTCGGCTCCGACCGCTCGGTGTCCTCGGGAGGGGGTCCGCCGCTCAGTGTCGTTCCTGCTTTTGTTTGCAGGTCAGGCACAACGTCGCTCGAGGAAACGCCTGCAGCCGCATCTTGCCGATGGGGTTGCCGCAGTTTTCGCACGTGCCGTAGGTCCCGTCCTCTATCCGCTCGAGCGCATGCTTCGACTGAAGAAGCAGATCACGCGAGTTCTGGGCGAGCGTGAACTCATGCTCACGCTCGAAAGTCTTGGTGCCGACATCCGCCTGGTCATCACCGGCACCATCACCACTATCGGTCATCAGACCCAGAATGTCCGACTCGATTCCGGTCAGCTCCGAGGTGAGCCTGGTCACGTCCTGCTCCAGCTCGTCGCGCACGGTCCCCAGCTCCTTGGCGGTCCAGGGAGACTCGTCCTCGCGGACCACCAGCTGATCCGCCCCGTCCGTGCCGCGCCGGGGGGCCGCAGTCTTCTTGCGTGTCGTGCTCACTTTGCCTGCCGCTGCCTTCGTCGTCGTGGCGGTGGCGACCTTCTTGGCCGCCCGTTCAACCTTCTTGGATGCGGCCCGCTTCGTCGCTGCCCCGCGAGACGCCGTGGCCTTCTTGCCCGATGTGCTGGCGGCTGGCTTTTTCTTGGCAGGCATCAGGTCCCTCCTCGCACATCCGACCGTCAGCGACGGTGCATCGCCTCACGGGGAACTCCTCGTGACTGGCTGAGGATATGGGACTCGGGCTGTGGAAACAATGTGAACCGCCAGATCACTTTCAACGGGATGTTACCGAGTGGGCCGGTCCATGCGACGCCCGGTCAGAGCGCCCCACGAACCGGCCCGGCGACGGCCCGCCCGAATCAGCCCTGCTGCGGCTTCGCCGGACCGTTGGCGGGGTCGATCGCCATCTGGTCGAGCTGCTGCAGCTGGCCCTGGATGTAGCCCTTGAGCTTGGTGCGGTAGTCCCTTTCGAAGGCCCGCAGCTGCTCAATGTCCTTCGTGATCTTGTCTCGCTCGGCGTTCAGCTCACCCAGAACCTTGGTCTTGCGGTCCTCGGCGTCCTTGACCATGGTCGTGGACTTGTCATTGGCATTCTTGACCAGCTCGTCATGCCTGCTCTGGCCCCTGCCGACGAGCTCGTCGTGCCGGCTTTGGCCATCGCTCATCAGCTGGTCGCGCTTGGCGTTCGCCTCACCGACCACCTTCTCGTGGTGCGCCTTCGCTTCGGCGATGAGCCGGTCACGGGTGGTCTCGCCTTCCTTGACATGCTCATCGTGCAGACGCTGAGCCAGCTCGATGACACCGGCCGCGCCGGCGCCACCTGCGACGGCCCCGCCCGCGGCAACGGCAGCGGTCCCTGCGTGGGATCCCCCGTCGCCAGCGGTCTTGCCGGCCGCACTGGCCCGCTCCGCCGCTGCCTTCTGCTCCTGCTCGGCCTTGGCGATCTGCGCCTGAAGCTCCTGCAGGCGTGCCTGGGCCTGCTTGGTCTGGCTCTCGACCTCGCCCTGCTCCTGCTTGGCCGCGGCAAGCTGCTCCTGAGTCGCCGACAACTCCTTGCTGCTGGCTCCCTTGTCGGCGGCGGCACCCACCGGCGCCACCGCCGGCACGCTCGCCGCACTCGCGCCGGAACCCGAGGCCTTCGAGTCGGCTTCGGCGCGACCGGGGAGTCCCTTGGAACGCCGACAGTCTTCGAGCTTGCCGGTCAGGTCCTCGTTCTCGGCGTTCAGCCGGCGTAGCTCTACGACAATCTCGTCAAGAAAATCATCCACCTGGATCTCGTCGTAGCCACTACGACCGAATCCCTTGGGCTTGGTGAACTCCCTCTTCACTACGTCTTCAGGCATCAACGCCATCTGTTCACCTCAGGTGCACATAGTTGTCGTAGAGCGCTCACACTGGAGTTCAGCGGGGCGGCACTGCCGACAGTCGGATAAAGGTCGCTGCTCACTTTAGAATATTGAGCAGCAAAGAGACAGCCAGCAGCAGGACAAGGAACCCTACGTCGATGCCGACGCTGCCGATCCGGAGCGGCGGAATGACCCGTCGCAGCAGTTTGAGTGGTGGGTCCGTGACGGTGTACACGACCTCCGCAACCACGAGAACCGGGCCCTTGGGCTTCCACTCCCGGGCAAAAACCTGCACCCAGTCAAGAACCAGCCGCCCGATCAGCACGACAAAGAAGAGATAGAGCACCAACGAGACGATCGCCAGGACGCCAGACATGTATCAATTGTGGGGCACTACACAGCGGCTTTGTCCACCGGCCTCGGACCCAACAGCAATCAGCTCTGGTTGAACAGGCCGCGGCCCGTCCCACGCTTCGCGTCCGCCCCGCTGGTGGCGACCTCGACCCCAGCCGGTGACAGCAAAAAGACCTTGCTGGTGACACGCTCGATCGTGCCGTGCAGACCGAAGACCAGACCGGCAGCGAAGTCCACCAGACGCTTGGCGTCGTTGTCATCCATGTCCGACAGGTTCATGATGACCGGCACACCGTCTCGGAAGCTCTCGCCGATCTCCTTGGCCTCGTTGTAGGTCCTCGGGTGAATCGTGTTGATGCGGCTCATGGCCCCCGCCTCGTGAGTTGACACGGCATGTGTGACAGGACCCTTGTGCAGCTGGGTCACCGGCGCGGGCTCGCGGTCGACATCGTCCTCGGCGTAACCGGTGTCGCGCCCAGTGCCGTAGCCGCCGTGCTGCCCGTCGTAGGTGGTGTTGTCGTCGTCGTAACCGTCGTCGTAACTGTCGACCTCGGCCAGGCCCAGGTACTCCATTGTCTTGCGCAGCGTGCCAGCCATGTGTCGAGCTCCTTGCAGTGCGGCCTTTGCGGGGCCGTGCACGTCCTTGTCGTGGGTCGTCGTCGACGCTACCGCTGCGGAGGCCTGGAACCGAGGATTGCGCTTCCGACACGCAGGTGTGTCGCGCCCGCGAGCACGGCATCCTCGAGGTCACCACTCATGCCGGCCGAGATCCATGTGGCGAGAGGATGATTGACACGGACCTCGTTGGCGATGCGGCGGAGCCGCTCGAACGCCTCGCGGGCGTTCCCGCCGAGCGGGGCTACTGCCATGACGCCCTGCAGCCTCAGGTGCTCGGCTCGGCCCGCTGCTGCCGCGAGGTCGGACAGCTCAGCCGGGGCTGCGCCACCGCGGCCGGTGTCATCGCCGGCCAGGTCGACCTGCAGGAGCACCGTGCACTCGCGGCCCGCGGCCGCTGCAGCGCGGTCCAGGGCTCGAACGACCTTGGTTCTGTCGACCGACTGCACGACATCGGCGTACCCGACGACGTGCGCCGCCTTGTTGGACTGGAGCTGACCGATGAAGTGCACTGTCAGGTCGCGGCGCGCGGCGCTCGGCAGCTCGGCGATCTTCGCCGACGCCTCCTGGTGCCGGTTCTCGCCGATGTCGGTCACTCCCAGTGCATGTAGTCGCAGCACGTCGGCGGCCGGGAAGAACTTCGTCACCACGATGAGCCGCACCTCCTCGCGCGTCCGGCCGGCCTGCTCACACGCCGCGGCGATACGCTCCTCGACGCGCTGCAGCCCGTGCGCGAGCGCCCTCGTGCGATCGTCGTCAGGCACGTGCCGTCCTCAGCACGATGACACCGGCCTGCCGCCCGGCTTGCTGGTCCTCCCGGTAGGAGAACAGGTCGTGCGACTCCCGGGTGCACCCGGGCACCCAGGTGACCTCGACGCCGCGTTCGTGCAGCTGCTGAACGACCCCCGCCGCCACGTCGATCGCCGGCGTGCCGGTCCAGCTGACTGCACGCGCGGACGGCGACACCTGCTGCGCTGCGTCCCGCATCTGCGCCGGCACCTCGTAGCAGCGGCCGCACACCGACGGCCCGACGGCGGCGACCAGCCTCCGACCACCGAGCTGCCTCATCCGGTCGATCGCGACGTTCACGATCCGGCCGGTCATTCCCGGCCGCCCGGCGTGGACTGCGGCCACCACGCCGGCGTCGACGTCCGCGAGGAGCACCGGGGTGCAGTCCGCCACCAGCACGACCAGCGCGAGGTCCACGGACGTGGTGACCGTGCCGTCACAGGCCCCCGGGTCCGGCATGGCCGACGTCACGATCTGCACGTCCCGGCCATGCACCTGGTTCATCAGCACCAGTCGCTCGCGTGGAACACCGATCGCGGTCGCCAGTCGGCCACGGTTCTCCTCGACCAGCACCGGATCGTCCCCGACGTTGCCGCCGAGGTTCAAGCTGGTCATCGCCCCGCTGCTGACTCCACCCAGGCGGTCCGTGAACACGCGATCGACGCGCAGGCCACCGGTTCCGGTCAGGTGGTCCTGCCACCAGAGCATCGAGGCCTACTTCAGGAAGTCGGGCACGTCCAGGTCGTCCTCGCCGTCGTCGACGGGGACCTCGCGCGGCGGGCGCACGGTCGGCTCCTGTCGCACCTGGCCCGGCGCTGCGGCCGGGCGTCCACCGGCGGCGTCGGGGTCGCGCTGTGCGCCCTGCCCGCCACCGGGCTGGGCCGTCGTAGGACGAGGCCCGCGGTCGGCGCTGGGCCCACCCTGCTGACCACTGCCCTGCTGACCCGCCTGGGGCTGCTGCGCCGGCGCCTGCCGACCCGCCTGGAGCGCTGCTGCGGGCGCGCCTGCGCCCTGACCGCCGTTGCCGGACGGTTGCTGCTGGGCCCCGTTGCCACCTGCGGTGGACGGCCTGCCCTGGATCTGGCCGAGGGCGCGGTCGTCGGTGCGCTTCTGCGGCGTCCCACTGTCGAACCCGGCGGCGATGACCGTCACGCGGACCTCGTCTCCGAGGGCGTCGTCGATCACGGCACCGAAGATGATGTTGGCCTCCGGGTGCGCCGCCTCCTGGACCAGTCGAGCCGCCTCATTGATCTCGAAGAGCCCGAGATCGCTGCCGCCCTGGACCGACAGCAGCACCCCCTGCGCGCCGTCGATCGTCGCCTCCAGCAACGGAGAGTTGATCGCGAACTCCGCTGCCTGCACGGCCCGGTCCTCGCCACGCGCCGAGCCGATGCCCATGAGAGCCGAACCGGCCCCCTGCATGACCGACTTCACGTCGGCGAAGTCGAGGTTGATCAGGCCGGGGGTCGTGATCAGGTCGGTGATGCCCTGGACACCGGAGAGGAGCACCTGGTCGGCGCTGCGGAAGGCGTCGAGCATGGACACGTTGCGGTCGCTGATCGACAGCAGTCGGTCGTTCGGGATCACGATCAGCGTGTCAACCTCCTCGCGCAGGCCGTTGATGCCCAGGTCGGCCTGGTTCGCCCGGCGCCTTCCCTCGAAGGTGAAGGGGCGCGTCACCACGCCGATCGTCAGCGCGCCTAGACTCTTGGCGATCTTGGCGACGACGGGTGCGCCGCCGGTCCCGGTGCCACCACCCTCGCCCGCCGTGACGAACACCATGTCTGCGCCCTTGAGGACGTCCTCGATGTCCTCGGCGTGGTCTTCGGCCGCCTTCTTGCCGACCGCCGGGTCCGCGCCGGCGCCAAGCCCCCGGGTCAGGTCACGACCGACCTCAAGTTTCACATCAGCGTCACACATGAGCAGCGCCTGGGCGTCGGTGTTGATGGCGATGAACTCGACACCCTTGAGACCGACCTCGATCATCCGGTTGATGGCGTTGACACCACCACCGCCGATACCGACGACCTTGATGACGGCGAGGTAGTTTTGCGGACTTGCCACGAGAATGGGGCCTTTCCAGCGAAGTGAACTAATCAGACATCGGCTCTGCTTGACCCGATCGCTCCTCAGCATGATCGCATCGGCGCGGCGGCGCGAACCGACACACCGCAATCGTGCGGTGTCACCCCTGCAAAGGATCGGGTCCGTCGCATCTTATGCGCCAGACGGCTCACGTGCGAGTATCAACCTCTAGTTGACCGTGACCACCGCTCAGCGCAACGCCAGGCGTTCGAGAATGATGGGGCCCAGCTGGGTGATGTCACCCGCGCCAACGGTCAGCACCAGGTCGCCGCGTTGCGCCACGGCCAGCACCGCCGCGACTGCCGCGGCGCCGTCGGGCACGAAATCCACCTGACAGCCGGTGACCCGGTCGCTGATCAACCGGCCGCTGACTCCCGCGACCGGTTCCTCGCGCGCGCCATAGACATCCATGACGAGGGCGACGTCGGCCAGCGAGAGCGCCCGCGCCAGACCGTCCGCCGCATTGCGGGTGCGGGAGTACAGATGCGGCTGGAACAGCACGATCAGTCGGCCGCCGTCTCGCAATGCGAGACCGGTGCGGATCACGGCCTCCAGCTTGCCGGGGTTGTGAGCGTAGTCGTCGACGACTCGCACCCCCGCGGCCTCACCGCGCGGCTCGAACCGCCGGCTGGTGCCGGCAAACTGTCCCAGCCCCGCGAGCACCCGCTCGGCCTCCAGACCGAGACCCTCGGTGAGGGCAAGGAGCACACCGGCCGCGTTCAGGAGGTTGTGCAGGCCCGGCACGGCCAGTCGCAACGCGAGAGTGCGACCGTCTGGCATCCGCAGCGTGGCGTGCCAGTCCAGTCCGGTGCCTCGTTCGGCGACGATCCGCAGGTCGGCGTCGCTCGCATGTCCGTAGGTCAGCGCCCGCCGGCCGCCTTCCTGCACCGCCTCGGCGAGGGCCGCACTGCCGGGGTCGTCCGCGCAGGCGACCAGAAGACCACCGGGGCGGATCGTCTCCGCGAACGTGGCGTAGGCCGAATGCATCGTGGCGCTCGTGCCGTAGAAGTCGAGGTGGTCGTCCTTGATGTTCGTGACCAGAGCGATCTGCGGGTGATACACCACGAACGACCCATCGCTCTCATCTGCCTCGACCACAAACGAACGCCCGTGCCCCACAGCCGAGTTGGCGCCGATGCCGGCGATCGGCGCACCAATAGCGAACGATGGGTCGGCCGCGCAGGCACGCAGCGCGATCACCGTCATGGCGCTCGTCGTGGTCTTGCCGTTGGTGCCCGCCACCGCAATGCCGTCGGCGTCGGCCATCACCATCGCGAGCGCCTGCGCCCGGTGGAGCACCGCAAGGCCACGCCGCCGCACCTCGGCCAGCTCGGGATTGTCCTCGTGAATGGCCGAGGACACGACGACGAGGACGTCGTCTCGCAGCTGTGCGGCCGTCTGCGCCGTGTAGCCGACAGTCACCGTGGCACCGGCGGCCCGCAGGTCCTCCAGGACTGCCACCTCGACGTTGTCGGACCCACTCACCAGCACGCCGCGGGCCAGCAGCAGCCTGGCAACACCCGACATTCCCGAACCACCGATGGCGATCAGGTGCACCGCAGGCACCCGATCGAGCGAGGGCAGCGCCGCGGCGAAGTCGAACCGGTCATTGACACCGTCGGTCATCGGCTCGGGTTCCTTGCAGGTGACAGCTCCGCAGCACGATCGATCATGGCGACCAACGCCTTGTCCGCGTCCTGGTGACCCAGCCCGCGCGTGGCATCGCACATCCGCTGCAGTCGTGCGCGATCCAGGGCGAGCGGAATGATCTCGCGCTGGACCCACTGCGCGGTGAAGTCCGCGTTGTCGACCATCAGCGCGCCGCCGACTCGCACGACGCCCTCCGCGTTGAGTCGCTGCTCACCGTTGCCGATCGGCAGCGGCACGAAGACCGCGGGCAGTCCGATCGCCGCCGTCTCGCACACCATCCCCGCTCCGGCTCGGGTGACCACAAGATCCGCCACCGCGTAGCAGAGCTCCATCCGCTCGGCGTACGGACGCACGACGTAGGGCGCCTCCCCCGTCGCAGACGTGCCGGGATCGAACTCCTTGCCGCGACCGGTGATGTGCAGCACCTGCACACCTGCGGCGCGGACCGCGCTCACGCTCTGCGCGAACGCGTCGTTGATCCGCTGGGCGCCGCTCGAGCCTCCGGTCACCAGCACCGTCGGGTAGCCGTCCGCAAGACCGAGCCGGGACAGCGCCTCGACGCGAAGAGCGGCCCGATCCATCGTGGTGATCTCGGTGCGCAGTGGCAGGCCGACGACCTGCGCATGCGCGAGCTTGGTGGCGTCGAACGTGGTCGCGACATGCGTGGTGAACCGCGCACCGAGTCGGCTGGCGAGACCGGCGCGAGCATTCCCCTCATGCACCACGATCGGCAGGTGTCGGCGACGGGCCGCGAGGTAGGCGGGTGGGCTGACGTAACCGCCGAATCCCACCACCACGTCGGCCCGGACGTCGTCGATGAGGTGCCCCGTCTGGGAGATCGCCGCTACCAGGGCGGCCGGGAACCTTGCTGCGGCCGCATTCGGCCGTCTCGGGAAGGCCACCTTCGGGATGAGTCGCAGGTCATATCCCCGTGCGGGCACGAGGGTCTCCTCGAGGCCTCCGCGCGTGCCGAGCACGGTGATCCGCACGGCGCCGTCCTGGTCACGAAGCGCATCGGCCGTGGCCAGAAGCGGTGCGATGTGCCCCGTGGTGCCTCCGCCCGCCAGCAGGATCGACCGCGGGTGACGGGAGGTCAGGCTCAACGGGAGGCCTTTCGGGTCGGCAGGACTGCCATCGTCCGTCGAATCAGGCTGGGACGGGCGGCAAGGGCCGCCTTGCACTCGGGCTCATTGCGTGCGAAGGCTATGAGTATCCCCAACGCCAACAGCGTCGTCACCAGCGCCGATCCGCCCGAGGACACCAGGGGCAGCGGCACACCGATGATTGGCAGCAGACCGATGACCGAGCCGATGTTGATCATCGCCTGGGCGAGGATCCACACCATGATGCCGGCGGTGGTCAGGCGCACGAACATGTTGCTGCTGTTCACGATCATGCGGTAGCAGGCATACCCCAGCGCGAGGTAGAGGGCCAGCACGACCAGGGTTCCCGGCAGTCCGAGCTCCTCACCGATGATCGCGAAGATGAAGTCGTTGTGTGCCTCCGGCAACCATGACCACTTCTCACGGCTCGCGCCCAGTCCGACACCCCACCACCCGCCATCGGCCATGGCATACAGGCCATGCACCTTCTGGTAGCAACCCGTGGTGTTGGCGTTGATGCAGGTGCCGAGCCAGGCGTCGATGCGGCCGGTGCGGTTGCCGCTGGTCACCACGGCAGCCATCACCCCGGCGAAAGCCAACAGCCCGAAACCGGCGAACACCCGCATCCGCACGCCGGCGACGAAGAACATGGCCGCCGCGATGGTTAACAACACCATGGTGGTGCCGAGGTCGTGGCCGAGCAGCACGAGCCCGAACAACAGTCCGAGCAGTGGCGCCAGCGGCAGCAGGACGTGGCGCAGCTGGCCCAGCAGCGCCCGCTTGTGGGCAAGGACCATCCCAGCCACGAGGACGACCGCGAGCTTGCCGAGCTCGGAGGGCTGGAACGTGAACCCGCCGACACCGATCCAGTTGCGGTTACCGTTCACGGTGCGGCCGAGCCCGGTGAACACCATCAGCTCAAGGAGGATCGCCACAGCGAAGGTGGGTAGGGCCAGAATTTTCCAGATGCGCACGGGCACTCGGCTGGCGATCATTGCCCCGATCACCCCCAGCACGGCGAACATCGCCTGGCTCTTGAAGACCGTGAAGGATGAGCCGCTGTCCACGTAGGACGTGACGCTCGATGCGGACAGCACCATGATCAGGCCGAACAGCAGCAGCATCGTGCTCGACCCGAGGAGCAGGTAGTACGGGGCGATCGGCGACTCGAGCCGTTCACGAACGTCCTGCAGGTGCCACCGTTCGTCGGTGCGGGACGTGCTCGCCGCGGTCACGCGTCGCCGTCCGCGGTCATCTCGCGCACGGCCTGCGCAAACGCGTCGCCGCGGGCGCCGTAGCTGTCGAACATGTCAAGGGAGGCCGCGGCGGGTGCCAGAAGAACGACGTCTCCTGGCTGCGCCAGGGCCGCCGCTGCCTGCACCGCTTCCCGCATGGCTCCAGTCTCGGTGCTGTCGATGTCGACCAGCGGGATATCGGGCGCGTGTCGCCTTAGTGCCGTGGCGATCTCGGCTCGATCCACGCCGACCAGGACCGCACCGCGCAGTCGCCCGACGACCGCGGCCACCAGCGGGTCAACGTCGGCGCCCTTGAGCTGGCCGCCGGCTATCCAGACGACGTGGTCATACGCGCTCAGCGACGCCTGCGCGGCCGGCGCATTCGTCGCCTTCGAGTCGTCGACCCAGCGAATCTGGTTGTGGGTCAGCACTGTCGCGGCCCGATGCGGCTGCGGCACGTAGGCCCGCAAGCCATCACGGACCGCCGACGGCGCGACGCCGTAGGCACGTGCCAGGGCGGCGGCGGCGAGCGCGTCGGCGACGTAGTGCGCCGCGGGATCGGCGCCGCCGTGCCCCGTGAGGTCGGCGACCTGGGCCAGCTCTGCCGCGCTGCTCGAGCGGTTCTCGACGAAGGCGCGATCGGCCAGCACACCATCGACCAGCCCGAGCATCGAGGGCGCGGGAATGCCGAGCGTGAAGCCGATGGCGCGCGCTCCCTCGACGACCTCGGCGTCCTCGACCAGATGCTCGGTCGTGGGGTCATCGACGTTGTAGATGCAGGCGATCTGAGTCCGCTGGTAGATCTTGCCCTTCATCCGCCGGTACTCGTCGTACGAGCCGTGCCAGTCGAGGTGGTCGGGCGCCACGTTGAGGCAGCAAGACGCATACGCCGAGATGCTGCGGGACCAGTGCAGCTGGAAGGTCGACAGCTCGACGGCCAGCACGTCGTAGGGCTCGGGGTGCAGCACGGCCTCCAGCAGCGGCCGACCCACGTTGCCCGCCGCCACTGCACGCAACCCGGCAGCGCGCAGGATGCTCTCGAGCATGGTGACCGCGGTGGTCTTGCCGTTCGTGCCGGTGATCGTGAGCCACGGCGCCGCGCCGGCGCGGGCGCGCATCCGCCAGGCCAGCTCCACCTCGCCCCAGACGGGCACGCCGGCGGCCGTGGCGGCGACCATGAACGGGTGGCGCGGCGGTATGCCGGGCGAGGTCACCACGAGGTGAGTCCCCTCCGGCGGCGTGCGCTGGTGCTCTTCACCGAAGTGAACCTGTGCCCCCAGCACCTCCAGAACCTTGGCCCGTTCGAGGGCTGCAGGTGTGCGGTCCCGTGCCAGAACGGTCACGTCGGATCCGCGCTCGAGCAGGGCATCGGCAGCAGCGAACCCGCTGAGCCCCAGGCCCATCACGACGATCGACAGTCCGGACCAGTCCGCACCCTCATGGGTCAGGTCACGCGCACCCTCGAGCGGTTCGTACGCCGGGTCCACAGCCCACAACCCCCCGCTTGTCATTTCGGGGCCCCCGCGAAGTATCGGAGCGAGTTTGCGAGCGGAGAACTTCGTGGGGTTGCTGTCATACTCCAACGACCCACTCGGCGTAGAACAGCCCGAGGCCGAGGGCCACGCACAGACCGGCGATGATCCAAAAACGGATCACCACGGTGATCTCATTCCAGCCGACCATCTCGAAGTGGTGGTGCAGCGGGGCCATGCGGAAGATGCGCTTGCGCCGTAGCTTGAACGAGCCGACCTGCAGGATCACCGACACGGTCTCCAGCACGAACAGGCCGGCGAGGATCACCACCAGCAGCTCGGTCCGCGTCGTGATGGCCAGTCCGGCAAGGGCCCCACCCAGAGCCAGCGAGCCGGTGTCACCCATGAAGATCTTCGCGGGTGTCGCGTTCCACCACAAGAATCCGAAGCAGGCGGCCATCACGCACGCCGCGACCACTGCGAGGTCGAGCGGGTCACGCACCTGGTAGCACTTGTTGCTGAAGTGGTACTCGCAGTTCTGGTTGTACTGCCAGATGCTGATCAGCGTGTAGGCGCCGAACACCATGACGCAGGCGCCGGTGGCCAGCCCGTCCAGGCCGTCTGTCAGGTTCACCCCGTTGCTGGTGCCGGCAATCATGAGGTTCGCCCAGAGCACGAAGAGCAGCACACCGACGGCAGTGCCGGCGAAGGCGAGATTGACCCAAGTGTCACGCACGAAGGAGATGCTGAAGCTTGCCGGGCGGCGCCCCCCGCTGTCCGGAAACTTGGTTGCCAGGATGGCGAACACCACGGCGACCGCGGTCTGTCCGATCAGCTTCTGGTATGACCGCAGGCCCAGCGAACGCTGCCGGGAGATCTTGATCCAGTCGTCGGCGAACCCCACGAGCCCCAACCCGACCATGAGGAAGAGGACGAGTATTCCGGACACGGTCGGAGCCGACCAGGTCACCAGATGCGCCAGTGTGTACCCGAGGACGCTCGCCACGATGATGATCGCCCCGCCCATGGTCGGGGTGCCTCGTTTGGTGTGGTGGGTCGTCGGCCCGTCATCACGCACGAACTGGCCATAGCTCTTGCGGACGAGGAACGTGATGAAGACGCGGGTGCCGAACAACCCCGTGGCCAGTGCGACGAGGGCGCCGATCAGCACAACCTTCACGACGCCACCTCCCCGCCGGCCTCGGTAACCAGACGGTCGCCAAGGTACCGCAGCCCGGAGTCACGGCTCGACTTGAGCAGGACCACGTCTCCCGGGCGGAGCCGGTCGGCCAGTAGGTCGTGCGCGGCGGCGACGTCGGCCACCTGCTCGACGTGCACCGCACTACCGGCCGCTCCTGAGGCAATGCCCCGGGCACCGTCACCGACGACGATCAGCTGCCGCACGCCGAGCTCCGCGACGATCCGGCCCACCTCCTGATGCGCCTCGGCGGACATCTGCCCGAGCTCGCGCATCTCGCCGAGCACGGCGATCGTGCGACGGCCCGCGCCCATCTGCCCGAGGGCGCGCAGCGCGGCCGCCATCGACTGCGGGTTCGCGTTGTACGCGTCGTTGACCAGGGTGACGTCATTCGGGAGCCGGTGCACCTCCATACGCCACCGGCTGACGGCCCGGGCGGACGCCAACCGGTCGACGATCAGGTCCATCGGCAGCTCGAGCGCCCGCGCGGCCGCGATGACGGCAAGGGCATTACCCACCTGATGCGCGCCGTGCAACTGGAGGCGCACCGCGGCGCGCTCCGCCCGGCCGACGACCGTGAAGGAGGGTCGGCCGACCTCGTCCAGACGCACCTCGATCGCCCGCAGGTCCGCGTCTGCCCCGATCCCGACACGCACCACCCGCGCCGCGGTCTCGGCGGCCATCGCGGCGACCCGGGCGTCGTCCACGTTCAAGATCGCGACCCCGCCCTGAGGCAGCGCGCGAACGAGCTCGGCCTTGGTGCGAGCAATGGCCTCGACCGAACCGAACTCCCCCACGTGCGCGGCGCCCACGTTGAGCACCACCCCGATCTGCGGGGGCGCGATTCGCGTGAGGTAGGCGATGTGCCCGACACCGGAGGCACCCATCTCGGCGACCAGATACCGGGTGGAGCCGGTCACTCGGCATACCGTGAGCGGGACTCCGACCTCGGAGTTCAGCGAACCGATCGGCGAGATCGTCTCCCCGTGACCTTCCAGGACGTGGCCGAGCATGTCCTTGGTCGACGTCTTTCCCGAGCTGCCGGTGATGCCGATGATCTGCAGATCCGAGCAGCGATCGACGACGCCGCGGGCAAGCTGCGCGAACGCCTCCTGGACGTCCGGGACCACGACGGTGGGCATCTCGGCAACGGGTCGCAGCCCGAGGGTGGCGACGGCGCCCGCCTGCGCGGCGGAGGAGGCGTACTGATGACCGTCGGCGTGCTCACCGATGCGGGCGACGTACAGGCTTCCCGGCTGCGCCTCGCGGGAGTCGCTCACGACCGGGCCGTCGACCAGCACGTCAGGTCCATGGAGCGCGCCGCCGGTGAGTTCGGCGATCGTGGTGAGCTGCAGCGGGATCATTTCTTCTTCGAGGCCGATGGATCGAACGTGAAGGGGTAGGGCGCGGGCTTGGTGGTGCTCGGCGGCACGTGACCCTCGTGCAGCGCGTAGGACATGATCTGCGAGAACACCGGGCCGGCGACGTTGCCGCCGTAGATGCTGCCTCGTGTCGGGTCCTGCACCGTGATCGCCACGATGTACTGCGGGTGATTCGCCGGTGCGAAGCCGATGAAGGACGCCGTCGTGCCGTTGTACCGCCCCAGCTGGGGGTCGTATCGGTTTGCGGTGCCTGTCTTCCCGGCGACGTTGTAGCCGTCGACGGCGGCCATGGGGGCCGTGCCCTTGGCCGTCACGACGCCCTCCATCATCCGGGTCACCTTCGCCGCGACCGCGGGCGACACGACGCGCACGGCCTTGCGGCTGTCCGTCGGCGTCGTCCACCCACCGGCAGCGTCGCCGATCCCGGAGACCAGCTTGATCGGCTCGCGCACTCCGCCATTGGCGATGGTCTGAAAGACCGCGGCCTGCTGGATCGCGGTGACCGCGTAGCCCTGCCCGTACAGGACGGTATAGCGCTGCGTCCCACTCCACTTCGAGGGCTGGCTGAGGATCCCACCGGACTCCCCGGGGAAGCCCACCCCGGAGAGTCGGTCCAGGCCGAACTTGCGCATGTAGCTGTAGAGGGTGTCTGGCGAGATGCGCGAACCTGCCAGCATGGTGCCCATGTTGGAGGACTCGCCGAGAACACCGGCGAGAGTGAGGTTTTCAGTGCCGTGCGGTTCCGAGTCATGGAAGGTCGTGCCCGCCCTGGTCAGCGTGGGCGGCACGACGACGTGCGTCAGCGGCGTCGCCTTCTGCTGCTGCAGCAGCGCGGACATGGTGACGATCTTGCCGGTCGAGCCCGGCGCGTACACCTCGGCGAACGGCCGCGACTGAAGATAGTTGGGGGCACTCGCCATGTCGTTGTTGTCGAAGCTGGGGTAGGACGCCACGGCCTTCAGATTGCCCTGCAGGTCCATGACCACCGCATCCGCGGACACCGCCTTGTACTTCTTCACGGCCGCCGCCATCGCGTTCTGGGCGTACCACTGCAGGTCGTTGTCGATGGTGAGCTTGATGTTCTTGCCGTTCACCGCCGGGGTGTCGCTGTTGTCTCCGGAGGCAATCACGGTGCCGTCCGGAGCCTGCTCGTAGGTGTGCACGCCCGGCTTGCCGTTGAGCGCCGTGTTCTCCATCTGCTCGATTCCGCCGCCGCCGGTCCCATCGGCACTTACCCAGCCGACGAGCGGGGCCACGCTGGTGCCCTGCGGATATTCCCGCTGGCTGGTCTTGACGCCGAAGATCCCGGGGATCCCCAGGGCCGCGATCTTGCTCCACTGCGCCGGTGCGATGTCCTTGATCACGTAGGTGAAGCGCGAGTTGATCTTGCTGGCCGCCTCCAGCGGCGCCAGCAGATCCGCCGGCTTGGCGCCGACGATCTGGGCGATGTCCTGGGCGGCACCGGCCAGCCCGACCTTCTCCTGCTTGCCATTGACGAGCTTGGTGTAGTCGCGCGTCAGGGTGGCGTCTGCCGTCACCGTGCGCCGCTCGACGCTGTCCGCGAGGACAACACCCCCGGAGGAAACGATCTGACCCCGCAGGGCCGGCACCGTGACGTGCGCCAGTCGGCTGTCCAGGGCCTGCTTGGACATCGACGCCGACTCGATGCCCTGCACGCGAAAGAGCTGTGCCACGAACAGGGTGAAGATGAACAGGCTCACAATGAAAAGGACGCGGCCTCGACGCCCCGGGTTGCCGATGCCGAGCTGCACCGGACGCCGTGGCCCACGCGGCGCACCGTTGCCGGGCCTGCCCGCCGGCTTCCGCGGTGCGGATCTTTTGGCGTCCGACCCCGCGATGCTACGCGCCCGGTGGGTGCGCGACCCGCTACCGGCCGATGCGCTCGACGACTTCCTGGTCGGCCTCTGCCCGGTCGTCCTGGGAGCCGAGGACACACGACGCCCTGGTGTTGCGGGTCGGCGGGGCTGGGTCACAGGTCACCTCGATGTCTTCTTCGGGTTGGTCTTCGGGTTCTGGCTCGACCTGGACTTGTCGGAAGCGCCCTTGGCCGATGGCTTGCTCGTCGTCTTCGGAGTTGAGGTGGTGCCTGACTTGCTCTTTGCCTTGCTGTCCTTCGCCGTGCTGTGGGCCGCACCGTCCGTCGACGGCTTCTTCGCGGGCTTCGGCTTGACCGCCACGAGGCCGGCGGAGGCCGCCGCCTGAGCGGCTCCCGCCGCCTGCGAAGCGGGTGTCGTCGGAAGCGTTCCCACCGTAAACGGTCCAGCCTGCGAGGAGTCCTTCGCCACGCCGAGCACCTTGCCATCCGACTTGCGGACGTACCGAATCTTGCTCGCCGGACGAAGTCCGAGGGACTGCGCCTTGAGCGCGAGCTGCTGCGGGGCGCTCACGTTGTCCAGGTCCGATTGCAGCTCCTGCTGGGTGTCCGACAGGGTGTTGGACTGCGCCTGCAGCCGGTCCATCGTGAAGGACTGCTGGGCCCGCACAGTGTTGAGCAGGAGCAGCACGACCAGACCGCTGACGAGCAGCAGCAGACAGGCCACCACGAAACCGACCCCTTCGGTCGCGTGGGTGTCGGCCGGCTGCACGACGCGCAGGCGAGGGGTCGCCTGCTGGGCCTTCGGATGCGTCGTGGACGGGCGCGCCGGACGCGTCCGCTGTCGAACCGCGGTCTGCTGGCTCATGATGTCGATCCCTTCGTCGAGCGAACTCGGGTGGCGGCGCGCAGCCGGGCGGATGCTGCACGCGGGTTGTCGAGGGTCTCCTGCGCGGTCGGGGCCTGCCCGCCGCGGACGAGAAGCTTCAGGTAGGGGGCCTGCTCAGGCAGTTCGACCGGCAGCCCCGGGGGCGCCGAGCTGGTGGCGCCGGCGGCGAGGACACGCTTGGCGATGCGGTCCTCCAGTGAGTGATAGGACAGCACCGCGACCCGACCACCGACGCACAGGTGGTCGATCGCACGAGGAAGCGCGGCACGCCACGAGTCGAGCTCTCCGTTGACCTCGATGCGCAGGGCTTGGAAGGTGCGCTTGGCCGGGTGGCCGCTGCTGCGCTGTGACGCGGCGGGTATGCAGTCCCGCAGCAGCTCGACGAGCCGCCCCGATGTCGACCACGGCGTCTCCTCCCGCTCTCGCACGACGGCGCGGGCGATACGTCGAGCGAACCGCTCCTCGCCGTACTCCCGCAGGATCCGTTCGAGCTCGGCCACCGGGTAGGTGTTGAGGACGTCGGCCGCGGTGCGGCCGCTCCCCTGGTCCATCCGCATGTCCAGTGGTGCGTCCTTGCTGTAGGCGAAACCCCGGTCGGCTTCATCCAGCTGCAACGAGGAGACCCCGAGATCGAAGAGCACCGCGTCGACCTCATGCACGCCCTGCTCGTCGAGCCGGTCGAACGCCTCGTCGTAGACGGCATGCACCGGACGGAACCGATCGGCATACCCGCCCAGTCGCTCGCCGGCCAGCGTCAACGCCTCGCCATCCCTGTCGACGCCGTACGCGGTCGCCTCGGGGCATCGGTTCAAGATCGCCTCGGTGTGCCCGCCCATTCCGAGCGTGCCATCCACGAAGACCGCGCCGGGTCGCTCGAGCGCCGGCGCCAGGAGCTCGACGATCCGTTCGCGAAGCACCGGGGTGTGCCGCAGTTCGGCAGACCCTCGGCTCGAGCTCATGAAGTCACCTTTACGGAGCAGTCGTGCGGCGGCGGGCGGATGAAGAGTTTGCGATTCCATTGCAGGAGAGGTTGAGTCCCGGGAGACTGTTCTGACTCTAGGTCCCCAGCCGCTCTCTCGCCGGACGACGCTCCGACACCGGGGAAGTGTGTCGGCCCGTTGTGCGCGACGAAGCGGATGGAGGCCAAGTGTCAGAAGAGCCCGCCAGGGATCACCTCCTCACCCTGCTCGGCGAAGTCGTCCTCGGTGGCGGCCAGGAAGTCGTTCCACGAGGTGGTGTCCCACACCTCGATGCGATTCCCGGTCCCGATGACGGTGCACTCGCGCTCCAGCCCGGCATACTCACGAAGCACGGATGGCACCGTGACCCGTCCCTGCTTGTCCGGGATCTCGTCGGACGCCGCCGACAGCAGCACCCGCTGGAAGTTGCGCACTGCCCGGTTGGTCACCGGCGTGTTGTTCAGCTCGACCGCAAGACGTTCGAACTCGACCAGCGGAAAGACATAAAGGCACCGTTCCTGCCCTCGGGTGATGACCAGCCCACTGGCGAGCTTGTCGCGAAACTTGGCCGGCAGGAACAGCCGACCCTTGTCGTCCAGGCGTGGATGGTGAGTCCCCAAGAACATCGGTTGCACCTCCCGCCCTGACCACAATTGCTCCGTCGTTCACCAGCGCGCACCACTTTACTCCACTTCTCACCACATGTCGCCTCATCTTTGCCCGACAGCCCACGCAACCCGGCAAAGTTGCTGGTCAGAGTCGTGGAGCGGGGTGGAGGATCGTCGCTCGGCCCACCTCCGCAATCCCGTGTTCCGCACCGGTAGCGCCGACGCCGGCCCCGCCCGGCCGGCATCGAGCGCCGCGATCGGCGCCCCGAACGCCGTGCCGTGGGGCGAAGTGGAGCAGCCGAGGGAGAAATGGTCCCGCCGCGAGCACCTGGTGCCTACTCTGGATAGGCACCGTCCCGGTGGGTTCATGACCTGCTCCGACATCCGATCAGGCAGGATCGAGGCATGCACTCATTTGCAGGCGAGAGACCGGGTCCGAGTTCGCAGCTGCCGCCGATCGGGCTGGATGAGGTTCGAGAGGTAGCCGCGGCCATCCACCAGGGCGTCTCCTGCGTCATCGAGGGCAAGCCGGAGGTCATCCGTACCGCGGTGATCGTGCTGCTTGCCCAGGGCCATCTGCTTATCGAGGACGTTCCCGGTGTGGGCAAGACCATGCTCGCCAAGGCACTCTCCCGCTCCATCGACTGCCGGATGCGACGAGTGCAGTTCACCCCGGACCTGCTACCCAGTGACATCACGGGGGTCAGTGTCTTCAACCAGGACTCGCACGGCTTCGAGTTCCGTCGCGGTGCGATCTTCGCGAACATCGTCGTCGGTGACGAGATCAACCGCGCCTCCCCCAAGACGCAGTCCGCACTGCTGGAGTGCATGCAGGAGAGCCAGGTCACGGTGGACGGGACCACCTACGAGCTCGACCAGCCGTTCATGGTGATGGCGACCCAGAACCCGATCGAGATGGAAGGCACCTTCCCGTTGCCCGAGGCGCAGCGCGACCGGTTCATGGCACGCATCTCGATGGGATACCCGACCCCCCGCTCCGAGATCGCGATGCTGGAGACCCACGGGCAGGGGCATCCGCTGGATGACCTGCAACCGGTCACCGACGCCGCGACCATCCGCAGGCTGGCCGAGCGTGTCTCGACGCTCTATGCCAGCCCGGCTCTGCGGCAATACATCGTCGACCTCGTCACGACAACGCGAAGCTCCCCCGCGCTCCGCTTGGGTGCGTCTCCTCGCGCCGCCCTCCAGCTCCTGCGTGCCTCTCAGGCACTGGCGGCCCTGGAGGGCCGAGACCACGTCATACCCGAGGACGTTCAGCAGCTGGTCGGCCCCGTTCTGGCGCATCGCGTCATCCTGAGCAGCGACGTTCAGCACCTCCACCGCCGCACCGAGGACGTGCTCGGCGAGCTCGTCGCGCACCTGCGGGTACCCACTGCCTCGCGCTCCCAATGATTCGTCACCGCAACAGCTCCCTCACCCAGCGTGGCCTGGTCTTCATCTCCGGCGGCGGGACCTTGGCCATCGGCGGTATCGTGCTCGGCTACGTCGACATCGCGCGGGTCGGGATGCTGCTCGTGGTGCTGCCCCTGCTCACGTTGCTGCTCAGTCGGCGTCGCTCCCCCGACGTGGAGGTCACCCGCGTCGTCGAACCCGCCACCCTCCTACCCGACCAGCGCGCCCAGGTCAGCGTGACGTTCCGCAACCCAGGGCGCCGTGCCACCAGGCTGTGCCTCGCGGAGGAGCGGATCGACTACGTTCTCGGTGACCGGCCACGCTTCATCCTTCCCGCCCTCTACCCCGGTGCGGCGCGCCGACTGACGTATGTCGTGCGCAGCCACGTGCGCGGGCGACACCATCTCGGCCCCATCCGGTTGCGCGAGACCGACCCGTTCGGCCTGACGACGGCGGCCCGTGAGATCCGACAGGTCGACGAGGTCCTCGTGCTTCCACGGGTCGTGCCACTCGGGGCGACCAAGCCACCGGGGTCGGGAGTGGGCAGTGAGGGCGAGGTCCCGCAGATGATTGCGCTGCACGGCGCCGAAGACGTCAGCATCCGCGCCTACCACGACGGTGACGACCTGCGGAAGGTCCACTGGCCGGCCACCGCGCACCGCGGTGAGCTGATGGTCCGCCAGGAGGAGCAGCCCGCGCGGCGATCGGCCGTGCTGCTGCTGGACAGTCGGGCCTCAGGGCACCAGGGCAGCGGCACCCGCAGCTCATTCGAGTGGGCAGTCAGCGCCGCCGCCTCGATCGCCGTCCGACTCGACGAGCTGCAGTACTCCACCCACCTGGCCACCGTGGAGACCCTGTCAGCCGAGCTGATCGACGCCGCCGCGCCGGCCGGGGACATCGTCCGATGGCTCGCGGTCGCGGGTCCCGATGAGGACCTTCAACACGAAGTCCTGGTGAACCACACGGCGGAGGTCGTCCGACTCGGTGCCATCGTCGTTGCCGTTCTGACCGACCTCGATGACGGCCGTGCGGCCCAGCTCGCCGGGCTGCGACAGGCCGGGGCGGCCGGGATCGCGCTCATCCTCGACACCCACAGCTTTACGCACCCGAATGCCGAGACCAGCCTCGCCGCGGATGGGCTCCGCGGTCAGCTGGCCGGCGCCGGATGGCGAGTCGTCATCGTTCGCGGCGACACGGGAATCTTGGCGGCCTGGGCGACCGTGAGCAGCCGCAGCCTGCTCCGAATGGGCGCCCTATGACTCGCGCGCGCGTCACCGAGGGGTTGCTCGCGGCACTTGGCACCCTTGCCGCGGCCTGGCCGCTCACCACGCTGCTGACCGGCGAGCACTGGTTGTGGAGACTGATCCTGTTGGTCCTGCTGGTCAGCGGCCTGGGCATGGCCGCCCGCGCGACCGGCACCGCCCGGGGGGTCGTGGTCCTCACTCAGGTCACCGGGCTCCTGCTTGTCGTCTTCCTGCTGGACCTGGAGCAGCACCTCGGCATGCACGCGCTCGCCCAACAGATCGCGGGCCTCATCGAGGATGCCAACCACACCCTCGTGACCTATACGGCCCCCGCGCCGGTCACTCCAGGGCTCGAGTTCGTCCTGTCTCTCATCGTGCCGACTCTCGCCATTGCGGTGGACCTGCTGGCCGTGACCTTCCGCCGGCCCGCGGCGGCCGGGATACCGCTGCTTGGCGTGTTCATGCTGTCGGCCTCGAATGCGGCCACCGGCCTCAACCCCGCATACTTCGTTGCCGTCGCCGTCATCTGGCTGTCCATGGTGGCCCACGGAAGCAGCCGGCAGATGCTCAGCTGGGCCTCCACCCGCGCCCGACCGTCGACACCGATGACCTTCGAGAACCGGTTCAACATCTCGGGGCATGCCGCGCTGGCCCGGGGGCTCGGGGTCGCCAGCCTGGTGCTGGCCCTGGTCCTACCCGCCGCGTTGCCGAGCTCCACGCCGCACTTCTTCGCCAACGGCCTGAGTCGCTCCACCGACTCGGGTGGATCTGGGCCGGGGTCGATGTTCGGCAGCGAGGCGGACATCGCCAAGGACCTGCGGGCCCAGGGCACTGCTCCCGTGCTGGTGTTTCGGACCAACGACGCCAGCCCTCCACCACTGCGCGTCCTGGCTACGAGCAGGTATACCGGCGGCCAGTGGAACCTGCGGCCGCCGTCGACCCATCTGGTCCGGGGTCGTGACAACACGAAACTGCAGACCGATGGCACCGCCACGACGGCAGCAAGCCAGACCTACTCCCTGCAGGTGAGCAGCAGCACGATCGGCGCGCCCCAGTTTGCGGCGCCCTTCCCCGTTCGAACCGCGAACCTCGGGTCCGTACCGTGGAGGTTCGACGGCTCCACCGGACAGATCGTGCCCTCCGGACCGGCGAGTTCCTACTCGCTCACCTACGAGCGCCTGGGCGACGACGACCAGCCAAGCGGCAGCGGCGGGCGACCGAACGCGGCCGATGAGCTGGCTTTGCCCACGGAGGCCCGCGCGCGCGTCGTGGCTCTGGCCGAGAAGATCGGCGGACGGACGTCGTTCGACTCCGCGATCGCGATCCAGGACTATCTGCGGTCGGGGTCGTTCACCTACTCGCTGTCCTTGGCGCCTCGGCGGAAGGCCTCCGACGGGCGGCCTCTGGACCCCCTGAGCAACTTCCTGGTCACCCGCAAGGGCTACTGCATCCAGTTCGCGACAGCCATGATCATGCTCGCCCGCGCAGATGGCATCCCGGCACGGCTGGCCGTCGGGTTCCTCCCCGGCCAGCAGGACTCGTCCGGTGCGTATCACGTCGTGAAGTCGGATGCCCACGCCTGGCCGGAGCTGTGGTTTCCCGGTATGGGATGGACCCGGTTCGAACCAACACCGGGAGCGCGATCCGGCGCCCCCCCGTTGTACGCGATCCCCACACAGCCGGATCAAGCCTTGTCATCGCCGAGCCCCAGCGCGTCGGCCCCGACGCCGAGCAGGCGTGCTCCCGTGCTGCCCGCTGCACCGACCTCCCACGCGACAACGGACAGCGGGCTCGGCGTGTGGTCCACCGTCGGCATCGGGGTGCTCGTCGCGCTGGTGATACTGCTGCTCCTGCTGATCCTTCCAGGCTTGGCATGGGCTCGTCGGCACAGGATCGTCAGCGGATCCGCCGGCCGAACGAACCGGCTGGAGGCGGAGTGGACGGTCCTGCAGTCCCGACTCGACGACCTCGGGATCGCCGCGCCGGACGATCGCTCCCCGCGTGCTCTTGAGGACTACTATCGCCGCCGTGGTGAGCTGGGGTCGCCACGCGACGATGATGCCCTGCACCGCGCGGCCCGGACGCTCGAGCGGGCCCGTTACGCGCCACCAGGCGATCGGCCACAGTCGTTGGCAAAGGACTCTCAGGAGGTCCTGCGCCAGGTTCGCGCGGGCGTCCCCTCCGGTCAACGGGTGAAGGCCTGGTTGCTGCCGGCCACCGGACGCCGCGCCGTCAGCGGCGCCCTCCGGGCGGTCGCCGCCCTGCCGACCCGGCTACTTCGCCGCCGTCGTCCGGAGTAACGGTCTCGGGTTGCCGCTGGTCCACGCCTCGTCGAGATCGCAACACTCGGCCCTAAAACGCCTCGGAAGGGCTGGGAATTGCGATCTGGATGGCGGGTGGCGCCGAAAACTGCGATCTCAGTGCGGTAACGAGGGGCCCGCGGCTACCGGCGCGGACTCCGAACCGTCAGTCGAGAACCCTTGTTCTCAAGAGTTTGGACCGTCATGGCGAGCGCTGTGCAACAAAATATCCCGGAACTGAGTTCGTGGTCGCCTCAGTAGCTGAGGTGGCAGAACAACCCGAGGTACTGCACGTCGCCGCTGCTGGGGAGGTCGTTGGTCGAGCCAGCGGGCGGTGCAGGTTCTGGTAGTTCGACCACGCTCGCAGTTCGGTGAGAAACCTCAGACAGTCTGCGTGACTCGGGTGGTTGTAGTTCGACGGAGAGGTCGGAGTCGGCGGCCCTCCCCGGGCGAACCCGTTGGCGTCGCGCCGGACCGGGGTCGGCCCGGCGACCTGCTGACCGCCAGATCCTCGGTAGGTGACCATGCGGGAGGTGAATCGGGCGTCCGTCGTGAGGGTGATGACCATGCTGGCCGGCGAGATCTCATAGGACGTGCCGTCGGATGCGGTGACCAGCCAGTCGCTCGAAGTCCACACCACGTCGTCCACTTCGACGGACTCACCGTTGGCCGGTGTCAGGCCTCGGTAGTAGGTGCGCCCCGCCGATGTCCGGCAATGGGAGAAGTGAGCAGCGGTGGTTCTGCCCAGAGCAAGTGCAACGTCAGTGAACTTGCAACCGGACGCACCACCGACGGTGGCCGTCTTGGCCTGCGCATTCTTGGACGCCTGCGGCGTCACGCGGCGGGGCACTCGGTCCACTAAACCGATGTCTGGACCAGCAGCGCTGTGCTACCCAAGACGATGCAGGCCAGACCCTGACAAAGTGGGTCTGACCTGCATCGATGCCGACTTTCGGCGAGACTGCTCAGTCGAGGTAGTCGCGCAGCACCTGCGAGCGGGACGGGTGACGCAGCTTGCTCATCGTCTTGGACTCGATCTGCCGGATCCGCTCACGGGTCACGCCGTAGACCTTGCCGATCTCATCCAGCGTCTTCGGCTGCCCGTCGGTCAGGCCGAACCGCATGGACACAACCCCGGCCTCCCGCTCGGACAGCGTGTCGAGCACGGAGTGCAACTGCTCCTGCAGCAAGGTGAAGGACACGGCGTCAGCAGGCACCACGGCCTCCGAGTCCTCGATCAGGTCACCGAACTCGCTGTCGCCGTCCTCACCGAGCGGCGTGTGCAAAGAGATCGGCTCGCGACCGTACTTCTGGACCTCGACGACCTTCTCCGGGGTCATGTCAAGCTCCTTGGCGAGCTCCTCCGGGCTGGGCTCACGGCCCAGGTCCTGCAGCATCTGACGCTGCACCCGCGCGAGCTTGTTGATGACCTCGACCATGTGGACGGGGATGCGGATCGTGCGTGCCTGGTCGGCCATCGCGCGCGTGATGGCCTGGCGGATCCACCAGGTGGCGTAGGTCGAGAACTTGTAACCCTTGGTGTAGTCGAACTTCTCGACCGCACGGATCAGACCCAGGTTGCCCTCCTGAATCAGGTCGAGGAAGAGCATGCCGCGGCCGGTGTAACGCTTTGCCAGCGACACGACCAGCCGCAGGTTCGCCTCAAGCAGGTGGTTCTTGGCGCGCTTGCCGTCCTGCGAGATCCACCACAGCTCGCGCTTGAACTTCATGTCGATCTTCTCGCCGGAGTTCAGCTGCTCCTCCGCGAAGAGCCCCGCCTCGATGCGCTTGGCCAGCTCGACCTCCTGCTCGGCATTCAGCAGGGCAACCTTGCCGATCTGCTTCAAGTAGTCCTTGACCGGGTCCGCGGTCGCGCCCGCCGTGACCACCTGCTGAGCGGGAGCGTCGTCGTCCTTGTCCTGCCGGATGACGAAGCCACCGGTCTCGGACTCCTCCTCCGCCTCGCCCGCCTTGGTTGGCGACTCGTCGGACTCATCGTCCTCGTGGTCCTCGTCGGCGACCTCGACGTCGGCAGCCTGCTTGCGCCCGCCGCGCTTCGCGGTCTTCTTGGCCGGGCGACGGGGTGCCGACCCACCTTCCGCGGCCGCAGCGTCGGCCGCTGCACGGGTCGTGGTCTTCTTGGCCATCGCCTTCTTGGCAGCGGCCTTCTTTGCCGGTGCCTTCTCGACGGCCGACTCATCATTCTGGTCGGCCGACTTCTTGGCCGCGGCCTTCGTCGTCGTGGGCTTCTTGGTCGCGCTCTTGCTCGTGGTGTTACGGGTGGCCGATGAGCGGGCGGTCGTGGAGGCAACCGCTCGCTGCGCCGTTTCCGGGTCCAACGTGATCATCACTCCCTGCTCCTCGAGCGCACGCAGCACCGTCTTCATCCGCTTCGGCGCGATCTGCGCGCTCTCCAGAGCGGACTTCAATACGGAACTGTCGACGGAGCCGTTCGCATGCCCGTTCGCGAGCAGATCTTTCAGCACGGGATGGCTGAACTCTGCCGGGAGGACGGGCACAGAGGGGGGGTTCGACACGGACGTCACCAACTACCTTCCAAAGCTGTCGGATCGCGGTGTCGGGCACACCACGACATTGCCGCCATGGGGTGACGGCTACCGAGGTTGGGGCTTTCTGCAACGCGCCGGGCGAGGGGGTCCACTCTCATCGGCGGGTGCGGTGCCTCCATTATAAAACGATCCAGCGGGCGATTCATTCCATCAGGTCCACCTAAGTGCCCTTCGGCACAGCGGTCTAGGCCCGTTCGTGCGCTCAGTCTCGTTGCGAGACGTCCGGTTTGACCGCCAGCACCGGGCACGCGGCATCGAGCAGAATCCGTTGCGCCTGGGCCCCCAGGATCAGCTTGCCTACGGGTGTGCGCCGACGCAGCCCGATCACCAGAAGGTCTGCGTCGTGCTCCACCGCGACGGCCAGAATCGTGTCAACCGAGTCCTTGCCGTCCTCGACACCCTGGGTCTGGAAGCGAACGTCACCGCCCGCAAGCTCGGCGGCACGGGCCTCCAACTCGCTCGGGTCGTTGCGCTCGTGTCGGGACAGGTCGACGACCACCAGATCGCCTTGTCGTGCCCTCGCCTCCTGCACTGCGCGCTCGAGTGCTGCGTTCCCCTCAGGAGTTGGGACGTATCCCACGACAATCGTCAACTCGGACCTCCTCGTCCTCACGCACCGCCGACCGCGGGCCCTATCCGTCGAAACTACCCGACCCGCCCGGTGGAGCACGGGCCCAGGTCCGCCAGAGCGTCTCGCACGATCCTGGAGACCTCCTCGGTCTCGATCAGAAAGCCGTCGTGCCCGTGCGTCGAGTGCATCATGCGCACCCGTCCCCGCCCGTGGGCGGCAACGATCTGCTGCGACAGCTCCGGTGGAAACAGTCGGTCGCTGTCGACGGCCGCGACCCGCAGCAGACCCTGGTAGCCGCCGAGGACGTCGGCAAGGCTGCCGCGGCCCCGCGCGATGTCGTGCGTGGACATGGCACGGGTCAGGTGCACGTAGGCGCCCGCGTCGAACCGGCCCACCAGCTTGCCGGCCTGGTGGTCCAGATAGCTCTCGACCGCGAACCGTCCGTCGCCGAGCGGGTCCTCGCCGGGCTGTTCCCGCCCGCCGAACCGGTCATTCAGCTCGTCCGCGCTGCGGTAGGTCGTATGCGCGATCCGCCGCGCGAGGCCGAGACCGGTCGTCGGTCGCCGGTCGCCCCCGTAGTAGTCGCCGCCGCAGAAATCCGGGTCGGAAGCGATCGCCAAGGTCTGGGCCTGACCCCAGGCGATCTGGTCGGCCGTCGCGTAGGCCGTGGTCGCCAGGGCCAGTGCACCCCTCGTGCGTTCCGGGTGCGACGCCACCCACTCCAGCGTCCGCATTCCACCCATCGAGCCGCCGAGCACCAGATGCCACGCCTCGATACCGAGGACGTCGGCGATCGCGGCCTCCGCGGCAACCTGGTCACGGATGCCGGTGCGCGGGAACCTGGAGCCCCACGCCTGTCCGTCCGGTGCAGCCGAACCCGGACCGGTGGTGCCGCGGCACCCGCCGAGCACGTTGACGGCGACGACAAAGAGTTCCTGGGTGTCCAGCGGGCAGCCCGGACCGATCAGGTCCGGCCACCACCCGTCGGTGGGCTGGCCGGGGCCGGCCGAGCCGACCACGTGCGAGTCGCCGGTCAGCGCATGCTCCACCAGGACCGCGTTGCTTGCGTCCGCGGCAAGTCGTCCCCACGTCTGGAAGGTCACCACCAGCTCGGGCAGGACCGCACCGCTTTCGAGCAAGAAGTCGGTGAACCGCACGGCGCGTGCCGCCGGATTGGCATCGGTGGGTGGCGCAACCCAGGTGTAGTCGGTGCGCCGAGCGACCTGGCGACGAGCAGGCGGCTCAGGGGCCTGCGGGCAGGTCGGCCACGATCGTGGACGGTGGTGGGTCACAGTCATGACGGCTCCCGATCAGGGGGCCGATGTGGGACGGCCCCGCGCTTGTCATCTCAGTCTCGAAATGACCTTGTCCTCACCCGGGGCACCCCACCGCGGTGGAGGGTTGCCGCCCAGCAAGCCGGGGCTTTTCGCTGGGACTCTTGACCAACTCGAGGTTACCATTTGGACACCCATCTCTCTATGCAGGATGCCGGTCCTCTCGCGGAGTGGGACGTACACAGTGCTCGAACGCCTGGTGGACCATCTGGGCGAGCCGGTAACCGGGGTCGATCTCCAGTGCCTGCTCGGCGGCGGTCCGTCCAAGGGCACCCCCACCGCCGAGCCAGCCGACCGCCGCCAGCACTGTGAGCACCGGCGCTCTGAGGTCACGTGGGGTGCTTCGGGCGCAGGCGGCCAACCGGCTTGCCACTCCCCCAGTGTCATCGCAGAAGAAGTCCGCCGGATGCTCCCTCGCTCCGGGTGATCGGCCGAGCGCCACCACCAGGTCCGGCAGCCTGTCGGCCGCTGCGACGGTGGGAAACTCCTGGGGCAGCAGCCACGACAGCACGCCATCGCGGACCGCGATCCGCTGGAGCCCGCTGGTGGCATCGGCAAGATCGGCGATCGAGAGCTGCGAACCGCCGGAGAAGTCCTCGTGCACCAGGTGACGCACCGCGACGCCCACCTGCGTCAGCGACGGCCCGGCACCCCGGCGAATGGCCCGGGCGACCTGGTCCAGCAGGGTCGGATCGGTCGGCACCAAGAGGGCCTCGACATCCGCTCGGCTGTCCATCGGTGCGATGCCACGCAGCACTGCCTCGGCCACGGCCGGGTTCTTGCTCACATCCGGCACGGCCGTCCACTCGCGAGGGCACCCGCCGCACGCGCACTGGAGGGCCCGCCAGTTTCCCACGCCATCCAGCAGGGCGGTGTGGCTCACTCGGATGCCCAGTGCGCTCAAGGATCGGCGTGCTGCACGCAGGAGTGGCTCGGGATCGGGACCGTCATCGATCCCGAAGAGCTGCGCACTGTCGTGACCCTCGCGAGCGAACAACGCTGCCACCTGCCGCGCCTCTCGGTCAGTCGCACCCGGTGGTGGGATGTCCTGACGGGCGGTCATCCCCAGTTCTCGACCGATCTGGCCGACGACGACCACGGAACGATGCGGGTAGAAGCCGAGACTGTAGGGGAGGTAGGCGGCCATCTGGCCGACGCTGCGAATGACAATCGACATACCAGAGAATCTGGCAGTCTCAGCGGCGCCCGCGGGTGCCCATGAGCTCAGGTGTGCACGGGCCGACCGGACCAACGGGGGTGTGGACTCGCTCGGGGACTTCTGTCAGGTCCGTGGCGGGAACTCTCGTCTGGCGTCCTTGCCGATCTTGTTCAGCAGATACGCATCCAGACCCGCGCCGACCACGCCCCCTGCCAGCGGCACCCCCCGACCCAGGTTGGGGAGCATTCGTCCGCTGACCTGGCCGACCAGACGAAAGCCCACCGCCTTGTTGACCACCATGAGCGCCGGGGCCGGAAGCCGCTGCGAGGCCAGGCTCGCGAGCCGGCCGGTGCTGACCACCCCCGCCTTCTGCATGACCGCGCCGGCGTCCGCGTCGACCAGTGTCAGCAGGACCGCCGTGCGCAGCGAGGGGTTGGACAGCTGATAACCGCGAACGGCGGCGATCGCGCCGACCATCCGGGTCGCCACCAGGTAGAACTCCAGCACGTTCGCGGGCAACGCCGCCGGCATCGTGACGAATCCGCCCAACCCGGTGACGAAACCGCCCACCGCCGCGAGCTTGCGATGGGCGGTCACAATGGCGTCGATGGCCTCCTCGGGCATCGGGTGGGCACGCAGCGCGTCGTCGGCGATCTGCTGCGCCGAGGAGAAGCCGGCCCCGCCGTCGAGACCGACGTCGAGCAGCCGCTGCGCCACCGCATGCGCGCTACCGGCGAAGGGTCCGTCCTCGAGTCGAGCCGGCGACTTTCCGTTGGTTTCCTTCTTGCGTCCAAGCATGCTGCCATCCTGCCAGCCAGGCCGTGCCCGGTTGCGGGACGACCGCGACGGGTCGCTCCTCGGTGACCACCCCGTGCCCGCGTCATCGACACGGCGTAACGTCAGCGACATGTCTGCACAACTTGACTCGAACCCATCATTCGCCGACTACGCGCACCCGGAACGGCTGGTCTCGACTCAGTGGCTCGCCGATCAGCTTTCGGCGGGGTTACCCGATCTGGTAGTACTCGAGTCGGACGAGGACGTGCTGCTGTACGACTCCGGTCACATCCCGGGGTCCTTCAAGCTCGACTGGCACCTCGACCTGAACGACCCCGTGACCCGTGACTACGTGGATGCCGCAGGATTCGCCAAGGTGATGTCAGAGCGCGGCATCGGCCGTGACACGACCGTTGTGATCTACGGCGACAAGAGCAACTGGTGGGCGGCCTACGCGCTGTGGGTGATGACCCTCTTCGGCCATCAGGACGTACGGCTGCTGGATGGCGGCCGCGCCGCGTGGGCGGAGGAAGGCCGCGAGCTGACCCGTGAGGTGCCGACCGCTGTGCCCGCGACCTACCCGGAGACCCAGCGCGAGGACTCCCCGATCCGCGCGTTCCGCGACGACGTCCTCGGTCATATCGGCAAGCCCATGATCGACGTGCGCTCCCCTGGTGAGTTCTCCGGCGAGCTGCTCAGCATTCCCGGCTACCCGCAGGAGGGCGCCGTCCGCGGTGGCCACATCCCGGGGGCGAAGTCGGTGCCGTGGGGCCGGGCGGCCGCCGAGGACGGCCGGTTCAAGGCGCGGGCCGACCTGGAGGCCATCTATCAGCAGGAGAAGGGGCTGCACACCGGCGACGACATCGTGGTCTACTGCCGGATCGGTGAGCGTTCGTCCCACACCTGGTTCGTGCTGACCCAGCTGCTCGGCTTCGACTCGGTACGCAACTACGACGGGTCCTGGACCGAGTGGGGGAATGCCGTGCGCGTCCCCGTGGCCAGTGGATCGGACGAATGAGCAGCCAGATCCCTGAGTCGCTGACCGAGCTCGTCGACGACTTCAACGAGCTGGCGGTCCCAGACCGGCTTCAGCTCCTGCTCGAGCTGAGTGACGAGCTGCCACCGCTGCCGGAACGGTATGAGGGTCACCTCGACGAGCTCGAGCGCGTCGACGAGTGCCAGACCCCGCTGTTTCTGGCGGTGGAGGTCGAACCGGCCGGGGACCCCCACGGCACCGTGCGGCTGTTCTTCCACGCGCCACCGGAGTCGCCGACGACCCGAGGTTTCGCCGGGATCCTGCACACCGGGCTGGACGGTCAGACGGTGGACATCGTGCTGGCGGTCCCCGACGATGTGCCGTTCAGCTTCGGCCTCGCCGAAGCCGTGTCGCCGCTGCGGCTGCGCGGTATGGTCGCGATGCTCGGCCGGATCAAACGGCAGGTCCGCGACCAAGTGGTCGGGTGAGAGCTGTGGCCCCAATGCGTTAGGTTGCCTCCATGTCCAACCCCTCTGGCTCCGGCGACAACAGGCTGCTGGCGCTCCCAGCGGGCGTCGCGGTGATTGGCCTGGTCCTGCTCATCATCGGGCTCCTGTCCGGTGCAAGTATCAAGCTGTCGGCGTTCGGCAACGGCCAGTCCATCAACCCTGGTAGCAGCGGCTTCTCCGTCTACAGCACCTCGCAGAGTGCCCGCGCCAACACGGTGTGCACGACCGTCTCGGGTGGCAAGACCCTCACGTTGAACCGTCCGACGAAGAACTTCTCGATCGACGCGAGCGGCACGAAGTACTGGGAGATCGCCCGCAGCACCGATGCGATGACGGGCAGCTCCTACCAGGTCGACTGCCAGAACGCGGACGGCACGACCTACGCCGGGCCGCGGGCGGACAAGCTCGGCGGCGGGTTTCAGACGATCGCGATCATCCTCGGCTGCATCCTGCTGGTCATCGGCATCATCGGTGCCGTGCTGCTCTTCCTGCGCGGCCGCTCGAAATCTTCGGCCGCACCCGGTGTCGGGGCTCCGGTCCCTGCCGGCGCGGCGGCATACGGCCGGCTGGGCTACTACGGCGAGGGGTACGGCACCCCCGGCGCGTACGGCTCGTCGAGTGCCGGCCACCAGCAGACCGGTGGGCAGCAGGCCGGATACGGTCAGCAGGGTGCCACGCCGACATATGGCCAGCAGAGTCAGCCGAGCCCCTACGGCGGTCAGCCAGGCTACGGCCAGCAGGGTTACGGCCACCAGCCCTACGGTCAGCCCTACCGCGGCCAGCAGTCCGGCCAGCCACAGCCCTACGGTCACAACCAGCCGAACGGTGGGCAAGGCTACGGCCAGCAGGTTTACCAGCCCCCGAACCAGCCTCAGCAGCCCGGCAGCCAGCCGTACAACGAGCCGTACGGCCAGCCGTACGGCGGCCAGCAGCCGGGCAACCCTCCGCCGGTGAGCCCGGATCGCACGGAGGCCCCGACCCAGGCCGTGTCCGCCGATCAGGTCCGGCAGGCAACCCAGGGCGAGGACGTACATGACCAGCCGACCCGTGCCACCCCGACGACGCCAGACCCCAACGCGGCGCAGGATGGTGAGTCGCACGGTCAGCACTGAGTCGGACCGACGAGCCCCGCATCCGTCACGGATGCGGGGCTCTCCCGTTGCGGTCGCCGTGGACACCGCGCAGGAGTATGCGGTACTTGTCGGCGGCGGCGGTGTCCTCGCCGCCGGCCCGATCGACCAGGTGGCCTCGACGATGAGGCGTCTCGAGGAGAGCGAGGGCGGGCCGCCCCGGTGGGTCTGGTGGCAGGCGGACGCCGCGCGCCCCTTCGTGCGCACGGATCTGCGGCTCAGCCGTTCCTGGGACCTGCGGGAGGTACACCGGCTGCTGGTCGGGGGCCTGGCCGCGGCGCCGGACGTGATCTGGGCGACCGCCCATGGTCTGAACCCGGACGGGCGCCCATCCCACCGGACCGGCGACCTCTTCGACGTACCCAGCGACGGCGCCGAGGTGGTTCAGGCCGACGGATACCTTGCCCCCGACGTGCTCGCCGACGACTGGCTGCGCGGCGAGGAGCACTTGCGCACCTGGGGCACGCTCGCCCTGCAGGTCGCCGAACGGCAGCAAGGGCTGCTGCACCCACGCCCCCACGCACTGGCCACCGGGGCCAGTGAGTCCGGCGCGGCCCTGCTGTGCGTGGAGCTCGAGGAGCGCGGCCTGCCGATCGACCGGGCGCGGATGGAGTCGCTGATCGAGGCAGCTGCCGGGCCCAGACCACGGACCGAGGCTGACGGTGTCCGCACCCGCACCGCCCGGGATCTGCTGGTGCTGCAACGCGCCCCGGGATTTGAGCGCACCGACCTGCGCAACCCGGCCGAGGTCAAACGGATGCTGCACGGCGTCGGAGTCCGCGTCGATGACACCCGTGCGCATCACCTGGAGCCCTACCGCCACACCCACCCGGTCGTGGATGCGCTGCTGGACTGGCGGAAGGCCGAACGAATCGCCACCACCTACGGGTGGGGCTGGCTGGCCGAGCACGTCGGCGCCGATGACCGGCTCCGCGGCGCCTGGACGGCGTGCGACGGCGGCGCCGGCCGGATGACCGCCGGTGCGGGGCTGCACAGCCTGCCCACCCCGCTGCGCGAGGGAGTCGCCGCCGCACCGGGTCACCTTCTGGTGCGGGCCGACCTGGGCCAGGTCGAACCACGAGTGCTGGCGGTGGTGTCGGGCGATCCCGTCCTTGCCCGGGCCACGGCCGCCGACGACCTCTATGCGCAGGTCGCGCAGCAGTTGGCCGTGGACCGGCCGACCGCGAAGATCGCGGTCCTGGCGGCGATGTACGGCCAGACCACCGGCCCGGCAGCGGGGGCACTGGAGCGAATGGAGCGTTCCTACCCCGTGGCCATGGCGTTCCTGCGGGATGCGGCCGCCCGGGGCGAGCGCGGCGAGGCCGTGACAACCTACGGCGGTCGGCTGATACCGGTCAGGGCGGCAACCGAGCCGCCCGCGCGGCGCGCGATGGGACGATTCACCCGCAACGCGGTCGTGCAGGGTGCCGCGGCCGAGCTCTTCAAGGCGTGGGCGCTGACCGCACGCAAGGCGCTGCTGCCCCTCGGCGCTGAGATCGTGCTGTGCCTGCACGACGAGCTGCTGATCCAGGTGCCGCTACCGCACGCCGAGCGGGCCGCGGTGCTCGTTCAGGAGACCCTCGGCGCCGCGGCGCACCACTGGAGCGGCGGCATGCCGGTGCGCTTCGTCGCCGACATCCGCGTCATCGCCCGCTGGTCGCAGGCGAAGGAATAGTAGAGCCCCCGGCCTACGCCTCGCGAGGCCCCTTCGGGTCGTCGCCGGGCTCATCGTCGTCACCCTTGCGCAGGAACTGCTCGAACTCGGCGCCGATCTCGTCGGCGCTCGGCAGGGCGGCGAGCTCGGTCTTCAGCAGGTTCTGCCGTCGCAGTCCTTCCTGGAAGGCGTCGTACTGCTGCTCGAGCCCGTGGACGACCTCCGTGGCCTCCCCGCTGTCGGCGACCTGCTTCTCGATCTCCGCACGACCGTGATTGGCCATCGCCACCAGATCCTCGGCGGGTATGGACAGTCCCGTCACCCCGCATACGGCCCCGAGCGCCGCGACCGCGGCATCGCCGAACTCGGTCTGCGTCAGGTAGTGCGGCACGTGCACCGCGAAGCCGACGGTGTCGATGCCGGACTCGCCCAATCGCATGTGCAGCAGCGTCTCGAGGCTCGAGGGGACCTGCACCATGCCGAAGACCGCACTGTTCAGTGGGATCAGGCGGGTGTCACTGGCATACTGCGTCATCCCGACCGGCCGCGTGTGCGGCACTCCCATGGGGATGCCGGTGGCGCTCACCACGAGTTGCACTCCAAGACGCCGCACCAGCGAGCGCACCGCCTCGATGACCCGCTCCCACTGGAAGTCCGGCTCCGGGCCGGCCAGGAGGTAGAACGGCGTGCCTTCGGCATCCTGCATCCGATAGAGCAGCATCGTCGGGTCGTCGTAGTGGCTGAAGTGGTCACGGTCGAAGGTCATCAGTGGCCGGCGGCTGCGGTAGTCCAGCAGCTCGTCGATGTTGAATGACGCGACCACACTGTGTTCCAGCGCGCCCAGCAGGTGCTGGGTCAGCAGCCGTTGCGTGTGGCCGGCATCGATCAGACCCCCGAGCGACACCACCATCGTGGCGGCGCCGAGCTCACTGGCATGGGTGTCCGTCTCGAACTGGTACAGCTCCTGGGGGTCTCGCACGATCTCCTGCTCCTGGTCCGTATGGGCGTCTTGGCTAGTCGGTGCAACGCCTCGTGCGTCCACCAGATTCCCGCACGGCAGAGTCAGCCGGCACGAGTGGCGTCCTCCACGGCGTCCATGGCCTTGAAGATGCGCTTGGCCGACACCCGCACCGGTGTCCCGACCTGGGGAGCGAACAGGCTCACTCGCAGCTCCTCGACCAACCAGCGCAGCTCGACGACGTCGGAGTCGGTGCGTCGAGTGCGCGGGAGCTGCTCCAGCAGGGCGGATCGCTCCCCCTCCACCGCGGCGACCTCGTCGGCCCGCTGCCGATCGCGCCCCAGATCGCGCGGCGCCTTCTCGAGGCGCTCGATCATGGCCCGCAGGTATCGGTCCAGGTCGGGCAGACGGTGCAGGCCGGTGTCCGCGACGAACCCGGGATGGATCAGGGCGTCCAGCCAGTCTTGAACCTGCGCGCGCAGGTCCAGGAGCGAGGCCTGGGTCATGGCGTCGAGCGTGAGCTGCACCTCGCGCGCGTGGCCCAGCACCGGAACGAGGCGGGTGGCGACCTCCATGACCTTCGGCACCACCTGCTGGCGCACGAGTCGCAGCGCCTCGTCGAACTCGCCCTCGGTGCGGACCGTCCCCGACGGCAGGGACTCGGCCACCACCGCGTCGACGGCGCAGGCGAACGCATCCTCCAGCAAGGCGTCGATGGAGCCGTGCGGGCTGTGCCCGAGGGTCAGTCTGTCGGTGTTCGTCAGCAGCCCGAGGATCTGCTTCCAGGGCACCTGCGTGTTGAGCAGGACCAGACGGCGGATGCCCAGCCGCGTCGCGTGGTCGCGCTCCGACGTGGTCGGAAGCACCTGCACCGACACTGACGAACCGCGATCCACAATGGCCGGGTAGCCCTGCACCACCCGCCCGCCCGAGCGCTGCTCGAAGATCGATGGCAGGTCGCCGAACGTCCACCGGGTCAGACCGTCACGCTCCACCGCGGAAGCGGCACGCGCCATGGTCGATCGCACCTCGCCGGAGAGGCGGTCCTGAAGGGCCTGGAGGTCCTTGCCCTCGTCAATCATCCGACCTCGAGAGTCCTCCACCCGGAAGGTCATTCGCAGGTGGTCCGGCACTCGCTGCCAGTCCCACTCGCCCGACGGCACGCGGGCGCCGGTCTGCCGGGCGAGCGCGTCCGCGAGCTCATCCACGACTGCCCCGCGGGAGGAGTCCATCTCGGCCAGCGCCCGGCGGGCATGGTCGGGCGCGGGGACGAAGTTGCGCCGGGTCGCCTTGGGCAGCGACTTGATGAGGGCGACGGCCAGGTCCTCACGCATCCCGGGAACCAGCCAGTCGAACCCGTCGCTACCGACCTGGTTGAGCTGTTCGAGTGGGACGTGCGCGGTCACGCCGTCCGCGTCGCCACCGGGCTCGAACTGGTAGGTCAGCCGCAGCGTAAGGTCGCCCTGGCCCCAGGACTTCGGGTAGTCCGTCGCATCGACCGTGGCGGCATCGTCACTGACAAGGAAGTCTTCGGTGAAGGTCAGCAGGTCGGCGTCTGTCCGACGCTTCTTCTTCCACCAGGAGTCGAAATGTGCTGCGGACACGACGGTTTCCGGTATTCGCGCGTCGTAGAACTCGAAGAGCGTCTCATCGTCGACCATCAGGTCACGGCGACGTGCACGCGCCTCCAGGTCGCCGAGATGCCGGATGAGTGCCTGGTTGTCCTTGTAGAACTGGTGGTGCGTCTGCCAGTCGCCCTCGATCAGGGCATTCCTGATGAACAGCTCCCTCGACAGCTCGGGGTCGATCCCGCCGAAGGCCACACTTCGCCCGGCCACGAGCGGCACCCCATACAACGTCACTCGTTCCGCCGCCACGACACTGCCGCGCTTGCGTGACCAGTGCGGCTCGGCGTAGGTGCGCTTCACCAGGTGCTGCGCGGCCGCCTCCACCCAGGCCGGATCGGTGCGCGCATTGACGCGCGCCCACAGGCGCGTGGTCTCGACCAGTTCGGCACTCATCACCCAGTCCGGCTGGCGTCGGAAGAGACTCGACCCCGGCTGGATCGAGAAGTGGGCACCCCGGGCGCCGAGGTAGTCGCGCCGTTCCCGGTCTCGCAGGCCGACGTGCGACAGCAGTCCGGTGAGCATGGCCTGGTGAATGGTGTCCTGGGCGGCGGCATTGTCGTTGGGACGCAGGCCGTGCTGTTTGCACGCCTCCTTCAGCTGGCGGTGCAGGTCCTGCCACTCGCGAACTCGCAGATAGTGCAGGTACTCCCGCTTGCACATGCGCCGAAATGCACTGCCGGACAGGTCCTTCTGCTGCTCTTTGAGGTACCGCCACAGGTTCAGGTACGACATGAAGTCGCTGTCCTCGTGCTTGAACCGTGCGTGCGACTGGTCCGCCTGCGCCTGGGCATCGACGGGCCGCTCTCGCGGGTCCTGGATCGACAGTGCGGCAACGATGACGAGAACCTCGCGCAGCGCGCCGTTCTCGGCCGCGGCCACCAGCATTCGTGCCAGCCGCGGATCGACGGGCAGGGCAGCGATCGATCGGCCGTATGCCGTGAGCCGGTGTCGCCGCTGCGTCGTTTCGGGACCGATCGCCTGGAGCTCGGTCAGCAGCCGGACACCGTCGGCGATCTGTCGCCTGTCCGGGGGTTCGACGAAGGGAAACCGCTGGATGTCATCGAGGCCGAGCGAGGTCATCGCCAGGATCACCGACGCCAGATTGGTGCGCACGATCTCGGGGTCGGTGAACTCTGGTCTGGCCTCGAAGTCCTCCTGCGAGTACAAGCGAATGCATACACCGTCGGCCACCCGGCCGCACCGCCCCGACCGCTGCTGTGCACTGGCCTGCGAGACCGGTTCGATCGGAAGCCGCTGCACCTTGGTGCGCTGGCTGTAACGGGAGATGCGAGCGGTGCCCGTGTCGACGACATACCGGATCCCGGGCACGGTCAGCGACGTCTCCGCCACGTTGGTCGCGAGCACGACGCGGCGGCCACTGTGCCGGCTGAAGACTCGGTGCTGCTGCGCCGCCGACAGTCGCGCATACAACGGCAGCACCTCGGTGTGCGGCAGCTCCAGGCCCGTGAGCGCATCCGCGGCGTCCCGAATCTCTCGCTCCCCGGAGCAGAACACCAGGATGTCCTGCGGCTGACCGTCGGAGACCGCCTCCGTCCACAGCTCCTCGACCGCACCGATGATTCCGGTCACCTGGTCGACGTCGACCAGCGTTGGCGGCGCGTCGGCGCCTCGCCCCGGGACCTCGGCGACCAGGGGGCGATAGCGGATGTCCACCGGGTAGGTCCGACCGGACACCTGCAGCACGGGCGCGGGATTGCCGTCCACAGCGAAGTGATCGGCGAACTTCCCGGGGTCGATGGTGGCCGAGGTAATGATGACCTTGAGGTCTCTCCGGCGTGGCAGGAGCTGCTTCAGATAGCCGAGAATGAAGTCGATGTTGAGCGACCGTTCGTGGGCTTCGTCGATGATGAGGGTGTCGTAGCGGCGAAGATCCCGATCCCGCTGCATCTCCGACAGGAGGATCCCGTCGGTCATCACCTTCAGCAGGGTGTCCTGCTTCGAGTGGTCGGCGAACCGCACCTGGTAGCCCACCGCGTCTCCGAGGGTGACATCCAGCTCCTCGGCAATCCGCTCCGCCACCGATCGGGCCGCGATCCGCCTGGGCTGGGTGTGGCCGATGGTGCCCTTGATCCCGCGGCCGAGCTCGAGGCAGATCTTCGGGATCTGCGTCGTCTTCCCCGAGCCGGTCTCCCCGGCGATCACCACGACCTGGTTGTCCCGGATCGCTGCCATGATCTCGTCGTGCGCGGCCGTGACCGGAAGCTCTGCCGGATAACGGATCTCGGGCACCAGCGACTGACGCCGACCCCATCGCTCTGCGCGGGCCTCGGCGGACTCGTGGTGACGACGGCGTGGTCGCCGCTGTCCAGGGCGCCGATCTGGGTTGCTCATCAGACGTCAGTCTGTCAGGGCAGCGGCACCTCGATGAAATCTGGTCGCCCGAGCGCCGGGTCCGCGAGCAGGGATGTGAGATTGGTCGGACTGCGCGACAGCGACACCAGCAGGTTGCCATCCGCCAGGGGAAGGTCGGGATGCGCCAACGGCTCATACGTCAGGACACCCGAGCCGTCGTCATACGGCACCGCCCTGGTGTAGCTGAGGACCCAGGGTCCGAGCGGGGTGTCGGACCTCCAGACTCCGACGTCGTCGGCGAAATCTCCGCCGTCCTTGGAGACCATGACGTAGACGTCCCCGACCTGGCTCACCGTGAGCGACTGGGACACCCCTACAGCAGCGGGCAGCGTCGACTGTGCGCGAGCCGCATCGTGCACCCAGTCCCGACCCGTCCAGTAGGTCCAGGCTCGAGCGGCGTCCAGTGCGCCCACGGGTGCGCGCGCGACGTAGAGGCTGCGCGCGCTCCCGCCCCGCTGCTGCAGCCGCGTGCCGTAGATGTAGATCCAGTCGCCGTCATGGAGTAGTGCGCTCCCCCAGTTCATCTGAGACGGATCGGTGTCGTCAGGAGTCACCTGCCAGGTCTTGACAAGGGTGGGGACGCCCCCGCGGGGCACCGTGAACCGGGCCATGGTGAGGCCGAGGTAGGTGAAGTTGAGCGCGCCCTGGCCACGGCGGACCCTCGAGCAGCTGATGTCGAGCTGGTCGGTGGCCGGCTGGGAGGTACTCGTGCGTGCGGGCGAAGGCAGCACCACACCCGCGGTCGGCCAGCAGACCTGCTTGTGCGACCCGGCCGGGATCACCGGGCCACCGCCGGCCGGCAGCACCTGCGCAACGCACTGGCCCGACGAGATGAGCATCGAGCTCGCGACGAACCTCGGACTGACGTGCAGCGGGCGAAGGGTGTCCCCGAATACCCACACTGTGCGGCCGTCCTGCAACGGCAGGGTGAGTCCGACATCGGCCGCCTGCCACTGCGGCAGATCCTGCAGTGCCGACATCCAGGTGTTCAGACCGCCCACGTCGTAGGCCGGGAGCGCTCCCCCGGCGGGGCAGGTCGCCGACAGCGACGCACTGCGCGTGGGTCCGAGCTGCACCGACGCACTGTGCGTGGGTCCGGGCTTCGCCGTCGAATCCGACCATGGCGCAGTGCACGCCGCCGAGATGCCGACCGCGGCAATCACCGCCAGGGCCGTCGGCAGCCGGGGCGCCCGTGATCGACCGCTGCGGCGCATTCCGCAAGGTTAGAGGACCGAGGCGCGACGTCGCCCGCATCCTCTGGCTGAGAATGCGGGCGGCCGGGTGCCGTTTCGGTCCTACTGCTTGGCCGCGGCGAAGCCCTGCTCGAGGTCGGCAATGATGTCGTCGATGTGCTCGATGCCGACCGACAGGCGGATCAGCCCAGGAGTCACACCGGCGGACAGGCGGTCCTCGTCGCTGCCCTGCGAGTGGGTGGTGGACGCAGGGTGGATCACCAATGACTTGACGTCGCCGATGTTGGCGACGTGCGCGTGCAGGGTCAAGCCCTCGACGAACTTCTTGCCGGCCTCGACGCCGCCCTTGATGTCGAACGACAGGACCGCCCCCGCTCCGAGTGGCGTGTACTTCTGGGCCAGCTCGTAGTACGGCGAGTCCGGAAGCGAGGCCCAGCGCACGACCTCGACCTGGTCCTGGCCCTCCAGCCACTGCGCCACCTTGCGGGCATTCTCCAGGTGCCGCTCGATACGCAGGCTCAGCGTCTCCAGACCCTGGCCGATCAGGAACGCGCTGAAGGGCGAGATCGCGCTGCCGAGGTCGCGCAGCAGGTCCACCCGGGCCTTGAGGATGTAGGCGAGGTTTGCACCGAGCGGGCTGCCGACGCCGAGGTCGCGTGCGTAGACCAGGCCGTGGTAGCTGTCCTGCGGCTCATTGAAGCTGGGGAACTTCTCCGGGTCCTTCGCGAAGTCGAAGTTGCCGCTGTCGATGATGACGCCGGCGATCGTCGTGCCGTGCCCGCCGAGGTACTTGGTCGCCGAGTGGGTCACGATGTCCGCACCGTACTCGATCGGCCGCAGCACGAACGGGGTGGCAATCGTGTTGTCGACGATCAGCGGAACTCCGGCGTCGTGTGCGACGCCCGCGACGGCCTCGATGTCGAGGATCTCCGCCTTCGGGTTCGCCACCGTCTCGCCGAAGAACAGCTTGGTGTTGGGCCGGACAGCACCCTTCCAGCTCTGCGGGTCGCTGGTGTCCTCGACGAAGGTCGTCTCGATGCCCAGTCTGGGCAACGTGAACTTCAGCAGGTTGTAGGTGCCGCCGTAGAGCGCGGGGCTCGCCACGATGTGGTCACCGGCCTGCGCGATGTTGAGGATCGACAAGAACGAGGCGCTCTGTCCGGAGGAGACCAGCAGCGCGCCCACACCGCCTTCGAGGTTGGCCAGACGCTGCTCGATGGCATCCTGGGTCGGGTTCATCAGGCGGGTGTAGATGTTGCCGAACTCCTTGAGCCCGAACAGATCCGCCGCATGCGCGGTGTCATTGAACTGGAACGAGGTCGTCTGGTGGATGGGCAGCGCCAGCGATCCGGTCGTGGGGTCGGGCTGGGCGCCCGCGTGGATCTGCCGCGTCTCGAACGACCAGGCCGGGGTCTTGGTGTCGTCAGTCATCGCTGGTGCCTTCCTTGATCAGAGTGCACCGGCCGACGCCGCATCGGCCGATGCAGCGGACTCACCTTCGTGCCGTCCGCGCTTGCCGCCGGATGATCTGCATCCGTCGGCCTGGTCTTCACCCGGGGCACCCCACCGCGGTGGAGGGTTGCCGACCAGCGAGCCGGGGCTTGTCGCTGGTACTCATGACCTGCCCAAAGAGTACCGAGACGGCCGAGATCTCGGATAACTGTCTCTTATTCTGGACTCAACATCTCAGCATGCGGCGGTCCGCTCCGGCACGACCCAGCCGGCTTACAGCAGCTGGGCCAGCGTGTAGATCAGCAGTCCGACCAGGCCACCGACAACGGTGCCGTTGATGCGAATGAACTGCAGGTCCCGGCCGACGTGCAGCTCGATGCGCCGGGAGGCCTCGTCGCCATCCCACCGATCGATCGTCTGCGAGATGACGGTGGAGATCTCGTGGCCGTAGGTCGTGACGACGTGACCGACAATCTCGCCGAGCCGTCGATCCAGGGACTCGCGCAGCTCGGCGTCCGTGGCGATTCGCCCGCCGAGATCCTGCAGTGCTCGCACGAGGCGCGCCCGCAGCTCGCCGTCCTCATCCAGGAGGGCCTCGACGATCGCCTGGCGCACCGACCCCCACAGGGACACGAGCGAGCTGGAGACCGACGGATGGGCGAGGATGTGCTCCTTCAACGACTCGGCCTTCGCCATCGTGCTCGGGTCGTGCTGCAGGTCGTGCGCGAGCTGACCCAGGAAGTGATCGAGTGCCTGACGCATCTGGTGGTCCGGGTCGTCTCGGACATCCTTGACCCAGGCCAGCAGCTCGACATGGATCCGAGCGATGACCGTGTCATCCAGCCACTTCGGCGACCACCACGGGGCGCGCGCGCCGATGATCGAGGTGATCGTCTCCTCGTTGTCCTGCACCCAGACATAGATCTCGCGGATCGCCAGGTCGACCAGTCCAACGTGGGATCGGTCCTGCAGGATGCCCTCGAGCACGTGTCCGCCAAGCGGGGCGATGGGCTCGCGTGCAAGCCTCGGCAGGACGATGCGCTCGAGCAGGTCGGCGACCTCCTTGTCCTCCACGGACTGTAGGCCGCGCGCCAGCGCCGGAGCGGACTCCCGCACGACCCGCTCGGAGTTGCCCGCGTCCGCCAGCCATCCGCCGATCCGCAGCGGCACCTGCGCCGCGGCGAGCCGCATCTGCACGTTCTCCGCCGTCAGGAAGTTGTCCGTGACGAAGTCCTCCAGGCTGCGCCCGATCGAGTCCTTGCGCTCGGGGATGATCGCCGTGTGTGGGACCGGGATGCCCAGCGGATGGCGGAAGAGCGCGGTCACGGCGAACCAGTCGGCCACCGCACCGACCATGGCGGCTTCCGCCGCGGCGTTGACGTACCCCCAGGCACCGCCGCGTCCGTGGGTGAGCACGAAGACGACCGCGGCAAGCACCAGCATGCTGAGCGCTATCGCACGCATCTGCCGCAGGCCACGTCGCCGCGCCTGGTCCGCCTCACCCAGGATCGGCCCGGGCCCGGGCGCGCTCAGCCCGTCTCCCTGCCCCATAACGTCCTCCGCTTGACGGGCCGCCGGCCGGTCCGGAAGCGCCACGCCCGTCAGGTTACGCGAGTTGTCAGATTCGGAGTTGACCAGCGTTTCGTCATGCTTGGTGGATCCTTGGTCTCGTGCCGGTGGAGGTGGTTTTGCTGACGTGCTGTCCTCTCCGACGCGGTCGGCCGACTTCCACTGGGTCGCCTACGCGCCCCTGACCGACGTATGCGGCAGGATTGGTTCTCTCCGGGATGTCTCGGACCGAGGCAGTGAAGGGAACTGATGCGCCGAGATGCGGTCAAGGAGTACGTCTCGGGTTCGTTGTGGGTGCTCCCGACGGCGTGTGCCGTCGGTGCGCTGAGCGCCGGCTACGCGCTCTCACACGTCTACGTGGGGCCGCATTCGACGTTGGACTTCCTGGCCTTTCAGGGCACAGCGGACGACGCCCGGTCGCTGCTCGTCACGATCACGGGAACCGTCGTGACGGTCATCGCGCTGGTCCTTGGCCTGACCGTTGTTGCACTGCAGCTCTCCTCCACCCAGTTCTCGCCCCGGCTGCTGCGCAACTTCCTCCGGGACCGGGCGACTCAGTTCGTCCTGAGCGTCTTCCTCGCGACCTTCTCCTACAGCACGGCCGGCCTCTATACGGTCGGAGTCGCGTCGGGTGCCCGAGTGCAGGCCTACCCACGACTCGCCGTGAGTGGCGCGATAGTGCTGCTGTTCGTCAGCCTCGCAATGGTGGTGTTCTATGCCAACCACCTGGCCCACTCGATCCAGATCGACTCGATCGCCAGAAAGGTCGAGCTCAGCACCTTGTCTGTCGTCCGTCGGCTGCCAAAATCAGTCGACGAGTCGGCCGTGCTCACGCCGCCGGACTGGGCGATCCCCCTGCTCTCGTCGCGCTCGGGGTACCTGCAGACCGACCACGCGGACGACCTCCTCCCCCTTGTCCGGGATCACGGGGTCAGCCTGTTGGTCCGGCTACGGGTCGGCGAGCACGTCGTGGCAGGCACCCCGCTGGCATGGGCATGGGCCAAAAGCCCGGACGACCGCCCGCCCGACGCCATGGCGTTCGGTGCTGCAATCGAGGCCAGGGTCCGAGTCGGCTTCGAGCGCACGATGGAGCAGGATGCGGCGTTCGGGATCCGGCAGCTCGTGGATATCGCGTGCAAGGCGCTCTCCCCCGCAGTGAACGACCCGTATACCGCCGTCCAGGCCATCGACCATCTCTCGGTGATCTTCTGTGCCCTCGCCGTCCGGCCGCTCGGTCCGGTCGTGCGCTCGGACCCCACCGGCTGCGCAGTGGTGCTGCCCGCACGGAACTTCGCCGACTACCTCTCCACGATGTGCGGGCTGATCCGCCGGTACGGCGCGAGCGAACCAACCGTCTCCGTGGCGCTGCTCCGATTGCTGGAGAGCTGCGCTGCCGTCCTGCCTTCCGGCCATCCACGCCGGGCGGATCTCGCGTCCCAAGGACAGCTGATCCTGACCGATGCCGATCGGGAGGTCGCCAACCCGGCCGATCGGCTATCAGTGCAGACGGCGGCTCAGCGGCTCCGGGAGACGGCCGGCTGACGCGGACCAGAGTCGGCCGTCGCACTACATCTGTCGTGTGAAGTGGCTTACAGTGGAGGCTCCACTACACCTGTTGCAGGCCGGCCGCCGAAGGAGCAACCATGCCGCGGAACTGGGCGCACAGCCAACTCCCCCACCCGCCGGGCCGGCGCCCGGTCATCGGCGACCTGGCCACGATCTTTCGCGGTGACACCCGCAAGCCCGTGCAGAATGCCTTGCGCACGAGCGGCCCGCTCGGACCGATCTATGAGATCAAGGTCTTCAGGGGCAAGGTGGTGATCGTCCGGGATGCCGAACTCGCCGCGGAGCTGTGCGACGAGTCGCGTTTCGAGAAGAAGCTGGCGCCGGGTGTCCAGGCGCTGCGTGAGACAGCCGGCGACGGCCTCTTCACGGCATACACGCACGAACCGAACTGGCGCCTGGCTCACGATCTGCTGCGTCCCGCCTTCACCCGTGAGGCGATGAAGGGGTACCACCAGACGATGGTGGACGCGGCCGACGAGCTCATCGCCCTGTGGGACCGCTCGGACCGACCGGTGCCGGTGTCGCCCAACCTCACCAAGCTCACCCTCGAAACCATCGGCCGTACCTCGTTCAGCAAGGACTTCGGGTCCTTCAGCCGCGACGGCCAGGACCCGTTCGTCCCCGCAATGGCCAGGTGTCTCAAGCGAGGACAGGTCCGCGGTGCGTTCGCCGCGCTGCCGTTCGGCGGGGCGCTCCTGCGACGTGGTCGCCAGCCGTACCTCGACGCCAAGGCCTACATCGACGCCCTGATCGACGACATCATCGCGGAGCGTCTCGCGTCGCACGACACCTCTCAGGAGGACCTCCTCGGCCTGATGCTGCACGCCGCCCACGAGGAGACCGGGGACCACCTCGACCGCCTCAACATCCGGCGGCAGATCATCACCTTCCTGGTCGCCGGCCACGAGACGACCTCCGGTGCGCTGTCGTTTGCGATGTACTACCTGGCCACGAATCCGCAGGTGCGCGCGAAGGCCGCGCAGGAGGCGGACGCGATCCTGGGGCCGGACCCGGACTCGGTTCCGACGTTCGAGCAGGTCGCCAAGTTCCGCTACATCCGCCGAGTGCTCGATGAGTCGTTACGCCTGTGGCCGACCGCGCCCGGGTTCGCCCGCGGCCCCGTCAAGGACACCGTCCTCGCCGGGCGGTACCCGATGACCACGGACGACTGGTGCATCGTGATGAGCCTCGCCGTGCACCGCGACCCGAAGGTGTGGGGCGACGACCCCGATACGTTCGACCCCGACCGCTTCCTCCCGGCCGCGGTTCGGGCCCGGCCCGCGCACACCTACTTCCCGTTCGGCACCGGTGAACGCTCCTGCATCGGGCGCCAGTTCGCGCTTCACGAGGCCGTCCTGCTGCTCGCCCGGGCCTGCCACCGGTACGACTTCGCGGCGGATCCCGCATACCAGCTGGACATCGCCGAACGGCTCACCCTTATGCCGGACGGCTTCGACCTGACGATGGTTCGCCGCACACCGCGGCGCCAATCGGAGCCTCTGGAGATGGACCAGGCAAGCCGAACTGCCTGATTTGCCACGTCTCGTGGACCCGGCGGCCACAATGGACCCATGCGGTGGCTCCTGAATCGTCCTCACTGGCAGCGGACGGGTGTGGCGGCCCGGATCGTCGGAGTCACCATCCTGCTCGCCCTGGTGGGCTGGGTCGCCGGCGTCGCCGCCACCACCTTGTTCCCGACCCATGTGCAGACCACCTACTACCAGGCGGACGTGCACCTCGACCTGATCCCGAACTCGACGGTGTCGGTGCCGACCGTGCTCGGCGACGTCGACATCCACTTCGACGGACCCGTCCCCGCGCCGGGCATCGTCGTCAACAGCCAGTTGCGCCGCGGCGTGCTGGAGGCATTCGGCACGGGCACCCCGGCGATCAGTGCCCTGCGGCCGTCATCGGCGCAGATCGACCAGGTGGCACATGACATGGTCATCGGCGTCGCGGTCCGGTTCGTTGCCGGTCTGCTGCTCGCCGACGTGCTGACCCTCCTCGCGCTGCGCGCCTGGCGCGCCCAGCCCCGGCAGCTTCTCGGCGTCGCCGCCGGCGCGACCGTGCTTGCCGTGATCGCACCGACGTTCGCGGGCTGGCAGGCCTACCGCATCGACCGGGTCAGCAACGTCGCCACCACCAGCCTGTTGGGGTATGCCCGGGCCAACACCGACATCCTGGGCGACCTGACCCATCGCAGCTCCGAGGCGTCTCGCTACGTCGTCAGCGCGCTGGCCCTCTCGAACGCGCTGCAGGACAAGGTTGCCCCCGACTCACCGGACGCACCGACGGTACTGCGCGTGCTCTTCGTCAGCGACATCCATGGCATCGACCAATACCCGCTGATGAAGCAGATCATCACCGATGAGGACATCGACGTCGTCGTCGACAGCGGCGACCTGATCAACTTCGGCGACGAGCAGGAGGCCTCCGCCGCCGGCATCTTCAAGGGAATCCAGAGCCTCGGGGTCCCCTACCTCTTTATCGACGGCAACCATGACTCCTCCAGCCCGACCAATCACCCGCTCCTTCCTGCTCTCGGCAAGATTGCGAACGTGCACCTGTTGCAGCCCGGTCCCGGCACGTACAACGAGGTCAGCGTTGCCGGAGTGACTTCGCAGGCTTCAACGATCCCCGCTACTACGGTGACGGCGACCCGCACAAGCCGGAGATCCAGCTGAGGGCCCGCAAGGCCTTCCTCGACGCGTTCAAGGGCAGCCCGCTGCCCGACCTCATCATCAGCCACGAACCTCCCGCGGTGAACGGAATAGACGCGACGCACACCCTGCTCGTGTCCGGTCACCTGCACGTGCCGAAGCTCAACAACAACGAGATGACGGTCGGCACGTTCACCGGAGGTGGCCTGTTCGGGGCGAGCATCGCCAGAGGCGCGGACAAGGGAACCGAGGTGAGCACGGGCGAGTACTCGTTCGACGTCGCCGAGTACGACACGACCTGCGCGCTCAGCACCTTGCGTCGGTTCACCTTCCGCAACATCGTGCAAGGACACCCGAGCCTCGACTCCGCCGTGGTGCTGAACGGCAGCCACATCGTCGAGCCGGCGCCCGACCGCACGTGCGGCGGATCTACCGCGCCGGAGGTCACCCAACGGCACGACCCCGGCGTCATCGGCACACCATCGAGTGACTGATCCGACCACGTCCGCCACCCGGCCGCAATACGGTGGACAGATGGATATTGCCTCCGTGCTGGATGATCTTTCTCCCACCGATCTGCGCGCCCGCGGCTCGCTGAAGTGGACCGCGCCGGAAGAAGGTGTCCTGGGCGCCTTCGTGGCGGAGTCCGATCTGCCCATTGCACCCGCCATCAGGTCCGCACTGAACGATGCACTCGACCGAGGGTTGACCGGCTACCTGCCGGAGCACCTCGAGGCGCAGGCGGCACGATCGTGCGCCGCCTTCCAGGACCGACGGTTTTGTTGGCACGTCGACCCGGCGTCGATCCACACGCTGCCCGATGTGCTGACCGGCATGACGTTCACGGCGCTGCATCTCGCACCGGCGGGCACACCGATCGTGGTGCCGACGCCCGCGTACATGCCGTTCCTGGGGCTACCCGCGGGGATCGGCGCAGAGCTGCGGACCCTGCCGATGGACCGCGTCGACGGCCGCTACACGATCGACCCGGAGCGCCTGGAACGCTCGCTGCGCGGCGGCGGGCTGCTCGTGCTGGTCAACCCGCACAACCCGACCGGCCAGGTCGCCACCCGGGATGAGCTGCTTCGGATCGCCGAGGTCGTCGACCGGACCGGATCCATGGTCTTTGCCGATGAGATCCATTCTCCGCTGGCCTATCCGGGCGCCACGCACCTGCCGTATGCATCGCTGAGCGACGACACCGCGCGGCATACCGTGACCGCCGTGTCGGCGTCCAAGGGCTGGAACCTGCCCGGCCTGGCCTGCGCGCAGCTGATCATGACCAACCCGGAGCACCTGCGCAGGTGGGGCCGCACCCCGCTCGCGGTGCGACACGGCACCTCACCTCTCGGAGCGGTCGCAGCGGTGGCCGCCTATTCGGACGACGGTGTTCGGCACCTCGACCAGCTGGTGACCTACCTCGACGGCGGGCGACGGCTCTTCGCGCGCACCCTGGCCGACGTCGCCCCGCAGATCCGTTATGCCATTCCGCAGGCGACCTACATCCACTGGCTCGACCTGCGCCCGCTCGACGTCGACCCGCAGACCGTTGCTGACCGGGTCGGCGTGCTGGGGACCGATGGGGCCGAGTGCGGCCTCGAGGGATTCCTGCGGCTGACTCTGGCGACCTCCCAACCCATCGCGCAGGAGATCGCCACCCGTTTCGGGCGGCTCACGGCGTAGAGCCGCCCGATACGGGTGCCGGAGACCTACCGCTTGGTCTTGGCGGTGCGACGCAGCCGGGTATTGACGAACTCTCCCATCCCCCAGCGCCCCAGCTCACGCCCGAACCCGGAGCGCTTCACGCCGCCGAAGGGCAGCCCGGGAAGGGTGGTGCCGTGCTCGTTGATGTAGGCCATGCCGACCTCGAGCCGGTCGGCAATCTGCTGCGCCCGATCGATGTCACTGCTCCACACCGACCCGCTGAGGCCGAACTGGACATCGTTGGCCAGCGTCACGGCCTCGTCCGGCGAGTCCACGCCGTAGACCACGGCGACCGGGCCGAAGATCTCCTCCGCATAGGCGTCCATTTCCTTGGTCACCCCGGTCAGGACGGCGGGGCGCATGAACGCGCCCTGGCCCTCCAGCGCGTCGCCTCCGGTGTGCAGCGTGGCGCCCTGCTCGACCGCCCGCTCGACCTGCTTCACGACGGTGTCCCGAGCGCTGATCGAGGACAGCGGACCCACCTGGGTGCCGGCGTCGGCAGGGTCCCCGACCCGGGCCGACTCAAACGCCTTGGTGATGGTGGCGACGAACGCGTCCAACTGCTCGTTCGGCACGATCATCCGCTTCGGCGAGTTGCATGCCTGGCCCGTGTTGGACAGCCGCGCCTTGGCCGCGACCTTGGCCATCGAGTCCGTGTCGGTGTCTTCGAGAACGATGAACGCGTCGGAGCCACCCAGCTCCAGCACTGCTTTCTTCAGGTTCCGGCCGGCGGTCTCCGCGACCGATGCCCCCGCCCGCTCACTGCCGGTCAACGAGATGCCACGCACGCGAGGGTCGGCGATCAGTTCGGCGACCTGATCGTTGCTCGCGAAGACGTTGATATAGGCGTCCTCGGGCACGCCGGCGGTGTGGAAGATCTCGGCCATGAGCTGTGAGGACGCGGCGCAGATCGGTGCGTGCTTGAGGATGATGGTGTTGCCGACCATCAGGTTCGGGGCGGCGAATCGGGCGACCTGGTAGTACGGGTAGTTCCACGGCATGACGCCGATCAACGAACCGATCGGCTCGATCTCGACCAGTGACTCCTGCGCACCCTGCGGGTCAAGGGTCTCCGGCTTGAGCAGCTCGGGCCCGTGCTCGGCATACCAGCGGTAGATGGCGGCGGCGAGCTGTGCCTCGCCGGCGGCCTGCCGCACCGGCTTGCCCATCTCGACGGCGATCAGGGCCCCGAGCTCGTCCTTGCGGGCCTCATACGCGTCGGCGACCCGGGTCAGGATCACGGCGCGCTCGGCGACCGGGGTCTGACGCCAGCCGGCGTATGCCGCGTCGGAACGCCGCGCGACCTCGGCGACGGCGCGATCGTCAAGCTCGGCGAACTCGCGCTCGGTCTGACCGGTTGTCGGATTCGCTGTCACGTAGGTAGGCATGCTGTCGACCGTACGCCCCGCTCGGGCGGGCCATTCAGTGGATGATTCGCAGGCGGACGGTCTCGGGCATCGCCTCCAGTTCGTCGACCGCAGCCTGCGGAAGGTTGGACACGTCGGTGACGACGTAGCCGTTCTCCCCGGCCGTGTTGAGCAGCTGGCCCTCGATGTTGACGTCGTGCGTCGCGAGAATGCTGTTGACCTTGGCGAGCACACCGGGCGTGTTGACGTGCAGGTGCATGATGCGCCGGCCGCCGGGACGCGACTCCAGCGTCAGGGAGGGCAGGTTGACGCTCAGCGTGGTCGTCCCCCGCTCGACGAAGTCGCGCAGCTTGGTTGCGACGAACCGGCCGATGTCCTCCTGGGCCTCCTCGGTCGATCCGCCGATGTGTGGTGTCAGCACGACGTTGGAGATGCCCTGCAGCGGCGAGGTGAACGGCTCACCGCGCTTCTTGGGCTCCTGCGGGAACACGTCGACCGAGGCGCCGGCAATGTGTCCGGAGCGCAGGTTCTCCGCCAGCGACTCGTAGTCGACGACGAAGCCACGCGACAGGTTGAGGAACAGTGAGCGCGGCTGCATCCTGGCGAACTGCTTGGCGCCGAAGAATCCGCCGTTGCCGGGACGCCCGTCCACGTGCAGGGTGACGACCTCGGCCACCTCGAGCAGCTCGTCCAGCGAGTTGCAGCGCCGAGCGTTGCCCATGGCCAGCTTGTCATCGGTGTCGTAGAAGTAGACCTGCAGGCCCATCATCTCGGCCACGACGGACAGCTGGCTGCCGATATTGCCGTACCCCACGATGCCGAGCCGGCGGCCCCGGATCTCGTGACTGCCCTTGGAGTTCTTGTCCCAGACGCCGTCGTGCAGTGCCGTGTTCTTTTCACTCAGCCGGCGGGCCATGACGATGATCTCGGCGATTGCCAGCTCGACGACACTGCGGGTGTTGGAGAACGGCGCGTTGAAGACGACGATGCCCCTGGCGGCGGCCTCCTTCAGGGCGATCTGGTTGGTGCCGATGCAGAACGCGCCGATGGCCTGCAGATCCTTCGCCTCCGCGAGGACGCGCGGGGTGATCTCCGTCTTGGAGCGCAGTCCGACAATATTCACCCCCTGCAACGCCTGGATCAACTCGTCCTCATCCAGGGCGCCGGGACGGGTCGCGACCTCGATCCCGGACTCCTTGAGCAGGGACTCGGCGAGTGGGTGGACGCTTTCGAGCAGCAGAGCCTTCACTCCGCCATCATCCCAGGGGCCGATTCAGGCCGCACAACGTGTCCGGCATTCGGGTCACCCACCCGGTCAGCTGCCGCTGCCCGGCCCCGCTAGCCGCCCCGCGCGGGTTCAGGCTAGTTTGGGTGCGCGAACCTGCAGGAAGGGCGGTCCATGAGCGTGCTGCTACTGGTGCGTCACGGCCAGGCATCCTTCGGCGCCCGGAACTACGACGAGCTCTCGGATCGAGGTCGTGCGCAGGGCCGGCTGCTCGGCGGCGCACTGGCCGCACACGGCATACAGCCCGATCGGGTCATGCACGGCGGGATGAACCGCCACCAGCAGACCGTGGAAGCACTCGTCGACTCCGCCGGCTGGTCCATGGCCGCGACCATCGACGTCGGATGGGCCGAGTTCGACCATCAGCAGGTCATCGCCGCGCACCGCCCGGCCTATCGCCGGCCGACGGTCATGAAGGCCGACCTGGTGCGCACGCTGAAACCGCACCGCGCCTTCCAGAAGATGTTCCTCGAAGCGACCTCCCGGTGGAGCTCCGGAGACCATGACGACGACTACAGCGAGACCTTCGTTGCCTTCGGCAACCGCATCGACGCGGCCCTGCGCAGAGCGGTCGAGGGCGAGGGCACAACCCTCGTTGTCACCTCCGCCGGCTGCATCGGCCTGATCGCCTCACGGCTGATCACCGACTCGGCGCAGGCCTGGTCGCGCCTCAACATGGTGACCGTCAACACCTCGACCACGAAGGTCATCGCGGGCGAACAGGCTCCGACGCTGGTCTCGTTCAACAACCACTCTCATCTCGAGCACGACCCCGACATGATCACCTACCGCTGAGTCCCGACCCACAAGGAGTCATCCATGCGTTCTGCCCAGGTCAGCAGCCTCGACGGCCCATCCGCCGTCGCCGTCACGGACGTCCCGGAGCCCCACCGTGCGGCGGACCAGGTGCTGATCGAGGTGCATCGAGCCGGGGTCGCGTTTCCTGACGTCCTGCAGACCCGTGGCGAGTACCAGATGAAGCCGGAACTGCCGTTCGCACCGGGTGCGGAGGTCTCCGGCATCGTGCGTGAAGTGCCGGACGGCTCGTCCCTGACCGTCGGGCAGCGCGTGGCGGCATTCAGCGTGCTGGGCGGGTATGCCGAGCTGGTGGCTGCCCCCGAGCTGCTGGTCTTCCCCCTTCCCGACGGGATGGACCTCGACACGGCCGCGGCCCTGCCGATGAACTACCTGACCTGCCTCTTCGCGCTGCTGCATCGAGGCCGGCTCGCCGACGGTGAGACGGTCCTGGTGCATGGGGCATCCGGTGGTGTCGGCACGGCGGGCATCCAGATCGCCAAGGCCGCCGGGGCCCGCGTGATTGCCGTTGTCTCGACGCAGGGGAAGAAGGCCACGGCGACCCATGCCGGTGCCGACGATGTCATCCTGGTTGACGGATTCAAGGATGCGGCCAAGTCACTCACCGACGGCTCGGGCGTCGACATCGTGCTCGACCCGGTCGGCGGCGACCGCTTCACCGACTCACTACGGTCCCTGCGCACCGACGGCAGGCTGTTGGTGGTCGGATTCACCGGTGGCAGCATCCCCGAGGTGAAGGTCAATCGCCTGCTGCTGAACAACATCGACGTCGTCGGTGTCGGATGGGGTTCGTACTGGATGTCCCGCCCGCAGCTGATCCAGCAGCAGTGGACGCAGCTGATGGATCTGTGGGCCAAGGGCGGCATCGCGCCACCGCTCGGCACGGCCTATCCGTTGGAGCAGGCCGCCAACGCTCTCACCGAGCTGGACGAACGGCGAGCCACCGGCAAGGTGCTGCTGCAGGTCCGCGACTGAGCAACTGGCAGACCTTGCGTCAGCCGCCCTTGCATCAGCCGCCCTCGACCGAGATGGTCTCGGCCAGCTCGGCATAGCGGCACAGGGCGTTGACCGCCCGCAGCTGCGCGGGGGTGTGCACCTCGGCGTCCAGCAGCGCCGGCGACCCGACGACCACCGTCAGGGCCTTCGCCCGGGAGATCGCCACGTTCAGTCGGTGCAGATCATAAAGGAAGTCGACCCCGCGCGGTGCGTCGGCTGCGCTGGACGACCCCATCGAATAAATGACGAGCGGTGCCTGCTGCCCCTGGAACCGGTCGACCGTGCCGACCCGGATGCCGTCCGGGAGGCTCGCCGACAACGCTGCGACGTGCGCGTTGTAGGGCGCGACGACCAGAATGTCGCTCGGCGTCATGGCCCGGTTTGCTTCGTCCTCATCGGTCCAGCTGCCGTTCAGTGCGCCGCCTACCAGTGCCGAGACCACGGCTGCTTCCGCCGGGCTCGTCTCGCCGTGGCCGGCGTGACTCACCGGCACCCATCGCAGGCCCGCTCCCGACAAACCACCGGCCGGCGTGTCGATGCGCTGACGCTCGCGGTCCGCGGCCGACTCGAGCCGGCCGTCATACATCAGCTCGGAGACGAACGCACAGATCTCGGGGTGCATGCGATAGGTGCGGTCGAGGAAGACCCCGCGGTCGGCTGGGATGGTGTCATGCTCTCCCAGCAGGTGATCGAGCACTGAGACCCCCGACCCGTAGGGATGCGTCGCCTGGGTGGGCTGGGTCAACTGTTGCGGATCCCCAAGAAGCACAACGGAACGTCCCGCCTGAGCGACCGCGAGGGCATTCGCCAGCGAGAACTGGCCGGCCTCGTCGATGACCAGCACATCCACCGACTCGGCCAGTTCCTCACGCGCCCACAGCCAGGCGGTGCCACCGACCAGGTGCACTGATCCGCCGGCGAGGCCCGTAGCGACCTCCGCGTTGTCCGAGACCGACCGCACGGCACCCTGCTGCTGCGGCTCTTGACCCTGACCGGTCTTGTGCCACGCCGGCCTACCGACCTCGTCCAGCAGGTGCCGGATCACCGCGTGGGACAGGGCAGTCACGCCGACCTTCTTGCCCTGGTCCAGCAACTGTCGGATCAGGTGCGCGCCCGCGTAGGTCTTGCCCGTGCCCGGCGGGCCCTGCACGGCCAGGACCCGTCCGTCGAGATCGGAACCCACTCGCACCACGACATCCTTCGGCTGCTCGCCCGGCCGCGGCCGCAGCTTCTCGACAGGAGGCACCGACCGGTTCAACAGCCGCGCACCCATGGGTTGCTCGCCGCGGAGAACGAGCTCGGCACAGCGTGCGATGGACGCGCGCAGCACCTGGTCGGCAATCGGTCCGGATGGGCCAAATCCCCTCGTCGGCAACGGTGTCCGACTCTTGCCGAGCTTCAGGTCGATCCAGCCCTCACCCAGGTCGCAGCCCAGCACTTTGCCGACCGCGGCGTTGGTGTCCACGTCGTGAACCGTCTCGGTGGGCCGCCCCTCCTGCGGCGGGAAGGTGTATCGCCACCTGTTGGAGGTGGCCTTGCCGGTGCGGCTGAGCTCCGGGCCGACCAGCGTGGGGACACCAATCTGGCCAACCGCAACACCATCGTCGACGATCTCCTGGTCGCTCATCTGGCCGTAGCGGAAGAACGCCCACCACCCAGGGCGGGCCTCTCGCCGATGCCAACCGACACATCCCGCGAGCAACTCGCTTCCGGCCTCTGCCAGCCGCCCGGCGAGCTCCGCCTCCGCCAGCTCGTCCGCCTTGACCTCGTGCGGCTCCGGCGGCAAAGGCCTGGTCAGCTCGACACCGCGTGCTCCGAGCTCCTCACGACGCTCCTCGAGCCACTTGTGCAAGTCATGCGTCGAGCGCACATCGTCGCGGTTGTACGACTCGATATCGTCGAGGATCGACTGGTTCTGCTCTACCAGCCACCGCTCGTATTCGACGACCGAGGTCAACGCATCGGCGACGTCCCCATCGCCTCCGGATCGGACCCGCTGCCAGTAGAAGTCCTCGAGCTTCTTGATCGAGTAGGACGGCTTGCTGACGCGAATTCCCTGGCGCACCACCGCATACAGATCAACGAACACCTCTGCGCGCAGGAGCTGGTCAAGCTCGGTCTCGCGCGTCGCGTGCCGTCCCGTCATCCGCTTCAGTGCGGACACCTCGTAGGGCGCGTAGTGATAGACGTGCATTCCAGGATCTGCCCGCCAACGACGCAGCAGGTCGTCGAGCAGGTCCGCGACAAGCCGGCCCTCCGCGTCGAAGTCATGGGCCCACCATGACGTGAAGTCTCCCTGTCGGTCCCAGAGTCCGGCGAGGTACTCCCGACCCGCACCGTCGTTCGCCCAGGGGTCGCCCTCGAAGTCCAGATAGACGTCGCCGTCGTTCGGCGCAGGAAGCATCAGTAGGCCCTTGCCCGGTGCTGCCGGCAGCAGCTCGTAGGCCGCGGCGCCACTTGTTCGCTCGGCGACCTGCAGCCGAGCCTGCTGGATCAGCCGGTCCTGTGTCGCCGACGACAGCGCACCGCCGAGGGTGCCGGGCACGGCCTCCGCCAGCGCGGCCATGCTCGCAATCCCCGTGGCGCGCAGTGCAGCCCGCTGGTCGTTCCGCAGACCGGCCACCTGCACCAGGTCATCCTGCGCCAGCCACTGGTCGGTGCAGACCTGCTGCCAACGACACTGCGCACAGTAGGCGACCGGCTCGGGCTCGGTGGGCGCCTGATCCTTGATGGACTGCTCGAGCTGCGTTCGCACCCGCCGCGCGTAGGAGGCCACGTCGACGAGGCGCCAGGCATGCTGCTGCTTGTCGCCGGTGACGATCACGAGCTGCCGCGGGGCGACGCCCTGCAGCTGAGTCAGGCGGCGCGCGTACATCGCCATCTGCAGCAGCGCCGGCACCTTCAGGCGCCGAGCCAGCTTCGTGTCGGCGATGTCATAGCACCAGTCCCCCAGTTTGCTGGGCCCGTCCTTGCGCAGCAGGAAGTCCGCGTGACCGATCCAGTCACCGTCGTAGAACGTTGCCTGGTAGATGACGTCCGCGCCCGCCCGCATCGCCTCGAGTGTCTGCGCTTCAGCGGCCTCCCTGCCACGCTCGGTGATCTCCACGACGGTGCGGCCCTGCTCCCGCAACATCGCGAGATAGTCGCGCTCGTGGGTGAGGCCCTTGGCGAACACCATGCGCAGCGCATCATCCGTCGCGCGCGGCTTTGGCCCGCTGGGACCGCCCTCCAACGCCGCGAGGTCGAGGGTGGTGATGTGCGGGCAGGCGACATGCTTCGTCAGGTCCGTTGGGCTGAGGACCAGCCGCTCGTTGACTCGCTGCATGGGTTCACTCTGCCATCATGCGAAGGAGGTAGGCGGTGGCTGCGGGTCCGGTCAGTTCGGGGTCTTCGCCGGCGCGTTGGTAGGCGTCGGGGGTGGCCCAGTAGGTGCAGCCGTCGGCCTGGGCGTACATCCACGCGTCGGGGGAGACTCCAGGAGGTCGGTCGGGACCGATCGGTGCCCTCGGTGAGGCGTCGCCTGGCATCGCCTCGGCGGGCGGCGCGTCGGGCGGTATCGCGTCGGGTGGTGGCGGTTCGGGCGCGGCCGGCGCGGTGTCGCGGTGCGTGCGGACGGCGTCGCTGGCCAGGTCGCGTGCGGTGGGTGCGTGGCCCGGGCCCCCTGTGGGCGGTGCTGGTGGGGTGCCGGGGCCGAAATCGACCCAGTACGGGTGCAACGCCTGGCCGGTCGGGCCGATATACCGCCGCGGTCTCGTCGGGCTCGGAGTCGTCGGGCTCGGAGTTGTCGGGCTCGGTGGCGTGCCCGTATCCGAGCCGCCGGTGCTCGTGCCGGTGTCGCTCGACCTGTCGGTGGTGACGGGTCCGATCGGGCCGCCGGTCTCGGTAGTGAACTCTAACCCGCTCGGCCCGTTCGGGTGCTCGGGATTGCCGGTGATGCGGAACTGCCCACGGTGGTACGCGTCGTGGTGGTGGCCGCACAGGCAGGCCAGATTATCGATGTCCGTCAAACCACCGTCGCGCCAATGCTGAAGGTGATGGACCTCCAGGTGATAGATCGACACGCACCCCGGATACCTACAGCCCCGATCACGGTCCTGCACGAGCCGGCGGGTCCGCTCGGGCACGATGTGCTGCGCCCGGCCCACATTCACCGGTGACCCACCGGTCTCCCACACCGGTTGCAAGACCCCGTCACAGGTCAACCGGTCCACCACCACGTCGGGCAGCGCCCCACGCTGATGCAACCACCCGGTCCCCTCGGTGCCCAGATGCAGGTAGACCCGGTACCTGGACTCCCGCGACGGCGTGACCTGCCCCGCCTGCAGCAGAGACCGGGTGACCACCTCCTCCACCGCGGCGCCGAGAGTGGCCGCGGGATGCCCCGCCTGAAACAGGGCGTCCTTCGCCTCGATCAGCGCCTGCTCGACCAGCGCCCCGACCTGCGCCGGGGCCGAGTACTCCAGGTGGAACCGGCCCTCCCGGTACCCCATCCGCACCCGGGCCGGCCGCACCGCGGGATCCCACGAGTCCGAACCCGCCGGCCCGAACGCCGACCCACCGGCCCGGGACCCCGCACCCTGCTCGCCGTCGGCCTCGTCAACACCCGACTCCGATTTCGGGTCAGGCTCCGGTCCGGGCGACGAGCCGGGATCTGCCGCCGACTCCGACGCCGACGCCGGCTCGGGTTCTGGGGCGGGTTCGGGAAAGGAGTACTTGCACAACGCCCGACGGAGCTGGGTCACGCTCGCGTTCGGCGCGAACTCGGCCACCTCGCCGTCATGGGTGGCAGGAGTGTGCCGCGCCACGACCGCGGCCTGATCCAGCGTCAACGCGCCGGTGTCCACACTCGCGCGCATCCTCGGGAGCTCCGGCGTGCGCGTCGAGACGCTGACCAGGTCGCCCGCCCGCGAGGGCGAGACCCCCGCGAAGCACGCCAACCAGTGCTCGATCGAGCGGATCCCCGCGACCGCCCACAACTGCTGATCGATCACCCGGTCGGTCAATGCCAACAAGTCCGCCTGCGCCGCATTGACCCGACCGATCACCACCGACAACTCCTCCCGGGCAGCCTGCGCCGCCCGATCGAACGGCACCACCGGCTCCCACGAGTCAGAAGACACCGAACCTCCAGCATCATCAACCAGATCCGGCTGTTGAGATGCTGTCGATGTCTCCATAACCCATAGTCAACCACCCACCACCGACAACCCCTCACCTCTACACCGCGCAGCCGGCTTGCCTACGGCCCCCGTCATGCCGTAGGCATGGAGTCATGTCGGTCCGATGTCGCGCACTGATCGCCGGCGCGCTGATCCTCGGCGTCTGCGGTTGCTCTACCGGCGCGACCGCAACTACTCATCGGACGACAAGGACCGCCCACACTCGGCCTTCGGCCCCCTCCTCCAAGCAGCCACCGGTAGTGGAGACGACCGCGTCGGGCAGGCCCAGCGCTCAGTGGAAGCAGATCGACGCCGAGGCCACGTCGCTCGCGCCGCACGTCGCGATCTACGCCGCCAACGTGTCGGGTCATCAGATCCAGGTCATCCATCGGTCGGGCCCTGAGAATCCGCGACCGCTCGCCTCGATGGTCAAGCTCTACGTGTTGTATGCCGTGGCCGATGCGGTGCAGGACGGCCGCCTCACGTGGAAGTCGAGCCTGACCCTGGAACAGGGCGACAAGGCAGCTGGAAGCGGCAGCCTCGCAGGGCGTCCGGCGGGTGCGAAGGTCACCCTGCAACAAGCGGCGACCCTGATGATGCACATATCCGACAACACGGCGACGGATCTGCTGATTCGCGTCCTCGGTCAGAAGGCGATCGCGAGAGCTATTGCCACAGCGGGCAACTCGCACTCAAACCGACTCGCGCCGTTGCCGACCATCAAACAGGACCTCTGGCTGGAGTGGTCGGCAGACCCACGTGCGGTGCGGGCACGCAAGGCCTACCCCACGGCATCACCGCAAGCACGCATGAGTCTCCTGCAGGGAGCGGATCGCTCGGGCGCGGTCGACGCCGATCTGAGCATCGCAGCCCCGCAGTGGCAGCACGGGCTGGGCTACTTCGCAAGCGCCTCCGACATTGCCAAGGTGCTCGTACTGCTGCACAACCGCAGCGCGAAGGCGGCCCTGCGACCGCTGCGCGAGATCCTGGATACGCCTGAGAACGGCATCATGTCACCGGCGTCGTGGACCCAGGTCGCGTTCAAGGGCGGCACCGTCGCCGGCGTGCAGACCGGCAGCTGGTATGCGGAAACCCGGCAAGGCGGTCAGCTGCTGGTGGTGATGGCGTCATCGAGCGACGGTATCTCCGCCGACGCATTCTCCCGGCTGGCAACGGATGCCGCAGGACTGCTTGCCCGCGACTGAGACGGGTCAGATGCCGAGGCGCCGTGCCACTTCCTCGCCACCCATCGCGCGGATCACCTCAGGGTCGCCGACCACGACGAGCTGGTCCGTTGCCCGCGACATCCCGACATAGAGGCGCTCCCTCGAACGGTCCTGGGCCTTCGACTCATTCACGCAAAGCACCACCGTTCGCCGCTCCAGGCCCTTGCAGCCGAGCACATGCCCATAGAACGCATCGTCCTCCTCCCAGAACGACTTCCAGTAGCCGTTCTGGCCCAGCGCCTCGGTGCGCTCGATCTGCACCGGGTGGCGCGCACGCGTCGTCAGCAGCGCAATGTCGCGCGGCTGCCACCCCTCGTCGATCAGCCGGTCGACCTGGTCATCAGCGACACTGATCGCCTGGTGGGCCGTCGTCGGCACCACGGTGACCTTCGGCCCGTCGCCGCCGCGCAACCGCATACGCATGGGTGCGAGTGGGCCGAACGCGTCCGCGATCTGCTGGGTGTTGCGCAGGTTGTGGTCGAGCACGAGCGGGATCAGGGGCACAGGGGGTTGGCCGAATCGTGCGAAGATCCGCTGATTCTCGTCCGTGTAGAGATACAGCCCGCCCTCCTCCTCGTCCCGCAGGCCGGCAATGATCGGCGCCCACCAGGAGTCGGCGAAGTCCTGCGCCTCGTCGACGACGAACGCATCGAAGCGGTCCCTGACCTCCAGATTGCCTGCAAGCTCGGCCATCTCGATCGGCAGGCGTCGCTCCCAGAAGTCGCTGTCGGAGCGGTCTCCGTCGCCGACCCCCCACAGCCTTCCCAGGTCGTGGAACGTGCCGACAAACGCCGGCCGGTCCTTGCGGTGCCACGAGTCGACCTCCCGCTTGAAGTGCTCGGCCAGACCGATCGAGTAGCAGACCAGGGCAACGCGCTGCGGCTTGCGACCGGCACGACCTCGAGCAAGCTGTTTGGCCTGTGTCATCGCGAGCACGGTCTTGCCGCTACCCGCGCCTCCACGCACCTCCACCCGGTGCAGCAGTCGCGTGACCTGCAGCAGGGCCGTCTGCTCCAGCGTCAGCCGGCCCGAATCGGCCTGGCGCTCCATCGCTTCCGCCGTGATGTCGTATGCCGGGAGAGACCTGCCCTGCAAGATCTCCAGGATCAGGCTGACATCATCCTCCGTCGGCACCCGGCAGCCGTGCTCCTGGCGAAGAGGTACCGCGCCGACGCGCTCACCCAGGTGCTCCTGGTCCTCCCGCCCCTGGACCATCCACCGCGGGCAGTCCGGGGTGGCGAAGTCCTCGGCGAGCAAGGTGTAGGGCACGACCACTGTGTGCGCCCAGCGGACCCGTCCGTGCGCCCGCTGGCGCCACCGAGGATCCTGCTCGACATAGTGCCGCAATGCGTAGCGGGACTCCCGCACCTGGTCGACCGGTCGGATGCATCGATCGCCGTGCGAGGTGCGTTGCCACCAGCGCTGATCGGTCCCGACGAAGACGCTTCCACCCTTCACCTCGATGACCACGACCCCGCGGCCCGGCAGCAGGGCGACGAGATCTGCCTCGTGATCCTTGGACTCATCCGTCAGCCGGACGTTCGCCAGCACCACGTCTTCCGGGGCCAACTGGTTGACCAGGCGCTCCCACACCTCGCGCTCCGACCTGGTGACGAACGACGGCTGGTCGGGTGCGGTGCGCGCAGTCATCTGCTATCCGTACCAGTATGCGGCGACGGGTGTGTGCGGTTCTGCCAAATTCCGGGGTCACTGACTCGGCAGGCCGTGGGTTCGTTCCGCACCCTGCCATCATGAAGAGATGAACTTCGCGGACAAGGCCAAGGAGGCGGCCGCACAGGCCTCCCAGATCGTGCAGCAGGGTGTCGCGCAGGGTCAGACCCACCTGGACGAGGTGCAGAACAGACAGCACACCGGCGTCCTCATGCGACGGCTCGGCGAGGCGTTCTATGCCGAGCAGCGTGAGGGCGGCCCTCACGAACCAGTTGTCGCCGCGCTTGAAGCGCTCGATCAGCACTGGCGGGCCGCGGGGGCCGACGGCCGGGCCTGAGCGTGAAATATTTCACGCCGGCCGACGCCGGATAGTCCTGCCTTCAGGTGCGTAAATCCGCACGATCAGCGGCTTCTGGGCCCTTGGAGGTTGTCAAACGGGATGACTTTCTCAACGCCTCGCAAACTGTGATTGTTCGACTCCTGGTCGTTAGCGTCTACTAAGGATTCGCGTCAGAATAACCTAGGTTTTATGCTTTGAGGGCTCTACGCTCGTGCTATGGCAGTGATGGCGCAGGCGGTGGAGTCGGTGGAGCGGCGCTATGCGGTATTGCGTGAGCATCTGG
>NZ_VCQV01000022.1 GCF_007845645.1 Leekyejoonella antrihumi
GCGTGCCGTCTTCTTGCCCTTGGCGTGCTGCTTGTCCACGGCCCGCGCGGATCCGGCATGCACTGCCTCATCCGTGCGAAGCCGCAGACCGGCCAGTCTTCCAGCCGTCGTATGCAGGTCAGGGCGGTCATCGGTGGGGAGGGCCGCATCGCTCATGAGGCATGACTGTAGTCGGGGCCCCGCGAAGTACCGAGGGAGGCATGAGGGGTGGCTTGGTGCGGTGGCTCTAGCCTTAGTGGTGTGAGTCACTTTCTCGATGGTGGGTTGTTGCGGCAACGGCTGTCCACGACGACCTGGCATGACACCGTCGTTCGCAGCGAGGTCGGTTCCACCAACGAGGAGCTGTTGATCGACCCGCGGCCGTGGCGGGTGCTGGTCGCTGACCACCAGACCACGGGCCGCGGCCGACTGGAGCGCAGCTGGGTTGCGCCAGCGGGCACCAGCATCGCCATGTCCGCTTCGATGCCCCTGCCGCAGGATGCGGGCAGGTGGGGCTGGGTGCCGCTGCTCGTGGGGGTCGCCGTCCGCAGGGCCTTGCTGCAGCTGACCGACCTGGAGCTCGGCCTCAAGTGGCCCAACGATGTGCTGGCCCGGGAACAGCCGGGTCGGGAATGGCGCAAGATTGCCGGGATCCTGTGCAACGCGACCGGTGGCAGCCACCCGGTGGTCGTCGTCGGAGTCGGCCTCAACGTCCACCAGACTGCTGCGGAGCTGCCGGTGGACACGGCGACCTCCCTCGACCTGTGCGGTGCCCACGTCAGTCGCGAGGACGTGGTCGTGGCGGTGCTCGGGGCACTTGCCGAAGTCGAGAAGGGCTGGGACACCGCGACCTGGGACGACAGGTACCGGTCGGCCTGCGTCACGCTCGGGCAGGAGGTGCGCATCCAGCTGTCCGAGGGGGAGGTGGCTCGCGGGCCGGCCGTCGACATCGACCGGATGGGTCGTCTGGTGCTGCAGACCCCGAGTGGGCTCGTGCCGCACGCGGTCGGCGACGTGGTGCATGTCCGACGAGAGCCGACCAGCACGGGCGGCCAGGCCGGCCGCGAGAGGTCGGCGGGCACGATGGCGCCCCCGGCGCGCGAGTCTCAGCTGGACCGTGCGGCTTTTGTCGACAGCCTGGAGGCCCGGCTGATGGGGTACCCGCGGACGATGCGGCGCTCCGACGTGGGCGATGCCGCGCAGGTGTCGGGCGACGAGGCGAGCAAGTTCTGGCGGGCACTCGGATTTGCCAATGCACGCGACGACGACGTGGTCTTCAGTGAAGCCGATGTGCAGGCCCTGTCTCAGGTCGACAAGATCGTCCGGGATGGGTTGCTCGACGAGACTACGGCTCTGGGTCTGGCTCGTGCCTTGGGGCGCACCACGGACCGAATGGGGATGTGGTCGCTGCAACTGGTCACCGACATGGTCAGCGGCGAAAACATTGCCGAGGTCGACAGCCAGCTGGCGCATGTCTCCGCCGAGCGTGTTGTCGACCTGGCCGCTCGACTGGAACCGCTGCTGCTGTATGCGTTCCGTCGCAACCTTGGAGTCGCGATCTCACGCCTCGTCGCGGACTCGGAGCCCGAGACGCACATCGGTGTCGTGCGGACGGTCGGTTTCGCCGACCTGGTGAGCTACACCCGCCTGGTGCGCCAGCTCAGTGAGCGTGAACTGGGCGCGCTCGTGCTGCGGTTTGAGGCGCTCGCCGCCGACGTGGTCAGCCAGCACGGGGGTGCTGTGGTCAAGATGGTCGGGGACGAGGTGCTCTTCTCACACCCCAACGTCGAAGGCGCCGTCAACATCGCCTTCGACCTGCTCCAAGCAGCCGAGCTCGACGACCTGATGCCTCAGATGCGGGTGGGTATGGCGGGCGGCCGGGTTCTTGCCCGACTCGGCGACATCTACGGCAACACGGTCAATCGGGCCAGCAGGCTGACTACCGTGGCTCAGCCGGGCACGGTGCTGGTCGATCCGGGGGTGGCCGAGCAGGCTCAGGCACTGCCGGAGGTCGTCGCGACGTCGGTGGATCCGATCGAGTTGCGCGGAATCGGGCACATGGAGCCATGGGTGCTGACCCGCCAAGCCGACGCCCCGGAGGGCCGGTCGTGACCGCGCTCTCCGCGACTACCCGTGCATACAGCGCATGGAATACGCAGCGGGTCGATACGATCGCCACCATGACGCGCGTGCTGCTTGCCGAGGACGATCCGGCCATTTCGGAACCGCTGGCTAGGGCGCTGCGACGTGAGGGGTACGACGTCGACGTGCGCGCAGACGGCCAGGGCGCCCTGGACGGCGCCCAGGACAACCCGGACCTGCTGATTCTCGATCTGGGGCTGCCGCTCATGAACGGACTGGAGGTCTGTCGCCGGCTTCGGGCCGGCGGGTCGTCCGTGCCTGTCCTGATCCTCACGGCCCGGGCGGAAGAGGTCGACACCGTCGTTGGGCTCGACGCCGGCGCCGACGACTACGTCACCAAGCCGTTCCGGCTCGCCGAGCTGCTGGCGCGCACCAGGGCGCTGCTGCGCCGAAACCTGCAGGAGGAGGAGCACGAGGGCGGGGCACTCATCCGGATCGATGCCGACGCCCGGCGGGCGTTCATCGGTGACAACGAGCTGCAGCTGACCGTCAAGGAGTTCGATCTGCTGCGGGTCCTGGTCCGTGAGCAGGGCAAGGTCGTGTCACGAGAGCAGCTCATGCGGGAGATCTGGGAGACGGCCTGGCTCGGGTCCACCAAGACCTTGGACATGCACGTGTCGGTGCTGCGACGCAAGCTCGGGGACGACGCGGCGCAGCCGCGCTTCATCACCACGGTGCGCGGGGTCGGTTTCAGGTTTGAGCCCGAGCACGGGGCCTGAGCGTCTTGCGGGACCGGTTGGTCCGTGCCGCGGCACGCGCAGGGGTCGCGGCGCTGCTGATCATGGTGGTGCCGCTGCTCATCGTGGTGCCCGGCTGGCAGCGCAAGGTGCTCGTGGTGGTGCTCGCCCTGATCGGCGGAGGGGTCGCCTGGTGGGTGATGGGCCGCGGTGTCGACGAGGTGGCCAGGCCGGTGAGCGACCTGACGCAGCGCGCCGAGCAGGCCGGCGACGGACCGGTCCTCTTCCAGCCGATGCGGACGGGAATCGATGAGATCGACCGAATCTCGCAGGTTTTCGAGCGGCGTGCCGGCGAGCTGACGCGCACGCTCGCTGCCGAACGGGAGTTTTCCTCCGACGCGAGTCACCAGCTGCGGACCCCGCTGACCGCGCTGCTGATGCGGCTGGACGAGATTTCGACCACCGACGACCTGGCGCTGGCACGGGAGGAGGCGCGGGTCGGCATCGCCCAGGTCGAGCGCCTGACCACGGTGGTCGACGAGCTGCTTCAGCGTTCCCGGCATACCCCGTCAGGGCCGGTCCCGACGATCTCGCTGGACTCGGTGATCGCGGCCCTGCAGCGGGAGTGGCAGCCGGCCTTTGAGGATGCGCGTCGCAGCGTGCGCGTCGGCGGTGAGCGCGGGCTGATGGTGGTGGCCAGCCGCAGCGGGCTGTCCCAGATCCTGTCGACACTGCTGGAGAACGCGCTCGCCCACGGCACGGGCACCGTGCAGGTGATGGCACGGCGCAGCGGGCCCTCGGTCGTCGTCGAGGTCAGTGACCGCGGCGAGGGTGTCGATCCGGCGATCGCCCCACGAATCTTCGAGCGGCGGGTGACGACGGGCGGCACCGGGCTGGGGCTCGCGCTGGCGCGTGACCTCGCTCAGGCCAACGGCGGCCGGTTGGAGCTGCGGAGTTCGCAGCCGGCGGTGTTCGCGCTGTTCCTCTCGGAGGGCGAGAGCAACTAGGGCGTATCCCGGGTGGGCGCGGCCGCTGCGACCTCGGGTTCGGTGAGGTCCTCGTTGACGAAGACGAACCGGCGGTAGGTCCAGAACCGGAAGAGGGTGCCGAGCGCGATACCGATGAACGCGTTGATGTTGAGCCACAGGGCGCCCTGGGCGTTCAGCAGGTAGTGCGCGAAGGCCACCCAGCCTGCCGACATCGCGAGAGCGACCCCGTTCACGGCGAAGAAGAGCGCGGCCTCGTGATGGACCGGTCTGTTGTGGCGGTGCCGGAACGTCCAGAAGCGATTGCCCACCCAGGAGAAGACCGTGGCCACCCCACCACTGATGATCTTCGCGGTCGTGACCTTGTGCTCCAACGACCCGCTGACCAGCCAGTTGAAGCCGCCGAGGTCGATCACGAAGGAGACGACGCCGATGATGCCGAACTTGACGAGTTCGCGCCACAGCACGGAGACGGTCCGTCTCAACTTGTCGATCACGACACGAGGGTACGGGCGAGTATGCAGTGCTCGTTAAGGTGGGCCTGTGACGGATGCACTGCGCGCCCCTGGAGGCTTCCCGGTTGTCGGCATCATCGGGGGTGGGCAGCTCGCCCGGATGTGCCAGCCACCGGCGGTCGCCCTGAGCCTGACCCTGTCCGTGCTCAGCGAGTCGCCGGATGCGGCCGCGGCGCTCGTGGTGCCGTCCGCGCCGGTCGGGCAGAAGGACGACGTCGAGGCGATCCGGGCGTTCGCGAGCGGCTGCGACGTCGTGACCTTCGACCACGAGCTGGTGCCGCTGGATGTGCTGGCAGCGCTTGAGGCAGACGGCGTAAAGATGCATCCCAGCCCGAAGGCGCTCGTCCATGCACAGGACAAACTGGTGATGCGCCGCCGGCTCACCCAGCTCGGCATACCCTGCCCCGCCTGGGCGCAGGTCAGCGACGTCGCCGAGCTCAAGGCGTTCGCCGACGTGCATGGACTGCCGGTCATCCTCAAGACGCCCCGCGGCGGCTACGACGGCAGGGGAGTGCGCGTCATACACGATCCGCGGGACGCCGCCGACTGGTTCGCGCACAGGGAGCCGCTGCTGGCCGAGGAGGCGGTCGACTTCACCCGTGAGCTTGCCGTCATGGTGGCGCGCAGCCCGTCGGGCCAGGGCGCCGTCTGGCCCGTCGTGCACACGGTGCAGACCGATGGCATCTGCACCGAGGTGATCGCACCGGCACCCGACCTGGACGGCGACCTGCAGGGCGCCGTCACCCAGGCCGCGCTGCGCATCGCCGGTGAGCTGGACGTGACCGGGGTGATGGCGGTGGAGCTCTTCGAGGTGCAGGACAGGGCCTCTGGGCGTCCGACGTTCGTGGTCAACGAGCTCGCGATGCGCCCGCACAACAGCGGCCACTGGACCATCGACGGGTCGGTGACCAGCCAGTTCGAGCAGCACCTGCGCGCGGTCCTCGACCTGCCGCTGGGTGAGGTGACAGCGCGCGCGCCGTGGACCGTCATGACCAACGTCCTCGGCGGCGACTACCTGGAACTCTACCCGGCCTACCGGCACATCCTGGCGCGGGATCCCGGGCTGAAGGTGCACCTCTACGGCAAGGGCGTGCGCCCGGGCCGCAAGATCGGCCACGTGACCGTATGCGGCGGCGACCTGGACGCGCTGCGCGCCCGCGGCGCGCACGCCGCCGACTATCTGCAAGGAACGGTCAAAGAATGAGAACCCCACAAAGCCACCCCACAAAGTTCTCCGCTCGCAAGCTCGCTCCGATACTTTGCGGGGGCCCCACATGAAAGCCGCACGACAACCTGTCGTCGGCCTGGTCATGGGCAGCGACTCCGACTGGCCGGTGATGAGCGAGGCGGCCACCGTGCTGGAGCAGTTCGGGGTGCCCTACGAGGCCGATGTCGTCTCGGCCCATCGGATGCCGCACGAGATGGTCGAGTACGGCGCCCATGCGGCCGAGCGTGGGCTGCGCGTGATCATCGCGGGTGCCGGCGGCGCCGCGCACCTGCCCGGGATGCTGGCCGCGGTCACGCCGTTGCCGGTGATCGGGGTGCCGGTGCCGCTGAAGTACCTGGACGGAATGGACTCGCTGCTGTCGATCGTGCAGATGCCCGGCGGCGTGCCGGTCGCGACCGTCTCGATCGGCGGAGCCAAGAACGCCGGGCTGCTGGCAGTGCGCATGCTGGCCGCCGGCACCGACGACGAGGCCACCAGGCTGCGCGCGGCGATGGTGGACTTCCAGGCCGACCTCAAGCAGGCGGCCCACGCCAAGGGTGACGCGCTGCGCTCTCGCGTCGCCGACCAACACGACTGAGCCGGTTTGATCGGTTGGCCCGGCACTGACCAAGGAGTTCATGATGAGATTCGGCTTGTTCATTCCGCAAGGCTGGCGTTTTGATCTGGTCGGCATCGACCCGGCCGACCACTGGCGGCTGATGTCCGATCTGGCCAAACGGGTGGACGCGTATGACGGGTGGGAGTCGCTCTGGGTCTACGACCACTTCCACACCACCCCGGAGCCGTCACACGAGGCGACCCACGAGGCCTGGAGTCTGATGTCGGCGTTCGCCGCAGTGACCGGCCGGGTGCGGCTGGGGCAGATGTGCACGTGCATGAGCTACCGCAACCCGGCCTACCTGGCGAAGGTCGCGGCCACCATCGATGTGATCTCCGGCGGACGTGTCGAGATGGGGATCGGCGGCGGATGGTACGAGCACGAGTGGCGCGCCTACGGATACGGGTTCCCATCGGCGGGGGAGCGGCTCGGGCGACTGCGGGAGGGAGTGGAGATCTTCCGGCAGATGTGGACGCGGGGAGAAGCGACACTGGACGGGAAGTACTACCAGGTCGATGGGGCCATCTGCGCGCCCAAGCCGTTGCAGACGACCAGCTCGAGCAACGCCATACCGATCTGGATTGCCGGCGGCGGGGAGAAGAAGACCCTGCGGATCGCGGCGGAGTATGCCGACTACACCAACTTCGACGGCACGCCTGAGGTGTTCGCGCACAAGAGCGAGGTGCTGGCGCAGCACTGCAAGGACGTCGGCCGCGACTTCGGTGAGATCACCAGGACCGCCGACTTCAACCCGGTGATCGGCGAGACGCAGCAGGAGGTCGAGGACCGGCTCTCCTGGTATGAGTCGCACGCGATCAAGGCCGGTTTCGAGCCGGAACGCGCCCGGAAGATGGCGGACGACCTGCGCTCGCAGCCCCTGGTCGGCACCGTGGAGCAGGTCGTGGAGCGCTTGGCAGCACTCGAGAAGGGCGGGCTGGCCTACGCGATCAGCTACTTCATCGACGCCGCATACGACACCAGGTCGATCGACCTGTATCAGCAGCAGGTGATCCCGCACTTGACGAAGTGACTCGCGGGTAGGATCACGCCTGTGACTGGAAACAAAGACTTCGACCTGTTCAAGATCAACGAGGACCACGAGGCTCTCCGCGAGGCCGTGCGTGCCGTTGCCGAGGACAAGATCGCACCGCATGCGGCGGAGGTGGACGAGAAGAGCGAGTTTCCGCAGGCCGCCCTCAAGGCGCTGGTCGCCTCGGACTTCCACGCTCCGCACATCGCCGAGGAGTATGACGGGGTGGGCGCCGACGCGCTCGCGACCTGCATCGTCATCGAGGAGGTCGCGCGAGTCTGCGCGTCCTCCTCGCTGATCCCCGCCGTCAACAAGCTGGGCACGATGCCGGTGATCCTCGCCGCCTCCGACGAGCTCAAGAGCACGTACCTCCCGCCGGTCGCCAAGGGCGACGCGATGTTCTCCTACGGACTGTCCGAGCGGGAGGCCGGCTCCGACACCGCGTCGATGCGCTGTCGGGCCAAGGCCGACGGCGACTTCTATGTGCTCAACGGGCAGAAGTCCTGGATCACCAACGCCGGCATCTCCCAGTACTACACCGTGCTGGCGGTGACCGATCCCGACGGCGACCGCGGTCGCAACATCAGCGCCTTCGTGGTCGAGAAGTCCGACGAGGGCTTCTCCTTCGGTGAGAAGGAGCGCAAGCTCGGCATCAAGGGCTCACCCACCCGGGAGCTGCACTTCGAGGGCACGCGCATCCCGGCCGACCGGATGATCGGTGCGCCGGGTGAGGGTCTGAAGATCGCGCTGCGCACCCTCGACCACACCCGCGTCACCATCGGCGCGCAGGCCGTCGGCATCGCGCAGGGTGCCTTGGACTACGCGCTCGGCTACGTCAAGGAGCGCAAGCAGTTCGGCAAGGCGATCGCCGAGTTCCAGGGCCTGCAGTTCATGATCGCCGACATGGCGATGAAGCTCGAGGCGGCGCGGCAGATGGTGTATGTCGCGGCCGCCAAGTCCGAGCGGGGCGACGACGATCTGCCGTTCTTCGGTGCGGCGGCCAAGTGCTTCGCCTCGGACGTCGCCATGGAGGTCACCACGGATGCGGTGCAGCTGCTCGGTGGCGCCGGTTATGTCCGGGACCACCCGGTGGAGCGGATGATGCGCGACGCCAAGATCACCCAGATCTACGAGGGCACCAACCAGATCCAGCGCATGGTGATGGCGCGGCAGGTCCTCAAGGGCATCTAGCCATCCCTCTCCGCCGAGTGGACCAAATAGAAGTACTCCACTCGGGGTGTATGTGCTCCACTCGACGGGGGGAGGGGCGGGCTCAGGGTTGGACGTTCACCGACTTGTCGTTCTTCAACGCGTCGAACATTGCGAGCGCCTTGGTGCGGTCCCATTGCACCGCGTCCTGGCCGTCCACGAAGTAGTTGGCGTTCCCGATCGGCACCTGCACGGAGTTGCCGCCGTTGGTGATGCCCTTGATGGTCCACATGATCTTCAGCGCGGTAAGGGGCGACATCCCCTTGTTGACCGCGATGCCCTGGGCGCCGGACTCGCCGATGCTCTTCAGCCGCCACGGCACCAGCAGGCGACTGGGGCTGGCGACCTTCTTCATCAGGGCAGCGAGGAACTCTCGCTGGTGCTGCACTCGGGCCAGGTCGCCGGTGGCGAACGCATGTCGAGAGCGGACATAGCCCAGCGCATTGGCCCCGTCCAGGACCTGGCAGCCCTTGGGCAGGTTGATGTGGGCGTAGGAGTCCTTGACCGCCTCAGGGAGGCACATTCGCACCCCGCCTACGGCATTGACGACACCGGCGAACCCGCCGAAGCCGATCTCCATGTAGTCGTCGATGCGCAGGCCGGTGGAATTCTCGATGGTCTGGACCAGCAGTTTGCCGCCGCCATAGGTGAAGGACGAGTTGATCTTGCCGCTGCCGTGCCCGGGGATCGGCACCCAACTGTCACGCGGCACGCTGACCAGCGTCGGGGATCCGCTGGCCGGCATGTGCAGGATCATGATCGAGTCCGTGTGTGCGGCTCCGGCCGACACGTTGCTGCCGCCGGTGCCCAGCTTGTGGGCCTGCGCGGAGGTGAGCCCGGCGCGTGAGTCAGACCCGACCAGCACCACGTTGGTGCCCTTGCCCGCCGGAGGACGGTTGCTGGTGGGAATGGCATCCACCTTGGCCACCTTGCCCCATATCGCGTAGCCGGCGTAGAGCAGACCGCCGATCCACAGAGCCAGGATCACGACGAGCGCAAGCAGGCCTCGGCGCCACGGATGCTTCCGTCGGCGGCGCGGCGGTGCTTCGCGCCGGCCACCTCGGCCATCGTCATACCCGGCCCGCGGACCGCCGGGACCCCCGCCCACCGGGCGCTGACGTGCTGGGCCGCTACGCGGTGGTGCGCCGCGCCCGGGCGCGGCGCTCGTGCCTCCACGGCTTCCGGCCGGCATCGCCCGGGTGGCGTCGTCCCGTTGGGGGTGCCTCTCGCCTGCGGGGGGCTGCCCGCCGGAACCGCGCGGCGGCCGCTGGGGGAGCCGCCCGGCGCGCTGTTCCGACCCTGGACGGCGGACCGGAATCTGTTGCGGTTCCTCGGCGGGGCGTCGGGCTTCGCGGCGAGGCCGTCGGGCCCCGCCGCGGCGCGTGTCGACGGTGTAGGCGTCATCGTCATCGGACATCGCGCCAGAGTAACCCGGCCAGATGAGTGATCCGCTCAGCCGCGCATGTAGCCTGGCGCTCGTGTCGAGCGCTGATTCCTCCCCGCTACAGGGTATTTCGGTGGTGATGCCGATCCTCAACGAGGAGCGTCATCTCGCCGAGGCGGTTCAGGCCGTCTTGAACCAGGACTGGGACGGGCCGCTGGAGCTGATCCTGGCCCTCGGTCCCTCGACCGACGGGACGCGCACGGTGGCAACGCGGCTGCGTGACGCGGATCACCGCATACGCCTGGTCGACAACCCGTCCGGACGCACGCCAGACGGGCTGAACGCCGCGCTCGCGGTTGCCGACTACGACGTTGTATGCCGTGTCGACGGGCACGGCATCCTCTCGGCCGGATACCTGCGAACCGCCGCGCGCACGCTCGAGGAGACCGGGGCGGCCAACGTCGGCGGCATCATGGACGCTCAAGGCAGCACGCCGTTCGAGCGTGCCGTCGCCGTCGCGATGAAGTCCAAGATCGGCGTCGGTGGAGCGAAGTTCAAGCTCGGTGGCGAGGCCGGCCCGGCGGAGACGGTGTATCTCGGTGTATTCCGGCGCGAGTGGCTGCGTCGCGTCGGCGGCTACGACCCGAGGTTCAGCAGGGCACAGGACTGGGAGATGAACTACCGGATCCGAGCGCAGGGCGGGCTGGTCTGGTTCACTCCGGACCTGCGGGTGGACTATCGGCCACGTGGCTCGTTCAGCGCACTGGCCAGCCAGTACAAGCAGTACGGCCAGTGGCGACGGGTGGTTGCACGGCAGCACAAGGGATCGTTGAACGCAAGGTACCTCGCGCCACCGACTGCGCTGGCCGGTGTCGTCGTCGGGTCTGTTGGCGGACTGTTCTGGCGGCCCCTATGGGTGATTCCTGCCGCATATGGGGCTGCGGTCACCACGGGTGGGCTGGCCATCTCCACAGGTCAGGACTCGGCGGTAAGCCTGCGGGTTCCTGCTGTTTTGGCCACGATGCACATGGCATGGGGCTGGGGTTTCCTCACCAGCAGAATCCGGCTCACCGACGATCTTCCGGCGGCTTCCAGCGTCGGAAGGATAGCCTGTCTCGGCCCCGTTCCGGATCGGTAGCACGGCAAGGATGAGATGTCAGTAGCGATGCGTATACGACGCATGGTCGAATTCCGCAGGGTTTTGGTGATCCTCGTGCGGCGCGACCTGCGCGTGCGGTACGCCCGTAGTTGGTTGGGTTACGTCTGGACGCTCATCGACCCCCTCGCCATGTCACTGGTCTACGCTTTCGTTTTCGGGGTGATCTACGGAGTGAAGGCCAACGGGAACGCGTCGATCAATGCGCGTACCGATGGCATCGATATTGTGCTGTTCGTGGTCTCCGGTCTGCTTGCCTGGAACTGGTTCAACATGTGCATCAACGAGACCGCACGCGCCCTGTCGGCTGAACGCCTGTTGGTCCGCTCCACGAACATTCCCCGCGAGATGTGGGTGGTGCGGGTTGTGCTGTCTAAGGGGATCGAGCACCTGATGTCGATGCCGATCTACGGCGCGTTCATCCTGTACTTTCTCCTCCGAGGCGAGGTGCACGTCAACTGGGAACTGGTCTATATCATCCCGGCCCTGGTGATCCAGCTGATTCTATGTATAGGCATGGGCCTGGTCATGGCCCCGGTCACCGCGATGGTTGACGACTTCATTCGCGTTGTGCGGATCGTGCTGCGGATGGGCTTCTACCTGACCCCGGTCGTCTACTCGGCCAACTATCTGGGCACGAAGCTGCCCTGGGCCATGCATCTGCAGCAGCTCAACCCGCTGACCGGGATAATCGACATGTACCGATGTGGGATCACAAGTCATTACACGCCCGACTACCACGCGTGGATCTTCTCGATCCTCGTCTCGCTGGCGTGGTTGTTCTTCGGGATGTGGGTGTTCCGCAAGCTCGAGCCGGCCATCCTGAAGGAGATCTGACATGGCCGTTGCATGGAGAACGAAACCTGGCGAGCCCGTGATCGAGGTAAAGAACCTCGGTGTCGAGTTCCTTCGTGGCCGTAGGCGCAATCTGTCGCTGCGCGAGATTGTGTACCGGCGACAGGCGACGCACGTCAAGGACACCTTTTGGGCGCTACGGGATCTTTCCTTCACCGTGGGCCGTGGCGAGGCGGTCGGCCTGGTCGGAGCGAATGGCGGCGGCAAGTCGACGCTGCTGAAGATGATCGCAGGCACCCTGTTGCCTGACGAGGGTTCGGTCGAGACCAAGGAGGGTGTCGCTCCCCTGATCGAACTCACTGGAGGCTTCATCGGTGAGTTGTCGGCGCGCGAGAACATCTACCTGACCGCGGGACTTCACGGGATGTCGACCCGAGCAATTGACGAGCGCTTCGAGGAGATCGTCGACTTCGCGGGTCCACAGGTCCGCGCCGGCCTCAACCTGCCCTTTCGGCACTTCTCTTCCGGTATGCAGGCCCGCCTCGGCTTCGGTGTGATTACCTGCCTCGACGAGCCGATCCTTCTGGTCGACGAAGTACTGGCGGTGGGTGATGTGGCCTTCCGGGAGAAGTGCTATGACCGAATGGAGGTGTTGTTGGAGGAGGGGCGCACTCTCTTTCTCGTCTCGCACTCCGCTGCCGACCTCATGCGCTTCTGCACCCGAGGGATCTTTCTCAGGCAAGGTCAGTTGGTCGATGACGGCCCGATGGACCTGATCATGGAGCAATACATGCACGACACTATGGGCGACCGCTACACACCTCCGACGCCGGAGGAGCGAGAGGAAGAGCGACAGAAGCGCGAGCAGGCCAAGGAAGAGCGTCGACTGGCTCGGCACGCCACGCGCGAGCAGCAACAGGTCCGGAATAACTAGGGACCGGCCGCCTTCACGTCAGGCAGTGCGCAATGTGGGTCCTGTCTTGGCGCGGACCTCATCCTCTGTGGCGCCCGGTGCGAGCTCGCGCAGTACCAGTCCCTGACCGGTGACGTCGATGACGGCGAGATCGGTGATGATGCGCTGCACCACGCCCTTGCCGGTCAGCGGCAGGGTGCATTTTTCGAGGATCTTCGGGGACCCGTCCTTGGCTGTGTGGTCCATCAGCACGATGACCTTCTTGGCACCGTGCACAAGGTCCATCGCCCCGCCCATGCCCTTGATCATCTTGCCGGGAATCATCCAGTTGGCGATGTCGCCGTCGGCCGAAACCTGCATGGCGCCGAGAATCGCGGCGTCGACCTTGCCGCCGCGGATCATCCCGAAGCTGGTGGCAGAGTCGAAGATCGACGCCCCCGGGCGAAGCGTCACGGTCTCCTTGCCGGCGTTGATCAGGTCGGGGTCCTCGTGCCCGGCGATCGGGTATGCCCCCACACCGAGCAGGCCGTTTTCGGACTGCAGCACCAGCTCGACGTCGTCGGCAACGTAGTTGGGCACGAGTGTCGGCATACCGATCCCGAGGTTGACGTAGTCACCGTCCTGCAGCTCTCGCGCGGCGCGGGCGGCCATTTCATCGCGGGTCCGTGGCATGCTTCAGGCCTTCCTGGTGGTGCGTCGTTCGATCCGTTTGTCATCGACCTGCTCGGCGCTCAGCGGCAGCACACGGTGCACGTAGATGCCGGGTAGGTGAACCTGGTCGGGGTCCAGTTCACCCGGCTCGACCAGCTCCTCTACCTCCGCGACCGTGATCGTGCCGGCCATCGCCGCCAGCGGGTTGAAGTTGCGCGAGCTCTTGTTGAAGACCAGGTTGCCGTGCCGGTCGCCCTTGGCAGCACGAACCAGTGCGAAGTCGGTGACAATCGCCTCCTCGAGGCAGAACGTGCGAGCGCGCCCTGCGAGGGTGAACTCGCGGGTCTCCTTGGCGGGAGAGGCGACCTCGACACCGCCATCCGGCGAGTACTTCCACGGCATCCCGCCGTCGGCGACCTGGGTGCCCACTCCGCTGGCGGTGTAGAACGCGGGAATGCCGGCACCCCCAGCACGCAACTTCTCCGCGAGCGTGCCCTGTGGGGTGAGCTCGACTCGTAACTCACCTTGGAGGAACTGCCGCGCGAACTCCTTGTTCTCGCCGACGTAGGAGGCGATCATCCGAGTGATGCGCCTGTCCCTCAGAAGAATCCCGAGACCCCAGTCATCCACCCCGCAGTTGTTGGAGACGACGGTGAGGTCATCTGCGCCCTGGTCATGGAGTGCCTTGAGGAGCACACTCGGTATACCGCAGAGGCCGAAGCCGCCAACGGCCAGCGACGCCCCGGAGGAAATGTCTGCAACGGCATCGGTTGCGTAAGAGACGACTTTGTCCATGCTCGGGACTCTAGCCGTCCTGCTCACGCAACCTTCCGTTCGGGTCTGAGCTCGTGAAGAGGTAGGGCGTCATTGTGCTTCGACGTGGCTTCCGGCCTCAGAGATGATCCGTCGGTAGTCTGACGGGACAACAGCTCAGGAGGCCGCTTTGAGACATGGTTCACGCCAGGCGTGGAACGCCCTGACAGATCGCTCGCTGGCAGGCATCAAGAGCGCTGATCCGGTGTATCGGCCGACGAACTTCTGGGGACCTGGTCTGGAGCAGCTGCTCGCCGACATGAGTACCCACGGGTTGGAGAAGTTCAAGTCCTGGCCGAGCGCACGAGTCTGGTTCTATCCGACCTACGGCAGCGGATTCAGCGAGGCGATGATCAAGGAGTTGACCGAACACAGCCGCACGATCAACTCCCGCACCAATCCCGGTTTCATCTTCTCCGCGCTGTCCGGCGGGTACGAGGCACGCCGCGACTTCGATGCAGCCTGCCTCGCCTGGAACCAGGACCGCTGGCCAATGGACTTGTTCGGCTACGGCGAGAGCGAGATCGGCCAACGTCCGCAGGGATTTTCCGTGCTGGAGCCGGGGCCCTTGAAGTACGGCCGAGCGTACGCCAACTATCTGCTGTGCCTCGCGGCCCTGTCCAATCACGTCGATAAACCACAGACCTCGTTCCTTGAGATCGGTGGCGGGTACGGCGTCCTGGGCGAGATCGTCATGTCACGAGACCAGCGGGCGCGCTACGTGGATCTGGATATCCCACCACTGCTGACGGTAGCGTCCTATTACCTGACCGAGCTGTTCGGCCAGACGAAGGTGCGCGTTTTCAACGAGGACGTGCCGAGCAGCGGACCCATCGAGCTGTCATCATCGGCTGTGCTGCCCAACTGGCGCATCGACGACGTGCACGGTGACTTCGACGTCTTTGTGAACTCGTTCTCCTTCCAAGAGATGGAGCCGCCGGTCGTCGACCACTACATCAGTGCGGTCTGCGACAAGGGAGTGCGGTACGCGGTCTCACTCAACTCCCGCAACGGCAAGCCGAAGGCGGCGTCCGCAGGGGACTGGGGCGCGCTGGATCCGGTGAGGTCGGCGGACATCGTCAAGATGTTCGAGCGGCGCGGCTATTCGCTGCTGAGTCAGTACGACCAGCCGTTGATCCGCGGGGCGGCCCAACTGGTGATCCTCAAGCGAGACTGACCAAAAAACGGCCACAGAATGCTGGCTCAGCCAACCGTTGGTGTCGCTCCCTCAATCTGCAACCGCCGGTCCAGCATCATGGCGTCGGGATCGCGGATGAGCAGCACGGATCCATCTGCGGCCCACGTGTCGAGGGCGCCGCGCAGCACTGCTGCGGCGTCGACGACGTTGAGGTACCTCCTGCGCCGATCTCGTGCGGCGGGCACGCTCACCAGGTCCCGATAGGTTGTCCGAATCCCGCCGGCGATAAGTGCAGTATCCGAATCTTCGGGGCTGGCCCAGGCATCGAAGTGGTCGGCATAGGTTGACAGTTCGGCCGCCTCGTCCAGCGCACCGGACGGCAGCGGGTTGGGGCTCATTCGTGCCAGCGCCGCAAGCGTGACCAGGATGAGATCACCGGTCCCGGCCCGGGAGGGGTCATCGGTGACCAGAATGTCGGCATTGGTCACGCCGTCCAACGTCACGGTCGCGCCAACCGCCCAGCCCGCCATTGCCCAGTAGAGAGTGCGCCAGTGTTGTGGGGGAAGGTCAAGACCGATGGTGGTGCCCGGCGCGGCCTCGAACTCGTCCTGTAGTAGGTTGGCCGCCTTGGCAATCCAGTTGGCAAACACTTTGGCAGACAGTTCGATTCGCTCGCCGCGGGTTTGGCCCGGCGTGTCGTCGTAGAAGGTGACGCGCGGCGCGGTTTCATCCTGGCGGATCAGTGCGAGGACGTCGGCTGGTGTCATCGGCCCGCCTCCGCCATCCGGTGATCGACCTGCGCGATCTGGTCAGCCGGTAAGGGCTCTGCAGCCATGAGCGTGAGGTCCTGTCGCAGCTGCTCGGTATTCGTGGCCCCGAGCGTTACCGACGTGACGACGCCATGGCCGAGGACGTAACTGAGGCACAGGTCGGCCACATCCGCGCGGCCAAGCTCCGCGGACAGTGACTCCAGGGTTTTCGCTCCCTCCGCTGTCGGATCCAGCAGGGCACCCCCGGCGAAGGTGCTGTGGGTGCTGAGCACGATACCGCGCTCGATGAGGGCTTCGACGTGATCGCCCAGTCCCCCGGACAGCACATTGAATGGCAGCGTGAGGTAGTCCAGCCCCTCGAGTTCGAGCGCCATTGGGAGTTCGGCGGTTCGCTGCAGGCACACGCCGACCAGTCCGACGATGCCGTCGCCCTGGTATGCCCGTAGACGTGCCCAACCAGCGCCGCGGTCCCGGCAAGCGTCGGCGAGGGTTGGTAGCAGGGCCGCAGCAGCCTCGCGTCGGCCAAGCTCGGCAAAGGTTCGCTCCAGGCTGGTCTCGACCCGTAGGGCCGCAGCACCCTCCGTCAGGGGGGCGAGCCGGGAGATGACCTTCAGGCGGCGGGTCAACTGGGGCTCGACACCTGCGTGAAGTCTTCGTTCGGCCAGTTCCTGTGTTCGCCCCACTTCCACATGACTTACCCCACGCTCGACGGCAGCGGCCAGGATCGCGCGCACCTGGTCCGCGCTTGGTGCGGCCTGGCCGCTGAACTGGTCCGTTCCCAGGACCAACCGACTCTGGCGCAGGTGACCCTGGCCACGTGAAGGCACAGTCGGACCGTCCACCCGGGCATCTCGGACGATACGGTCCATCAGTTCCGCCCAGGGCACTCGTACTGCGTCTGTGGTGCTGTCGAACAAGAGGCAGGCGCGGTCGAAGTCGCTGAGGGTGTCGACGGTGCACCGGTAGCGCGTCGGCTCGCCCGGGTTCTTTGCCGGGACGAAGAGCAGTTCACCCAAGGTGCGCCGCAGCCACGGAGTCACGTGCTCGCGGTCATATGCGTCCTGTGTTGTGGCCGCCGCGTCGCGAAGGGCCTGTACGGAGAACCCCTCCGCGCCGAGTCCTTCGGGGACCTGGTCAATGTCGACTCGTCCATAGGCATGTCCGGAGGCATCCATTGCGGCCAGCAGTTCGTCTACGAGGTCCGCGTCGGCGACAGGGTTGTCACCGGTCAGGCGGACGACACGGTCGGTCGGCGCCAGATCTGAGGTGGCCAGTACAAACCGAGCGAGCACATCGTCCAGCGGGCCACGAACGACGGGGATCTTCACTCGGGCAAGATGATTGGCGATCAGGCTGTCGTAGTGCTCGTTGCTGGTAGCGACGACCACTTCGTGACCGGACCGGGATGCGCGGCGGGCAACCAGCTCGACGAGTGGCATCCCCCCGATCGACATCAAAGCCTTTCCCGGTAGTCGTGACGAGTTGAGACGTGACTGGATCACGATGCGGGTGCGTGGCAAGACGACCTCCGATCGGGCTGAACGGGACGACTGCAGGTTACGTCACCACGGCAACATGGAAGTGGTGGTGGGCTGGCACTGAGGCAAGTGTGGTGCGTTGTGGTCTCAGGAGTTCAGCGCCCGATGCCGCGCTGCCAACGCGTCGACGACTCGAGCTCGACCCTGCCCGTCCACCGCCAGTTGGCCGCTTCGAGCCAGCTGCGCGCGAAGGGGTGCATCGCTTAGGAGGACACGCAGCCGGTCGATAGCGATGTGTCGGGCACGGGGTTGCTCTCGTAGCTCAGCCAGGAGGCCGATCGGCGCCGCGAGCGCGCTCGCGACGATTCGACGGTACCCATCACGCTGGTTGTCGACCACGCAGACCACTGCGCATGGCACCCCGAGGCACAGCATCTCCCAGATGGAGGACCCGGCCGCGCTGATGACGAGATCACACCCGACTGCTATCGCCGGCAGGTTCCGGGCGGGTGGCACAACCTCGACCTGCTGGCCGGACTCTGTCGGCAGCGACCGGAGCGCCTCGCCCAGCTCGGCGCGGGCGGCGACGGCGATCAGGTGGACCGGCGCGCCGGTGGCCAGCAGCAGGGGCACGATGGTCGGTGATGCGCCGAACGGGTCTGTCCCACCGAAGACGGCGAGCACCCGCGGAGGTGATCTCGTCGTCAAGGGCAGGCCACGCCTGTGTTGAAGCACCGAGTCGCGGAAGAGGGCATAGTCCAACCCTGCCAAGAATCCACCGGGATCTTGGCCCGCGGCGGGCTCTGCACCGAGGTTCTGATCGACGTAGAGATCAGCGCTCTGACCCGCGCCGAACTGGTAGTCAACGATCGCGAGCACGGTGATCTTGCGAGCCCGCAACTGCACACCACACTGAGGGGGCAGACCGTATCCATCGAGGACGACTGCGTCCACGGTCAGCTGAACCGCCAGGTCAGCCAGCTCGTGCGCGCGTTCGGGCGCCGCGACCTGGCGGATGCCGCGCTCGGCGTAGAGCTGCTCGACCCACTCGACACCGCCCAGGTCGCCGAGCAGCAGCACCTCGATACCCCGGGCCTGGAGTTCCTCGGCCAGTGCCAGGCAGCGCACCACATGCCCCACACCGAGTGTCGGCGAGGCGTCGCAGCGCAATGCGACCCGGCGCAACTGAGGCAACTGTCCCGTCCCTTCGCGATCCACAGGTTGGGCATGACGGTCGTGTCGACCTTTGGGCCGACCTGTCTGAAATGCTAGCCTCGACGACGGTCGGTCCGCGCGGCAGTGCCCGGGCGGACGGCCACCTATTTCCCCAAGTTCGCCGCTGGCGGACGCTGTCAGTTTATGGGAGCTGTGCGTGAGCATTCTCGAAGGATCGAACATCCTGGTCACCGGAGGTACTGGGTCATTCGGCAAGGCGTTCATCACCAAGTTGCTGCGTGATGTGAAGCCCAAGCGAGTGGTCATCTACTCCCGCGACGAGCTCAAGCAGTGGGAGGTCCGCCAGATGTTCAAGGACGACCCCCGCTTGCGCTGGTTCATCGGTGACGTCCGGGACCTCGACCGACTGCGGCGGGCAATGCACCAGGTGGACTATGTTGTCCACGCCGCGGCGCTGAAGCAGGTGGACACCGGCGAGTACAACCCGTATGAGTTCGTCAAGACCAATGTGCTGGGCAGCCAGAACGTGATCGAGGCCGCCATCGACTCCGGGGTCAAGAAGGTCGTAGCGCTTTCGACGGACAAGGCGTCGAGTCCGATCAATCTCTACGGTGCGACGAAGCTGACCGCTGACAAGCTGTTCATCACGGGTAACCACTACGCAGCGGCGTACGACACCCGATTCGCGGTCGTACGGTACGGCAACGTCACCGGGTCGCGCGGATCGATCATCCCGAAGTTCCGCAAACTGCAGGAGAACGGCGAGTCCTTGCCGATCACGGATCTTCGCTGCACTCGCTTTCTGATCACGCTGCCGCAGGCCGTGCAGATGGTCCTCGACACCTTCGAGATGATGCAGGGCGGTGAGCTTGTCGTGCCGCACATCCCGTCGCACATGGTCACGGACCTGGCACAGGCGGTTGCGCCAGGTGCCAAGATGCACGACATCGGTCTGCGACCCGGTGAGAAGCTGCACGAAGAGATGATCAGCCCCGAGGAGGGCCGGCGTGCCGTCAAGGTCATGGATGGCAAGTACTTCGTCATCCAGCCTGAGCTGGCGACCTGGGGCTACAAGCCGCTGAACGACGCCGAGCCCGTGGCCGACGGATTCCATTACGCCTCCAACAAGAACGACATCTGGTACTCCGCCGAGGAGATCCGGAAGATCCTGGAGTCAGGAGTCTGATGAGTCTCGACCCCGATGATGCGAGGTGGAGCACGGTCGCCGGGTCCGTGCTGCCGTATGGGCGTCAGACCATCGACGAGGGTGATGTCGACGCCGTCAGCCGGGTGCTGCGCGGCGACTGGCTGACCACGGGGCCGGCTGTGGACCAGTTCGAGGCGGGCATTGCGGGCTGTGCGGGCGTGAGTCATCCCGCGGTGGCCGTGAGCTCGGGTACGGCCGCGCTGCACACCGCCTACGCCGCGTTGAAGATCGGTCACGGGGACGAGGTTGTCACCACGCCTCTGACCTTCCTGGCGACGGCGACGTGCGCCATCTGGCAGGGCGCGACCGTAAGGTTCGCCGATGTGAGTGAGGACACTGGCAATCTTGACCCGGACGCGGTGGCGGCCACCGTCACCGGCCGGACCAAGGTCGTTGCCGGTGTCGACTACGGCGGCCATCCCATCGATGCGCCGGCACTCTGCAAGGTCGCCCACGATGCGGGCGCGATGCTGCTCGAAGACGCGGCGCACAGCATCGGCGGTTCGCTGAACGGCACGCCGGTGGGGGCGCTGGCCGATGTCACCACCTTCTCGTTCTTCCCGACGAAGAACCTCACCACGGCAGAGGGCGGCGCCGTCGCCTCCAACGATGCGGAACTGCTGACCCGGGCCCGCGCATTCAAGGGCATCGGGATGGTGCGGGACAGCCGCCTGATGCGCAGCAAGGACGTGGGCGCCTGGTACTACGAGATGCCTGAGCTCGGGCTCAACTATCGGCTACCCGATGTGCTGGCGGCCCTTGGCGCGAACCAGTTGAAGCGACTGCAGTCCTTCAAGGCTCGTCGTCAGGCTATTGCAGACCGGTACCACGCGGGGTTCGGTGGTCTTGACGTGCTGCGCTTGCCGACGCACCGGCAGGGAGCGGACCCGATGTGGCACCTGTTCCCGCTGCGCATCCAGGACGGTCGTCGTCGACAGCTGTTCGAGTACTTGCGAGAGAACGGCGTCGGCGCACAGGTCAATTACGTCCCGGTGTACTGGCAGCCCTACTTTGCCGACCTCGGTTACCGGCGGGGCATGTGCCCAGTGGCCGAGAGCTACTACGAGCAGGAGATCTCCCTGCCGATGTTCCCTTCGCTCGCCGACTCCGACATCGATCGAGTCATCGACCTCATCCGCATCTTCGTCGAGGGCTGACCGCTATGCACCACGCAAACCACTTCTACGGCCACGCGCACATCATGGCGCGGTATACCCAACTGGCCGAGGTCCCGCGCATCTGGGGATACCTGCAGCACGGGTGGAACACGCACGACGGCTTTGCCGTCGGGACCTCCTTCGCACCGAACTTCCCGAAGTTGGTGTGGTCCGACTCCGTGGCTCGTCGTGGTTGGGTGGCTGGGCTACGCGACTACATTGTCGTGGCGTCCCCGTGGGCCTACCTGCTGCAGATGAGCAAGCAGGACGAGTGGGAGGCATCCGAGCCGGAGCGGGAGGGGACTCTGGTGTACCCGTTCCACGGATGGGAGCAGCAGAACATCATCGGTAGCCATGACACCTATGTGAGGCAGATCAAGGAGGTCGAGGGTGATGTCCCTATCACCATCTGCCTCTACTGGAACGAGTACCAGGACGAGTCGGTGCGCCGGTCCTACGAGGATGCCGGCTTCCGGGTGATCTCCCATGGCTACCGGGGTCACCTATGGAAGGGCACGGATGTGTACTTTCTGGACAAGCAACTGGACGAGCTGCGTCGCCACAAACGAGTCATTAGCAACCGGATCGGTAGCGCGCTGCTCTACGCGGTCAGCGTCGGCGCTGAGATCGGTGTCTATGGTGACCCGATGATCCTCGAGGCCGAGCGGGCCGCGCTTGGTGGCAGGGAGAAGCAACTGCGGCTCTATCCCGACCTGCATCAACCGTTCATCCCGATGAACTACGCGAAGGAACTGGCCCGTTACGAGCTGGGCCAGGACGTCATGCTCAGCGCGAACGAGGTGCGAGAGGTCTTCGGGTGGCAGCATGCGCGGCGTGCAGTAAGCGGCCAGACCCCGATCATGGGCCTGTCCTCGATGGCGGAGGGCGGAGCCGACACCAGTGAGCAGCTGAGTCACATCCCGACCGATGACGAGAAGCGAGACGACGCCGACGACGCGGTCCTTGACGGGCAGTAGCCGGGACACCGACCAGAGTCGGCTCCGGGCATCCGGTGCTACCCCGGCCCTGCTCGTACTCCGCTAGACCAGGTCCCAGGACAACGCGGTCCCGCGCGAGACGTCCTGGGTGAAGGTGCGTCCCAAGACGACCGAGAACAGGTCGGGGGCCAGGCCGAGCGCCGGGCGGATCGACCGCACGTTCGCTGCGGTGACGAGGTCGCCCGCGTGGACATCCTGCACGACATACAAGGACCGGCGAAAACGTAGACCCTCGCGCTCGGTGGCCACCGCTCCGATGCGCGGCTGCCCGAGCGCCTGCCACGCGGTCCGGGACTCCCGAACGAGCGCGTTGAGCTCCTGCGGCTCGAGCGAGAACGACGAGTCGACGCCACCGCCGTCACGGGCCAGCGTGACGTGCTTCTCGACAACGCAGGCGCCCAGGGCAACCGCGGCGAGGGCGGCACCGATCCCAGTGGTGTGGTCCGACAGGCCGATCGGTGTGCCGAACGTGTCCCGCATCAGGGGGATGCCGCGCAGGTTCGACTCGCTCGGATCGGCCGGGTAGTCAGCAGTGCAGGACAGCACAACGATCTGCTCGTTTCCGGTGCTGCGCGCGGCCTCGACAGCCGCATCGATCTCGGAGACCGACGCCATCCCCGTGGAGATGATCATCGGCTTGCCCTTGCTCGCTGCCAACCGGATCAGCGGAAGGTCGACGATTTCCGAGCTCGCGATCTTGTAGGCCGGGGTGTCGAGGTCTTCGAGCAAGTCGATCGCGGTCGGGTCGAACGGGCTCGAGAATGCCACAAGGCCAAGCTCCTTCGCCAGGCTAAAGATCGGCTCATGCCACTCCCACGGGGTGTGTGCTTCCTGGTAGAGGTCCCAGAGGGTTCGTCCGCCCCACAACTCATGACCTTCCGACAAGCGGAAGTCCGGCGCGTCGGACTCGATCGTGATCGTTTCTGGCTTGTACGTCTGGAGCTTGACGGCCTGTGCACCCGAGTCGGCTACCATGCGCACGATCTTGAGCGCGGTGTCGAGGCTTCCGTCGTGGTTGCCGGAGACCTCGGCGATGATGAACGGCTCGGAGTGCGCGCCGATGGTATGCCGACCGATCCTGATCTCGGGCATACCTGACAGCCTGTCGGTCGTCGACGTACTGGGCTTGCTCATCGGTTGTGGCTCCTGACTGGTGGCGTGGTCATGACTGGCGCGTCGCGGACGGGTGAGTGCGGCGGATCGTGTGCACGATGACGGTCGTCCCATCGATCTCGCGTTCTTGAGTGTCGATCTCCTCGAACCCGTTGCGGCGGTTCATCCGTCGCACAGCGGCATTCTGGTCCAGCACCTCACCGGACAATGTGTCGAGGGCGAGTTCGGCATCGGCATACTTGACCGCCTGGCGCTGGATCTCGATCCACGCAGGCAAGGTCTCACCGCGGAGCTCGAGTCCCTCGTTGTCGAGGTAATAGCCCCACATGGCTGAGCGCCGCTTGTGATCGATGTCGAAAAAGTTCACGACGCCGCTGCGCACCCCGTGACGAACGTAGATGAGGACCTGGCGAGTGTCGTCCGACTGGACCGCGTCCCACCACGCATCGTGCATCTGCGGGGTGATCTCATCGCGAGTGAGCGAGACGGCCCGCACCTGAGGGTGGTTGCGCCATAGGCGGACAACTTCCTTGTCGGCTTCTCTGGCAGGACGAAGCAACTGCGCCTCCAGTTGTTGGCATGCTCCAAGGGCGCGTTTAGACTACAGCAGGTCGCACGTGACGCTGCTATTCCCTGGCCGCGTGCGGCAACCAGAGTCAGAGTCCGTTTGTCGATTGTTAAGGCAGGTTTGATGAGCACGCTGAGCCGCGACCGGGTCCGCACCATGATGGGGGAGGTCCTCAGCGCCCAGGGTAAAGATCTGCCCTCCGATGACGACACCCGGCTGAATGCCATCGGGTTCCGTTCGCTCGACTTCTCCGAGCTTGCTCTGCGAGTCGAGGACGAGTTGGACGCCGAGCTCAACTTCGACGCACCCGGATTGCGGTCCGTCGAAACGGTGTCCGACGTGCTGGACTTCATCGACCAACTGCAGTCCGCCTGAGCGCGGAAGCGGCATCCGTGAGCTCGCATGCAGGCCCCGCTGGTTCTGACAATCGCATCGTCGCCCACGGATTCGACGGCACCTGGGCACAACTTGATGGTCGGACGACCCTTGCACTGCCACCCGCCGGTGCAGTTCTGGCGAACAACAACTTCGAGGCCGCTCAAGCCGTCTGGGCACACGCCACCGGCGAGCGCGAGACGCTGATCGCGTCGCCGAGTCGGATAGGGGATGACCAGGCCCTGGAGTTGCGGAGGTCTGGCCTTGCCGTGGTGCGCGGTGAGCAGGTCGAACCGGCCCTCATCGACCGCGCCCCCGAGGTCGGCCGCATCTGGTTGCTCACGAGCGGCAGCACCGGACGCCCCAAGCAGGTTGCTCACACATTGGAGAGCCTGACCACCGTGAGAGGTGAGCAGCCTCCGCGGACTTGGTTGTGTCCATATGCCACCGGCGCGTACGCCTGGTGGCAGGTCGTCACCATGTCGCTGAGTCTGCCGGGGCAGGACGTGCTGTTTGTGGAGCCCGGGCAGATGGACAGCTGGCCGCAGCAGGCGCTCGACGCGGGAGTGACTGCGGCGTCTGGCACACCAACGTTTTGGCGGCAGGCACTATGGCGTTCTGCAGAGACTGTTGCGCAACTCGATCTGCGGCAGGTGACTCTCGGCGGAGAGCCGGTCGATCAGTCGATCCTGGATCGCCTTCATGAGGTGTTTCCGAAGGCAAGAGTCTCCTGGATCTACGCATCGTCAGAGGCCGGCGCCGCCATTGCGGTGCATGACGGTCGGGCCGGATTTCCGACGGCGTGGCTCGATCGCGAAGTAAACGGACGCCCCCGGCTGTCTGTGCAGGACGATGAGCTGATCATCTCCTCGCAGCATGCCGCGGAGGGGATGAGCGGGGCGATCCGTACCGGCGACCACGTCGAGGTTGCCGACGAACGTGTGCTGATCACGGGCCGCATCGCGTCCGACGAGATCAACGTGGGTGGTTCGAAGGCTTCCGCAGCCAAGGTGCGTGCGGTGCTGCTGGAGCACCCGAAGGTGGCTTGGGCCACGGTGCGTGGCCGCAAGGCCCCACTCGTCGGAAATGTCGTTACCGCGCAGGTCGTGTTGGACGCACCTGACGCGGTCTCGGATGCAGACCTGGTTGCCTGGTGCGCCGAACGCCTACCTGATTACGCCGTACCCAGGCGGCTGCGGTTATTGCCCGAAATCCCAATCAAGGAGACGTTGAAGAGTGATGTCTGACACCCCCGCCATTCCTGCTGCATCGTGTGTGCTCGTCTCTGGTGGATCCCGTGGCCTCGGCCTGGCATTGGTCGAAAGAGCGCTTGCCGGTGGTGCCAAAGTCGCGGCGTTCGCCCGCACAGTCACCCCGGAACTCGCAAAGATCGCGGCGGACCACCCGGAGGACGTCTTCGTCGGTTCGGTCGACATGACCGACAACACGGCGGTCGGGGCCTTCATCAAGGAGGCTTGCGCCAAGCTCGGCCCGCTTGATGCACTGGTGAACAACGCTGCGGTCGGGCAGGACTCGCTGCACGTGCATACATCGCCCGAGCGCATCGGCCAGATCATCGAGACGAACCTCACGTCCACACTGTTGCTGACTCGTGCGTTCTTGCGGCACGCAATGGCGAAGTCGGGCAAGGGCCGGGTCGTCATGGTGACATCGGTGTGTGCCCAACGCGGTTACGCGGGACTGGTCAGCTACTCCGCCACCAAGGGCGGATTGGATGCGGCTATGCGTGCTCTCGCTCGCGAGATGCACGGACGATTCCTGATCAATAGCGTTGCCCCTGGATTCTTTGCCTCCGAGATGTCGTCCGTGCTGGGAGCCGAGCAACTGTCGACAATTACCAGACGGACACCGACCGGTCGCCTGGTCGAGCCCGACAACATCACCCCGATCGTCGGGTCCTTGCTGTTCGACGACACCAATATCAACGGTCAGGTCATCACCGTTGATGGCGGCGGGTCGATCTGAGCGGCGGGTCGACGGAAGACGAGCCCGTCAGGTCCGGCGATTCGGCGAGGCTTCGGCGGTTCCTGGCAGAGTACGGCGGTGTTCAGCATCTGGTGATCGGGCAGGCCGGTACGGGTCAGGACACCCGAGCGGGCACCGTCTCGGCGCGGACCCACCCGGATGCGGCTCGGACCTACCTGTCCGATGGGCGCGGTGTGGCATGGACCGCCCCTGACCAGGCCGAGATCAGGCGAGCCGCGGATGCGGAACTCATTGACCAGCGAGTCCCTGAAGCGCTACTCGTCAGAATGGGGGATGCACCAATGCCGTCCACCCGGGCGGATCTGGTGGCGTTCTGGAGCCACTGGACGCGAGCCGAGGTGGCAGCAAAACTGCAGGACGTGCCGATTCTTCTGTGGTTGAGGCGCTACTCGGTCGAACTGCCTGACGACCTGCACGTGTCTGGCCCCACAGAAGTCGGGCATCTCATGCTGCGCACACTCGTGCTGGAGCAGATGGTGGTGACGGTGGGTGCCATCCACTGGTCGAGCCGTACTGACGTATGACCCCCCTCCTCACCAGTGAGCGTTCCGCATACGACGAACCGGGTATTTGCAGCAGCCACCTCGAGGAGCGCGGCGGGCCCCCGGCCGCCGATGCTGCCGTCCGAGACCTACCACCGGCGTTCTCATAGCGCGGGTGGACGAACCCGTCCGGCTAGCGCAGCCGCGTCAGGTTACCTGAAGGTTGCGGTCAAGGTGCTGACCTATGATCGCGAGCGTGTCGTTGACGGGGTGGCCGGTTCTCGTTCTTCTCGGGATCGTCCTGGTGCTGCTAACCGTCGCCGCGATTGGGGGCCGGCCGCGGCGCGGCGGGCGGCTTGCTTGGAGCGTGCGGCGTGGGATGCTGATCGTGTTGTCCCAGTTGGTGGCCGTGGCGTTCGTTGGTGCTGCGGTCAATGACTGGGGTTACTTTTACGGCTCGTGGTCCGATCTGTTCGGCGGTGGCCCGCACCAGTTGACTGTCGTCTCGGGACCAGCACCGGATAGGTCGGTTGGTGCGACGATGCCGGGTGGCTCCGGCTCACCGCTCAGGGCCTCGACATGGTCCAACCGCTCTCAGTACAGTTCCCGAGGTGGTGTCTTCTCGATGCCCCTGCCGGGCCGCACGACCCACCTTTCGACTCGTGCCTTGGTCTACCTGCCGCCGCAGTACTTTGAGCCCGGTTGGCGTGGTGCCAAGTTCCCCGTGGTAGAGACCTTCTCGGGGTTCCCTGGGGACGTGCTGCAGCTTGTCGACCGACTGGCCTACCCCCAGCATCTGCTCACCGCGATCCGCGCGGGCACGGCACGACCCATGATCCTGGTCATGCTTGACCCCGCCGTTGTGCTACCTCGAGACACCGAGTGCACCAACATTCCACACGGCCCGCAGGTGCTGACTTACCTGGCCAAGGACGTACCCGAGGACCTCCGGGCGCACCTTCGAGTCAGCGAGTCCGCGTGGGGCGCGATGGGGCACTCCACCGGCGGGTACTGCGCGACGAAGCTTGCAATGCTGCATCCCCGTCAGTTCTCGACAGCTGCCTCACTATCCGGCTATTACCATGCGATCAGCGACGTCACGACGGGCAGCCTCTGGGGTGGCTCCCGGTCGGTTCGGGATGTGAACGATCCAGAGTGGAGGCTGCGGCACCTCGCACCTCCGCACGTGTCGATACTCGCGACAGTCGGGACCCTGGAGGGTGGCAGCGACGGGATCGTCGACAGCCGGCTGTTTGCGAGCCTGGCTCGTCCGCCGATGGTCGTGCAACTGGTCGTCGTTCATGGCGGCGGGCACAACTTCACCGACTATCAGTTGGTCCTCCCCGAGGCATTCGGGTGGTTGTCGACCCATCTGACGCAGTCCAGAACTGCCAGCTGACACCGGATCAAAACCGTAGACCGCGTTGTCCGGCCCAGGCTTGACTGGCTCGGGTACCTCAGCCTGAATCCACCGTCTGTTGGTCGGTAGGTAGGTGCAGGTGGAGGCGCCGGTCGGTGCGGGCGAGCCGTGTCAGGACGCCGATCAGCGGGGCTCGGGTGGTGCTGGTCGTCGCTCTCGCATGGAACCTCTAGCGGCGAGCTTGAGCGTTGAGGAGGCGGCGGACGGCGAGCCGTGCCCGCGGGACGAACCCGGGCGGCAGCATCGAAATTGCCGCGTGGCGGGCACTGCCCATCGCCGCTCGGCCGGGGTAGGTGACACCGCGCCCGATCTTGAAACTCGTCGAGTCGCGGACCTGGCCCAGTGTGTGCTCGAGCTCGCCGACCCGGGCATCGCGCGCACGCAGGGTTGCCTCCAGCCATTGGACCTGACCGCCCCGCTGGTACAACTCATGGGACATGCGGCCCGAGGTGGCAAGGCTCTCCCGGTAACCCCGAGACGGTCCTGGGGTCGCGGTCAACTGAGAGGCGCCGCTCTCCAGGTTGGCGGCGAGGGCGTTGCTCTCCGCCATTGCGTTGCCCCCGTGAACCACGACCTCGAGCTCGGCTTCGCGCGACCCGACTGCTTCGATGGCCTGTGCGCTCCAGGACAGGTCGATCATGGTGCTCATCGTGTGGGCCAGGTCATCGGGGCTGATGTCCGGTTTCCACGGGTGTTCGGCACCGGACTGAAGCATTCGTCGGCAGAAGTCGCGGATCCCGCGGAGCACGGCAACGTCTGCCGAGAGCGTCTCCGACCACGACCAACTGGCGTCGAACAAGGTGAACGATCCGTCGCTGCGTACGATGACGTTGCTCGGAACGGCGAAGAATCTCTGGTCGGCGTGGCCCTTCCAGGCGGCGTCGTCACGGATCCACGCGGCATACCGCTGCACCAGGACTCGCACGTGCGCGAGGTTGCCTCCTGCGCAGGCCTCTCGAAGGTCGGCCTCCAGGAGTCGGCCAGGCGACAGCTCCATCGCCAGGACTGAGGTGTCACGGGTAACCCGGCGTTCACTCATTGTCGTGGCCCCCCGCGGGGTGTGCACCGAACAGGTCCACGGGTTCTTCTCGTCCGCCTGGTCGAAGGTCATCACAGCCGTCCACTCGGGTAGGGCGTCGTGATCGGCAGAGATGACCGCAGGCAGGGAAGTCTCCAAGGACGAGCTGCCGGCTGATGGATGTGCGATGAGCAGCCACACCGGAGCAAGGTCGGCGGTCAGGCCGGCGTCCATGACCTGGCGAGTCAAGGTGTACGGGTCGATGAGGGCGGGGTTTGTGGCGAAGTGACTGCCCTCGGTGCGGGCAACGGCGGCGTGCAGGCCGGCGGCGACATGTTCGTCCTGCGCCGCGGCGTCCGAGATCAGCAGGGACAGGTTCTCTCGGGAGGGGAACACAGAGTACTTCACGTCGATGCTCAGCCCGGCGCCAGCCAGTGCTTCCGGCAGCTCCCGGACGTAGGGCCGACGGGCATCGAACCCCGGTGCGCCGTGGTGCCACTGGTCGTCCGCGTCATACATCGAGCGCAGTTCCAGGCGCAGCATGCTGTCCAGCCCGAGTTCATTGTTGAACAGCATCGCCACGGTGCCCTTCGGAGCTACCCAACCGCCGATGCGCGCGGCAACCTCGGCATGGGACAGGCCCACAGAATCGGGCGTCAGCAGTGTCTCCGGGCCGTCTAGAGCGATGATCAGGTCGTACGGTACCTCGGGATGGTAGCGGTCCAGTCCGCCGCAGTAGATTTGCAGGTGTCCAAGCGATCCCCCCATGGTGGCAAGGCGACGAGCATCCGGTAGGCCTCGCACAAGGAGGTCGGTCTCGACGCTGGCGGGTACCGAGTCGACCAGTGCGGCTGCGCGGGGGCCGGCCAACAGCACGCGGGTGGCATGCGTCTGGTGCACCAGGCGTGCCACCAGGTAGCCCGCAGAACTCAGCCCAGGTGTGTGGTCCAGATCGGACCACTCCAACATGTCCCCGCCGATAAGTCGGCTGCCCGATGACGCATCGACCTGGTATGACTGCACAGCTGTCCTCTCGAACCGGGATCTGAACGTGGTCACCGCCGGGGCGTAGGACTCATCGTCGTGGGCGCCGCCCTGGCTGTGCCCGCCACAGCCTAGACCAGGCCGTGACCTGTGGGCTATGCCGCGCCTCGGGTCGACGTCAGGTCCCGTTAATCTGGGTCCGAACTGCTTGACTGCATCCCTTTTAAGGAGCCTCGTGTCCGCACCCGAGCGTCGTCCCAGAGTTGGCGTCGTCGTGCTCCATATGGGTGATCGGCCCGTCGAGCTCGCGCACGCACTCGACACCCTGCATGCTCAGGAGGGGGTCGACCTGGATGTCGTCCTGGTCGGTAATGGGTGGGAGCCGAAGGGGCTGCCCGAGTGGGTCCGCACCGTCCATCTGGCCAAAAATGTTGGTATACCAGAGGGTCGCAACATCGGGGCCCGCGAGGCCGGCGGCGAGCTGATCTACTTCTACGACGACGACGCGTCGCTGCCCGCACGTGATGTGCTCGCGCGGCTGGCGGACGTCATCCTCGATGATCCGAGTGTGGCCGTCGCGCAACCGCGAGGTGAGGACCCGACCGGCAAGCCGGCTCCGCGGCGCTGGGTGCCTCGCTTCCGCGTCGAGGGGGGTGGCCGGCCGGGTGAGGCGACGTGGTTCTGGGAGGCTGTCTTCATGGTGCGCCGCGAGGCGTTTCAGCAGGTCGGCGGGTGGCCCGGCCACTTCTTCTACGGGCACGAAGGCATCGACCTGGCGTGGCGACTGCTTGATGCCGGCTGGCATATCCGCTACGTCCCCTCGGTGGTGGTCCATCACCCCGCCACCAGCCCCGCCCGACACGAGGTCTTCTACCGGATGAACGCTCGTAATCGGGTGTGGGTGGCGCGCCGAAATCTTCCGGCGCCGTTGATCCCGGTCTACCTCGGTGTGTGGACGGGCATCACCCTCGCGCGGGTGCATGACCGCGACGCGTTGCGCATCTGGTTCCGCGGCCTACGTGAAGGTGTGAGCAGCGACGCCGGCGACCGGCACCCGATGTCCTGGCACACGGTCGCTCGCCTGACGCGCGCAGGTCGCCCACCGGTGGTATGAGGTGAACGACGTGGACGGGCAAGCGGACTGGCGGGTCTTCGTCACGGGGGTGCGGAGTGTGACACACCTGGTGCACATCGCCTCCTACGTGCGAGATCTCCTCACGCGGGCCCGAAGTGTCCGGGTCTCCTACATCGGAGGTGGACGCTTCCTCGGACACGCGACTGTGACTCACGACGACGTTCTGCGCATGTTGCCCGACGACGACCGGCTGAGCATCAACTTTCTGGCAGGGACTGCATGTTGGGATGCTGAGCCCGGTGAACGGCTGGTCTATGTCGCAGTCGGTGCGCCGGGGCTGAAGGCGTGGGTCCTCCTGAGACGCGCCTACCCACGTAGGCACCTGCACGTGGTCGTCACCGACGAAGGGATCGGCACCTACGGCAACTGGCGTACTCGACGGGCCGCGTGGCGCCGCCAGGGAGGCGGCGAGCCCTGGACCTCGGCCCGTGCTCTGGCGGTCGCAGGCGGCGGTCGGCTGCTCACCGGCGAACGCTGGGCGATGTATGACGAGGGGGCATCCTGGGCGATCGACGGCCGGGTCGCTGCGGAGTTCACGCGCCATGTTGGCGACGTGCGACCCGACCGGGAGTCGCGCCGCGTCGTGATGCTGACCCAGCCGTGGGTGGAGATCGGTGTGCTCAGTGAGGCGGCTTATCTGGACCACATACGCTCTGTTGCGCGCTTCGTCGAGCGCGACGGTCGATCGCTTGCGGTGCGGCCCCACCCGGCCGAGTTGATCGATCGCTACCGCCGGTTCGATGTGCTGACCGGCCGGATGCCGGCCGAGCTCGACCCGGAGGTCGTTGGATGCTCCGCAGCGGTCGGCGGGACGAGCACGGCGCTGCTCAACGTCGCGGCACTCTACGGCCTACCCGCGACCCGAGTCGTCGTGCCTGGACTGGAGCATTTGGACGCCGGTCTCGGCGCAAGTCAGCGCCGGCTGTTGGCAACCTATCTTGCGGAGCCGCAGTAGGAACAACGGGACGGGCGCGGTGGCGAGACTGCCATTTGAGCACCAAGCGGTTACAGTCGTAGATGTGAAGGGCACCCTGTCGACCGCCGCACGACTTGCCAGCTCGCCTGCCGTCCAACGCGCTGTTGGACGCGCGCGGGAGGCTGCCAAGGGGACCGCCGCAAAGGTTCCCCGGCCGGCCGAACAACGCGTCACGCTCAAGGCATCCGACCTGAGCGGGGTCCGGACCACCGATCTGCTGGTCGACGGCGTGGAGGCCAGGGCGGCGCGCCGCCGGTCCCGTGAGCTGCACCTACCGCGAACGCTGGACGACACCAGCGCCTGGGCCGCGCTGGGCGCGCTCGCGGCGCTGCTGCGGATCGTCGACGACGGACGCCGCAGCGCGACGGTCATCGACACGGTCGGATCTCGTTCGGTCTTCTCCAGGTGGACCACCAAGGCAGGATTTGCGCCGATCCATGTCGATGTGACCAGGCCGGACGTGGTCGGCACCGGTATCGACCCGCACTCGGTGGACATGGTGACCCGGCTTCACCCGCACCTCAGTCAGCCGGAGACCGTCGACGAGGATCTCGCGCGAGGGTCGGGTGCGCTGCGCCGTGGCGGGTTGATGGCCGTGACCGTGCGCCTGGGCCCGCTGGAGGAAGGCGGGATGGGCATCGCGGAGCTGCGGTCCCTGATCGCGCGCGCCGATGAGCAGGGCCTGTCCCTGGTCGGCGACCTCGACATTGCGGACAGCCGGCGCGCTCAAGAGGCTCAGCAGGTCGAGGGCGCCACCAGTTTCGGACTGGCGCTGCTCACCTTCCGTCGTCGGTGACGTCCGAGCCGCAGTCGACCGACTGGACGCCGGGTCGGCCCGTGCCGCTCGAGGCGATCCTGGCGCCGCTGCGTCGCGGCTCCGGTGATCCGACCTGGTCGTCCGCGCCCGGCGAGGTATGGCGTGGGGTGCGCACGCCCGCGGGGTCGGCGACACTGCGAATGCAGCTGGCGACGGCCCGACACGGGGATCGGGTTGTCGCTCGAGCGTGGGGCGACGGTGCCTCGTGGGTCCTGGATCGCCTACCGGGCTTGCTCGGCGCCGATGACGACGTGTCCGGCTTCGAGCCGGCGCATCCGGCGCTGGCCCGTGCGCAGCACCTCAATCAGCACTGGCGGGTCGGCCGGACCGGTCTCGTGCTGGAGAGCCTGCTGCCGGCCGTCATCGAACAGCGGGTCACCGGCAAGCAGGCGTTCGGCTCCTACCGGCAGCTGGTGCGCCGGTATGGGTCTGCGGCGCCGGGACCCGGCGCCGAGCGGGGCCTCATGGTGCCCCCGGGCGCCGACGGGTGGCGCGGGATTCCGTCCTGGGAGTGGCTGCGCGCGGGGGTCGATGCGCAGCGTGCCGACACGATCATGCGGGTGCTGCAGGTGGCGCATGCGCTGCAGGAGTGCACGGTGCTGCCGCGCGGGCAGGCGTGGAGCAGGTTGCAGTCCATTCGCGGGGTCGGCAGCTGGACGGTGTCCGAGACGGCCCAGCGAGCCCTCGGGGATGCCGACGCGGTCAGCTTCGGCGACTACCACGTCGCCAAGGACCTCGGCTGGGCGCTGACGGGGGCGCCGGTGGACGATGTCGGGCTGGAGCGGCTGTTGGAGCCGTATCGCGGGCACCGGTATCGCGTGCAGCACCTCGTCATGGCGGCCCGCCTTGGTCGACCACGCCGCGGCCCGCGGATGCCTGTGCCGTCGCACCTGCCCTGACCACCGCATCCACCAACGTCATCGCGGAGTCGGCGAAAAGCCCTGTTATTGCGGCGAATCCGCCCAACACCGAGCGTGGCCGCCAGGAGTCCTCAGAGCTTGGGGGTGCGGCCGGCCTGGCGGATCGTGGCGATCGCCAGGGACTCGACGGAGTCGACCAGCTCGGGCCGGGAGCGCCAACGCTGCTCGGCATACACGACCGACAGCTCGGTGCAGCCCATGACGACGACGTCGGCGCCCTCTTCGGTCAGTGCGTCGACCACGGCGAGCAGCCCGGTGACGTCCACCGGGCCGCCGGCCTTCACCCCGTCGTAGATCACCGACATCACCAGCTCCTGCTGGGCGGTCGAGGGCAGCAGAACCTCGCAGCCCAGTGCTTCGAGCGCGCCCTGGTAGACCCCGGCCGACCGGGTCCCGTCGGTGGCGAGGACCGCCACCCGAGGCGCGTGATCGGCGTCGGAGGTCTCCGCTGCTCGACGCTGCGCCGCCTTTGCGGTCTCGTCGACGATGCTCACCAGCGGAATCGACACCGCGGCCTCGACTTCGGCAAAGAAGTGGTGCGCCGTGTTGCACGGCACCGAGATGAACGCAGCCCCAAGGGCTTCCAGTCGTTGCGCGTCCCGGGTGAGCGACGGCGTCGGGTCCGGGTGGGACGGATCCAGAATGGCCGCAGTCCGGTCCGGCGTGGTCGAGTGGTCCAGGACGATCAGGTCGAGGTGCTCCTGGTCGTTCGTTGCCGGAGTCAGGTCGACCACGAGCTGGAGGAAGAGGGCCGTCGCCGCCGGACCGAGACCGCCGATCACGCCGACGACCGCCGCGGACCAGGTGGGGTCGGTGTCGACCCGCAGCTCGGCCAACGAGGGGGAGGGGGTGGTCATACCGGGGGCGGTCATACCGGGGTCCCCGCGAAGTATCGGAGCGAGCTGGCGAGCGGAGAACTTCGTGGGGTGGTCATACCAAGGCCTTGGGCTCGGGGTAGTGCCGACGGTACTTGCGCACGTAGTTTGCCTGGTTCGCAATGATCCAGGCCCACCGGCGGGGGTGACGTTCCGCGCTGTAGAACAACGGGTTGGTGACGTCGCCGGCCTTGATCAGGCGCCGCACCTTCGCCTTGGTGGCCGGTTCGGTCACATACCGGGTGAGCAGGCGCAGCGGGATCGCGGTGAAGATGTGCTCCTCGGAGGCCTCGAGTGGGTCCACCCGGCTCAGGTCCTCGCCGTGGACGTACTCGTCGACATACCAGCGGACCGTGTTATGGCCGGCGGCGGTGATATAGAAGCTGGTCCCGCCCAGTCGGGGGTTGAGCTCGAAGAACACGATCTTGCCGGTGCGCGGGTCGAGCTTGAGGTCGAAGTTGGCGTATCCCCGCCAGCCCACGTGCTCCAGCAGCCGCGTCGCCTGTCCGACGACCTCGTGATTGGTCTGCGTCAGGATGGCCGCTGGGAAGCCGACGGTGTCCGGGGAGTGCTCCTCCAGGAGGACCTGACCGTAGGACGCGAACCGCACCAGCCCGTTGCGGTCGCTGTAGCAGGTGAGGATGCGCATGCCCTGGTCGTCGCCCGGGATGACGTCCTGCAGGATGAACTTGTCCCGGTATCCCGCGTGGTACAGCTTGTCGAGCAGGTCGTCCAGCTCGGCGCGGTCGGCCGGGCTGTGCACCTTCCGCTTGCCCTCGAAGGCGACTCCCGCATACGCCTCTGCATTGGACGGCTTGGCGATGATCGGGAAGGTCATCGCGTCGACGGCGGCACGAGTCTGCGGTGTGCTGTCCGCATGCTCGGCGAGGTCGTACACGACCGTCGCCGGGTGCGGGATGTCCAGTTCCTGGCACACCTGGGCGAAGTGCTCCTTGCGGGTGAGCCGGTCGATCAGCTCGTGGTCGCTGTAGGGCACCAGGTAGAGGTCCTCGAGCCGGTCCCTGACGCGCGCGACGACGCTGACGACGTGGTCCGTGGTGGCCAGCAGCAGGAGCTTGCGGCTGCCGATGCGCGGTGCGAGGTCGCGCAACGTGGTGACCAGCGCCTCGGGGTCCTCGAGGCTGCTGATCTGCTGGTGCACGATGAGGGGGCTGTGCGCGATCGCGCCGCCGACCATTCGCGAGACCACGACCGTGCGATAGCCGTAGGCCATGTGGAACGACCGGGCGAGGCTGTATCCGAGGCGGTCGCCCCCGAGGATGACCGGCACGAACTCCTGGCCGGGCAGCAGTGGTTCGCTGGTCGAGGCGTGTGGCGAAGGCATGCGAGAAAGCCTAACCGCGCACGTGCAGGCGCACGCTCTGCGGGCCATGGGCGATGACCTCGCTGGTCAGCCGTTCGCCCGCGAGCGCAACCTCATGCCGTGCCCACACACGACCCAGCACCACCGGATCCGCCCCGGCGACGAGCAGTTCGACGGTGCCATCCTCGGCCCGCTCGTCTGTGAGGTGGGTGGCCACGGCATCTGCGGGATCGCCGGCGCTCAGCGCGACCCGCGAGGCCCGCCGGACACGATCCAGAAGCGGCTCGGGGTGCACGGACTCCAGTCCGGCGGCCGCGGCACGCGGGGTGCCAGGCGGCACGCCGAGGGCGGCGCGCACCGCCTCGGCGCGGCCCAGGCCGAACCAGTCCGAGGGGCCGGACCGCACGAGGTCGCGTCCGTGCAGGCTCTGCGCGGTGTCCGTGGTCACGAGGTGCGCGAGCCCTCGCACGACCGCAACCGGCACCCGCTCCAGCTTGCCCTTGACCAGGTCCGCCGCGGCTGCGATCTCGTCGGCCAGGTTGCGGATGGTCACCGCTAGGTCCCGACCCTCGGTGTCGGCCCGGCCACGCAGGTCGTCGAGCGGGTCGAGTCCGTGCACGCCGAGCGCGAAGTCGGACACCCCCGCTCGCCAGGGCCGCCCCGAGGTGTCGCTGAGCACCAGGCCGAACGACACCGAGCTGGGCAGCGCCGACTGCAGCTGCGCGTGGATCCGTGCGGCTGAGGCGTCCGGGTCGCGGGGGAGCAGGAGCAGCCGGTCGTCGCCGGCGTTCGACGCGTCGATCCCGGCGCCGGCCATCACCGGGCCGGCCACGGACTCGACGACGCGGGTCGGCGCTCCGGTCGTCGCCCGCTCCGTCACGACGGAGCGCGCCTCCTGCAGCGTCAGCGCCGACCGGTCGCCGGCGACGACGAACAGGTCCTCGGACTTTGACACGACCTTGCTGGTGACGACCACCACATCGCCGTCGATCAGGGTCGTGCCGCCGCGGCGCATCGCGTCCGCGACGGTCGCTCCGAGATTCGTGCCGGGCACGATCTCCGGTATGCCGTCGACCGGGCAGATGGTGAGCATCGGTCAGGCGGCCTTGCGCAGGTCCATGGCGAGCTCGAGCGCCGCGGCGCCCATGGCGGCTGCCGCGTCCACATCGGTCATCAGCAGCGGGCAGGCTCGCACCCGCAGACCGGCGACCGGTGCACCCGCGTCCCGTTCGTCGACCAGCCAGCCGTCGAGGAAGTCCGTGTAGAGGCCGGCCACCCCGGCCGGTGTGACGTCGATCCCGATGGCCTCCAGACAAACGTCGGCGTGACCACGCACCGGCGCGCCGCCCACGAGGGGACACACGCCGACGACCGGCGCGTTGGTGCCGCGCAGTGCATCCCGGACGCCCGGCACGGTGAGGATGATGCCGATCGACACGACCGGGTTGCTCGGCGGCAGCAGCACCACGTCGGCCTGCCGTATCGCATCCAGCACGCCGGGTCCCGCGACGGCGTGATCCATCCCGGCGACGACGAACCGCACGGCCGGCAGCTGGGCCTGATAGCGGACCCACCACTCCTGGAAGTGCATGGCCCGCTGTTCCTCGCCCTCCTCGACGACCACGTGCGTCTCGACCGGTGTGTCGGTCATGGGGAGCAGCCGCACGTGCTGACCGGGCAGGCCCCACCGCTCGGCGAGCCGGGCCGTGACCCGGCTGAGCGGCATACCCTGGCCGAGCCACAGGCTGCGCGCGATGTGCGTGCCGAAGTCCTGGTCGCCCAGGCCGAACCACTGCGGTGGGACCTCGTATGCCGCGAGCTCGTGCTGGACGGCGAACGTCTCGTCCGCGCGTCCCCAGCCCTGCTGCTCGTGGACCCCGCCACCCAGGGTGTACAGCAGGGTGTCCAGATCGGGGCAGACGCGTAGCCCGAAGAGTGTGATGTCATCGCCGGTGTTGCCGATGATGGTGAGCTCGTGCGGGCCGTCCGGCAGGGTGTCCAGGTGGCGGCGCAGGCCACGCAGGAAGCGTGCGCCACCGACGCCCCCGGCCAGTGCAGTGATGCGCATACCGGACAGTGTGGCAGTCGCGGTGGTTGCCGTTGCGGGCAGATCCCCTGCTCTGCGCGCTTGACTAAAGGCTAATCACACGAGTGTAATTAGCCTTGCTGTCATTCAATGCAAGGAGGAGCTGTGCAGGAGTTCTCATTATTTGCCTTGCATGACCTCGCAGACGAGGACGGCGAGTTGTCCTGGCAGGAGCGTGCTCTGTGCGCCCAGACCGATCCGGAAGCGTTCTTTCCGGAAAAGGGCGGGTCAACTCGCGACGCCAAGAAAGTCTGTGTCGGTTGTGAGGTTCAGGCGGAGTGTCTGGAGTATGCCCTCGCCCACGATGAGCGGTTCGGCATCTGGGGCGGGCTCTCCGAGCGCGAGCGCCGCAAGTTGAAGAAGCGGGCGGTCTGAGCGCCCACGCACAGAGCGTGACCCAGCCATCCACCGTGGTGGGTAGTGCTGGGTGCTCGGCGTCCGATGCGGACGACACGGGGACCCAGCTGAAGGTGACGACCCTCCTGGTGGTCCAGCAGGGTTTCGAACCCTGGATCGACCAGACCCTCGCCGCCCTCATCGGGCAGCAGCGGCGACCGGAGCGACTGGTTGTCGTCGATGCGACCGCCGAGCGCCTGATGCCCGATCGGATCGCAGCGGATGCCGACCTGCACACGGCATTCCCCAGCATCTCGGTCGTCACCGTGCCGAGCGGCACACCCTTTGCCGCGGTGGTGGACACCGCCGTCGATGCCCTGCCTGAGCCGGGGGAGGACGCGGTCGTCGCGCGCCGACCACGCAAGCGGGCCCGCACCCACAAGATCCGCCCTCGCGACAAGCACGAGTGGCTCTGGCTGCTGCACGAGGACAGCGTGCCGGAGGCGTCCGCGCTGGCCGACCTGGTCCGAGTCGTCGGCCACTCGAGCCGCATCGGCGTGGCGGGCTGCAAGATCACCCGTCTGCAGGACCGTCGCCGCCTGGTCAATGTCGGCATCGACCTGACCCGCACCGGGCGGCACGTCGGCGCGACGATGCTGGACGAGCCCGACCAGGGCCAGCACGACGATCGCCGTGACGTTCTCGCCGTGAGCAGCGCCGGCATGATGGTGCGGCGCGACGTGTATACCCGCCTCGGTGGCTTCGACCCCGCCTTCGACGGCGACGGTGACGGGCTCGACCTGTGCTGGCGGGCGCACCTGTCCGGTCACCAGGTCATCGTCGTCCCGGCGGCTGTCGTGCACCAGGACCTGGCCTCGGGCAATGACACCCCACGAAGTCCTCGCTCGTCCCTCACTCGGTACGTCGCGGGGACCCCGACAGGAGAGGGGGACCGCCCCGCCCCGCGCAGCCCGCGCACCCTGCGGCGGCACCGACAGGTTGCGCTGGCCCGATGCTCGCTGCTGGGTATGCCGGTAATGGCCGTGTGGACCACCCTCACCTCGCTGCTGCTCGCACTGCTGTTTCTGCTGCTCAAGCGCCCGCGCCGGGCGGGGGCCGAGGTCGCCCAGGCCACGGCACCGCTGGGCATCGTCCGGGTCCTTGGCGCCCGGTTGCGTTTCATGCGCCGCGCGTCGGCACGTCGGCGCCACCTGCGCGCGCTGTTCGTGCCGCTGTCCGGTGCCACCCGATCCGCCATGGAGTCCCTGCATGACGCCGTGGCGATCGAGGACGCCCGCGATGACGAGTCGAGCACGCCGGAGAGCGGGCCCGCACAGGACGACGTCGACGAGATGGTGCCGGTCCGCAGCACCTGGTTCCACCGGACCGTGACCAACCCCGGCCTCTGGGCCGTGCTGCTGCTGGCGGCGGCGTCCGCGGTGATGTGGCGGGAGCTGCTGACCACCGACGCGCTCCGAGGCGCCGGCAGCGGACTGACCGGCGGTGAGCTCCGGCCGTTTGCGACCGACGCCGACGGCATCTGGGCGATGTGGCGCGACGGCTGGCAGGGGACCGGCCTCGGTCACGCCAACGTGCCCACTCCATACCTGCCCGTCCTTGCCGCGCTGGCCTGGGTCGTGCAGTGGATTCCCGGGATCAGCGGGGCGACGACGGGTGCCACCGTCGTCGCCTGGCTGCTGCTGCTCACCATGCCGCTGTCCGGGGCGGCGGCCTACCGGGCCGCGCGCACCGCGACGCATGCCCGGTGGCCGCGCGCCGCCGCAGCTCTGGCCTGGGCGTCGCTTGCGACCGTGACCACGGCCGTATCGGGTGGCCGGCTCGGCCCCGCCGTAGCGCACATCCTGCTGCCGTTCGCCCTCGCCGGGATCTTCGAGATCGGCCGCCGCCGGGCGAGCGCGCCGGTCACCTTCGGGACGGTGCTGGCCGTGGCCGGCGTGGGCGCCTTCGCACCGGCACAGCTGGTGCTGCTCTCCGCGGCGGCCTTGGTCGTGGTCGTCATCGGTCCCGGCTGGGCTCGCCTGCGCGGTCTCATTGTTGCGGTGCTGCCCTGGGCCCTGCTGGCCCCGTGGACTCGTTCGCTGATCCGCGATGACTGGCGCGCCGTGCTCGCGGGTCCTGGGCAGCTGGACGCCGGCCATGGCGCCGGCCCCCAGCCGTGGCAGCTGGCCATGTTGCATCCCGGCGGCCCCGGGTCCTACCTCGTGCTCGTCTCCGTGCCGGTCCTGGCGTTCGGCGTCCTCGGGCTGCTTCGATCCGGCCGTGGTCGGGTGCAGACGGCGCTGATCCTGCTGGCGGCGGTGGGGCTCGCGGCCGGGCTCGCGGCGCCCCGCATCATGCTGGTGCGAGGGCCCGACGGCGTCCTGTCGCCATGGAGCGGCACCGCCCTGGACGTGCTGGCGGCCGCACTGCTCGGCATGGCGCTGCTGGGCTCGCGAACGATTGCAAGCCTTCCCCGGCGCGCGCCGGCCCCGGCGAGCGACAGTGCCGTCGGTCCCGACCCGGTCGACGGCGAAGATCCGGTGGATGACGTCGACGACAGTGCGCCCCCGCGGCGCCGCTGGGGGCTGCGGACCGCGATGCCCGGGCTCGTCGGCCTGGCGCTGCTGCTCGGACTCGGGATGACCGGTGTTGCCGCCTGGTCGGCCCCGGTCAAGAACCTGCATCCGGCCGCGTCCGAGCTGCCCGGCATCGCGGACGAGCCGGTCCACGGCAGCAGGCAGGTGCGCGCGCTGTCCCTCACCGTCGGCGCGGACGGGGTGATCGACTACCAGCTGGACGGTGCGGAGCAGGGCCTGCCGGTGAGCGACCTGACCACGCAACGGCCCACCGGGGCGGGTGCGACTGCCGGCGCCGTCGCCCGTCTGCTCGGCCCACCCGCCGGTGGTGCCGGTCAGACCCTGGCCGAGCAGCTGAACCGACTGGCGATACAGACCGTGGTGGTTCGTGGTCTGGGCAGCACGGCGCAGCTCACCCAGTCGCTGCAGGCGACCGGGATCCTCACGTCGCTGCGCGCCGGCCGCGGCGTCACGGTATGGCGAGTGGCCCCGCTTGTGGTGGGCGATGGGGCGCGGACGGTCGACGCCAGCCGGGTCACGTTGTACTCCGGCGGGCAGCCTGCACTCGAGCTGCCGTCCACGTCCTCGCACTCGCGATCGAGCACAACGGTCCCACAGGGCGCCACCGGACGGATGATCGTCCTGTCCGAAGGGCGCGGCTGGGCGTCCGTCGGCACGGCGCGGCTGAATGGGCACCCGCTGCAGGCAACAACGCTGGACGGACTACCGGCCTACCGGCTGGGCGCGAGCGGCGGGCACCTGGTGATCGACCCGGGTGTTGCCTTCTCCCGACTGCGACTGGTCCAGGTAGTGTTGCTGATCCTCTGCCTGTTCCTGGCGGTCCCGTTCGGCAACCGCCGCTCGAGGAGACTTGCATGAGGCGCCTCTCGTGAAGGTCGGTGGCCCGGTGCGGGCACTGGTGACCGTGGCCGTGGGTGCGGGACTGGTCTACGGCGCGACCAACGCGGACGCACAGGTGTTCTGGACCCGACCCGGTGATGTGCAGCAGGTGAGCACGGCGTCGTCGGCGGCGCGCTCGCAGGTGGTGTGCCCCGGGCCGGATCGTCCGGGTTCCACGGGCACAGAGACCGATACCCAGCGCGTCGACATCCTGACCGCGCTGGCACCGAAGTCGGTGCTGTCAGCCGCGTCGGGCGGAGCCGGATCCGGGAAGGTGACGGCGACGCGACTGCCGGCCACCAGCGGTGGAGCCCCCAAGACCGTGACGGCTCGAGGCCGGCAGCTGGTTGACAGCGTGACCGGCGGTGGAGCCGTGCAGGTGACCGGCGTAGGCAGCGACGCGCGAGGTCTGCTCGCGATGCAGACCGCGACAGAGTCCACCCGGACCGGGCGCGGCAGCTCGCTGCTGGAGTGCACCGAGCCCGGCAGCGATGTGTGGCTGGCCGGTGGCGGGGCGCAGCCGGGTCGGCTCGCCCGGCTGGTGCTCACCAACCCCGGAGACGGCGCGATCAACGTCGATGCCGAGGTGCTCGGACATTCGGGCGTCAGCAAGTCCAAGAGCGCCCAGGATGTCGTGGTCCCGGCTCGCGGTCGCACCGTCGTGGTGCTCGGAGCGCTCGGTAGGGCCGCCGCCGACCCGATGATTCACGTCACCGCCACGGGCGGAGTTGTGCAGGCATCCCTCCTCGACACCTGGATGACCGGGGAGACCCGCGGCGGTGAGGAGCTGACGGGCCCGACGAGCGCGCCGGCAACCAGCCAGGTGCTGCCGGCAGTGACCGCCGCCGGCGCGCCGCCGCAGGTGCGGGTGGCGGTCCCGGGCACGTCAGAGGGCATCGTGCGAGTGCGCGCGACCAACACCGCCGGCGCCGTCGTCACCGACCAGGTCGCCACCGTCGCGGCTGGATCGACGGGTGTGGTGACCTTGCAGGGCCTACCCGAGGGCACCTACTCCGTCCAGGTCACCGCCGACGAGCCCGTGGTGGCCGCCGCGATCTCCCGCACGGCCACCTCCGGCACGTCCGATCTCGCGTGGATGCCGGCGGCGGCCCCGATCACGTCGTTGACCGGGTTCGCGCTGTCCACGCAGTCCCCGGGGTCGAATGCGGTGCTGATGCTGGCGTCGCCGGGCCGGCCGGCGACCGCTCGAGTCACCATGGTGTCGCCCGCCGGCGTGCCGACCACCAAGACGGTCACGGTCCCCGCCGACCGACCGGTCGCGCTGACCGTGACCTCGGCGGCGTCCGGCTGGGTGAGTGTCACCAAGGGTGCGCTGTACGCCGGCCTGGTCGACCACGGCAAGGACTCCTCGGGTCCGCTGCTCAGCAGCACCGCCCTGCACCCCGTGCAGGTGCGCTCCGATGTGCTGGACGCTCGGCCCGCGACTCCCTGACGTCGCTGGGTGAGGGCGCCGAGTCGCACTGCGCACGCTTCCCTGTCGCGCATCGAGTGGTCAAGGATGCACGGTTCGAGCGAGTGGGTGGCGTGCGTCTGTGACCACTCGACGAATCCGGTGGGGAAGGCCAGTCAGTTTGGCCGGGCCGCCAGCCACTCGGCATACGTGCGCCCACCGCGCACTGCGCCCGGACCCGGCAGGTTCGCGCCCGCCGCGAACGCCTTCAGGGCCCCGCCGACCGCGGGGAGGGGCAGCACGCGAGGTGTGCGACGGCCCTGGATGTGTGCGGTGAGCACGGCCAGGTCTCGGGCCGACTGGGTCTCGGGTCCGGCAAGCTCGATCGGTGCGGTGGCCGGCGTCTCGTCGAGGGCAACATCGACCAGACGAGCGGCCACCCATGCGGTGTCGCAGGAGGCGAAGCGCAGTCCGGAGAGCCCCAGACCGACCGGTCCGAGGTGCGCACCGCAGATGCGGGCGACCAGGTCGTGGAACTGGGTTGCCCGCACGATGACGTGCGGACGCCCGGAGCCGGTCACCACGGCCTCAGTGTCCGCCTTCACCTGGTAGTACGACATGGGACTGTCCCAGCAACCCACGATCGAGACGTAGACCAGGCGTGCGTCCGGATTCGCCTGGGACAGAACGTCGCACAGTCGTCTGGTGCCCTGCACGTCTACCTGCTGGGCGTGCGTCGGGTTGGAGGCGCAGTGGATGATCGCCTGCACCCCGGAGACGGCCTCGAGCAGACCGTCGCCGGTTGCCAGGTCACCCTCCACCTGCGGCACCGGCGAGGAGCCGGACGCGCGTCGCGTCAGCACCCGTGCGGGCACCTCGGAGCGGGTGAGCTCCTCCACGACCCGCAACCCGAGAGTGCCGGTCCCGCCGGTGACGAGCACGGGGGCGCGGCCCAAGCCGGGAAGCCCCGGAACCAGGGGTGGTGGGTCGGTCGGTCCAGCCATGATGGATTCAGTCCTCCAGGTCGTCCGGATGGATGCCGAGAACACTCGCCACCTGTTCGGCGACCACGTCGTCGATCAGCACGCACAGGTCGGCCTCATGCAGTGCACGAGACTCGATCGGACGGCGGTAGAGCACGATGCGTGCGGCGGTTGTGCGGGTCGCCGGGAAGGCTCGGCCGAGCGCGATCTGTGCTTCCCACGGCGCCGGATCGCTGGGCGGCACGTCCTCGACCGCGAACTCCAGGGACGCGAGCGGGCGGTGCAACCGGTGCTCGAGATGGTCCACGGAGTCCAGCACGAGCTCGTCGAAACGACTGGAACGGGATCGCATTGCCGGCACCTGCGGCCAGGCGATGGGACCACGGAAGCCCCGGCCATGGCGATCTGCGTGCATGCCCCGACTCTATCCGCCGGCCCTGGCCCCGGTGGTGGCCTCCCGCGGCGTGCCGACCGCCGGATGTCGACGGCGTCCCCTAGAGTCGGTGCGTGATGTTGACGAGGCGATGCGCATGCTGAAGCGGCAGTGCTCCAGGACTGCCTGCAAGGCGGCTGCAGTGGCGACGCTCACCTACGTGCAGGCGGAGCGGACGGCGGTGCTCGGGCCACTCGCGACCTACGCCGAGCCACACACCTACGACCTGTGCGCCGACCACACCAGGCGCCTGACGGCCCCGCGCGGCTGGGATGTCGTGCGGCTGGCCATCGATCTGAGCGAGCCGGAGCCGAGCGAGGACGATCTGCTGGCACTTGCCGACGCGGTGCGAGCGGCGGGCCGGCCCCGCCGGACGGAGCCGGCGCCGCAGCCGCCGGGGCGGCCCAGGCTGAGGGTCCTGCCAGACCTCTGATCCCACCGGTAGGCTCACCGTGTGACGAGTTCTCGGTTGGCCGACTTCGTGAAGGCCTATGACGTGCGCGGGTTGGTCGGGGAGCAGCTGGACGCGAGCGTGGTGCATGCCATCGGCTCGGCGTTTGCCCAGGTGATTGTTGCCCCGGAAGGCGCGAACGGCGTCGTGATCGGGCATGACATGCGCTGCAGCTCACCGGAGTTCGCCAGAGCGTTCGCGGACGGCGTCGCGACCCACGGCCTTGAGGTGACCCTGATCGGGCTGTGCTCCACCGACGGCCTCTACTACGCCAGCGGTGCCCTCGACCGCCCCGGTGCGATGTTCACCGCCAGCCACAACCCGGCCACCTACAACGGCATCAAGCTGTGCCGCGCCGGCGCGCGACCGGTCAGCGTCGAAACGGGGCTCGCGGAGGTGCGCGACCTGGCGCAGTGGATGCTCGACCGCGCCGACGTGCACGACCTCGGCGAGGCGGCGGACCCGGGTCGAATTGTCGAGCGGGACCTGCTGCTCGACTACGCCGCCTTCCTGCGCGGGCTGGTCGACCTGTCCGGGTCCCGGCCGCTGAGCGTCGTCGTTGACGCGGGCAACGGGATGGGCGGGCACACTGTGCCGGCCGTCCTCGGTGGCGGTGCGGGCCTGCCGGACCTGCCCCTGAAGATCCTGCCGCTCTACTTCGAGCTTGATGGCACCTTCCCCAACCACGAGGCAAATCCGCTCGAGCCGGAGAACCTCGTCGACCTGCAGCGCGCCGTGGTCGAGCAGGGCGCCGACTTGGGCCTCGCGTTCGACGGCGACGCCGATCGGTGCTTCGTGGTCGACGAGCTGGGCGCTCCGGTGCCACCCTCGGCGATCACCGCCCTGGTCGCCGGCCGGGAGATCGCCCGGAAGGTCGCCGGGGGACAGCAGGCCTCCGATGTGGCCGTCGTGCACAACCTGATCTCCTCGCGGGCGGTTCCCGAGATCATCACCGAGTCCGGCGCGCGTCCGGTCCGCACCCGGGTGGGGCACTCCTACATCAAGGCCCAGATGGCCGAGCACGGTGCGGTGTTCGGTGGCGAGCACTCGGCGCACTACTACTTCCAGGACTTCTGGTATGCCGACACGGGCATGCTTGCCGCGATGCACGTGCTTGCGGCGCTGGGGGAGCAGGACGTCCCGCTGTCACAGCTGGTGGCGGGGTACACCCGCTATGTCGCGTCCGGTGAGATCAACTCACGGGTCGACGACGTGGCCGCAGCCACCGACAGCGTGCGCTCATGGGCGATGGGACCTGGCGGTGTCGTCGAAGACCACCTCGACGGGCTGACGCTGACCCACGACGACGACCCGATGTGGTGGCTGAACCTGCGGGCCAGCAACACCGAACCACTGCTACGGCTCAACGTCGAGGCGGCCGATGCCGCGACGATGGAGCACGTGCGAGACTCTGCCCTTGACCTCATCCGCACCGCTTCCTGAGGAGTTCTTCATGAGCACATCCACGATCGAACCCTGGCTGCGGGAGATCCTGCGGTGCCCGGTCTGCCGGCACGAGCTGGTGGATGGGACGTCCCCCTCCGGTGACCCTGAGCTGCAGTGCGCGAAGGACTGCGAGGCGCCCGGTCAGCGGCGCGCCTACCGTATCGAGGACGGCATACCCGTCCTGTTGGCCGACGAGGCTCGCATCTTCACCGCCTGAGCCATGCCTCATCTCGACGAGTCCTTCATCGACAACACCGAGGAGCTCGCGCGGCGCGACACGCGAGATACGTTGCGGGCGCTGGCAACTGCGGGTGCTCAAGCGCGAGAAGCGGCCACGCTCGCGGGCGAGGCCGGAGTGGACCGGGTGGCCTCGGGCGAACGTCCGCGGTCCGTGCTCGTCGCCGCTCTGGGCGGCAGCTCGGTGGTTGCCGACGTGCTCGAGCTGTTGGCGGAGCCGGGCTCGCCGGTGCCGGTGACGGTGCGGCGGAACCTGCCGCTGCCCGGCTGGGTCGGCCCGCTGGACCTGGTGATCGCCGTGTCCCTGTCCGGGAACGCCGAAGGGCCGGTGGCCATCGCTCGGGAGGCGGCGCGCCGCGGCGCCGACCTGCTGACGGTGGGCGCGAGCGACTCGCTGCTCGCCGAGACCTGCCACCAGGCGCGCGGGGTGCACGTGGGAGTAGGCCGTGGACGGACGTCGAGTCGCACGTCCCTGTGGTCGCTGCTCACGCCGGTGCTGCTGGCGGCCGATCGCCTCGGGCTCGTCGACTTCGCCGATGCGGTGGTGCCAGAGGTCGCGGCGCGGCTCGACGAGCAGGCGGAGGTGTGCCGGCCGTCCTCGGAGTCGTTCGTCAACCCCGCGAAGCTGACCGCGCTGCAGCTGGCAGAGACCGTACCGGTGGTCCTCGGTGACAACCAGCTGACCGGTGTGGCCGCGATGCGTGCGGCCTCCATGCTGGCCCGCACCGCGCGGATGCCCACGACCTGGGGCGAGCTGCCCGATGCCGCGTCCCAGATCGTCGCGTGCTTCGACGGCCCGTTCACCGCCGGCGGGGGCGCCGGCGTGCGAGCACCCGGCGGCCGACCGGTCGGCGACCTGTTTGCCGACCCGTTCCTGGACGGGCCGGCCCAGCCGACCCTCGGCCTGCTGATGCTGCGCGATGCCCCGCCACAGGAGCACACGCACCAGGAGGACCAGCGGGTCGCACTCGCGGAGGCGTTGCTCGCGACGGCGCGTGCGGCCGGAGTCAAGGTGATCGAGTCCACCGCGCAGCCCGGTCACCCCTGCGTGCGGCTGGCCGAGCACCTGGCGATGCAGGACTTCGTGTCCACCTACCTGGCCATCGGGCTCGGGCTCGATCCCGCAGTCTCCCCGCACGTCGCCGACCTGCGCGACCGCACCAGGGACCTGGGCTACTAGACGCGACGTGCGGGGCTTCGTAGGTGACGGTGCAGTCACAACGTGCGGACACACGGTGCATCGGCTGGGTACGGTGGAAGAGTGACGAAGCACTCTTCCATGTCCTACGGCGACTACCTCGACCTGAGCACGTTGCTGTCCGCCCAGCATCCCCTCGCGGTGCCACCGCAGCACGACGAGCTGCTGTTCATCATCCAGCACCAGACCAGTGAGCTGTGGTTCAAGCTGGTGCTGCACGAGCTGCGTTCCGCGCGTGACCTGTTCACGCACGATAAGCTTCCGGTCGCACTCAAGCGCCTGGCGCGCGTCAAGCACATCCAGTCCACGCTCACCGAGCAGTGGACCGTGCTCGCGACCCTGACCCCGAGCGAGTACTCACAGTTCCGCCGGTTCCTCGCCACCTCCTCCGGGTTCCAGTCGGTGCAGTACCGCGCGGTCGAGTTCATCCTCGGCAACAAGAACCCCGACATGCTCCCGGTCTTCGACCAGCAGCCGGAGGCGCGCGTGATGCTGGCCACGATGCTGGCGGAGCCCAGCCTGTATGACGTGTTCATCCAGCTGCTCGCTCGGCGCGGATTCGACGTCCCCGCCGACCTGATCGAGCGCGACTGGTCGCAGCCCTACACCGTGCACGACGGTCTGATCGGCGTGTTCCGTGAGGTCTACGGCGATCCCGAGAAGCACTGGGACATCTACGAGACCTGCGAGGAGCTGGTGGATCTCGAGGACAACTTCCAGCTCTGGCGCTTCCGCCACCTCAAGACCGTCGAGCGCATCATCGGTCAGGCGCGCGGCACCGGCGGCAGCAGCGGGGTGCCCTTCCTGCGGCGGGCACTGGACCAGACCTTCTTCCCGGAGCTCTACAGCGTGCGCGGCGAGATCGCCGAAGGGGCGACCTCGTAGGCTGAGTGCGTGACGCATTACGACCTGGCCATCGTCGGCACCGGATCCGGCAACTCACTCGTGACGCCCGACTTCGACGACAAGCGGGTCGCGATCATCGAGAAGGGCATCTTCGGCGGCACCTGCCTGAATGTCGGATGCATTCCCACCAAGATGTTCGTGTATGCCGCGGAGGTCGCGCTGAGCGTTCGCGACGCCGCCCGCTACGGGGTCGACGCGACCCTCGACGGTGTGCGCTGGCGGGACATCCGCGACCGGGTGTTCGGGCGCATCGATCCGATCGCGCAGGGCGGTAAGGACTACCGCGTCAATGGCCTGAACACCACGGCCTACCTGGGCACGGCGCGCTTCACCGGACCGCGCGAGCTGGCCGTCGAGGTCGACGGCGAGACGCACCCGGTGACCGCCGACCAGATCGTGCTGTCGGTCGGCGCGCACGCCGTGGTCCCCGAGATGGTCACGCAGTCCGGTGTGCCCTACCAGACCAGCGACACGATCATGCGGATCGATGAGCTGCCGGCCTCGATGGTCATCCTCGGGGGAGGCTTCATCTCCTCGGAGTTCGCGCACGTCTTCTCGGCGTTGGGCGTCGACGTGACGGTCGTGACCCGGGGTCCGGCGCTGTTGCGCGCAGAGGACCGGGAGATCTCCGAGGCCTTCACCGAGCTGGCGACAAGGCAGTGGACCGTCCACCTCGATGCCCCGGTGGAGAAGATCAGCGGCGATGCGCGCAGTGTCACGCTCAGCCTGCCCGAAGGCCGCAGGGTGGAGGCGGAGATGCTGCTGGTAGCCACCGGCCGCGAGCCCAGCACCGCAGGGCTCGCCCTCGACAAGGCGGGGGTGCGCACCCACGACGACGGTCGGATCGTGGTCGACGAGTTCGGGCGCACCGATGCCGACGGGGTGTGGTCCCTCGGTGATGCCAGCTCCGAGCATCAGCTCAAGCACGTCGCCAACCACGAGGCACGCGCCGTCGCGCACAACCTGACCCACCCGGGTGACCTGCGCGCGTTCGATCACCGCTACGTGCCGTCCGCGGTGTTCACCCACCCGCAGATCGCGTCCGTCGGGCTGACCGAGCAGGAGGCGCGCGAGGCCGGGCATGATGTGGTGACCAAGACCCAGAAGTACGGCGACGTCGCCTACGGCTGGGCCATGGAGGACCAGACCAGCATCGCGAAGGTCGTCGCCGACCGAGCAACCGGGCAGCTGCTCGGGGCGCACTTCATGGGCCCGGACGCCAGCACGCTGGTCCAGCCGGTGATTCAGGCGCTGTCCTTCGGGCTCGGCGTCCGGGAGATGGCCAGGGGGCAGTACTGGATCCACCCGGCGCTGACCGAGGTGCTGGAAAATGCGCTGCTCGGACTCGACCTGGACTGAGTCGCCGGCGCGCGAGGACCTGCCCGGTGGGCGAGCCCCTACACTGCGTGCATGTCGACCGAGGGTGGCACGAAGGCGATCGTGGCGGCACTGGGTGCCAACCTCGGGATTGCCATCACGAAGCTGCTGGCCTTCCTGCTGACCGGGATGAGCTCGATGCTGGCCGAGGCCATCCACTCGTTCGCCGACTCCGGCAACCAGGTGCTGCTGCTGATCGGCGGGAAGCGGGCCCGGCGTGACGCGACGCCGGAGCACCCGTTCGGCTACGGCCGGGAGCGATACATCTACGGGTTCATCGTCTCGATCGTGCTCTTCTCCGTCGGCGGGCTCTTCGCTCTCTACGAGGCGTACCACAAGTGGCACGAGTCCCATACCGGTCATGGTGAATCACCCGGGGTGCACCAGGCCTGGTGGTGGGTGCCGCTGTTGGTGCTGGTCGTGGCGATCGGGCTGGAGAGCATGTCCTTCCGGACGGCGATCCGGGAGAGCAACCCACAGCGCGGCTCGGCATCGTGGGTGCAGTTCATTCGCGGTGCGAAGGCTCCCGAGCTGCCGGTCATCCTGCTGGAGGACTTCGCGGCGCTGATCGGCCTGGTCTTCGCCCTCTTCGGGGTCCTGCTGGCAGTGCTCACCGAGAATGCCGTGTGGGATGCGATCGGCACCGGGCTGATCGGCGCGCTGCTGGTGAGTGTGGCCGTCGTTCTCGCGATCGAGATGAAGTCCCTGCTGCTCGGCGAGAGCGCCGCACCGAGCACGGTGCGGGCGATCACCCAGGCGATCGAGGCCTCGGCCGGGGTCGACCGGATCATCCACCTCAAGACCTTGCACCTCGGGCCGGAGGAACTGCTGGTCGCCGCGAAGATCGCCATCAGCGGGGCCGACCGGGGCGCACAGATCGCTGCGACGATCGACGACTGCGAGCGCCGCGCCCGTGATGCGGTACCGGAGCTGGACCTGGTCGTCTACCTCGAACCGGACCTCGACCGTGCCGGACGTCCAACTGGTGCGCATCCACGGCGGCACGCGGACGAGGTCCAGTAGATTCTGCCCATGGGTGATCTACCTGACATCACACCCGACACCAAGGACTGGACCTGGACGGTGACGCGACGGTGCCCCGACTGCGCGGCCGACGCCGGCGAGGTGACCGGCGACCGGCTGGCCGACGCCATCCGTGCCGCGGTCGCGCCGTGGCCCGGTCGGCTGCAGTGGCCGCACGTCGACGCCCGCCCGGCGCCGACGACCTGGTCGCCGGTTGAGTACGCCTGCCACGTGCGGGACGTCTGCCGGGTGTTCGACGGCCGGCTGCACCTGATGCTGGACCGCGACGATCCGCCGTTCCACAACTGGGACCAGGACGCGGCATCGGTTGCCGGCCGGTATGCGGATCAGGACCCCACCCGCGTCGGCTCCGAGATCATGCAGTCGGCCGAGCAGCTCGCCACATCGTACGGCCGGGTCACGGGCGGCCAGTGGGATCGCACGGGACAGCGCGGCGGCGGCGCGCGGTTCACGGTGCTGACGCTCGGCCAGTACTGCTTGCACGATCTGGTGCACCACCTGCACGACGTCGGAGTGAGCATCGGGCGCTGAGCCTGCACGCAGCACCCTCGCGCATTCCGTAGGATGGGGTCGCCCGGCGTTGGTGATGACCTCGCGGGAGCAGAGAATGCTCCACAGCCCAGAGGGGCGCGCCGTGACAGCACGCTCAGACGCTCGCACCCGCGACCGCCTGTGACGCCGCCTGTCTGCACGGCAGGTTCGACAACGAGAAGGAGACGGACAGACATGTCCTTCGACTACAAGGTCAAAGACCTCGGTCTTGCCGAGGCCGGCCGCCACCAGCTGCGGCTCGCCGAGCACGAGATGCCCGGGCTCATGGCACTTCGCGAGGAGTTTGCGGCGAGCAAACCGCTCGCCGGCGCCAGGATCGCCGGTTCGCTGCACATGACGGTGCAGACGGGGGTGCTCATCGAGACGCTCGTCGCGCTCGGCGCGGAGGTCCGCTGGGCCTCCTGCAACATCTACTCGACTCAGGACGAGGCCGCCGCGGCGGTCGTCGTCGGCCCGCACGGCACACCGGAGGACCTGCAGGGCGTGCCGGTCTTCGCGTGGAAGGGCGAGACGCTCGCGGAGTACTGGGACTGCACCAACCGGGCGCTGACCTGGCCGGGTGAGGGCGCCAACATGATCCTCGACGACGGTGGCGACGCCACGATGCTGGTCCACAAGGGCCGCGAGTGGGAGGCCGCCGGCCAGGTGCCGCCCGTCACCGACGACGACTCCGAGGAGTTCGGGGTCTTCAAGGCGCTGGTGAGCGACACTCTCAAGCAGGACCCGAAGAAATGGACCACGATCGCGGCCGAGATCAAGGGCGTGACCGAGGAGACCACCACCGGCGTGCACCGGCTTTACGAGTTGGCGAAGACCGGCGAGCTGCTGTTCCCGGCGATCAACGTGAACGACTCGGTCACCAAGAGCAAGTTCGACAACAAGTACGGATGTCGGCACAGTCTCGTCGACGGGCTCAACCGCGCCACCGACGTGCTCATCGGCGGCAAGGTTGCTGTGGTCTGCGGCTACGGAGACGTCGGCAAGGGCTGCTCGCAGTCGCTCGCCGGCCAAGGCGCGCGAGTGATCGTCACCGAGGTCGACCCGATCTGCGCCCTGCAGGCCGCCATGGAGGGCTTCCAGGTCGCCAAGCTCGAGGACGTCGTCGGGATCGCCGACATCTTCGTGACCACGACCGGTTGCTTCAATGTCATCACGGCCGCGCACATGCAGCAGATGAAGAACAAGGCGATCGTGTCCAACATCGGCCACTTCGACAACGAGATCGACATGGCCGGTCTCGCGAAGGTGCCCGGCGTGACCAAGACCGAGATCAAGCCGCAGGTGCACGAGTGGGCGTTCTCGAACGGCGACAGCATCATCGTCCTGTCGGAGGGCCGTCTGATGAATCTCGGCAACGCGACCGGCCACCCGTCCTTCGTGATGTCGAACTCCTTCGCGAACCAGACGATCGCGCAGATCGAGCTGTTCACCAAGCCCGGTGAGTACAGCAAGGACGTCTACACGCTGCCCAAGCACCTCGACGAAAAGGTTGCCCGCCTGCACCTCGACGCACTCGGCGTGCGGCTCACCGAGCTGACCAAGGAGCAGGCCGAGTATCTCGGCGTCGACGTCTCCGGCCCGTACAAGCCGGAGCACTACCGGTACTGAGCCCTTGTGCTCGGCTCCTTGGCAGTGGATCAGCCCGGTTCGCCGGGCTGATCCACTGCCTGCGAGGTCTTCGCTGGGGCGATCCTGGAGGCCCTCGGCCGGAGCGACCGACCGAAGGAAACGCCATGTCCCCTGACACCACCGAGCCGAATCCTCCAGAACCATCGAAGGCGCAGATCCGCCGGTGGCGGCAGTACCTGGCCGACGAGCGGGCCGAGGCCGCCGTCTACCGCGACCTGGCCGGGCGCCGGGCAGGTGAGGAGAAAGAGATCCTGCTCGGCCTGGCGGAGGCGGAGACCCGCCATGAGCGGCACTGGATCGACCTCCTCGGCGACCGGGTCGGCAAACCGCGCCGTGGGGACGCGCACACCCGGTTTCTGGGGTTCCTCGCCCGCCGATTCGGGTCCGTGTTCGTTCTGGCACTCGTCCAGCGTGCCGAGACTCGTTCGCCGTACGACAGCGAACCCGATGCCACCCCCGAGATGGCTGCCGACGAACGGATCCATGTCGAGGTCATCCGTGGCCTCGCGACGCACGGGCGAAGCCGCCTCTCGGGATCCTTTCGCGCCGCGGTCTTCGGCGCCAACGACGGCCTGGTCAGCAACCTGTCCCTGATCCTCGGCGTCGGCGCATCCGGGGTCGCCAGCAACATCATCCTGCTGACCGGCGTCGCCGGTCTCCTCGCCGGGGCGCTCTCGATGGGTGCCGGGGAATACGTGTCGGTCCGGTCGCAACGAGAGCTCCTCGAAGCATCGACGCCGGACCCGGAGGCCCGGCACGTTCTCCCGGATCTGAACATCGACGCCAACGAGCTCGCCCTGCTCTACCGGTCCCGAGGCATGAACCCGCACGAGGCGGAGGCCCAAGCTTCCGCGGTCCTTCGTGAGGGGAGCTCCGGACAAGGCGCCGAATCGCCGGGCCGAGATGAGCATGAGGCCGTGGGGACCGGCTTCCGGGCTGCGATCTCCTCGTTCTGCTTCTTCGCCGCCGGCGCGGTCGTCCCCGTGCTGCCCTACCTGTTCGGACTGCACGCCTTGACCGCGGTCTTCGTTGCTGCCGCCCTTGTGGGCCTCACCCTGCTGGGGACCGGAGCGATCGTCGGCCTGCTCTCCGGCGGCCCGCCCCTGCAACGCGGTCTCCGCCAGCTGATGATCGGATATGGTGCGGCCGCGGTCACCTATCTCCTGGGCCATCTGGTCGGTGTCGGCGGGGCCTGACCGACGATCCGGACACGGGGCGCGGTTTGAGCGGGTGACGCCCGGCGCAGTGTGTGAAGATTATCGAAAGGCTTCGTGTACGGAAGGAACCACACGTCTATGAACGGTCGCGTGCTGATTGTCGACGACGACCCGTCGCTGGCGGAGATGCTCGGCATCATTCTGCGCAGTGAGGGCCTCGACGTCAGTCACTGTGCCGACGGCACCGGGGCGCTTGAGGCATTCCGGGAGCACCGCCCGGACATTGTGCTGCTCGATCTGATGCTGCCTGGAGTGGACGGGGTCGAGGTATGCCGGCGCATTCGCGCGGAGTCTGTCGTGCCCATCGTCATGCTGACCGCACGCACGGACACCACGGATGTGGTGTCCGGGCTCGAGTCCGGCGCCGACGACTATGTCACCAAGCCGTTCAATCCGCAGGAGCTGGTGGCCAGGGTCCGGGCCAGGTTGCGCCGTGGGGATGAGCCCGAGGCGGAGACGCTTGAGGTCGGCGACCTGACGATCGACGTGCCCGGGCACTCGGTCAAGCGGGGTGCGGCCCCGATCTCGCTCACGCCCCTGGAGTTCGACCTGCTCGTGGCGCTCGCGCGAAAACCGTGGCAGGTCTTCACCCGTGAGGTGCTGCTCGAGCAGGTCTGGGGCTACCGTCATGCCGGTGACACTCGGCTGGTCAATGTGCACGTGCAGAGGCTGCGTTCCAAGGTCGAAACGGATCCGGAACACCCGGAGATCGTCGTCACCGTGCGAGGGATCGGGTACAAGGCCGGATCGTCGTGAGGTGCTCGCGCAAGACCCATGACGCGGTGATGTGCGGGCCATGAGCCGGATGGATACCGTCGGCAGCTGGACTCGCCGGGCGGCACGCTTCCTCTACCGCCGCTGGCGGCAGTCATTGCCGTTGCGGGTGGTGACGATCACGACCATCGTCGGCGGACTGTTCACCCTGGCGCTGGGCACCTACATGTACCAGCAGATCGCCGACGGACTGGTGCACAGCAGCATGGCGTCGGCCGAGCAGCAGTCGCTCGTCAAGCGGGCCGCCGCGCAGAACATCTTCTTGAACACCGACCGCACGGATCCGGCGTCACTGAAACTGGTGGCAGGGCAGACGGTGCAGTCGATCGGCTCAACCGGCGACGACCCGTCCGTCCTGGTGGTCCTGCAACAGTCGTTGAACAACACCTATCAGGCACTGCCGAGGATCAGCTCCGGCGGAGTCAGCCCGGACATCGTGCCCTCCGACATCGTCCATGCGCTCGCGAAGGACCCTGCTCATCAGCAGGTCGAAATCATCACCGCTCCGTACAAGGGCCGGCAGGGCGTGCCGGCCGTGCTGGTGGGCTCGCGCATCACGGTCCCGAACGCGGGCGAGTACGACCTCTACCTCATCTACTCGATGGCCCCCGAGCAGCAGTCGCTCAACATCGTCAAGGGGTCGCTCCTTGCCGGCGGCCTGGCGCTCCTGCTGCTGCTCGCCGGCCTGGCCTACCTGGTCACCCGTATGGTGGTCGCCCCGGTCCGCGCCGCGGCGCACGTCTCCGAGCGGCTGACCGCCGGAGCCCTCAATGAGCGCATGCAGGTGTCCGGTGAGGACGACCTGGCCCGGCTGGCAACGTCGTTCAACGCGATGGCCGACAGCCTGCAACGGCAGATCCGCCAGCTGGAGGACCTGTCGCAGTTGCAGCAGCGTTTCACCTCGGACGTCTCACACGAGCTGCGGACGCCCCTGACGACCATCCGGATGGCCGCCGACCTCATCCATGCGAGCCGGGATGACTTCACCGCCCAGGTCTCTCGGTCATCCGAGCTGTTGCACCGGGAGCTGGGGCGGTTCGAGTCTCTGCTCACCGACCTCTTGGAGATCAGCCGCTTCGACGCCGGCGCCGCCGCGCTGACGACCGAGACGGTGGACCTGCGGGTCATCGTCGGGAGTGTCGCCGAGGGCGCCGCGTCGCTGGCCGATCGGGCCGGGACGCAGCTGCGCGTGCATGCCCACACGCCCGCGCTTGCCCCGATGGACTCCCGTCGCATCGAACGGATCGTGCGCAACCTCGTCACCAACGCCATCGAGCACGGCGAGCGGCGGCCGATCGACATCTCCGTCGGCGTCAGCGCCACCGCGGTGGCCGTATCGGTGCGGGACTACGGAGTGGGCCTGAAACCGGGAGACCAGGCGATGGTCTTCAACCGCTTCTGGCGAGCCGACCCCGCGCGTGCCCGAACCACCGGTGGCACCGGCCTCGGACTGTCGATCTCGCTGGAGGACGCCCAGCTGCACGACGGGTGGTTGCAGGCGTGGGGCGAGGTCGGCCGCGGGGCCTGCTTCCGTCTCACCCTGCCGCGCAAGGCGGGCGTGCCGATCCGCCATTCACCGGTGTCGCTGTCTCCGGACGCGGCCGCTCGGGGGAAGCTGCCGACCGGCACCGGCGGCCAGACCGGCGGTGTGCCGCCCGGGGCGCCCGTCAACCTGCAGCTTCGGCCACCAACATGAGCACCCCACAAAGAACACCCCACAAAGTTCGACCTCGTGCCTCGGCCGATACTTTGCGGGGACCCCATTCTCCGCTCGTCGGCTCGCTCCGATCCGGTCTGGGCCGGCTGGTGCGGATGCTGCTCGCGCTGCTGGTCGTCGCCGTGCTCGCGGGCTGCGCCGGGCTGCCGACCAGAAGTGGGGTCAAGGCGGAGCAGGCGATCAGCAGCTCCCCGGTGGAGAGTCCGCCCAACGTCTTCCCGAACCCGCCGCAACCGGGCGAGGGCCCCCGGGAGCTCGTCGGCGACTTTCTCAAGGCCAATGCCAGCCCGGACGAGGACTATCGAGTCGCTCGCCTCTACCTGACGAGTGCCGCCAGCAATACGTGGAACCCCACTGGGCGCAGCACCACCGTCACGACAGGGGAGCAGGACTACAACATCGTCGAGACCTACGACGGTCCGGTTCAGGTCACCGGCCGGGCCCTGGCAACGCTGGACAGCAACGGTCACCTGACCCAGCTGCGGACCCACGAGAAGATCCAGTCGGGGTTCCATCTGGCGAAGGTCAAGGGGCAGTGGCGCATCGCCAGGCTTCCGCGCGACTTCGGGTCCTGGATGAGCCTGTCCGACTTCAACCGGCTGTTCGTGAGCCGGCAGGTGTACTTCGCGGACACCTCGACGCACGCGCTGGTGCCGGACACCCGCTGGTACCTCACGAGGGGAGGCGAGGCGACCGCCCTGGCCCGCGCCGTGCTGGGCGGCGTCCCGTCGTGGATGACGGGTATGGCGTACCGGTCCATGCCGCCGGGCACCCGGCTCGAGGTCGATGCGGTCCCGGTCGACAACAACGGGCTCGCCCAGGTCGACCTGTCACAACAGGCGCTGCAGGCGGACTCGACGACCCGCCGCGCCGTCTGGGCGGCGATGATCCAGACGCTCGATCAGCTCCCGCAGGTCCGCAACGTTGAGCTCACGGTGGGGGGCAGCCCACTCGCGGTGGGCACCAGCTCGGAGGACATCACCGACATCAGCGCACTCGGTTACCAGAGCCATACACCGACAAATGGCCCGATCCTCATCCGCAACGGCGACACCCTCAGCTGGGGCAACCCGCTGAACACCGTGGGTTCCCCTGGGCCGATCAAGCCGCTGCCCGAGGCTCGTGCATCGCTGCCCACGCTCAATCACAACTGGTACATGCTGGCGGCTGGACCCGTGGGCCGCCAGCTTGCCGCCATCTCCGGGGACCGCAAGTCGCTTGGCCGGTGGATCAACGGGAAGCTGAGCGTCCAGTCCTTCGGCACCGGCCTGACCCAGCCGACCTTTACTCCGTTCGGGGAGCTCTGGGTCGCGGGCCGGCCGTTGTCCGAGACCGGGCCGGCACCCAGCCAGAACGGGGGCGCGGTCTGGGTGATCGATACGGCGTTGCCTGCCGCCCGGGCGCAGCCGCAGGTGGTGTCGACTCCCTGGCTCGGTTCGTCGCAGGTGGTGGCGATGAAGGCGTCTGCCGAGGGTGAACGGATGGCCATGGTCGTGCAGACCCCGACGGGGTCCACCCGGCTGCTGCTGTCTGCCATCGTACGCAACGCGAAGGGAGTCCCGGTCGCCCTCAGCACTCCGCAGCAGGAGGGCCTTCCCATCACGGGGATGACCGATGTCACCTGGCTGGACCCGGCCACGGTCGCGGTGCTGGGAATTGACCCCACCAGCCCGGTTCTGCAGCCGATCACGGTGCCGCTCGGTGGGGTGTCGACCCCACTCGGGCTGGCACCGGGTGCGCAGTTCATCGTCGGGCAGGGCGCGGGACTCAGCAATGTCTACATCATGACCAACAAGCAGACCGTGCTCGAGCGGTCGGGACAGCGCTGGCAGGTCTTCGGCACCGGGTCGGCCATCGTCGTCCCCGGCGCCTAGACATCCACAGCCGGTCGGCCTGCTCGGCGGCGTCCACAGCGGCGCGCGAGGGCCGGTGCGAGGACCACCCCGAGTGATCCACTGTGGTTGTGCGGTGCTGGGCGGGTCTGGATGCCGTGATCGAGCTGGCGCTGCCCCGCAGCTGTGCCGGGTGCGGCCTGGCCGGAGTCATGTTGTGTGGGCGCTGCGAGGCCGAGGTTGTGGCAGTCCTCCGGACGCAGGCGCGGCGCACCGAGCCACGACCCGTCCCGGTCGGGTTTCCGCCGACCTGGTCTCAGAGCGCCTACGAGGGCGTCACGGCCGCGCTGCTGAAGGCGTACAAGGACGGCGACCGACCGGACCTCGCCCGGAGGCTGGCGCAGCTGGTGCGGGCCGGGTTGGCGCAGGTGCTGTCCGACGACAGCCGGGTGGCAACGGCCGCCGTGGAAGGGCGTCTCATGGTCGTGTCGGTCCCGGCCTCCGCCCGAGCCAAACGGCAGCGCGGGCGAGACCCGGTCGCCGACCTGGTCGGGGTCGCGCTGCGACGGCAACGCCTGCTGGTGCAGGTGGCGCCCTTACGAGTGCGGCGCCGGGTGCAGGACCAGGCCACCCTCGGGGCGGGCGCGCGAGCCGACAACCTGCGGGGATCGATGACGACTCGGCGCACGGCTGCGCGGCGGGTCGACGGCGCCGTCTGCATCGTGGTCGACGACATCGTCACGACCGGAGCGACTCTGGTGGAGGCCTGCCGTGCGCTGCAGGAAGCGGGCGCGCAATACGTGGTGGCGACGACCATCGCGGCAACACGCCGACGTCATCCGCCGGGGTCCTGAGCCGGGGGAACTGCGGCATCCAGCGCAATGCGCGGTCCACCGGGCGGACCCGGATCGGCCATCTGAGGTCCGTCCATTTACTCGCTGCGGTTCGTGGTCTACCGTCAGGTTATGGAGCACCCGCTGCCTTCGCTGCAGCGACCGGTGCGTGCCGATGAAGCCCTCCTGAAGGGGGTGATCTTCGCCGCGACAGGGCCCCGCGAGCCCGCACTCAACGCGTAAGACCCCAAGGAGGTTACTCATGGAGATCACCGTTACCGGACGTCACGTCCCGGTACCCGAGCGCTTTCGCCGCCACATCGAGGAGAAGCTCGCCAAGGTCCCACAGCTGGATCCGCGCGTTACCCGGTGCGATGTCGTCGTCACGCACGAGGCGAACCCGAGGCAGGCAAAGGAAGCGGAACGAATAGAGATCACCTGTCACGCCAAGCGCTCGGTGATTCGTGCCGAGGCAAGTGCCGACGACGTCTATGGCGCCCTTGACCTGGTGTCCACCCGGCTCGCGGAGCGACTGCGACGGCAGCACGACAAGCGGCGGGTCCACCGCGGACGGCGGCAGCCCCTGTCCGTGCATGACGCAACGGCCCGGCTCGAACCCCCGCTCAACGGTGCGGCGAGCGACGACGCGGGTCGGCTGCCTGCTCACATCGAGGCCGTCGGCGGCGACGAGGACTGCCCGATCGAGCTGCGCGAGAAGGTGCACGCCAGCCCTCCGATGGGAGTCGACCAGGCCCTGAACGAGATGGAGCTGGTCGGGCACGACTTCTACCTGTACCAGGATCACGAGACCGGTCGCCCGAGCGTCGTGTACCGTCGCCGAGGCTGGTCCTACGGCGTGATCCAGCTCGACATCCAGGACTCCGAGAAGGAGCCGGGATCCGGTACCACCGAACAGCAGAAGGTGACGACAGCACGATGAGCAGCATCTTCCGTGACTGACGCACCACCTCCGGAGCGCGGGGCCGACCAGCAGTCGGCCCCGCGTGCTGGCGTGCCGGCACCGATCCGCGTGCTGCTGGTCGATGACTACGCGATCTATCGGCGCGGCGTCGAGACGGTGCTCGCACTCGAGGACGACATCGAGGTTGTCGCCCAGGCCGGCGGCTGCGCCGAGGCGATTGCCGCCGCGGAGCTCGTCGCACCCGATGTCGTCGTCCTCGACATCTGCCTGCCGGACGGCTCCGGCACCGACGCCTGCGCCCGGATCAAGGATGCCGCCCCGAGCGCGCAGATCCTGATGCTGACCGCCTCGGACGACGACGCCGACCTGGTGGCGGCGATTCGCGCGGGCGCGACCGGCTACCTGCTGAAGGATGTCGGCCCGGAGCAGCTGCCCAGTGCGATCCGCTCAGTTGCCTCCGGTCACGCCCTGCTGTCACCGGCGCTCGCCTCCACCCTCCTGGCCGAGTTCTCCCAGCTGGTTCGCTCCGAGCCGGATATTCGGCCCAGCCCACCGCCACCGCGGCTGACCGCCCGCGAGCGTGAGGTCCTGGTCCAGGTGGCCCGGGGCTGGTCCAACCGGCGGATCGCCGAGGAGCTGTTCATCTCGGAGAACACCGTGAAGAACCACGTGCGCAACATCCTGGAGAAGCTGGCGCTGCCCAGCCGGATGGAGGCCGCGGTGTATGCGATGCGCGGAGGGCTCATCGACGATCCCCGGGACGGGTCGGAGTGACCGCGGGGACCGAACGTCTGAGCCGGCCCGCAGCCCGACGGATCGCCTTGGCAGCACAAGGGTTTGCCGACCCTCGTCCCGAGCCGTATGCCGCGACGTCGCGGCAGCTGCAGCGCGTTGTCGACCGGGTCGCGGTGATCCAGATCGACAGCGTCAATGTCCTGACGCGCAGCCAGTACCTGCCGTTCTTCTCCCGGCTCGGCCCCTACGACCCGGCGTTGCTGGACCGGGCGCGAGACCGTGCGCCACGCCGGCTGGTGGAGTACTGGGCGCACGAGGCCAGCCTGGTGTCGCCCACCACCTGGCCGCTGCTCGACTTCCGGATGCAGCGCGCCGTGCAGGACTCGTGGGGCGGAATGCAGCGCGTCGCCCGGGACCACCCCGACCTGGTGGCCGCGGTGCGCGCCGAGGTGCAGCGGCGCGGACCGCTGACCTCCCGCGAGGTCGAACGACGCCTTGAGCACGACGTGCCGCGCAGCAAGGACGACTGGGGGTGGAACTGGAGCCTGGTCAAGAGCGCCCTGGAGCACCTCTTCTGGGCCGGCGAGATCAGCAGCGCGGGCCGGACCTCCCAGTTCGAGCGACGCTACGACGCGGTTGCCCGGGTCCTGCCCAAACCGATGCGTCACCTGGTGGACCCCGGTCGGCGCCCGCCTCCTGCCGAGGCCTTCATCGAGCTCATGCGCATCGCCGCCCGCGCGCACGGCGTCGGCACCGAGCAGTGTCTGCGGGACTACTTTCGGCTCAGTCCGACACAGGCGCGGCCGGCCCTGCAGACGCTCGTCGACACCGGAGAGCTGCGGCCGGTGACGATCGACGGGTGGCGGCGCACGGCCTACCTGCACGTCGACGCACGCCGGCCGCGCGGCGTCCACGCCGAGGCGCTGCTCAGCCCGTTCGACTCGCTGATCTGGCAGCGGGACCGCACGGCCGCCCTCTGGGACTTCCACTACCGGCTGGAGATCTACGTGCCGCGGGAGCAGCGCGTGCACGGCTACTACGTGCTGCCGTTCCTCTACGGCGACGCCCTGGTGGGGCGGGTCGATCTGAAGGCCGACCGGCAGGCGCGGGTGCTGCGGGTGCAGTCCACGCACTGGGAGGATGGTGCGCCGGCCGCGGCGCGACCGGCCCTGGACCGGCAGCTGGCGGCCTTGGCGGACTGGCTCGACCTGGATGCGGTGTCCTGCGCCGCAGCCTGACCCCCGAGACGCCGCGAGACGCGAGTAGCTGCCCTGTGAGGTCTGGTTCAGTCGGTGAGGTCGCTCGCCAGCAGCTCGTAGTACGCGCCGTCCGAGTAGGTGCCGTCGGCCCGCGAGTACGCCTGTCGATCCGTGCCCCAGCGCGCGAATCCGGCCCGCTCGAGCAGTTGCTGGGACGCGATGTTCGACAGATCCGTGCCTGCGTGCAACCGGGTCAGGCCCATTCCGCCGTCCGCGGTCGGCAGGAAGGCGTGCGTGACGGTGGCCGCCAGCGCCTCGGTGACGTAGCCGCGGCCTCGCGCGTCGACGTGCAGCCAGTAGCCGATCTCGGCGTTGGTCGGTGTGCCCTCACCGATGCCGAAGATGCCGATGCTTCCCAGGGCCGCGTCGGTGGCCCGGTCGGCGATGCACCAGTCGAGCACTGTGCCCGAGTCGCGCAGGGACTGTCTGCGGGCCAGCCAGTCGTCGAACGTCTCGGCGATCGGCTGGGCACCTGCCGGCAGGTACAACGCGCTGGCGACGTCCAGCCGCTGATCGGGGCGTGGCCGGTCGCTCTGCCGCCAGGGGCGCAGGGTGAGCCGGTCGGTATGTAGCGTCGGCACCGGGCGGGGGACCACGCGCGTCGCGAAGCGGTCGTCGGACGCCAGCAGCTCGAAGGAGAGGGCACCGGTAGGCGGACCGTCGTCATGGGCGAGCACCTCGCGCTCGGTCGCGGAGAGGCGGAACCCGGCGCGTCGCAGCGTGCGCTGTGAGGCGGGGTTCTCGGCGTCCGTGCCGGCCTGCAGGCGGTGCAGCCCGAGGCCGCCCTTGTCCCGGGCGGAGAAAGCGTAGGGGATCAGTGCGTCCAGAGTGTGCTGGACCAGGCCCTTGCCGCGCGCGGCGGGAGCGATCCAGTACCCGAGCAGCCCGCTGCCGCGCGTGAAGTCGACCTGCAGGCGAACGACCTGCACGTGACCCAGCGGACGATCGGTCTCTGCGCCGGCGATGCACCAGAAGATCCCTTCGCCGCCGGCCATCCGCTCCAGCCTGCATCGATGCCACTCGGTGTACTCCTGTGGCTCGGGCCACATGCCTTCCGCGAATCGCTGTGCCGCTGCGTCCGGACCGACCGGTGGGGTGTCGTCCGGACGCCACGGACGCAGCCGGATCCCGGCTCCTTCGAGCATCGGTGGGACGAACCAGCGGTGCGCCGGCTCCCGTGGCTGGTCGTGGTGCAGGTGACCGAACCACAGGTCGTCCGGCGCGCCCGCTCCGGTTGGATGCATCGCCGGCCAGGTGCCGTCGACCTGGAAGCCGTTCGCCCAGGCGACTCGGCGGGAGGCGAAGTTGCCGGCCGCCGCGCGCCAGGCGAGGGTGCGTAGGCCGAGAACGTCGAATCCGTGCTCGATCACCAGGCGTGCGGCGCGACTCATCACACCCTTGCCGCGGATCGCGGGGTGGGCGCCATATCCCAGCTCGGCCGTGGTCGCGGTGAGATGGTGAAGCCCGATCGAACCCGCGAACTGTCCATCCACCTCGATGGCCCACTGACGGCCGCCGGCATCGTCCTGCCAACTGGTGCGCACCGAGTCCAGAAACTCCCGCGCCTGCTGCTCGGCATACGGCCGGGGGAGCGGCACCCACCGGGTCGATCGCGGATCGTTTGCGAACTCCACGATCCGGCGCAGGTCCGACTCGCGGTGGGCGCGGAGGGTCACCTCGCCATGGGTGAGGGTCGGCACGTCGTCGGGGAAGCGCGGCATGGAGCAAGACAAGCAGATGTGTCTGCACGGTTCCTCCGATTTTCCCGCGAGTGCCGATTTTTGGATCGCATCCCCCGTATTGACGGCGCCACAGAGGCGGTGAGCGGATCATTGGCGCAGGTCCGGGGATGATGTGGCAGGGTTCGGCCGTTAGGCTGGGTGAGTCTGTCCACATATATAGGGAGTGTTCGTGCCCAAGGTTGTCGAGAAGGTGCTGCGTGCCGGTGAAGGCCGCACCCTGAAGAAGTTGCAGGCTCTCGCGGCCCAGGTGAATGTGCTCGAGGAGGACTACGAGGCGCTCACCGATGAGGAGCTGCGTGCCGAGACGCCGGCCTTCAAGAAGCGGCTGCAGGACGGGGAGACGCTCGACGACCTGCTGCCGGAGGCGTTCGCGGCGGTGCGTGAGGCCAGCAAGCGCACGCTGGGCAAGCGGCACTTCGACGTGCAGCTGATGGGTGGCGCGGCACTGCATCTGGGCAACGTGGCGGAGATGAAGACCGGTGAGGGCAAGACGCTCGTCGCGACCCTCCCGTCATACCTCAACGCCTTGTCCGGTAAGGGCGTGCACGTCATCACGGTGAACGACTACCTGGCGCAGTACCAGTCGGAGCTGATGGGCCGGGTGCACCGCGCGCTCGGGCTGGAGACGGGGGTGATCCTGTCGGACATGACGCCCGAGCAGCGTCGAGCCGAGTACCTCAAGGACATCACCTACGGCACCAACAACGAGTTCGGCTTCGACTATCTGCGCGACAACATGGCCTGGTCGGTCGAGGAGCTCGTGCAGCGCGGGCACAACTTCGCGATCGTGGACGAGGTGGACTCCATCCTGATCGACGAGGCACGGACCCCGCTGATCATCAGCGGGCCCGCCGACGCGGCAACGCACTGGTATGTCGAGTTCGCCAAGATCGTGGAGCACCTCGAGCGTGGTGAGAAGGCGAAGGACAGCACCGAGATCAGCAATGACTACGAGGTCGACGAGAAGAAGAAGACCGTCGGCATCTCCGAGCGGGGCATCGAGAAGGTCGAGGACCTGCTCGGGATCGAGAACCTCTACGAGGCGGAGAACACGCCGCTGATCGGCTACCTCAACAACGCCATCAAGGCCAAGGAGCTGTTCAAGAACGACAAGGACTACGTCGTCATGAACGGCGAGATCCTGATCGTCGACGAGCACACCGGGCGCATGCTCGCCGGTCGCCGGTACAACGAGGGCATGCACCAGGCGATCGAGGCGAAGGAGAGCGTCGAGATCAAGAACGAGAACCAGACTCTCGCCACGGTCACCCTGCAGAACTACTTCCGGATGTACGACCGGCTGTCCGGCATGACCGGTACCGCCCAGACGGAGGCCGCCGAGCTGCACCAGATCTACAAGCTGGGTGTGGTGAGCATTCCGACGAACAAGCCGATGATCCGGGCTGACCGGTCGGACCTGATCTACCGCACCGAGGAGGCCAAGTTCCGCGCCGTCGTCGAGGACATCGTCGACCGGCACAAGGAGGGCCAGCCGGTGCTCGTCGGCACCACCAGCGTCACCAAGAGCGAATACCTCTCCGAGCAACTGCGCCGTAAGGGCGTGCCGCACGAGGTGCTGAACGCCAAGCAGCACGAACGTGAGGCGACGATCGTCGCGCAGGCCGGACGCAAGGGCGCGGTGACCGTGGCGACCAACATGGCAGGTCGAGGCACCGACATCATGCTCGGCGGCAACCCCGAGTTCATCGCGGTGGCATCGCTGAAGCGCAAGGGCCTGGACCCGGAGGAGACGCCGGAAGAGTACGAGGCCGCCTGGGACGAGGCGCTCGCGCGGGCCGAGAAATCGGTCGAGAAGGCGCACGAGGAGGTCATGGAGGTCGGTGGCCTCTATGTCCTTGGCACCGAGCGCCACGAGTCGCGGCGCATCGACAACCAGCTGCGTGGTCGTGCCGGCCGGCAGGGTGACCCCGGCGAGAGCCGGTTCTACCTGTCACTGCAGGACGAGCTCATGCGGCTCTTCAATGCCAAGCTGGTCGACCGCTTCATGACGGCCGGGTCGGACGACGACGTGCCGATCGAGTCCAAGATGGTCAGCCGCTCGATCCAGAGCGCGCAGTCGCAGGTCGAGAGCCAGAACTTCGAGATCCGCAAGAACGTCCTGAAGTATGACGATGTCCTCAACCGGCAGCGTGAAGTGATCTACGCGGAGCGTCGCAAGGTGCTCGAAGGCGAGGGCGACCTGAAGCGCCAGGTGCGTGGCTTCATCAACGACGTGGTCGACGCCTACGTCGACGGCGCAACCGCCGAAGGTTTCTCCGACGACTGGGACCTGGACACGCTGTGGGAGGCACTCGGTGAGCTCTACCCCGTGTCGCTGACGCAGCAGGAGCTCGAGGACGAGGTCGGTGGCCGTGGCGGTGTCACCGTCGACCTGCTCGGCGTCGAGCTGCGCTCGGACGCGCAGCACGCCTACGACGCGCGGGAGGCGCAGCTCGGCGAGCGGGTGACCCGTGAGGTCGAGCGGCGCGTAGTGATGTCGGTGCTGGACCGCAAGTGGCGCGAGCACCTCTACGAGATGGACTATCTCAAGGAGGGCATCCACCTTCGTCAGTTTGCGCAGCGCGACCCGCTGGTGGAGTACCAGAAGGAAGGCTTCGGCATGTTCGCGGCGATGAACGACGCGATCAAGGAGGAGTCGGTTCAGTACCTCTTCCACGTCGAGGTGGACGTCGAGGAGGTGGAGTCGTCGCTGCCCGCGCCCAGAGAGAAGATGACCTACCTGGCGCCCGGTGAGGACGGGCGCGCCGAGGAGCACGAGGTGGATGACTTCGGGCGGATCATCGATGGTGACCCGTCGTTGCCGCGAGACCAGCGTCGTGCCCAGCAGCGGGAGAGCAAGAAGGCCGCCTCCAGCGGCAGCACCAAGAAGTCCGGCGGCAAGAAGGCATCGGGCAAGAAGTCGAAGGCCTCCAGCGGGGCCAAGCGCAGCTAGCCGCTCTCGTGCGCCATCAGGTCCGCAGGTAGGCCAGGACCGCCAGCACTCGACGATGACCGCTGTCTGTGGTCGACAGCCCGAGCTTGGCGAAGATGTGCCCGGTGTGCTCCCTCACGGGCCGCCACCCTGTGCCCAGTCCGTCGCCGCGCCCTCGGGTTGAGTCGGGTAGAACGGGCCACCCGCTAAGTCGTTGAAGAGATTCCCGGACCAGGTAGCCAGGTGAGACAACCGGATGCGCGTTTCTGACGTCTATGCATTAGATCGTGCGTGCGGGGAGCACGAAACGCGGTCTGGTCGATCACCAACAGGTGGTCGAGCATCGATGGCCGACACTCCAGTGCGGCCTTGCACAGACAACGGGGACACCTGATGAACCGTTTTGGTCGGAAGACACTCACCTCGGCCTTGGTTGCGGCGATTGGTGCGGTGGGGCTATCGGCGGCGGTAGTTGCACCCTCGCACGCGGCCACCGTCCGGCAACACGTGTCCGGGTCGGCGGCCCACACCGCCAATCATCCCGTCCTGAGATACGGGATGGTCGGCAGCAGTGTCCGCAGCGCGCAGGGGGATCTTCGCCGTGATGGGTACATCGTCGCCGTCGACGGGTCGTTCGGCCCGAAGATGCTGGCGGCGGTCAAGGCTTTCCAGCGCGACCAACACCTGAGTGTGGATGGGGTGATCGGTCCGATCACCTGGTCGCACCTGATGCATCCGCTGCCGACGCTGGGACTGGCGGGCTTCGGTGGGGTGTATTCGAATACCCGTGGCTTCGGTCAGGCGCGACCGGCCCTGATGGACAACGGCGGTGATGCGACCGGTCTGGTCACCGAGGTCAGGTGGGACACCTGGGGCGGGACGACCGCCGGCGGTCACGGGATCAGTGCGTACGTCGGGGCGGGCGAGCCGGTGGCGGCCGGGGTCGACACGCCCGTGACGGTTCGTGCCTACGACCTGACGACGTGCGGTGGGCGCCCTGCCTACCGACATGTGACCTGGTGGTTCCCCAGCAAGGGCGAAACCTACCAGTGGGCGCGAGCCCACCACGTCGAGGGCATCGACCTCTGCCACGCCGGATAGCGTTGACCCGCGCCCTCAGCCGACGGTGAAGGCGGTCATGACCCAGCGGCCGTCGAGCCCCTCGAGGCGGAGCGCGATCGCGCGGACGCGGTTGTCGTGGTGGACGACGACCGATGCTTCGACCACGCCGTCCGACGGCTCGCACACGTGCACCTTCAATACCTGCGGACGCTGTATGCCGCGCACGCCCCGTCGCCGAGCGACCGCGCCTCGGCGGGCGATTCGCTGATAGGTGGACTGGGACACCCACCGCACCACCTGAGACGACGGGCGAAGTCCGGACATGCACTCCAGAAGAGCGGGCATCAGGCGGTGCACCCAGGTGCTGGGGTCGGGTAGGTCGTGGCGTGCGGTTGGTTGTTGTCCGAAGTCGAGCTCGGCACCGGTCCCAGGGCCGTCCAAGGGAATCGACGGCTGGACGTAGTGCCTGGCGTGGTGCGCGGTCAGCTGAGCCTCCGCATACATCCGCTCGATCGTGGGCACATCGAGGCATGGTGGCTCGGTGCGGGGCGCCGGGCGCAGACGTAGCAGGGGAGTGGCGGGCAGAACATCGCCGATGGGATCTGCTGCGGTGTCCAGACTCATCGCGCACTTCCTTGGGTGTCCGGGACCTGCAGCACCTCACCGGGCAGCAGCCGGTTTGGATCTGCCCCGATGACAGCTCGATTGGCGGCATACCAGGACGGCCACACCTGCGCGATCATTGCGGGATCTGCATCGGCGCCAAGGTGTCTGGCGACCAGAGACCACAGGCTGTCGCCACGATGAACCACCACGGCCCGGTCGACGTCGTGCGTGGATCCGGTGACCAGCGGAGTGCTGTCGACGGCGCACTGCGCGACTGGTTTCGGCCGGGGCGGCGTCCATCCCGGAGTCGGCACGCCGTCGTCGTCGGCGCAGTCAGCGTCAGGGGTCGCCCTGAAGGACGGGTTCGGCGCCGTGCCGTCCAAGGTCGTGCGGTCCCCACTGCCTGCACTCCGATCGGGTTGCACAAGTGCCACCGATACGGGCGCTGCCAATGCGCCGGACTGGCCACACACGGCACCGGTCAGCAAGAGCAGCAGCGCGGCGACCCGGGCCACTGCCGGTGCGGGTCCGGACTGTGGGCGGTCGTGCATCCTCGACGCTGTCTGCCGGCGGCGGAGCAGTCGGACCACGGCCAGCACGACCAGTGCGGTAGCCCACAGAACAGCCGCGGCAAGGCCCGCCCACGCCACGATCGGAACGGCATCCGGTGGCGTCACAGCCGGCCGTTCTGCCACGACCTGCCAAGTCTGGACCGCTTGCCGGCCGGCGGCGGCGGCGGCGCAGCTCAGGGCCGTCGCGAGCGCGACGCCGAGCGCGCCGGCCCGCCGGCGGTGAGCGGTGGTGGTGAACGCTGACGTCATGACGACCTCCGACGGGTCCAACGTGCTGTCGATGCTGCCTCTCTACGATTGACGATACTGTTATTTGATGTCGCATGTCTACGCTTAATACTGATTGATGCATCTGGGTGCCCGATTATGGTGCGCTAGTCTGCGTTGGTCCGCCGCGACGAGGAGGAGGGGACATGCGCTGGCAGGAGCTGTTCATGGATCTCGAGGCCCAGCTGGTTGCCGCGGAACGGCAGGAGCTGGACGCGCAGGTCGCCGAACGGACGCGGATCGAACGGTCCGCAGTCCACTGGCTCGACCGTGCCGCCGTGTCCGTGGGCCTCGACCTGGCGGTCACGACGCCGGGCGGGCCGGTGCGCGGTCGCCTCGAAGACCTGGGCAAGGACTGGTTGCTGCTCGACGAACCGGGGCGGCGCGGTGCGCTGGTGCCCACCGCCGCCGTGACCTCCGTCGTGGGCCTGGCGGTGCGAAGCGACGACGACTGTGGCCTCGGGCGTCGATTCGGTCTGGGCAGCGCCTTGCGTGCAATCAGTCGCGACCGCGCCCCCGTCGTGGTCCATGACATCGCCGGTGGCCTCGCAACGGGCACCATCGACCGGGTCGGGGCGGATCATCTGGAGTTGGCCGAGCATCCCGCCGATGCGGTGCGACGAGGCTCGGCGGTCACGGGGCGGCGAATCGTGCCGTTCGCCGCCATCGCGGCGACCCGGCGGGCCTGAGGCTCCCCGGTTCAGGCATCGGCCTCGTCGTGCTCGAAGGAGCCTTCCTCGACGCGCGCCCGGGTCTGGGCGTATGCACGCTGGATGTAGTTCTCCAGCTCGGCGGCCTCGATGCGCCACGACTTGCCGACCTTGATGGCCGGCAGCTCGCCCGAGGTCACCAGACCGTAGGCCTGGCGCGCCGAGATGTTCAAGGTCTCGGCGACGTCGGTGATCTGGACAAATCGTGCCGCCACGGTGGCTGCTCCTCTCGCAGGTTGTCACACCCATTGTCACGCACTCCACCCGGCCGACCGGGTGACCCTGTGGACGACCCGCCCGGTTTCCCGAACAATTATCTGTGGACACCTGCGAGACCCCCACCGGGTCGGCCAGTATGTAGGCCTTCAGATGTTTGGGGATCTCGAGGAGGGGTCGGCATGGCGGAGCCACGCCTGCGCACGGATGACCGCGAGCTGCCGCGGCCGGCGGCCATGCGACTGCAACGCCCGTCCTGGCGAGACGGTCGACTGGTGATCGGCGTGCTGCTGGTCCTGGTGGCCATGCTCGCCGGAGCGGCGACGCTGCGGCACTTCGACTCATCGGTCGAGCGACTGGCGGCCACGCATGCCCTCGTGCCCGGGCAGCACATCGGCAAGGGCGACGTGAAGGTCGTCAAGGTGCGCATTCCGGGCAGCAACGGTCGATACCTTTCCGGCGCGTCGGCGCTGCCCCATGGCGTGGTGCTTCGCCCGGTGCAACCGGGCGAGCTCGTGCCCCGATCGGCCGTAGGCGTCGCCAACCAGCTCGATCACAAGTCGGTGGCGCTGCCGGTCGACATCTCGCAGTCCTCCGACCTGGTGGTCGGCTCCATCGTCGACGTGTGGGTGTCTCGCAAGCAGCAGGGCACGACCGGCGTGGCGGACTTCGAGAAGCCAGAACGGCTGATCGAGCGGACGACCGTCGCTCGGGTGCCCGACGCGGACCGTTCGGGCCTGTCCGTATCGACCGGTGACGTCTCGGTGCACGTGCTGGTGCCGGACGGCAAGGTGGCGCTCGTGCTCGCCGCCGTCAACGGTGGCGCCAAGGTCAACCTGGTGCCGGCGCCCGGCTCGCCGCTGCAGGGGTCGCACCGATGAGCGTCATCGTCGTGACGGGGGTGGTGGCGCTCGCCGACGCCCAGATCGCGAGGGCGTTGGGACAGGCGGCCGGCGTGCGGCTGGCGCGGCGCTGTCCGGATCTTGCCGACGTGCTGTCGGTGGTGGAGGCCGGGCGTGCCGACGCAGTGGTGCTGTCCGCGGATCTGCCGGGTCTGGACCGGTCCGCCATTGCCCGGATTCGTGCCGCTGGGGCCGCGATCGTCGGCCTCTATGCGCCCGGTGACGAGCGGGCGCAGCGCGTGCTCCTGCAGTGGGGAGTCGCGGCTTGCCTGCCCGACAGCGCATCCGCCGACGACCTGCGTCAGGCGGTGCAAAGTGAGGCCGCGGGAGCAACGCCCGAGGAACGGGCCGACGCGGACGAGGCGGCTGGGGCGTCCCGGCTGCCCGCGGCCCTCGACGACGAGCCGGCCGAGCCCGAGGGGCGGATCGTCACCGTTTGGGGTCCGGTCGGCGCGCCGGGCCGGACCACGGTGGCCGTCAACCTGGCAGTGGAACTGGCGCTGAGCGGCGTGCGGTCGCTGCTCATCGACGCCGACACCTACGGGGCATCGGTGGCGCAGTACGTCGCACTGCTGGACGAGGCCCCGGGCATCGCCGCCGCAACCCGGCTGGCCGATGCGGGCCACCTGGACCTGCATACGCTGGCCTCCGCGGCACCCGAGGTCGTCCCCGGGATGCGGGTGCTGACGGGTCTGCCACGCGCCGATCGCTGGCCAGAGCTGCGTGAGGCAGCCTTCGAGGAGGTGCTCGTCCAGTCGCGGCGTCTGGCGCAGGTTACCGTCATCGACGTGTCCGCGCCGTTGGAGGACGACGAGGAGCTGAGCTACGACACGCTCGCGCCCCGCCGAAACGCCATCACTCTGGCCGCGTTGCGTGCCGCATCGACCGTGCTCGCGGTCGGCAGTGCGGACCCGATCGGGCTGCAGCGACTGGTACGCGGCCTGGAGGAGCTACGCCCTCGCATCGAGGCGACACCGCGCGTTGTGGTCACCAAGGTGCGCGCGAGTGCCGTCGGTGCCACACCGGAGCACAAGGTGGCCGAGGCACTGGAGCGATTTGCCGGCGTCGACGACGTCACCATCATTCCCGACGACCGGGATGCGCTGGATCGGGCCCTGTTGTCCGGGCGCCTGCTTGCGGAGAGCGCGCCGAACTCGCCCATTCGCGAGGCCCTGGCGAAGCTGGGCGCCGACCTGGGCGGTGTCGACTTCCCGTCGCGTCGTGGTCGACGGACCTGGCGACGAATGGTGGGTGGTTCCCCGTGAGCGGGTCTCCTTCTGGTTACATGGCGACGTGCCCGACAGACTGAGTTCGCTCGATGCGTCGTTCCTCTACCTCGAGGACTCGACGACACCCATGCATGTCGGATCCGTCATGGTGTTCGACCCACCGGCAGGCGGGTTCGACTACGAGCGCCTGATCGACCTCGTCAGCAACCGCATCGCGTTCGTCCCGCGATATCGCCAGCGGGTCAGAGCGCTGCCCGGCGGCCTGCTCGCACCGGTCTGGGTTGACGACGAGGACTTCGACCTCACCTACCACGTGCGTCGCTCGGCCCTGCCCAGACCGGGTTCGACGGCTCAGCTGGAAGAGTTTGTTGCCCGTGTCCAGGCGCGAGCCCTGGACCGGAACCGCCCGCTGTGGGAGCTCTATCTGGTGGAAGGGCTGGAGGACGACCGCTTCGCCATCGTGACCAAGACGCATGAGGCGCTGGTCGACGGCGTGCATGCGGTCGACATCGGCCAGGTCATCGTCGATCCGGAGGTCGGCAGCCCAGGACCATTCCCGGACACCTGGCACGCCAGCAAGGAACCCAGCGACGTGGAGCTGTTGGTCTCGGGCGTGCTGGATCTGGTCCGTAGCCCCGGCCACATCCTCGACAGTGCGGGCACGGTTGCAAGCGGGTCCGCAACCGACGTGCAGCACGCCGCCAAGACCCTGATCTCCACCGCACGGCGCGCACTCGGCGCCCTCGCTCGCACGGCGGCGCGCCCCGCGCCGACGAGCCCGCTCAACGCGTCGATCGGCGCGCATCGGCGGTTCGTCATGGTGGAGACCGGCCTGGCCGACTATCAGGAGGTGCGTGCTCGCATGTCGAAGGGGCGCGGCACCGAGGAGGTCACGGTCCATGACGTCATGCTCGCCACGATCACTGGAGCCCTGCGCGCCTGGCTGCTCTCGCGGGGCCAGGGCCTGACCACGGGCGAGGTCGTCCGGGCAATGGTGCCGCTCGGTGTGCATGACCCTGACCTGGACACTCGGCCGGGTGAGCAGGTGGCCGCGTGCTTCATCGACCTGCCCGTGGGAGAACCGTCCCCGATGATGCGGGTGCATCAGGTTGCCTACGGGCTGCACCAGCAGATCGAGGGAGGGTCAGCGCTCAGCGCGAGCGCGCTGAGCTCATTGGCGGGTTTCGCACCACCGACGCTGCACTCGCTCGGCGCACGCCTCGGCGGCGCCATGTCACGCAGGATGTTCAATCTCGTGGTGACCAACGTGCCCGGGCCGCAACGGCGGATGTACGCCGGGGAGGCGGCCTTGGTTGCGTCGTACCCGGTCATCCCGCTCGCCGGGGGTCAGGCGCTCACGGTGGGGCTCACGTCATACGACGGGAAGGTCTACTTCGGGCTGAACGCCGACCGTGACGCCATGCCGGATGTCGACATCCTGGGGCAGTGCCTGATGGATGCCCTGGAGGAGCTGCTGGCCGACAAGGAGATATCTCGATGAGCAGGATCACCCGGATCTATGTCCCACTGAGCGCAGCCTCTCTGAAGGATCTCGCTGAGTCGAAATCATTGTCAGCCAAGATGATTCGAGCCTATTCCGTCACAGATGCGCTCCGTTCGACCGAGCCGTCGTCCGAGGATGAGGAAAGCCTCGAGTATGCCGTGCTGCAGGAAGCGGCGTCGTTCGCCGCCGCCAGCGGTTGGCGGGTGGTCGGTGCCGCCGACCTCGACGACGCGCACGTGACGACGCTTGCGGACGACGACGATCGGGCTCGGGTTGCGATCGACGGCGACGTGCCGTTGCGGCGGTTCGCCAGCCTGCATGTGCTTGATCCGACCGGTGATCGTGACCCGGATGCGGACTTCGAGCTGTCGTGGTACGACATCACCGAGCTCGAGGACGTTTGTCAGATCGCTGACTGACTCCGGACCCGGTGGCAACACCAATGGCGCTGCTGCCGCATAGGACCCGGTCGCCTAGCGCACCGAGGGCGGCCTCGCACCGACGCGTCCATCGGCGGCGGGCGGTGCGAGATCGGGCGTCGTGCCACGATAGGGGGGCCAAGATGTATTTGTTCCCTCGTATTCGTAAGGAGCCACTGCGCATGGACGCCGTCACCCAGGCACCCGCACCCGTCAACGAAGCACAGTTCGACTACGCACCAGGCAGTCCCGAACGGGCCACCCTGGAGGTCGCGCTCGCCGAGATCGGTGCGGAGCAGGTGGAGCTGCCGCACACGATCGGCGGCAAGCGAGTCATGGGCAGTGGGCGGTCTATCGTCGTGCGGCAGCCGCACGCGCACCGCAAGGCGCTCGGCACGATGAAGAACGCGACCCTCGGTGATGCGCAGGCTGCCGTGGACGCCGCGAAGGCTGCCGCTCCGGGCTGGCGGGAGCTCTCCTTCGACGACCGCGCAGCGGTCCTGCTGAAGGCCGCCGACCTGCTGTCCGGCCCGTGGCGCGCACGACTGAACGCGGCCACGATGCTGGGGCAGAGCAAGACGGCCTACCAGGCGGAGATCGACAGCGCGTGCGAGCTGATCGACTTCTGGCGGTTCAATGTGCATTTCGCGAAGCAGGTCATGGCCGAGCAGCCGGTCACGAACTCGAAGGGTGTGTGGAACCGCACGGACCACCGTCCGCTCGAAGGTTTCGTCTATGCAATCACCCCGTTCAACTTCACGGCGATCGCCGGCAACCTCCCGACGGCACCGGCCCTGATGGGTAACACGGTGGTCTGGAAGCCGTCGCCGACGCAGCAGCGCGCCGCTCAGGTCACCATTGAGCTGTTGGAGGCCGCCGGGATGCCCGCCGGTGTCATCAACCTGGTCACCGGTGACGGGATCAATGTCTCCAAGGTCGCCCTGAACGACCCCGACCTGGCCGGTATCCACTTCACCGGTTCGACCGCTACCTTCCAGCACCTGTGGCAGACCGTGGGCTCGAATCTGACGAAGTACCGCACCTACCCGCGTCTCGTGGGGGAGACCGGCGGCAAGGACTTCATCCTCGCGCACCCATCGGCCGACCCGGACGTACTGCGCACGGCGCTCATCCGGGGTGCCTTCGAGTACCAGGGCCAGAAGTGTTCGGCGGCCTCTCGCGCCTACGTGCCGGCCAGTGTGTGGCGCAAGATCAAGAAGGACCTGGTGAGCCTCACCGAGGGCATCACCATGGGCGACGTCACCGACCTGTCCAACTTCATGGGTGCGGTCATCGACGCGCGCGCATTCGAGAAGCACAAGGCCGCCCTGGACATGGCGCACGCGCACAAGGACATCAAGGTCGTCGCCGGGGGGACGTATGACGACTCGGTCGGCTACTTCGTGCGGCCCACGATCCTCGAGGTGAGCAACCCGGAGAACGAGGTCTTCTCCACCGAGTACTTCGGTCCGATTCTCGCCGTGCACGTCTACCCGGATCGTCAGTACGACAAGGTCCTCGACCAGATGGAACAGGTCGCCGACTATGCGCTGACCGGGTCGATCATCGCCCAGGATCGCCGGGTTGTCGCCGACGCGTCGCGTCGCCTGCGGTATGCGGCCGGGAACTTCTATGTGAACGACAAGCCGACCGGCGCGGTGGTCGGGCAGCAGCCCTTCGGCGGGGCGCGGGCATCCGGCACCAACGACAAGGCCGGATCGGCGCAGAACCTCATGCGCTGGACCAGCGCCCGCTCCATCAAGGAGACGTTCGTCCCCGCGACGGACTACACCTACCCGCACATGGGGTAAGTCATCCCGCGAAGTTCTGCGCTCGCCAGCTCGCTCCGATACTTCGCGGGGGCCCGAGAACTTCGTGGGGTCATTGTTCGAGGTAGCTGCGGCCCGTCGACCGCTCGATCTCGATCGCGCCAGTGATCGCCGGGACCGCGGCTTCCTCGATCTTGCCTCCGAAGAGAGGGACACGGGCCCGGAGATCTCCCGAGGCACGCATCGACGTGGATTCGCCCTGGGGGGTCATCTGCAGCCTTCCAGTGAACATCACGGGAGCGCCCATGATGGCCACCGTGACCTCGGCCTCGCGCCTGCCATCGGCATCCGCCTCGGTCGGCCACAGCTGGCGCTCCTCGATGTTGATCGTGTTGCCGATCATCGACCGAAGCTGGGGCGGGAACCCCTCGGTGGACATGCTGCGCCGGATCAGGACCAGGTCGTGCCCGTCCTTGTGGGTGACGCCCGCCGAATAGCTGACGGCAGCGGCGTGCCGGCACTTTGACTCCTGGAACCTCGGATCGATGGTCATCGCGTAGACGCGGTGGGCGTCCGCGTCGTAGCTCCAGGTCTCTTCGATCCTCATTGCGGAAGCGTATCGAGTGCGACACGCCCGAGGGCGTGCTCGGCCCGCACAACTCGTCCGAGGACCTGCCCGGTCTCCAGCTGGACGTGCTGGGAGTCATCGGCACGCTCGCGCCGGACTCGATCGAGACGTCGCGCCTCGTCGCGCAGCAGGTCGGCATGCGTCTGGCACGCGAGCGCCAGACGTTCGAGATGGTCGGCAATGCGGACGCCGTCCGGTCTGCAGTCGTCGCGCAGGTCGGGCGACTCGGCGATCTGGCGAACCCTGCGACTCACATGGAGCAGCTCGTGACTCGCCAGCTCGAGCGAGATCGGGCTGCCCGGGAAGTCGCCGTCGTACAGTGCGTCCGCCAGGCCGTGACTCCCGTGCTCCGGCAGGTGCTCGATCGGTGGGCCGACCTGCGTCGAGTCGTGGTGCGGTGAGCGGGTCCCGACCAGGGTGTCGTGCCAGTCCAGGAGGCGGTCGCCGAACCGCTCGATCGCTGCGGCAACGACATCCCCGCAGGCCGGCTCGGCGGTCTCGACGTGGGTGGTGAGCAGCAGTGGCACCAGGCCGGCCACGGCGGCGGCCGCAGCGTAGGCCGGAGGGGCGGGGTCCATCCGGCCAGCCTACGGCCGGAGGAAACGCGCGCGGCAGCCTTACCCACAGACGACTCGCCGCACACCCGGGGCTGGTCTCATGCGTCGATCGCGTTAGAGTCAGCATCGGCGGGACAATGATGTTTCGCCACGGGCCACGCTTCAGAGGTTGAGACGATTCATGTCGGCGGTTTCACAGTCCCGCAAGGCGATCCTTCGCACCGGTTCGACGACGGGTCGAGGGGGCGAAAACCCCTCGATGTGGTTGTTGGAACGCTATTTTCGCCATCTCTCCGATGACGACATCAGACAGTCGGGTCCGCGGACCCTCGCCGGCATCGTGCGCTCCCACCAGGCTCTTGCGAAGGAGCGCGCGCAGGGCACGGCCAATATCGCCCTGATTCATCCCACGGAGAAGCAGGACGGGTGGTCCTGTCCGTACGCCGTGCTGCAGATCGTCACCGACGACATGCCGTTCCTGGTCGACTCGGTCGTGGCCGAGCTGGCTCGTCATGACCGTGAGGTCAAGCTGGTCATCCATCCCCAGGTCTATGTCCAGCGCGATGCCAAGGGGCGGATGCAGAAGGTCTTTGACAGCGACACGCTGCCGCCGGCCAAGGGCAATGAGCTGGCTCCCTCGCTGGAGTCGTGGATGCACTACGAGATCGAGCTCGGCGTCGACGAGGATGCTGACGCGCGGCTCATCTCCGACCTGCAGGACGTGCTGGGGGACATCCGTGTCTCGGTCGACGATTGGGCGAAGATGAACGCCCGGTGCTCCGAGATCGGGGTCACCCTAAAAACCGATCCGCCTACGAGTATCCCCTCCGAGATCATCGACCGGACAACGGGATTCCTGGACTGGCTGGCCGACAGCCACTTCACCTTCCTCGGCTATCGCGAGTACCTCCTTGACACGGTTGACGGCGAGGACGTGCTGCGACCGGTGCGCGGATCGGGCCTGGGCATCCTGCGTTACGACGAACGCACCTCGTCCTCCTTCAGCCGACTGACGCCCGAAGCGCGGGCGACCGCCCGTGAGCCGCGACTGCTGACGATCACGAAGGCCAACTCACGCTCGACGGTGCATCGGGCGTCCTACCTGGACTACATCGGGATCCGGACCTTCGACCAGGACGGCAACGTCGTGGGGGAGCTGCGGTTCCTCGGACTGTTCACCCACACCGCGTACACCGACTCTGTTCGGCGGGTGCCCGTCGTCCGCGAGCGGGTCGCCAAGGTGCTCGAACGCAGCGGATTCACTGCGGAGAGCCACTCCGGCAAGGACCTGCTCGAGGTGCTGGAGATCTATCCACGCGATGAGCTCTTCCAGACCAGCAGCGAGCAGCTCTACGACATCTCGATGGAGGTGCTGCGGCTGCAGGAGCGTCGACAGACACGCATGTTCCGCCGCGACGACGAGTTCGGTCGGTTTGTCTCCGTCATGGTCTACCTGCCGCGGGACCGGTACAACACCAGTGTCCGGACGAAGATCGAAGGCATCCTGCGGAGCGCGTATGGCGCGGAGTCAGTCGACTACACCACGCGAGTGGCCGACTCTGCCCTCGCCCAGATCCACTTCGTGGTGCGCGTACCCGTAGGCGCGACACTGCCCACGGTCAGCGACGAGCAGCTGCAGCGGGAGCTACTGGAGAGCATTCGCACCTGGGGAGAGCGGCTCGGCGAGTTCGCCAAGGAGGAGGACGGCGAGGATGCCGCTGCACGAGTGACGAGTCTGTACTCGCGGGCCTTCCCGGAGGCCTACAAGGAGGACTTCTCACCACGTCAGGGTGTTGCCGACCTGCGGCGGATCGAGGCGCTCGAGCACGAGCAGCACACGATGCTCACGCTCTACCGCGACTCCGGTGGCGCTGATCGTGAACGCCGGTTCAAGCTCTTCCGCCGGGAGCGGTTGATCCTCACCGATGTGCTGCCGGTATTCACCGACCTCGGGGTCGAGGTAACCGATGAGCGGCCCTACGAGATGGACCGCGCCGACGGCGTGACCGTCTACGTCTACGACTTCGGTCTGCGCGCGCCGCAGGCCGAGCTCTGGGGCTCCACTGCTGCGAAGGTTGCGGGAGTTCGGGACCTCTTCCAGGACGCATTCCAGGCGATCTGGGACGGCAAGGCCGAGAGCGATGGCCTGGGGGCGCTGATCCTTCGCGCCGGGCTGACCTGGCGGCAGGTCGTGATGCTGCGCGCCATCTCGAAGTACCTGCGGCAGATCGGGTTCACCTTCAGCCAGTCGTACATCGAGCAGGCGCTGGTGACCAATGCCGACCTGGCCCGCGACCTGGTCGCGCTGTTCGAGACCCGGTTCGACCCGGCTGCCTACAAGTCGCAGACTGGACGCGAGCGTGCCGAGCAGCGCATCATCGACCGGATCGGCGAGGGGCTCGAGCAGGTCGTCAGCCTCGACCATGACCGGATCATCCGGGCATTCCGCGGGGTCATCAAGGCCATTCTCCGCACGAACGCCTACCAGCGAGACGAGCACGGCGAGTTCAGCACCGTCGTGAGCTTCAAGCTCGACTGCAAAGCGGTGCCGGGGCTGCCCAGCCCCCGGCCGATGTTCGAGATCTGGGTCTATGGGCCGCGCGTTGAGGGTGTGCACCTGCGGTTCGGCAAGGTGGCTCGTGGCGGACTGCGTTGGAGCGATCGCCGGGAAGACTTCCGCACGGAGGTCCTCGGCCTGGTCAAGGCCCAGATGGTCAAGAACGCCGTCATCGTTCCGACCGGTTCCAAGGGCGGATTCGTCGCGAAGTCGCTGCCCGACCCGGCAGCGGATCGCGATGCGTGGCTTGCCGAAGGGATCGCATCGTACAAGCTGTTCATCTCTGGACTATTGGATCTGACGGACAACCTGGTCGCGGGTGACGTCGTCCCGCCATCCGACGTCGTGCGTCATGACCCGGACGACACGTACCTCGTGGTGGCGGCGGACAAGGGCACCGCCAGCTTCTCCGACATTGCCAACGGCGTGGCACAGGACTACGGCTACTGGCTGGATGACGCCTTCGCCTCCGGTGGCTCGGCGGGCTACGACCACAAGGAGATGGGCATCACCGCGCGCGGTGCGTGGGAGTCCGTCAAACGCCACTTCCGCGAGATGGGTGTCGACACCCAGAGCGAGGAGTTCACCGCGGTCGGTATCGGTGACATGAGCGGTGACGTGTTCGGCAACGGGATGCTGTTGTCGGAGCACACCCGGCTGGTCGCGGCATTCGACCACCGGCACATCTTCCTGGACCCCGATCCGGTGGCCGACTCGTCGTATGCCGAGCGTCAGCGGCTGTTCGACCTGCCCCGGTCGTCGTGGGCGGACTACGACACCACCCTGCTGTCGAAGGGCGGCGGCATCTATCCGCGGTCGGCGAAGTCGATCCCGATCAATGCGCAGGTCCGCAAGGCGCTGGGGCTCGACTCCGGGGTGACGACAATGACCCCGGCCGAGCTGATGCAGGCCATCCTTCTGGCGCCAGTCGACCTGTTCTGGAACGGCGGGATCGGCACCTACATCAAGGCGGCATCGGAGACGAACCGGCAGATCGGGGATCGTGCCAACGACGCGATCCGGGTTGACGGAAACATGCTGCGGTGCAAGGTGATCGGCGAGGGCGGCAACCTGGGTGTCAGTCAGATGGGTCGCATCGAGGCGGCACAGTCGGGGGTGCGGGTCAACACCGACGCCATCGACAACTCGGCCGGCGTGGACACCTCCGACCACGAGGTGAACATCAAGATCCTGGTGACGGACCTGATGCGACAGGGACGACTGACCCTGGCGCAGCGCAACCGTCTGCTGCACTCGATGACCAACGAAGTTGCCACGCAGGTGCTGCGCGACAACTACGAGCAGAACGTCCTCCTCGGCAATGCGCGCGCGCAGAACCATGTGATGCTGCCGGTCCACCAGCGGCTGATCCACTGGCTGGAGAAGCGTCACGAGCTCGACCGGGAGATCGAGTTCCTGCCCGACGACCGCGAGATCGAGGGTCGCGCCGCCGCTGGTGCCGGGCTGACATCGCCGGAGTTCTCGGTGCTGGTTGCCTACGCCAAGCTTGCGCTGAAGAATGACCTCACGCACACCCGGATCACCGATGATCCCTGGTTCGACAGGGCACTGCGGGGCTACTTCCCCCAGCAGATTCGCAGCAAGTACGCCGACGACCTCACCGCACATCCGCTGAAGCGGGAGATCGTCATCAACGGGGTCGTCAACTCGCTGGTCAACCGTGGTGGCATCACCTTTGCCTTCCGTGCGGAGGAGGAGACCGGGGCGATGCCCGAGCAGATCACCCGCGCGTTCGTCGTGGCTCGGGAGGTCTTCGACATGTCCGGCTACGTGGCCGCGGTGGAGAAGCTCGACAATGTGGTGAGCACGAGCGCGCAGACGGTGCTCTACCTCGAGTTCCGGCGGCTCCTGGACCGGGTGACGCGTTGGCTGCTGCACAGCCGGCCCGCGGACCTGGACATCACGGCCGAGATCGAGCGGTTCGCCCCGGTCGTGCGCGATCTGGCGCCGAAGATTCCCACCTTCTTGAAGGGCAGTGAGCTCGAGCGGTTGAAGGGCCGCACCAAGGAGCTGCGAGCGCTCGAGGTGCCGGCGCGACTGGCCGGCCAGTCCGCCGCACTGCTCGACTGCTACTCGCTGCTGGACATCACGGAGCAGTCGATCACCTCGGGCACCCCGGTCGCCGAGGTGGCCGCCGTCTACTTCGCCCTCTCCGAGCGACTGGGCATCGACCGAATGCTGCACGCGGTCGCCCGACTGCCGCGGGAGGACCGGTGGGACTCGTTGGCGCGAGGCGCCGTTCGCGATGACCTGTATGCCGTGCTGGACTCCTTCACGGCAGCCGTGATCGCGGCAACAGCGGCCGACCAGTCGGCTGCGAAGCGCCTTGATCTGTGGACCGCGGACAATGCCAACGCGGTGGCACGCGCCGGACAGGCGCTCGACAGCGTGTCGCAGCTCGATCATGCCGGCCTGGCACCGCTGTCGGTGGCGCTGCGGACCCTGCGTGGCGTCATCCGGTCGGGTTCGGCGACTCAGCAGACCTGACCGGGACGTCGCTCGACGATCCTCTAGGCTCGAACCGTGCCGTCGATGAACGATGTGCTCGCCGAGCACACAGAGCTCGAGACGAGCGTTGTCGAGTGGTTGCATCTGCTGGTCGGTGACTGGCAGCTGCTGTCGGATCTGTCGTTCGCCGATCTGGTCCTGTGGGTGCGCACCACCGACGGTGGGTGGGTGGCCGCCGCCCACGTCCGACCGACCACCGGTGTCGGGGTGTTCGTCGAGGACCTGGTCGGTCGACGCAGCGACGGTTCTCGGACCACGTACATCGACGATGCCTTCCGTCTGAGGCGGGTGGTGCGGGCCCACACCACGCTGTGGCGCGACGACGTGCCGGTGCGTGAGGAGTGCATCCCCGTCGTGCAGCGGGACGTGGTGGTCGCGGTGCTGACCCGGCACACCAGCTTTGCCTCGATGCGCACGCCCAGCCGCCTGGAGGTGACCTATCTGGCGACCGCGGACGCGCTCACGATGATGATCACCCAGGGTGAGTTTCCCAGTGGGGCGGCCGGCACCGGAGGCAGGCGGGGCGCTCCCCGCGTGGGTGACGGGGTGCTGCGTCTCGACGTCGCGGGAAACGTCATGTACGCGAGCCCGAACTCGGTCTCGGCGATCCACCGCCTGGGGTATGTGGGGGAGATGGTGGGCGTGCGCCTGGCCTCGGCGCTCGGCGACGTGCTTCCCGAGCGTGGACCGGTCGACGAGGAGCTCATGCTGGTGCTGACCGGGCGGGTGCCGTGGCGCACGGAGATCGAGTCCCGCAGTGCCTGTGTCAGTGTGCGCGCCATCCCGCTGTCGCAGGACGGGCGGCGCGTCGGGGCCGTGCTGCTCGTGCGTGACGTGAGCGAGCTGCGGCGGCGTGAGCGGGAGCTGCTCACCAAGGATGCGACCATCCGAGAGATTCACCACCGGGTCAAGAACAACCTGCAGACGGTCGCCGCGGTCCTGCGACTGCAGGCTCGCCGACTCGACGACCCGGGTGCCCGTGCGGCGTTGGAGGATGCGGTCCGCCGGGTGGCGACGATCGCCGACGTGCATGAGACCCTCAGCTCGGGGATGGCCGAAGCGGTGGAGTTCGACGAGGTCGCCAGGCGCGGCCTACGCGCGGCGATCGACCTGAGCAACAGGTCCGGGCACGGGGTGCAGGGGGTGCTGGAGGGCCACTTCGGTGACCTGCAGGCGGGTGATGCGACCGCACTGGCGATGATCCTTGCCGAGCTCGTGCAGAACGCCGTCGAGCATGGGTTCCCGGACCGCGGAGGACTGGTCGAGGTGGAGGCTCGGCGCACCGCCTCGGAGGGTGAGAAGCTGCTGACCGTCCAGGTGCGGGACAACGGGAGGGGTCTGCCGGTGGGTTTCGAGCCGCGTCACGGTGGGCTGGGTGTCCAGATTGTGCTGTCCCTGCTGCAGGACCTGCGGGGAGATATCAGCTGGCAGGAGCGGCCGGGCGGCGGGACCGTGGTGCGGTTCGTGGCCCGCCTGCGCGACCTCAGCTGAGCCCCACGAAACTCTGGAGCCGGAGAACTTTGTGGGGTGCCTTTAGCCGGCGCGGCGGGCGCGGGCGTTGCGGCGCTTGAGGGCGCGGCGCTCGTCCTCGGACAGTCCGCCCCACACGCCGGCATCCTGGCCGGTTTCCATGGCCCACTTCAGGCAGGTGTCGATGACCGGGCAGCGACGACAGACCTTCTTGGCGTCTTCGATCTGCTGCAGGGCCGGCCCGGTGTTGCCGATCGGGAAGAACAGCTCAGGGTCTTCGTCCAAGCACGCAGCGCGGTTGCGCCAATCCATGGGTGTCTGCTCCTTGCACTCGTCGAGGCGCGCGGTTGTGCGGCACGACGTAGATCGGGGTGAGGGTGGCTCTGCAGTTTCGGTACGCACATTGTGAACGCGTGACCGATGAACTCTGTTCCTAGGTTCACAGATACCCACAACAATCCACAAGTGTTTTGGAAGAACTTTTCGGAATCGAAGGTGAGTCCTTGATCACACTCGGGACGAGGCTAGCCTACTCGGGTGACTCATGAACCCACCGCGCAGGGGCCGGGCGGCGATCGGCTGCGGTGGATGCCCGTCGCCGTATGGATGGCTGCACAGACCGTGCTGCTCGTGCTGCTGACCGGGTGGTTGGCCGCCGATCAGCTCGCCGGCCACACGGGTGCCGGCGACGGTCGCGGTATCGGTGTGATCGTGGTCGCGCTGTGCTGTGCCGTCGCGGCGGGCGCGCTTGCGTGGGCCCTGTTGACCAGACGCACGCTTGCCAAAACTCCGACGCTGCTGTGGCACGTCATGCTCCTGCTGATCGGGCTGTCCTTGACCACCTCCGGTGCCGGTGCGCTCGGGGTGGTCCTGCTGGTCGTCGCCGTTCTGGGGTTTCTGGCCGGGCTGCGGTTGCCAAAGCTGGACCTGGACCACGACGACGACGCCTGACCCGCGTCACATGCGCTGAACGAGCAGCTGGAGCAGCAGGGGCATGATCTGCTCGCGGAAGATCTTCTTCGAGCCGTTGTAGTCGTCGTTGGGGTCCAGACCGTAGAACCCGGACGGGTCGAGCTCGACCTTCATCGCGGTCTTGCCGTTGCCGACGATGGCCTCGGCATTTCCGAACGAGTGGGTGTAGCGCTCGGTGCCGAAGGAGCCGTCCTTGTAGTAGAAGACGTTGCTGGTGTCCTTCAGTTTCTTGGTGGTCTGGCGGTCGATCTTGCGGTAGTCGTCGAAGTCGCTGAGCAGGTCTTGCTGCTTGCCGACGTCCTCGATGGTGACGGTGACCTTGGAGGTCAGGGAGTCATCCGAAGGCATTTTGACCATGATGTCGCAGGTCGCGTTGTGCGCGGTCAGCGAGTCGGTGGTGTAGTCCTTGGCGGGCAGGCAGTTGCGGATCGCGATGGACTCGGCGTCCGGGAAGACCTGCTTGAGTTCTTTGATACTGAACAGGTTTTGGGCGTCGGGCCACTCGGTGTTGGGAATCTTGCCGTGGTTGTCCGCGTTGGCCGGGTCGGGTGCGAGGAGTGGCAGGGTGGTGTCGGGGACGGCTTTGCGGCCCGCTGTGTTGGCCACGACTGTGCCGGCCAAGTCACCGGGGGACGGTGCGGCCTTGGGGAAGCTTGGGGTGGTGTGCTTCGACGCCCCGCCGGAGTCACCGCCACCGCTGGGGGTGTCGCCGCCGGCGCTCGGTGCGGTGTCCGAACTGGTCGGGCCGGTGCCACCGGTCGGGGCGCCGACCACGGTCACGTTGTTCTGGCAGGCGGCCAGCCCCAGGATGCTGGTCAGTGCGAGTGCGGACACACCCGCGCGAGTGCCGGTCTTCATGTTTCTTGCTCCCTTGTGTCTTTCCCAGGCGAGCGCCCGTGTCACTGGTACTGACTCAGTGATGCGCCGGCTGGTTCCATCCGATGCTCATGATCCGTGCATCTTCGCCGCGAGGAGTCGGACCAGCTCGGGCACGATCACTTGTCGGTACTGCTGACGCGAGGCGAGGTAACTGCTCTTCAAGGTGGTGAAGCCGACGCCGCTGAACCAGATCTCACCGGTGACGGCGCCCTTCGCCAGCAGCACTCGTGTGGTCGTCCCGTCCGTATAGCTGGACACCGCGCCGAGTGACCCGTTCTTGAAGAAGGTGTAGAGGCCGGGGCGCTTCTCGGCGCGGGCGCGCTCCTGGGCAAGCTCGGCGTTCCACGCTCGCCCGATGGTGTCGGCCGTGCCGAAGTCACGCACGTCGACCACGAGGCGGCTCCGGTCGTCGTTCGGTTCGCCGGGGATTCGTAGGGTCAGCGTGCAGATCTCGTGGTGGGCACTGGTGCCGCCCTTGGCGACGGGGATCTGCTGGCAGTCCCCGGCGCTCACACCGGTCAGTCCGGGCAGGGCCTGGGCCAGCTCGGCCTTCGTGAACACCACGGCGGCGTCCGGCCAGGTGTCGTCCATGACCTTCTTTCCCGTGGGGTCGACCTTCACATGGAAGGTGTTCGACGGCTTGATGATCACGTGCGGGGTGGGCGTGATGGCACCGGGTGGCGCGGCCGGTGGGGAGTAGGTGTCTTGGGTGCGGATCGGAGCAGCGGTCGACGCCGGCGTCGTCGGGCCCGTGGACGCGGCATACGCGGGCGCGATCGTCATGGCGAGGCAGGCGCAGACGACCGCTGCGGTCAACCGTGCACGAATCACGCGTACCTCCGGGGCAGGTGAGCGGAGATGCCCTCCGCGATCAGTGGGAAGACCTGAGTTTTCAGCACGTTCTGGGCATCCACCGGGTTGGTGGCCAGGGAGTAGAACGCCCCGAACGAGAGGTCGATCCAACCGGCCATGTCGCCGTTGGAGATGAGGATCGAGGTGACGACCTCCGAGGCGTCCGGCCACTGGTCGGACGGCACGTTCGGGTCGCCCTTGTCGGGCAGGTGGAACGTCCAGGTCGCCGTCTTGGTGTTGCTCTGTCGGCCCTTGCTGTTCGGCATGACCGAGGCCTGGACCAGGCCGGACGCCGCAGGGTCCGGAGACCACGACAGGTGGGGCTGCGGGGCGCCGGAGCCCTGGCTGCCGCCGCCACAGCCGGTGATGGCGACCGTGAGGACGGCGGCCGCAGCGATCAGACCGGTCGGTCGTACGGCGTGCATGCGGTGCCCCTCCATTGCTTCGCGATGTCGTCGTTCGCGTCATTCATCTGCCTGGCGAACCCAGTATGCCTCGACCGCCGCACGGGTCGGCGCAGCGTCCGTGCGGCGGGCGCTCGGGTGCCGGGTCGGTGCTGTTACGCGGGGCCGATCACCAGGAGCAGATCGCCCCCTTCGACCTGGGCCTGCCCGGTCACCGTGATCCGCTGGACGGTGCCGGTCGTGGGCGCGGTGATGGCCGCCTCCATCTTCATGGCCTCGATCGTGCCGACCTGGGCACCTTCCTCGACGGTGTCACCCTCGCCGACGCTCAGGGTCACCATGCCGGCAAACGGGGCGGCCACCTGCCCCGGCTTGGCGGTGTCGGCCTTTTCCACCTGTCGCGTCTGGACCGCGATCGACCTGTCCCTGACCTGCACGGGACGCAGCTGGCCGTTGACCGTGCACATGACGGTGCGCATGCCGCGCTCGTCCGCGTCACTGATGGACTGCACCGCGAGGAGCAGCCGCTTGCCCTGCTGGAGGTCGATCTCGTGCTCCCGGTCGGGAACCAGGCCATGCAGGAAGTCCGTCGTCGACAGGATCGACAGGTCCGAATAGAGCTCCTGGGACCGCTCGAAGTCCTCCGTCGGGCCCGGGAAGAGCAGGCGGTTCAGCGTGCGCCGGGGATCACGCTCCAGCGACTGCTCGTCCTCCTTCGAGAGCTCCGCATCGATCGGGGTGATCGTGCGTCCCTTCAGGGCCTTGGCCCGGAAGGGTTCGGGCCAGCCACCCGGGGGCTCTCCGAGATCTCCGGCGAGGAAGCCGATCACCGACGACGGAATGTCGAACTTCTCCGGGTGCGCCTCGAACTCGGTGGGGTTTGCGTCGGCGCCGACGAGGGCGAGCGCCAGGTCACCGACCACCTTCGAGCTCGGTGTCACCTTGACCAGGTTTCCGAGGATCCGGTTCGCCGCGGCATACATGTCCTCGATCGCCTCGAACCGGTCGCCGAGACCCAGCGCGATCGCCTGCTGGCGCAGGTTGGACAGCTGGCCACCGGGGATCTCGTGCCGATAGACCCGCCCGGTGGGGGAGACCAGGCCCGACTCGAACGGGCGGTAGAGGGCGCGGACCGACTCCCAGTAGGGCTCGAGGTCACCGACCGCCGCCAGATCAAGACCGGTCGCCCGGTCCGTGGCATCCGTGGCGGCCACGAGGGCGGACATGGAGGGTTGACTCGTCGTGCCCGACATGGGGGCGCTGGCCACGTCTACGGCATCCACACCGGCGTTGATGGCCGACAAGAGGGTGGCCAGCTGGCCACCCGCGGTGTCATGGGTGTGCAGGTGCACGGGCAGCTCGAAGCGCGCCCGCAGCGCCGTGACGAGGGTTGCCGCGGCCGGCGCGCGCAGCAGGCCGGCCATGTCCTTGATGGCGATGACGTGCGCGCCCGCGTCGACGATCTGCTCGGCCAGCCGCAGGTAGTAGTCGAGCGTGTAGAGCCGCTCTGCCGGGCTGGACAGGTCGCCGGTGTAGCACAGCGCCACCTCCGCGACCGCCGTGCCGGTCTCGCGCACGGCGGAGATCGCCGGGCGCATCTGGCCGACGTCGTTCAGCGCGTCGAAGATGCGGAAGACGTCCACGCCGGTGGTGGCCGCCTCCCGGACGAACGCGTCGGTCACCTTGGTGGGGTAGGGCGTGTAGCCGACCGTGTTGCGCCCGCGGAGCAGCATCTGGATCGGCAGGTTCGGCATTGCCTCTCGCAGGAGCGCGAGGCGCTCCCAGGGGTCCTCGGAGAGGAAGCGCAGCGCCACGTCATAGGTGGCGCCGCCCCAGGCCTCCACGCTCCACAGCTGTGGAGTCATCCGTGCGACGTAGGGCGCGACGTGCAGCAGGTTGCGGGTTCGCACCCGGGTGGCCAGCAGTGACTGGTGGGCGTCCCGGAAGGTGGTGTCCGTCACGGCAACCGCGGTCTGCTGGCGCAGGGCCCGCGCGAACCCGTCCGGTCCGATGCGAAGCAGCGTGTCTCGAGGGCCTGCCGGCACCGGCCCGGTGATGTCGATGTCCGGGAGCTTGTCCGGGGCGGGCACCCGGTCGGGAGCCGGACCGTGCGGCTGGTTGACGGTGACATCGGCCAGGTAGTTCAGCAGCCGGGTGCTGCGGTCGCCAGGAACCCGCGCGTTGAGCAGGTCGGGGTGCTGCTCGATGAAGGACGTGGTGACCCGGCCCGCGATGAAGTCCGGCTCCTCGAGCAGCGACTGCAGGAAGGGGATGTTGGTGCTGACACCGCGCACCCGGAACTCGGCGAGCGCACGGCGGGCCCGCTGGACCGCCATGGTCAGGTCGCGGCCGCGACAGGTCAGCTTGACCAGCATCGAGTCGAAGTGCGGGCTGACGATCGCGCCGACGAAGGTGGTGCCGCCGTCGAGTCGCACACCGGCGCCACCGGCCGAGCGGTATGCCGTGATCTGTCCGGTATCCGGGCGGAACCCGTTGGCGGGGTCCTCGGTGGTGATTCGACACTGCAGGGCCGCCCCATGCAGTTGGACCGCGTCCTGGTCCAGACCGAGGTCGTCGAGGGACTCGCCCGAGGCGATGCGCAGCTGAGAGGACACCAGGTCGATCTCGGTGACCTCTTCGGTCACGGTGTGCTCCACCTGGATCCGCGGGTTCATCTCGATGAAGACGTAGCGTCCGGCGGGGTCCAGGAGGAACTCGACGGTTCCCGCGTTGACGTAGCCGATCTCCCGGGCGAAGGCCACCGCATCCGCGCACATGCGCGCTCGCAGGTCGGGGTCGAGGTGGGGAGCCGGGGCCATCTCGACGACCTTCTGGTGACGTCGCTGGACCGAGCAGTCGCGCTCGTAGAGGTGGATGACGTGGCCGCCGGCGTCCGCCAGGACCTGGACCTCGATGTGCCGCGGGTCGACCACGGCCTCCTCGATGAAACAGGTGGCATCGCCGAAGGCCGACTCGGCCTCGCGCATGGCGGCCTCGACCGACTCACGCAGCCGGTCCGGTGTCTCGACCCGGCGCATACCGCGACCGCCGCCGCCGGCGACCGCCTTGACGAATACCGGGTAGCCGATCTGCTCGGCGCCGCCGACCAGTGTGTCGATGTCGTCGCTCGGCGGAATGCTGCGCAGCGTGGGCAGGCCTGCGCGCTTGGCCGCCTCGATCGCGTGCGCCTTGTTCCCGGTGAGATGCAGCACCGAAGACGGAGGCCCCACGAACGCGATCCCTGCCTGCGCGCACGCCTCGGCAAGAGCCGGGTTCTCCGAAAGGAACCCATAGCCGGGATAGACGGCGTCGGCGCCACATTCCTGCGCCACCCGGACGATCTCGGACGGGTCGAGGTAGGCCCGCACGGGGTGACCGAGATCACCGATCTGGTAGGCCTCGTCGGCTTTCATGCGGTGTTCGCTGGCACGGTCCTCGAAGGGGAAGACCGCCACTGTTGTTGCGCCCAGCTCGGTGGCTGCGCGAAATGCTCGGACCGCGATCTCACCACGGTTTGCGACCAGGACCTTCTGAAACACTGCCGGCTCCTCTCACCGTGCGTCTGCCGCAACGACCCTATGCGAGAAGTCCAGATGATGAGCGGGAGTGCCCGACCTGTGAAATCAACGAGATGAGGATTGAGGCAGGACCCGCAGGGTGTCCGTCCGGGGACCGTGCGCACCTCGCAAGTGCTCGACGCAACACGGCAAATGCCATAGGTTGACGCTCCGGTGGCCGTACGGCGCCAGTGACCGGGCCAGACGCACCATACGTTGACGCTTTGGTGGACCCGTGGTGTGCCCGCGGTCGCCGCCAGCCGGCCTCCGCCCGGAAATTCATAGGGCGCCTCGGTGATCCGGCCGCCTGCCGAGCGCACCGCCTCGACGGTGGATTCGAGGTCAGCCGAGTAGACGATGACCGAGGGCAGACCGGAACCCGCGGCGCGATGCGGGTTACTAAGAGGTTCCGCGGATAGGTCATGGTCGGCGGGTTGGTCGAGTGTCCCAGCGGTGGGTGGTCCAGGCGGTCCGGATCAGGCGCCGGGTGATGATGATGGCGTTGGCCAAGGCGATCAGAGAGTC
>NZ_VCQV01000023.1 GCF_007845645.1 Leekyejoonella antrihumi
ACTCAAATCCAGCGCGGCCGACTTCCACCCGATCATCGACTCTTCGGATCAGCCACTTCCCGGACCCGCTGACCCGACGCTACGCCGCCCCAGCTCACCCAACGAGCCCCAACACGAACGGGACCTGACGAACGCCGGTTGACAACAGAGGGGAGCCGAAGTGACGTGGATGACCCAGCCCGGCTGTTGTGCGATCTGCGATCTTGACACATGTGTTCGATAGGGCGTATGATCGAGTATGGGTGGTGGGGAAGTCTTCACGAGGGCAGCGCGGGAGGCGTTGGATGCCAGGGTGTGCCCGATCGATCTGTCGGAGTATCGGTCCTCGGCGGATGCGGGAGTGTTGGCCGGCCCGGGGTGCAGTGGCACCGGCGAGGGGGACGCCGTGCCTCCGGGGGTCGGCCCGGAGGCGGCCGAACAGGTGACGCACCTTGCCCCCGCGGTGATGAGAGTCGCAGGAGCGGCCTACCAGTTGGGTGATGGGCAGCTGACCGGCACGATGGGTGACCTGTTGCAGGTCGCCGAGTCCGCGGAGCGGGCGCAGGTGTTCGTCCTCGCGGATGCGATCACCCGCGGGGTGATCGACGCGTCGGATGCGGGGTCTCCGGTGCAGTGGTTGACGGATATGGCGCCCTGTCTGGAGCCGGGTCAGGCGTCCCGGGTGGTGCAGGTCGCGCGGATCATCACGGATCCGGCCAACGCGTGCCTGCGGGGGATCCTGGTGGCGGGTCGGGTCACGGTGCGTGGCGTGCACGCCAGCGTGCGGGAGGCCAGGCGGGTGCGTGCCGTGTTGCCGGACGCGTCGTGGGAACAGCTGCTCGGGTATTACCTGGCGTTGGCGGACCACTGCCCGACGGGCGTGTTGCGGGACTTGTCGAAGGAGATCATCGCCGCCTACGGCGGGGACCAGGCCCCCACCGATGAGGTGGCGGCCCGCAAACACGAGTCGCTGTCCTGGGTCGAGCTGCCCGGGGGATGACCCGGGTGAGAGCGGACTTGTCACCCGGTGATGCGGCGGTCTTCGCGCACGCGATCGAAGCGCTGGCGAAACCACGACCGGGCACCACCAGTGACGGAGATGTGGTGCCGGAGGACGCCACGACGGTGGATGGGAAGCCGGCTCGCACGCACGGGGTGGATCAGCGGTCGCCGGGTAAGCGCCGCGCGGACGCCCTGGGTGGGGGTACCGCCCGCACGCAGCGAAGCGAGGCGGGGGAGATCGGCGACACCAACGTCGTGTGGGACCTGGTGCCCGGGCGGATGCTCACCCGACCGCTGCCCCCGGATGACCTACGGGCCCGGGTCCCCACCGGACCACGCACAAAGCGCCTGATCCTCCCAAGGGGGAGGTGCGCCTATCACCAGGTCGACGAGCCATGATTCGTTGTGTGTCACCGGGTTTCGACGCGCTTCGCGCTTCGCGCTCGCCGGCTCAACCAGCGGCCAGCGGGATGGTCGTCCGCTGGACCGCCCAGCCCTTGGATTGAGTAGGGCGAGCTTGGGAGCCTGTACCGAAATCACTGGCGGGTGGCCGTTTGCGCGTCGAGCCTGCGAGCCCGTATCGAATCAGCGTTAGTCAGGTGACTGTAATCACGGCTCACATTGCGTCGTGGACGACCTGGCCGCCGACCAGGGTGGCACGCACCTTGAGCGACCCGAGCTGTGCCGATGGCACGGCATACGGATCCTGGTCCAGCAGCACGAGATCGGCCAGGCTCCCGGGCCGCAGGGTGCCCGTGCAGTCATCCAGCCGGTTCGCGTAGGCAGCGCCCTGCGTGTAGCCGTGCAGTGCAGTGGCGAGGTCGATCGACTCGGAGGCAAGCAGCGGCACGTGCTGGGCATGGTCGTCGTGAGCATGCGGGTCGCCCGCGGGCGCCGTCCGATTGACTGCCGTGTGAATGCCCCACAGCGGATCGGGACTCGACACGGGCCAGTCCGATCCGAGGGCGATGCGCACCCCGGCGCCGTGCAGGCTGCGGAAAGCGAAATGGCGACCCTGCTGGTCCTCGCTGAGATAGGGCAGCTTGGTCTCGACCAGGACCCTGTCCTCCCTGGCCCACAGCGGCTGCAGGTTCGCGATGACACCGAGCTCGCGCATCCGCATGACGTCGTCACGGCGGATCAGGTCGATGTGCGCGATCTGGTGGCGTGGGTCCCACGCAGCCGGGCCCCCGGCTGCACCGTCGCGCGACGCGGTCGCGTCGAGGCACTCGTGCACCGCGCGGTCGCCGACCGCGTGCAGATGCAGGTCGAACCGCTCGGCGTCCAGTCGCCGCACGATCGTGGCGAGCTCATCGGGCTCGATGAAGCTGAGCCCGTGCTCGTGCTCATGCCCTTGGTAGGCCTGGAAGACCGCGGCCGTGAGGTTTTCACAGACCCCGTCCTGCATGATCTTGACCGCCGTCGCCCGGAAGTTCCCGGTGCACGCCGCGGCACGTCGCTCGCGCAGGAAGTCGACCTGATCCATGCCGGCCACACGATCCCACCACAGCGCGCCGGTCACTCGGGCAGTCAGCCGGCCGGTCGCGGCGGCCGTCCGGTAGGTCTCAAAGGTGTCCGGGATGGCGAGCGCCGCGCCGACGGCGGCATCCTGCCACGCGGTGATCCCCAGCCCGTGCAGGTAGCGCTGTGCCTCCAAGAGCGCGGCGGTCAGCTGCGCCTCGTCCGGCTCGGGGAGGAACTCGGTGACCAGATCGGCGGCACTCTCGATCAGCATTCCGGTCGGTTCACCGGCTGCGTCGCGCACAATGCGGCCACCGTCGGGGTCGGGAGTATGCCGGTTGATGCCGGCACGCCGCAACGCCTCCGAGCTCGCCCATGCACCGTGGGCGTCGTGGCTGACGATCACCATCGCGCGCCCAGGGGCGATCTGATCGAGCTCCTTCCGGTGCGGGTAGCCACCCTCGAACACATCGCCGTACCAACCGGCTCCCGCGAGCCACTCGTCGTCGGGATGCTGCTGCGCATGGGCTGCGATCAGGGAGCGGTAGTCGTCCAGGGAATGGACGTCCTCCAGGTTGCAGCCGAGTCGCTGGAGGCCACCGGCCACGGCGTGGATGTGCGCATCCTGGAAGCCGGGCAGCAACGCGCCACCAGCCAGATCGATCAGCTCGGTGTGCGCTCCCTTGAGGGCAACCGCGTCGTCACCAAGTGCCACGATCCGGTCATCTCGCACCGCGAGGGCATCGGTGGCCGACAGCGCCGGATCGATCGGATGGACCACTCCATTATGAAAGACCAGATCGGCGGTGGTCATCGCTGGACCTCCTGCACACGAGTGTCCTTCGGGGTGGGCGTCGGCTCAGGGTGCAGCCGGACCAGTGCCGGACGCAGCCGGGCGATCGCGAGATAGGCGAGCGCGCTGAAGGCAAGACCGACGAGCCACGCGAGGTCGACGCCGCCCATCGCCGAGGCGATCGGGCCCACATACAAGCTGGTGTCCATGAACGGCAGCTGCACGAGCACCCCGACCACGAAGACGATGAGGGCACCCGGGTTGTAGCGCCCGTAGCGCCCGCCATCGGCAGCGAAGAAGTCGTCTACGGCGTAGTCCGCGTGACGGACCAGGTAGTAGTCGACCAGATTGATCGCGGACCACGGAATGAGCACGTAGAGAAGGATGCTGAGGAAGTTGAAGTAGGACGTCGCAAAGCTGCTGGCCGCGATGAGCGCGATGCCCAAGCCGAGCACGTGCATGATCACGGTGGCCACCAGCCGTGCCCGGGTGCGCGGCTGCCATCCCTTGTGGAACGTCTCAAGCAGGGTCAGCACGCACAGCACGCTGCAGTAGGCGTTCACCGAGTTGCCGGTTGCCGCGGCGATCGCGAACCCGGCCAGCACGATGATGCCGAGGACCGTGCCCAGCAGTCCCCGCAGCCCGCCCATGGTGTCGGAGTCCGTGCTCGCGAGCCCGACCACCGCACCCAGGATCATCAGCAGACCGCTGCTGACGACACAGCCGAGGTACGAGCCCCAGAACGCGCCGGACGTGCCCGAGTTCGCGGGGAGATATCGCGAGTAGTCCGACACGTAGGGCGCATAGGTCAGCTGCCACACCACCCCGATGGCGACCATGGCGGCGAAGCCGGACAGCGTGAAGCCGCCCCTGCTCAGCTGGGAGAAGACGTCCCCCTTGAGGAGAAGCGTGACGAAGGAGACGATGACGAGCCCGCCCACGACATACGTGCTCCACGCCGTGAAGGCGCGGATCAGCCGATACCCGAACGCGGCCACGACCAGGCTGAAGACGGTGGCCAGGACGAGCACGACGTCGCCGTTGGCCCCCTTGGCGATGCCGTGCACCGACTGTTGCGCGACGAGCAGGTTGGACGAGAAGTAGCCGACGAACATCACGGCCGCCACGACCACGATGATGGCCGCACCATAGCTGCCGAACTGACCTCGCGCCTGCAGCATCTGGGGCACACCGAGCTGCGGGCCCTGCGCGGAGTGCAGCGCCATGCCGATGCCGCCGACAGCACGGCCGATCACGACGGCGACGAGCGACCACCAGAGGGACAGGCCCAGTGACGTGGTGGCAAGAGCACCAGTGACCCCGTGAGCGGCGTCATGTTCATGCCGAACCAGATCGCGAACAGCTCCTTCGGTCTCCCATGCCGCTGGTCTTGCGGGATGGCGCCGATGGTCTCGCGTTCGATGGCGAAGAGGGGGGGCGCAGAGTGTGGCATGGGGACCTCCAGGTATGCGGTGTAGATCACACTGTGGGGTACGGCACCGCCAGGCGGAAGGGCCTGGTGCGTGCGATAAACCGAAGGGGGTCATCGATTGAGCAGATCCCGGACCGTCGGACCGCGGGCGCGAATTCGGTCATCAACTAAATAGATGCAACCCTTCGCAAACCTCTGTTAGCCAGATGGTCGCGGCGACGGCATAGTGGTCTGGGTGGCACGTGCCACCGGCAGAACCATCGGCTGCGAGCGACAGGCAGGGTCACAGTATGACGATCACGGACACCCCGGTCGACTGGCACACTCGGGCGAAGCAACTGGTGTTTCGCACGCATGCTTTCATCGACGGACAGGCCACGCCATCGGCGGATGGACAGACACGGGCGACCGTCAATCCGGCCACCGGGCAGGAGCTGGCGCAGATCGCCGATTGCGATGAGCGCGACGTCGACCGTGCAGTCGCGGCCGCACGGCGCGCCTTTGAGGACGGCCGGTGGTCCAGGCGATCCCCGGCGGAGCGCAAGGTGGTGCTGCAGCGGTGGGCCGCCCTGATCCTCGAGCATGCGGACGAGCTTGCGCTGCTGGACAGCCTCGACGCCGGCAAGCTGATCACCGACACCACGACCGGGGACGTGCCCGGCAGCGCGGCGATCGTGCGGTGGTATGCCGAGGCGATCGACAAGGTCTACGGCGAGATCGCCCCAACCGGCCCGGATGCCCTGGCGCTGGTCACCCGCGTGCCGCTCGGCGTCGTCGGCGCGGTCGTGCCGTGGAACTTCCCCCTGGAGATGGCGATCTGGAAGCTCGCGCCGGCGCTCGCGACCGGCAACAGCGTCGTCCTCAAGCCGGCCGAGGAGTCACCGCTGTCCGCGCTGCGGGTCGCCGAGCTGGCCGTGGAGGCGGGTCTGCCGGATGGGGTGCTGAACGTCGTACCAGGCGACGGACCGGTGGCCGGACGGGCGCTCGGTCTGCACCAGGACGTGGACGTGCTGACGTTCACCGGCTCGACCGCCGTCGGCAAGCTCTTTCTCGGCTACGCCGCGGAGTCGAACATGAAGCAGGTCTGGCTCGAGTGCGGCGGAAAGAGCGCGAATCTCGTCTTTGCCGACACCGCCGACCTCGACGCCGCGGCCGAGGGGGTCTGCGCGGGGATCTTCAGCAATCAGGGGCAGGTCTGCTCGGCGAACTCCCGCCTGGTCGTCCAGCGGTCCATCAAGGACGAGCTGTTGGACAAGGTGGTCGAGCGTGCTCGCGGGATCGTCCTCGGTGATCCGCTCGACCCGGCGTCAACGATGGGGCCGCTGGTCAGCGACCAGCAGGCGTCCCGGGTGCTCGAGCTCTTGGCGGACGGCGCGCGCACGTCGCGCACCCTGATCGGAGGCGGCCGCGCACCCGGCACACCCTCGCCCTGCTTCCTGCAGCCGACCATCTTCGACGACGTCCCACGTGATGCGCGGATCGCGCAGGAGGAGATCTTCGGACCGGTGCTGGCCGTCTTCGGCTTCGACGACGAGCGGGAGGCGCTCGCGATCGCCGACGACACGGCATACGGTCTGGCGGCATCGGTGTGGTCGGACAGCGTCGCTCGCACGCACCGCGTGGCTGACCGGTTGCACGCGGGCACGGTATCGATCAACACCGTCGACATGCTCGACGTGCTGACGCCCTTCGGCGGCTTCGGGCAGTCCGGCTTCGGGCGCGACCTGTCCCTGCACGCGCTCGACAAATTCACCGGACTGAAGACCACCTGGTACCACCACGGCTGACAGTCGGCCAGAACCCGGTATCGCAAGACCTCTGCTGGACCCGAGAAAGGAAGGTCGACAAGATGAAGACCTGGATCGGAAGTGAATCATGAGTGACTCCATCGTCGTCGGCGGGCACACCCGCATCCGACCGTTCAACACCGCGGACACCTATCCGGAGCAGGACCTGTCCAACGACCTGTGCCAGGCGGTCGTCGCCGGCAACACGGTCTACGTGCGTGGCCAGGTGGCCCAGGACCTGGACAGCCGCGAGAACGCCGCCGTCGGTGACATCGACGGGCAGGCGCGCAAGGTCGCGGACAATATCCTGCTCCTGTTGCAGGAGTCCGGGGCGGCGCCCGAGCACCTGGTCAGCGCCACGATCTACCTGACCGACATTCGTTACCGCGAGGCCGTATACCGCGAGCTCGGCGAACGCTTCAAGGGCGTGTACTACGTATCCACGGGGCTGGTCGTGACAGCTCTCGCCCGGCCGGAGTGGCTGGTGGAGGTCGCGGTCACGGCGGTGATCCCGTGACCTTCTCCGTCGCCGCCCGATGCGCGCACACCGGCATGCTCGGCGTCGTCGTCTCCTCGTCCAGCCCGGCCGTCGCGGCGCGGTGCGCGTATGTGCGGGCGGGTGTCGGGGCGGCGTGCAGTCAGAACATCACCGACCCGACCCTCGGCCCGGCCCTGCTCGACGCCCTCGATGACGGGCTTGACGCACCAGCCGCGCTGGACCGAGTGGTGGCCGGCGCGGCGCACGCGGACTTTCGGCAGCTCACCGTCATCGGCGCCGACGGCGACGGGGCTGCCTACTCCGGTCGACAGGTGCTCGGCCGGCACTCCAGCGCTCGAGGCGAGGGGATCGTGGCCGCCGGCAACCTACTCGCATCCGATCGGGTGCCAGCAGCGATGGTGGAGGCCTTCACCGCGGTGCCGGACCAGCACCTGGGGGACCGGTTGCTCGCTGCGTTGCACGCCGCGGTGGACGCCGGCGGCGAGGAAGGGCCGGTCCGCTCCTGCGGCATGCTGATCGTCGACACGGTGTCCTGGCCGGTCACCGACCTGCGAGTCGACTGGAGTGATGACCCGATCGGTGACCTCGCGCGGGTCTGGCAGGTGTGGAAGCCGCAGGCGGACGACTACGTGACCCGCGCGCTGCACCCGGATGGCGCGCCGTCCTACGGGGTGCCCGGTGACAACTGACCTGAAGGCGGAAGCGGGCTCGGTGGTGCAGGACCGGTCGACCGACCTGATCGGGCTGGCCGCGGCGCTGCACGCCGACCCCGAGACGGCCTGGCAGGAGCACCGCTCGTGCGCGCTGGTGTCGGGCTTCCTGCGTGATTCCGGATTCGCCGTGATCGAGCGCTATCTCGGCCTTGACACGGCCTTCCACGCGACCTTCGGCACCGGCGCGGTCCGGGTCGGGCTGTGCGCCGAGTATGACGCCCTGCCGGGGCTCGGGCACGCGTGCGGACACAACCTGATCTCGGCGATGTCGGTCGGCGCAGCCATCGCGTTGGCGCGGGTCGCAGCACGGCTCGACCTGACCGTCGAGGTCTACGGTACCCCGGCCGAGGAGGGCGGTGGCGGCAAGATCGAGCTGCTGGACCGAGGCGCGTTCACCGGGCTGGACCTGGCGATGATGGCGCATCCCGCACCGGTCGACATCGCCGAGGCACGCCCCTTTGCGGTCTCCCACTCGCGAGTGACCTTCCAGGGCAAGGCCGCTCATGCCGCCGCCTACCCGGAGCACGGCGTCAATGCCGCCGATGCCTTCACGATCGCGGAGGTCGCGATCGGCCTGCTGCGCCAGCAGCTGCCGCCGTCGGTGCGGGTGCACGGCGTGGTGACCCGGGCAGGCGAGGCTCCCAACGCCATACCGGAGCGCACCGAGGGCCGGTGGTATGTGCGAGCGGAGACCATGGCGCAGCTTGAGGAGACCGAGCAGCGCGTGTGGCGCTGCTTCGAGGCCGGTGCGCAGGCCACCGGTTGCACCCTGAGCATCGAGCCGGAGAGCAAGCCCTACTGCGACTTCCGCACCGACGAGGGGACGCTGGACCTCTACCGAAAGAATGCGAAGGCGCTCGGTAGGACTTTTGCCACGGGGGATGACGCGGCCAGGATGAACCGCTCGTCGACGGACATGGCGAACGTGTCGCAGGTCGTGCCCGCCATCCATCCCTTCATCGGCATCGGCTCGCTGCCCGCGCTCAACCACCAGCGTGAGTTCGCCGACCACTGCGTGGGCCCGGACGCGGACCGTGCGGTCCTCGATGGGTCGACCGCACTGGCATGGACGGCAATCGACCGATTCGCACACCAGGTTCCCCCCGCCCTCCCGAAGGAGACACCATGACCACGCGTGAGCCGCGCTACGACATTCTCTTCGAACCGGTCAAGATCGGGCCGCTCACCACGAAGAACCGGTTCTATCAGGTGCCGCACTGCAACGGCATGGGATACCGCGATCCGAGCGCCCAGGCGGCAATGCGCAAGGTCAAGGCTGAAGGCGGCTGGTCGGTCGTCTGCACCGAGCAGGTCGAGATCCACCCGACCTCCGACATCACCCCGTTCATCGAGCTGCGGATCTGGGACGACCAGGATCTGCCCGCGCTGGCACGCATCGCCGATGCCATCCACGAGGGTGGTGCGATCGCCGGGATCGAGCTGGCACACAACGGGATGAACGCCCCGAACCTCTACAGTCGCGAGATCCCCATGGGGCCGTCGCACCTGCCGGTGGCCCCCGACTCCATCGACCCGGTCCAGGCGCGCGCGATGACCAAGCAGGACATCGTCGACCTGCGGCGCTGGCACCGCAACGCCGTTCGCCGGTCGTTGCAGGCCGGCTACGACCTGGTCTATGTGTATGCGGCGCACGGCTACAGCGTGATCAACCACTTCCTGTCGCCGAAGTACAACACCCGCACCGACGAATACGGCGGCTCGGTGCAGAACCGGATGCGGCTGCTGCGGGAGATCCTCGAGGACACCGTCGACGAAGTGGGCGGGCGGGGCGCGGTCGCGTGCCGCATCGCTGTCGACGAGGACTACGGTCCCGCCGGCATCGGCCGGGACGACATCCAGGAGGTGCTCGGGTCACTGGGCGAGCTCCCCGACCTGTGGGACTTTGCCATGGGCTCGTGGGAGAGTGACTCGCTCACCTCGCGATTCGGCCCGGAGGGGAGCCAGGAGGAGCACGTCGCCGGGTTGAAGGCGCTGACCAGCAAGCCGGTGGTGGGTGTCGGCCGATTCACCTCGCCGGACGCCATGGTGCGTCAGATCAAGAGCGGCGTCCTCGACCTGATCGGCGCGGCCCGGCCGTCCATTGCGGATCCATTCTTGCCCAACAAGATCCGCGACGGGCAGCTGGAGAAGATCCGCGAGTGCATCGGCTGCAACATCTGCGTGTCCGGCGACCAGACGATGTCGATCATCCGCTGCACCCAGAACCCGAGCATGGGCGAGGAGTTCCGCAGAGGCTGGCACCCGGAGGACATCCGAAAGCGGGAGTCCGACGCGAAGATTCTCGTCGTGGGCGCGGGCCCTGCCGGCCTGGAGGCGACCCGCGCGCTCGGCGTGCGCGGATATGAGGTCTCGCTGATCGAGGCCACTCGGAACCTGGGTGGGCGAGTCACCTCCGAGTCGGCACTGCCCGGGCTGTCCGCCTGGAACCGGGTGCGGGACTACCGCGAGCTGGCGATCGAGTCCATGCCGAACGTCGAGGTGTTCCGGGAGAGCCCGATGACTGCCGAGGACATTCTGGAGTTCGGCTTCGAGCACGTGCTGGTGGCCACCGGGTCCCAGTGGCGAAATGACGGGGTCGGCCGGTGGCACACCACACCGATCCCGATCGCGGCGGACGCGCAGGTGCTGACCCCGGAGGACCTCTTCGCGGGGCGCCGCCCGACCGGTCGGAAGGTCGTGGTCTACGACGACGACCACTACTATCTGGGCGGTGTCGTGGCCGAGCAGCTGGCCGCCGACGGGTATGACGTGTCGATCGTGACCCCGGCCGCGCAGGTCTCGTCGTGGACCTCGCACACCTTCGAGGTGACCAAGATCCAGCGGCGACTCATCGAGAAGGGCATCACCCGCCGCACCGAGACGGTCCTCATGTCGGCCGGCGCCGGCAGTGTCGAGCTCGCCAGCGCCTACACGGGTGAGACGTCCAGCGTTGACGCCGATGCACTGGTGCTCGTGACGGCACGGCTGCCGAAGGACTCGTTGCTGCAGGAGCTCACCGGGGCGCAGCAGGCTGGTCGGCTGACGAGCGTGCGCGGCATCGGCGACTGCTGGGCTCCCGGCGCGATTGCGGCCGCGGTCTGGTCCGGCCGCCGGGCCGCCGAGGAGTTCGATCAGGTGCTCCCGCCGAATGATGAGGTGCCATTCCCTCGTGAGACAACGCAATTGATCGATCTGGAGGTTCTTCGAGGCTGACCGGATCGGACACACGGCCCGGCGCCACGGCATACGCCTGCCGCGGTGTCGGGCCGTTGTCGTCTCGTTCTCTCTGCATCGGCAAAGTGGATGTAGCAGTCCAATAACGTGCGCTTTACCGGTGACGTGACCTGCGGCACAGTGTGACTGCTACTACTCCATCGAGGAGAGATCCCATGACCTCAGATATCGAACAAGCCTCGCCTGCAAGGATTCCGGACACTCCGACCGGGCCGGAAGGCGCCTCCGACGGAGTGGGGGATCGACTGCACCGGAGCCTCGGCCGAGTTGACATCATCCTGCTCACCGTCGCAGCCACTATCTCGATCGACACCATCGGTCAGATCGCCTCGTCCGGTGGGGCTCAGGCCTTCACCTGGACTGCGGTGATCGTGCTGACGTTCATGATCCCGTACGGCCTGATCATGTCCGAGCTCGGCAGCTCGTTCCCCCAGGAGGGTGGTCCTTATGTGTGGGTTCGCCTGGCGTTCGGGCGGTTCTGGGCCTCGCTGTCGACGATGTTCTACTGGGTGACGAACCCGATCTGGCTGGGCGGGTCGCTGACCTTCCTCGCGGCCGCCACGTGGAGCACCTTCATCGTGCACATGCCCGGTGGCGGGGTCGGCGACTATGCGTTCAAGCTGACCTTCATCTGGCTCGCGATCCTGTCGGCTGTGTCCAGCCTGCGCTATGGCAAGTGGTTGCTCAATGTCGGCGCCGTCCTGAAGGTCCTGATGGTGCTCGTCTTCGTGGTGACGGTCGTCATCTATGCGGCGCAGCACGGCATACACGGGTATGGGGCCGGCGACTTCTCGCCGACGACCGCCGGATTCTTGTCGGCGGCACCGATCATCCTGTTCGCAGTCGTCGGCTTTGAGGCACAGAACGGCGCCGCCGAGGAGATGCGCAACCCCGCCAAGGACGTGCCGATCTCGGTCCTCACGTCGGGCACGATCTCCGCCTTCTGCTACCTGGTGCCGGTCTTCGGGATCCTGGCCGTGCTGCCGACCTCGAAGATCTCCGGCGCGGCCGGATTCATGGACGCGATCCGGACCGTCTTCGGGGTCTACGGGTCGGCTGCCGGGCCCATGGTCAAGATCGCCGCGGCGCTGTTCATCTTCGTGCTGCTCAACCAGGGCAGCGCCTGGATGATCGCCTCCGACCGGGTGCAGGCCATCGCCGGCGCCGACGGGACCTTCCCTCGATACTTCGGCGTCTTCCACCCGACGCTCGGGACGCCGGTGCGCGTCAACATGCTGTCCGGCATCGTCGCCACGGCATTCACGGTCGCCGCGACGGTCCTGGTCAAGGGCACCACGGCCGCAATCTTCAGCGTCGTGCTGTCGATGGCGGTGAGCACGTTGCTGCTCAGCTATCTCGTCATCTTTCCCGCCGTGCTGCGGCTGCGCTCCCGCTTCCCGGGGACGCCGCGCCCGTATCGTGTGCCCGGTGGCCAGAAGACCTTGTGGGGCTGCACCGTGCTCATCTACGCCTGGGTGCTGGTCGGGTCCTGGACCACGGTCTTTCCCGGCACCATCGAGTCCGCCCTGGGGTTCCACTACGACTTCCGCAGCCAGTGGTCGGTGAGTCGCGAGACCTTCGAGACCTTCACCCTGGGCACCCTGGGGATCATCACTCTGTGCTGCGTGGCCGGCTATGTGTGGGCGCGGCGGCGGGACGACGCCGGGCAGGATTTTACGGCGACGATCGAGCGAGACCTGCTGCGCCACCAAGCCGCCGTGGCGCCGTCAGGGGTTGCTGACTGACCCTGAACGCAGCAGCGCTATCGGCTGAAGCCCGGCCAGGAGTCCCTCCGGCCGGGCTTCGGCACGTCGAGATCCGGAAATTCCTGAACCCTTGACATCAACAATTTATACGGCCATTATCAACTCAGTTGGCCGTACAATTGAGATCAACCTCACGTTAGGAGCGCGATGAAGCGCCCACTCATGACTCCCGACCACGAGACGTTCCGGACCTCATTCGACCGGTTTCTGGACGCCAAGGTGCTCCCTCGGTGGGACGAGTTCGAGCGCGACGGGATCGTCGACCGGTCGGTCTGGAAAGAGGCAGGCAGCGCAGGCTTTCTGGCCCTGGAGGTGCCCGAGGAGTTCGGCGGCGCCGAGTCCACGGATTTCTGCTTCAATGCCGTGCTCGGCGAGCAGATCAACGCGCGCGTCATGCGTGGGTTCGGTCTCACGCTGCACAACGACATCGTCGTGCCCTACCTGATGCGGCTGGGCACGCGCGAGCAGCAGCGACGTTGGCTGCCCGGCATGGTGACCGGCGACATCATCGCGGCGATCGCGATGACCGAGCCCGGTGCCGGGTCGGACCTGTCGGGAATCTCGACCCGCGCGCGACGCACAACGACTGGCTACGTGGTGAACGGTCAGAAGACGTTTATCACGAACGGCCAGAACGCCGACATCATCGTGACCGCGGTGCGGACCGATGACGACCCGTACGGCGGACTCTCGCTGCTCGTCATCGAACGTGGCATGCCCGGTTTCGACCGCGGACGCAACCTCGACAAGCTGGGCATGCACGCCCAGGACACCAGTGAGCTCTTCTTCGACAACGTCGAGGTCCCCGCCGAGAACCTCCTGGGGCAGGAGAACAAGGCGTTTGGGCACCTCGTGGACAATCTTCCGCGCGAGCGGCTATCGATCGCCGTCGGCGCCGTGGCGGCGGCCGAGCGGGCGATCGCCCTGACGATCGAGTATGTCCGTGACCGTGCTGCGTTCCGCAAGCACTTGTCCGATCTGCAGAACACCAGATTCGTTCTTGCGGACCTGGCAACGCAGACCCGGATGGCTCGAGTGTTCGTCGATGACTGCATCACCCGGCACAACGCGGGTGAGCTGGGCGTGGACGAGGCGGCGATGGTCAAGCTGGCCTGCACGGAGAACCAGGTCCATGTGGTCGATCGATGCCTGCAGCTTCATGGCGGATTCGGATACATGGCCGAGACGCAGATCGGTCAGCTGTGGCGCGACAGTCGCCCGCAGACGATCTACGGCGGTGCCAGTGAAGTGATGAAGCACATCATCGGCAAGTCACTCGTCAGCACAACTCCCGCGGAAGGTAAGTCGTGACGTCATTCCCCGACCTGATCCCCTTGGTGGATCCGCGATCCGTTGCCATCATCGGCGCTTCTCCCAACCATGCCAAGAGTCCCGGACGCATCGCTTCGCATCTACTGGATGGGAAGTTCGACGGTGAGCTGTACCTGGTCAACCCCAAGTACGACGAGATCGACGGACGTCGCTGCTACGCGAGCGTGGCCGACCTACCGCAGAGTGTGGACCTTGCCGTCGTCATGATCCCTGCCGACTCGGTGCTTGCGGCGGCCCGCGCCTGCGCCGCGCAAGGCGTCAAGTATCTGATCATCATGTCCTCCGGATTCAGTGAGATGGGGGACGCCGGGGAGGCCGCCCAGCAGGAGCTGACTGCCATCGCACGGGAATCCGGCATGCGGATCTACGGCCCGAACTGTCCGGGTTATCTGGTCATGCACCAGCGACGTGCCATCTCGTTCTCCCCCCGGCTGGACATCGAGTCGTGGTCGCCCGATGGTCGAACGGCGCTGATCACCCAAGGCGGCGCCATGGGTCGCGCCGTCATCGACGCGATGGAGTCGCACGGCTCCCCGGGTCTCAACTACTGGTTCTCCACCGGCAACGAGGCGGACCTGCAGGCGGCTGACTTCCTCGGCTGGTTGGCCGACGAGCCGTCGACCGACACGATCGTCATGGTGCTGGAAAGTATCCGGGACGGTCGACGCTTCATGGAGGCCGCGGCCCTTGCCCGCGACCACGGCAAGCAGATCATCGTCCTCAAGGTCGGTCGCTCGGCCGCCGGCCGGCAGGCGACCGCTACGCACACCGCAGCGCTGGCAGGGCGGGACGCCGTGGTCGATGCGGCCCTGCGCCAGTGCGGGATCATCCGTGTCGACGACATCGACGAACTGGTTGACCTGGCCCGAATCCTGGACAGGTACCCCGTTCGGGAGGTGGCCAATGTCGGCGTCTGCAGTCTCTCCGGAGGCTCTGCCGCCCACCTGGCGGACCTGTGCGGCACCTACGGGTTCAATGTCGAGTCGCCCACCACTGCGACCCTGCAGAAGCTGCAGGACCTGCTGCCGCCGCTGGCCGCGGTGGGCAACCCGGTCGACCTGACCACCGGAATCTTCAGCTCGCCCGAACTGGTGGGTGAGGCCCTCAAGGTGTTCATCTCGGATGAGCGGATCGACGCTCTCGTGATGCCCTTTCCCTATCAGCTCGGGCACATCAATCACGTCATGGCCGAAAAGCTGGCCGAGGTCTCGCGGCTCTTCGACAAGCCGATCATCGCGGTTGCCATCTCGGAGAGCATGTTTGAAGACCCAGCCGCCGACACTCTACGCGCCGTGCGCGTCCCGTATATCCCGTCGGCAACCAAGGCGGTGCTCGCGCTCAAGCGCTACGCCTCGATCCCATCACTGCGGCGGACCGGGACCTGGCGGCCGACGCCGACACCCACGAACGTGGCTCCGCTCGCCGGCACCGGGACACTGTCCGAGGAGTCGTCCGAGGCGGCGTTGACGGAGTACGGTATCTCCTTCCCCCCGAGCAAGGTGGCGAGCAGCGTCGCCCACGCGGTCGCAACCGCCGAACGGCTCGGCTACCCCGTTGTCCTCAAGGCTGCCGGTGACGGCCTGGCCCACAAGAGCGACGCCGGGCTGGTGCGCGTGGGCATCGCCGATCGAGCGGCCCTCGAGGTCGCCTACCACGAGGTATGCGCCGCGCACGGCTCGCTGGTGGGCGGCACGCGCACGACGGTCAAGGTGGTCCGAATGGTGACCGATGGCCTGGAGACGCTGTGCGGCATCGCTGTTGACCCATCCTTCGGCGCCATCGTCAGCTTCGGGCTCGGCGGGATCTACGCCGAAGTGCTGGGAGACATCGCGCTTCGCGTGTGCCCGCTCACCGACGACGAGGCCCGCGAACTCATCGCGGAGACGAAGGCCTTCCCGCTTCTCGAGGGTGCCCGAGGTGGTGCGAGGCTCGACGTGGATGCTGCGGCTGAGGCAGTCGCCGCGCTCAGCCGCTTCGGCTACGAGCACGCCGATCAACTCGCCGGAGTCGACGTCAACCCACTCAAGGTCCAGACATCGGGGGCGCTCGGCCTCGACGCGCTGGTGGTTCTCGCCGAGCAGGAGGAACTCTGATGGGCAAGTACTACGAGGATTTCGAGCTCGGGCAGGAGTTCGTCACTCCCGCGCGCACGATCGGAGAGTATGACGTCGCGGCGTTTGCCGGGCTTTCCGGTGACTTCAACCCCGTGCACACCGACCGCGAGTTCGCGGCCGGCACTCCGTTCGGGCAGCCGCTTGCCCACGGCGCGCTGGGGCTCTCGGTGGCCACCGGGCTGATCGCCCGGACCGGACTCTTTGACGGAACTGCCATCGCCTTCCTCGGCATCGATGGATGGCGGTTCAGCAAGCCGATTTTTCTGGGAGACACGATCCACGTCGAGTTCACCGTCTCGACGATGCGAGAGACCAAGAATCCGGCGGCGGGCATCCTGACGCGCACAGTGCGCATCGTCAATCAGCACGGCGACACGGTCCAGTCCGGCGACATGACACTAATGGTCCAACGCCGGGTCGACAGTTGAGTCGCCGGTCGACCCGGCAGCCAGAGCAATCCCAGCATCACTTCAACGTTCAGCGAAAGGCATCAAACGACATGGTCAACATGGACGGCAGGGTCTGTCTCATCACCGGCGCCGGCAACGGCCTCGGGTTCGAGTACGCGAAGAGCATGGCCGCGCTCGGCGCCCACGTCATCATCAACGACCTGGGCGGTGCCAGCGACGGCACCGGGTCCGACACCTCGGCCGCTCACCAGGCCGCCAAGAAGCTCCAGGCAGAAGGCTGGAAGGCATCCGCAAACACGGCGGACGTCGCCGATGAGACGCAGGCCGAGGCCATGATCGCCGAGGCCTTCGAGCTCACCGGGCATCTGGACGTCCTCGTGTGCAACGCGGGGATCCTGCGCGACCGAATGGTCTTCAACATGTCTCCGCAGGACTGGGACCTGGTCCAGCGGGTGCACCTGCGCGGTCACTTCCTGCCGCTGCACTTTGCCGCCAAACGGTGGCGGGCGACGTTCAAGAGCACCGGTGAGGCCAAGCCGGCAAGTGTGGTCCTGACCAGCTCGCGCTCCGGGCTCTACTCCAGCGCAGGGCAGATCAACTATGCCGCTGCCAAGGCGGGCATCGCGTCCATGGCCACGGTGGCCTCCAGAGAGCTTGAGCGGTATGGCGTACGCGTCAATGCCATCGCACCAATGGCCAAGACGCGCATGACCGAGGGATCGTTCGGCGAGATCAAGGCGACCCGCTGGGGGCCGTCCAACGTGGCGCCGATCGTCACCTACCTCGCCAGCGACGAGTCCGCGGATGTCAGCGGCCAGACCTTCATCGCCGGCGGCGGGCGCATCGAGTGGATGCGGACCTGGACACCTCAGGGTGCGATCGAGGCTCCGTCGGAAGCCGCGCTCACTCTCGAGGACGTCATCGCCGGTCGCGACCAGCTCTTCGGCGGCCGGCCGACCACACCCGCTGCGTTCCCCACGGCGACCTGGGACTGACCTCCTCCTCCGTCAATCCGCTTCAACGAAAGGACACACCCATGGCACGCCCGCGCAATCCCATCACCTCCCAGATGGGCTGGAGCACCAAAGATCGCATCGTGGTGCGAGGACATGACCTGCCCAGTGAGCTACTGGGGCACGTCGGCTTCGGCGACATGGCATACCTGGAGGTGATGGGCAGACTCCCCGACGAGCACGAGTCGGTGGTGTTCAACTCGCTCCTCGTCACTCTGGTCGAGCACGGGATGACTCCGAGTGCAATCGCCGCTCGGCTGACCTATCTCGGGGCACCTGAGTCGCTCCAGAGTGCCGTTGCCGCCGGAATTCTCGGCGTGGGAAGCGTTTTCGTCGGCACGACGGAAGGCGCCGCGAACTTCCTCTCCGTCGCAATCACACCCGACACGAATAGTGCCGACGTGCCGGCACTTGCGAAGAGCATCGTCACCGAGGCGCGGGAGTCGAAGAAGCCGATCGCGGGCATCGGCCATCCGGTGCACAAGCCGGTCGATCCGAGAGTGCCGCGTCTCTTCGAGATCGCCGAGGCCCATGGATTCCGCGGCCTTTATGTCGCGCTCTTGGAGGCCGTGGCTGAGGAGGCGTCCGCGCAGTACGACCGAGTCCTGCCGATCAACGCCACTGGAGCGATCGGCGCGCTGCTGTGCGAGCTCGGCTTCGACACGCGAGTGGCGCGGGGCCTCGGCACGATGGCACGCGCCGTCGGTCTGGTCGGTCACCTTGCTGAGGAGATGGACAATCCGATGGCACGCGAGCTGTGGTTCCGCGTGGAGGACGAAGTTGTCGAGGCATCAGGCGGGGCCTCATGATCTTTCGTTCCGGCGAGCTGGTCCTGATCAAGTGACCGAGGCGACGACGATGAACGAGGCGCCGGAGAGCGCGGCGGTCGGCACCGGATACAGCACGGTCGCCATCAAGGATGTCGGACCCGTTCGGCTCGTCCTCCTCGACCGGCTGCAGGTGCGCAACTGCCTCGACCTGGTGCTGCGCCGCGAGCTCGCAGCGGCAATCCGTGAAGCCGATGCCGATCCCGGTTGTCGAGCCATCCTGTTGGCCGGAAACGGCGCGGTCTTCTGCGCTGGCGGCGACATCAAAACGCTCAATGCCGACCCGGTTGCCGGACGGCACCGACTGGCACTTGCCGGGGACATCACCCGGGCCATCCTCGGCTGCGAGACCCCGCTGGTCGCCGCTGTAGAGGGCGGCGCCTGGGGAGCCGGCCTGGCACTGGCTGCGGCCTGCGATGTCGTCGTGGTCGGACGGCGCGCGCGTCTGGCCGCTTCCTTCGGCCGCTTCGGACTGGTTGGTGACACCGGCGCGTTCTACGTGCTACGACAGCGCGTCGGAGCGGCGCGCGCAAAGGAGATGCTGTTGCTCAACACGACACTGAATGGGGATCAGGCGGTCGCCGAGGGTCTGGCGACGTACGTGGCCGATGACGGCGACGCGCGTCGTGTCGCGCGAGACCTCGCCTTAAGGCTCGCCGGGGCGGGGGAGGGGGCCAACACGTGGACCAAGCGAATCATCCACCAGGATCAGCAGGACTTCGAGTCGGTGCTCGAGGCAGAGATCGGGGCACAGCTCGACCTGCTCGGCGGATCGTCGTTCGCGGAGGGGCAACGCGCTTTCATCGAGAAGCGAGACCCCTGCTGGTGGGACGACCTCGGCGCAGAACCGGTCACAGCACAACTGGAGCGCACGATCGGCGGTGACGTGCAGTGAGCGGCATGGGGCCATTGGCCGGGATCCGAGTGCTCGAGCTGGGCGGCAAGGGGCCCGTGCCGATGTGCGGAATGCTCCTGGGAGATCTCGGAGCCGACGTCATCCGGATCGACCGACCCGAGGAGGTGCCGAACCCGGTCCTCAATCGTAACCGCCGGTCGATCAGTCTCAACCTCAAGTCGCCCGAAGACATTCAGGCCGCCCTCGACGTGGCAGCAACTTGCGATGCGGTTCTGGAAGGCTTCCGGCCCGGCGTCACCGAACGGCTCGGGCTCGGGCCGCAGCGCCTGCTGGAAGCTCAACCGCGGATCGTCGTGGGGCGCATGACCGGCTGGGGCCAGGACGGTCCATGGGCTCAGTCTCCTGGACACGACATCAACTACATCTCCTCCTCGGGAGTTCTGCACGCGATCGGCACGGATCAAGACCCGGTGGTCCCGCTGAACCTCGTGGCCGACATGGGCGGTGGAGGAATGCTGCTGGCCGTGGGCGTCCTGGCCGCGATCCTCGAGGCACGCTCGAGTGGTCAGGGACAGGTGATCGACGCCGCCATGGTTGACGGCTCGGCTTCCCTCATGGCGATGATGTATGGGGTTCTGGCTGCGGGGAACTGGTCCGATCAGCGGGCCGCCAACAGACTCGATGGGGCCGCTCCCTATTACGGCGTCTATCGCTGCGCCGATGGCCATGTGGCCGTGGGTTGCGTCGAGCCGAAGTTCTGGGCCGACTTCATCGAGCGGATGGGTGTCGCCTCCGAGGACCTCTTCGCCGACCAGGACGACCGCTCTCGCTGGCCGCAGATGAAGTCGCGCCTCGCGGAAGTCTTCGCCGCGCACAGCCGCGAACACTGGGTGGACACGTTCCCCGAGGGCCGCGCCTGTGTGACTCCGGTGCTGTCGATGACAGAGTCGATCAACGCTCCGGAGAACGTCGCACGCGCTACCTTCGCACCGATGCCCGGAGGTGGCCACTGGCCCGCCCCCGCCCCACGGTTCTCCCGAACACCACTGGGGTCGCCGTCTCCGGCGCCCACCCCTGGAGAGCACACGGCCAACGTGCTCGCAGAGATCGCCGGGTCGAACTCCACGCCGACGAGGCGGCTGTCATGACGGCTTCTGCGACGAGTGGGTGGTCGAACGGCAGGAGATAAGTACGATCAGATGCATGTCGCCTCATTCCCCGACCGGGTCCAACGGAAGCAAGACTGACGGGATGCGGGAGCCTCGTGCCGGTGAAAGTCGTTACCGTGTGCTGACGCAGCTGTTGCGTGAGCGGATTTTTCGCGGGGAGTTCGAGAATCGGGCACTGCCCACGGAGATCTCGTTGGCAGGGGACTACGGCCTCAGTCGGCAGACCGTGCGGCGCGCGTATCAGGAGCTCGTGAGCGAGGGTCTGGTCTACCGGATCCGGGGAAGCGGCACCTACGTGCGGCCCAGAGAGACCCGCTACAACCGCTCATTCGGATCGGTCGACGACCTGCTGCAGCTCCAGCTCGACACCACCTTCGAGCTCACCGAGCCGATGCACCGAGTTACGGACGCGGAGATCGCGAGCCGGCTACGACAGGATTTCGCCGAGCTCTGGGCCCTCATCTTCCGGCGGCGCCACCAGGACAAGGCGTTCTGCCTCACCCGGGTGTACCTGCCACTTCGCATTGGCGCGGCGCTGGCCGAAGTGCCCGAGTTGAACGACCCCGCGCTGGTCACCGGCATCACCGTGATCAGCCTGATCCAGAGCCATGGCTTCGATATCGCCGAGGCCGAGCAGGTCATCACCGCTACCGCTGCCGGCGTCGACGAATCTCGACTGTTGAGCGTGCCGACGGCGTCACCGTTGCTGCACGTCGAGCGCAACTATCTCGACCGCCAGGGTCGCGCCCTCGAGCTCGCGGTGAGCGACTTCCTGCCCGACGAATACCAGCACCGGACGCAACTTGGGCGGCAGCTGGCGCCCATGGACTTCACGTCCGACCACGCTTGGCGCAAGGACTCCGGATCGCCCTCCCAGCATTGATGATCGCCGTCCCGTAACGGGATTGGCCGATCTTGCGCGCGTCATCGCGGCAGACCATCAACGAATATGGCTGAACGAGAACGAATCCGGGTCTTCTAGCAGGATCTGAGCGCTCCGGGCAGCCTTGTCGCGGAGCGCGGCCACCCCAGTGTCAGTTCGACCCTGGAAACTCTTGACACCTCATAATTTGGCCTGCCATTATGAACGAGTTGACCGTACATATTTTACTGGCCGCAGAAGGGAGAATGCAGTGGATCAGTCGCTGACGACCTGTGGTCAGTTCGTGCGGATTGGGGGGTCGGCCCGCAATCGGACTCGCGGGCAGTGCTGTGCGCGAGTCCGATTGGTCGTGAAGTAGCAGGTTTCTTGGTTCACATTCGGCTGTATTCGCCAGACCCCTTGAGGAGTGCCATGGTAATGCCCGACGAGTTGTCCCCAACTCAAACCACACTGGAATGCGGAGATCGTCCTGTGTCGGCGTCTACCGTAACCGGCCGACCACTGATCATTCTGACCGCAATTGTGCTCCTGGCCTACACCTTCGTGAGCCTGGACAACGCCATGCTGGGCCTGGCGCTGCCCACGATCTTGAAGGACACCGGTTGGAGCGTCGCCGCGATCGGCTACGTCACCACCGGTGGCTTCGCCGCGGCCGTCGTCGCCGGCCTGGTCGTCGGACCGCTGGCCGACAGATACGGGCGCCGTCGGGCGATCCAAGGTGTCATGCTCTTCACGGGCGTGTTCTCCGGCCTCACCGCGGTAGTGCAGTCGTTTACGCAGTTCGCGGCCGTTCGCGTCCTGGCCGGCACTGCACTGGCAGAAGGTCCGCTCGGTGACGCGCTGCTGTCCGAGGAGGCTCCACCTCGACGTCGCGGACTGCTGGTCGGCATTGCCCAGGCCGGCAACCCGCTCGGCAACGCGCTGGCAGGAGTCATCGCGGCCTTCATGTTGCCCTCAGGCTGGCGAGCCCTGTTCCTGATCGCCTTCCTGCCGGCGGTGTTCGGTGTCATCGCATTTCAGTATGTTCGAGACTCTGCCCGGTTCCGCGAGCAGGCACCGGCTACGCGCGTTGGCTCCTTCGGTTCGTACCGCCAGCTGTTGACACGGGTGAACGGTCCTCGCTTCGGGTGGATGTGCCTGTTCATGTTCCTCGCGATCGGCACGTACGGCATCCTGCTGATCTTCGGCCCGCTCTACATGACCGAGAACGGCGGCTTCACGGCATCTCGTGCGGCTGCGGTGTTTGCGGCGGCGCAGTGGGCCGCGCTGATCTCGCAGGTGGGTTTCGGCTGGCTTTCGGACCACGTCTCACCGAAGTGGACCATGGTCTTCTGCGTGGGAATGGGCGCACTGTGCATGGTCGTCATCGCGACCAGCGCCGGAAGCTCTGCGGCGCTCGTCACGGGTGTTATCGCGGCAACCTTCTTTGTCCAAGGAACCTACGGCGTCGTTCCGAGGTATTTGGCCGAAAGCTTCCCGACGGCGATCCGGGCGACGGTGATATCCGTGGGATTCGGGCTGGCGAATCTTGCGCTCGTGCTCATTCCAACTCTCGGCGGGCTGCTTTTCGCGGCGGGCCACTCGGTGTCACTGATGTACATCGGTGCGGCATTCGTTGGACTGGCCGCTGTCATCATGGCCTTCGCGCGCAACGTGACACCAGGTGGAATTCTCACGTGAACCGGTGAGACGCGAGTCCGGAAGAGCGCACCATGGAACTGTCGGCATTAGGCGAATGGCCCGCGGGCCGAGAAGGAGAAACTGTGCTTCCCCTGGAGGGCATCACCGTTGTCAGCGTCGAGCAGGCCGTCGCGGCGCCGTTCGCGACCCGTCAGCTCGCCGACCTGGGCGCCCGCGTCATCAAGGTGGAGCGGCCGGGTGCGGGCGACTTTGCCCGCGGGTACGACGAGACGGTGCATGGACAGTCCAGCCATTTCGTCTGGCTGAACCGTTCCAAGGAGTCGATCGCCCTTGATCTCAAGGACGCCGACGACCTGGCAGTGCTGCACCAGCTGCTGGACGGCGCGGATGTCTTCGTGCAGAACCTCGCACCGGGTGCGGCCGACCGGCTGGGCCTGTCGGCGACACAGCTGCGCGCCGACAACCCGCGGCTCATCCACGCCAGCATCTCCGGATACGGCGACGGCGGACCCTTCACCACCAAGAAGGCCTACGACCTGCTGATCCAGTGCGAGTCCGGCCTGGTCTCGATCACCGGCACCCCCGATAACCCCTCCAAGGTCGGCATCTCAGCGGCCGACATCGCCGCCGGGATGTATTGCTACAGCGGCATTCTCACGGCACTACTCCACCGCGAACGCACCGGCGAGGGCGCCGAGCTGACGATCTCCATGCTGGAGTCGCTGGGCGAGTGGATGGGGTTCCCGATGAACTACGCGATGTATGGCGGGACCCCACCACCGCGCACCGGTGCCTCGCACGCGGCAATCGCCCCCTACGGGCCGTTCCACTGCGCGCAAGGGCCTTCCCCCGCAGGCGGGAGGTGCCCCCAGGTCTTCCTCGGCATTCAAAACGAGCGAGAGTGGGCGACGTTCTGTCACAAGGTTCTTGACAATCCGCAGCTGGCAACCGACGAGCGGTTCTCGTCCAACAGCCGGCGCGTGGAGAACCGAGCCGAACTCACTGCCGCCATCGAGCGAGGATTCGCGGACCGGAGCGTCGAGCAGGTCGTGCAGCGACTGGAGGAGGCCGGCATCGCCAATGCGCAGCTGCGTGACGTGCAGGAGTTCGCCGAGCACCCACAGCTGGCCGCGCGGGACCGGTGGCGTCAGGTGCAGACGCCGGCCGGCCAGATCCGTGCGCTGGTGCCGCCCGCGACGGTCGCCGGGCAGGAGCCGGTGATGGGCCCGGTGCCCGCTCTCGGAGAGCACACCGAGTCGATCCTGGCTGAGCTCGCGACCCGAGCGGATCAGGCCGCGACAGCTGCCGGGAGCCGGCGATGATCGCCGTCGACCTCGCCCACTGGGCCGTCGACCTGGGGGCACCTCCCGCTCGCGGGGGAACGCCGACCGCGGCCGACTTGGCGCTGGCGGACCGGTCGTTGCAGGACACTCTCGCCTGCGCGATTGCCGCCCGACAAGAGCCGATCATCGCCAGGTCCCGGTCACTCGGAGAGGCCGGACGCTGGGCCGTCGCCAGTCACATCGTGGACTTCGACGACCTGCACATGCCGTCGACCACCCACATCAGCACCGTCTGCGTGCCCGCAACGCTGGCGACTGGCGGCGGACCACGGGATTACCTCGCCGGCGCGGGCGTCATGGCCCGGATCGGAACGGCCCTCGGCTGGTCGCACTACTCCGCCGGCTGGCACGCGACCACGACCTCGGGAGCCATGGGCGCCGCGGCCTGTGCGGCGAGCGCTCTCGGCCTGGATGCTGCACAGACCGCGACGGCGCTCGCTCTCGCTGTGCCGGCCTCCGGCGGGGTGCGGCGAGCGTTCGGCACGGATGCCAAGTCGCTGCAGGTGGGCTTCGCCGTGGATGCCGGTCTGCGCGCGGCCGCGCTGGCGGCCGACGGCGCCAGCGCCGATCCGCGAGCGGTGGACGAGTGGCTGCGACTGGTCGGTGGCGAGACCGATGTCGCCGCCGACCTGGAGACGGGCGCTCCCGCGGTGCCGGACGGACTCGCGATCAAGGTCTACCCCTGCTGCTACGCCCTGCAACGACCGATCGCTGCAATCGGTGAGATTCGCTCGCAGATCGACGTAGCCGATGTGCAACGTATCGTGGTGCGGACGCCGGACTGCACTGTCACGCCGCTGGTCCACCATCGCCCACAGACCGGGCTAGAGGGCAAGTTCAGCCTGGAGTATGCCGTGGCCGCCGCCCTGCTCGACGACTACTGCGGCTTCGCCACCTTCACCGACGACGCCGTGCAGCGACCCGAGGCGAGGCGGCTGATCCCGATGGTTGAGATCGAGCTCGGATCGGGCTCCGGTGGTCTGCTCGCCGGCCACGTCGAGCTCGACGTGCACGTCGACGGAGGGGTGCTGCACTCCACCCGACTCGAGTTGCCGCCCGGTGCGCCGACGCGGCCGCCCACTTCGGCGCAGCTGGACCGCAAGATCGAGGACTGCCTGGCCGGATCGGGCGTATCGGCACGTGAACTCAGCTGGCCGCTCGCGGCCGACGTCCTACGTCACACGCTCGCCGATGCCACGGCATTCCAGACCACTGTCGGCGCGAACGCGCGCTGACCACACTCGAAGGAGACAGACGTGGAAGGCCTTACCGCCGCCGAGGTGTCGATCGTCAAGCTGGTGCGCGACTGGGTCACGCACGAGGTGAAGCCGGTCGTCCAGGAGCTCGAGCACGCCAACACCTATCCCGAGAAGCTCATCGACCAGATGAAGGAGATGGGCATCTTCGGGCTCGGAATTGGCGAACCATGGGGCGAGACGAAGGTCAGCCTGCCGTGCTACGTGCTCGTGACCGAGGAGCTGGCCCGGGGCTGGATGAGCCTGGCCGGCGCCATGGGCGGCCACACCGTTGTCGCCAAGCTGATCCAGGACTACGGCACGCAGGAGCAGAAGGACCGCTATCTGCCGCGCATGGCGACCGGCGAGCTGCGCGCGACCATGGCCCTGACCGAGCCCGGCGGCGGCTCGGACCTGCAGGCGATGCGCACGACCGCCACCAAGAGCGGCGACCACTACGCGGTCAACGGGTCCAAGATGTGGATCACCAACGCGCGTCGTTCCGGCCTCGTCGCAGTGCTGTGCAAGACCGACCCGCAGGCCAGCCCCGCACACAAAGGCATCAGCATCCTGTTGTGCGAGAAGGGACCCGGATTCGAGGTGTCCCGTGATCTCTCGAAGCTCGGCTACAAGGGGGTCGAGACGTGTGAGCTGTCCTTCGACGGATTCCAGGTGCCCGCCGAGCAGCTGCTCGGTGGCGAGGAGGGCCGCGGGTTCGCCCAGATGATGCGAGGGCTCGAGGTCGGCCGGCTCCAGGTAGCGGCCCGCGCACTCGGTGTCGGACGGGCCGCGCTGGAGGACGCGCTGGCCTACGCCCAGGAGCGCGAGACCTTCGGCAAGCCGATCTGGAAGCACCAGTCGATCGGCAACTATCTCGCCGACATGGGCACCAAGCTCGAGGCCGCCCGCCAGCTAACGCAGCACGCCGCGCGGCGGGCCGAGTCGGCGGAGCGCGCTGACATGGAGGCGGGCATGGCCAAGCTCTTCGCGTCCGAGACCGCAATGGAGATCGCCCTCAACGCGATCCGCATCCACGGGGGTTACGGCTACTCCACCGAGTTCGACGTCGAGCGCTACTTCCGGGACGCCCCGCTGATGATCGTCGGCGAAGGCACCAACGAGATCCAGCGCAACGTGATCGCCGCACAAATGGTCAAGCGCGGCACGGTGGCCCCCGAGTGAATAACACGCACGGCGACCTGGCGACTGCGTGCACGCTGCTGTTCGTCCCCGGTGACCGGCCAGAGCGGTTCGACAAGGCAGTCGCGGCCGGGCCCGACGTGGTCGTCATCGACCTCGAGGATGCGGTGGCGCCCGGGCACAAGCTGGTTGCGCGCGAGCACGTCACGCGGTGGCTGACCGATGGCGGCCGGGCAGCAGTCCGCGTGAACTCCGCCGGTTCCCAGTGGTATGCCGATGATGTCGCTGCGCTCGCGACCTTGGGTCAGAGGACGGGTCTGGTGGGGGTCGTGCTGCCGATGGCCGATGATCCCCAGGCTGCGACGCGGCTGCACCAGGGCACGAACGTGCCGGTGCTTGCCCTGATCGAGACCGCTCGCGGTGTGTTACGAGCTTCCAAAATTGCGGAAGCGGACGGAGTTGTCCGGTTGGCGTTCGGCGCGCTGGACTTCGCGGCCGATGCCGGCACGGACGATCCGACCACTCTCGCGGTGGCCCGTGCGCAGCTGGTGCTCGCCTCGCGTGCGGCGGGCCTCGAGGGGCCGCTCGACTCGGTCACGACCGATGTCAGCAGTGGAGGAGCGGCAGGCGCCGACGCACGATCGGCCGAGGCCGTCGGCATGGCGGGCAAGCTGTGTGTCCATCCGTGCCAGGTCGGTCCAGTGGCAGCGGCCTTTGCGCCGTCACCGGACCAGGTCGAATGGGCGCGACGGGTGCTCAGCGCGGGATCAGCGGGTGGAGTCACCGTCATGGACGACGCCATGGTGGACGAGCCGGTCCTGTTGCGGGCCAGGCGCATCCTGCAGCGCGCCGTCGGAAAGGACCAGTCATGAGTGCTCTGACGGATGAGAAGGCCAGTCGATGCGAGGTGATCGCTGCCGAGCCGACACTGGCGATGGCGGGGCTGCTCGACATCGACCCGCCGATCGACGACCGGGTGCCCGAGCTGTGGCACTGGCTGTATCTGCTCGACCGCAGGCCGACCCGCGAGCTCGGAGAGGACGGCCACCCGACCTCCGGCATACCCGCACCTCCCGGCCCCGGCCGGCGGCGGATGTTCGCCGGCGGACGGGTCGACACGTTGCAGCGGCTGCGGATCGGCGTGGAGGCGACCCGCACATCTTGGGTGACGGACACGACCGAGAAGCAGGGGCGCAGCGGACCGTTGACCTTTGTCACCGTGCGGCACGAGATCGTGCAGGGCGGAGACCTCGTGATCGCCGAGGAGCAGGACATCGTCTACCGGGCTCCGGGCACCGCCGCGCTTGTCGTCGATGAGACGGACGAATCACCGCAGGGGCGCGAGGCAGAGCTGGTGCTCTCGGTCGACGAGGCGCTGCTCTTCCGATTCTCGGCGCTGACCTACAACGCGCATCGCATCCACTACGACCGCCGCTGGGTCGCGCACGAGGGTTACGCCGACCTGGTCGTGCACGGTCCGCTGCAGGCACTGATGATGGGCGAGCTTGCTCGACGGTGCGGAATTGCGTTGACCGGCAGTCGCTTTGCCTACCGGCTCGTCTCCCCGATGGTGGGCCCGCAACCGATCCATGTGTATGCCGCCGAGTCCGGTCTGCGCGACGGCGCGCAAGTGTGCACGGCCGGCGGACGACCCACAGCGATCGGCACCATCTCGTCGCTCGACGACTGACGAGCCTCAGCCGGTGGGGCGACGCACGAGCACCAGTGCCACGGCCGCGAGCAGGGCCACCACGGCCGCAAAGACGATGCCCGCACTCACCAGTCCGAAGGCGCTCGCCAGCGCCCCGTCACCGATGACCGGCACGGAGATGCCCACGTAGAGCATCACGAAGAAGGTCGAAGTCACCTCGCCCCGCTGGTCCGCCGGGGTGGCCGCGGCGACCGAGCCGAGCCCGGCCCGGAAGCTCATGCCCTGGCCGAATCCGGCGACGATGCCGCCGACGATCAGCAACGCCAACGAGTGCAGCGGCAGGCTGATGCCCACCAGGACGGCACCGGCGATGAGGATGCCGCAGCCGAGCTCCAGGGCGCGGTCAAGGTCCACCCGGCTCGACAGGCCCTGACCGGCCACCGACGCGGCAAACACCACGAGCACGATGACACCGACCAGGGCGCGGTTGCGGTGGTGTAACACGGTGCCCAGGAAGGCCGGCGACACCGCAGTGAACAGACCAAGCACGGCGAACCCGGCAAACCCGGCGATGGCCGCCCGGGTGAACAGGGCACGGATCTGAGGCGGCACCCGCAGCGGCCGGGGGCGTAGCCGCAGGGTCGCCACCCGAGACACGGGGTCACGCACGACAAGGACGCACAGGGCGCCGATCGCGACCAGCACGAGGTCGACGATGAAGGACAGCTGCAGCGGCAGCGGTGCGTATTCGGACAGGACGCCGGCGAGTAGCGGTCCCAGACCGAGACCACCCATGTTGACGGCTGCGGCGAGCAGACTCGCGCGCGCCTTCTCGTGTGCCGGCGCCAGGTCGATGATCGTGGCCGTGGCCGTCCCGGTGAAGATCCCGGCCGACAGGCCGGACAGCATTCGCCCGACGAACAGCCAGCCCAGCTCACCCGGCAGCAGGTAGGCGATCGCCGACAGAGCCGACAGGCCCAGTCCGGCGAGCAGCAGCGGACGACGGCCGATCTGGTCCGACCAGTGCCCGAACAGCAGCAGACCGGCCGTCACGCCCACCGCATACGTGGCGAACACCACGGTCGTCACCAGCTCGCCGAAACCGAACTTGGTCGCATAGAGCGGGTAGAGCGGGGTGGGCAGGGTCGTCCCGAGCATCGTGATCGCGAACGCGGCGCCGATGAGCACGACACCCGGCCACCCGGCGGAGGTCCGCCGGGTGGCCGTGCCGAGTGGGGCGGTCACGCCTAGTCGTCGACGGCGTCCGTGAGCTCGGTGACCTGCTCGTCGCTCAGCTGCAGGCCGGCCGCGCCGAGGTTCTCCTCGAGGTGGTCGACGCTCGACGTGCCAGGGATGGGCAGGACGACCTTCGACCGGGCGAGCAGCCAGGCCAGCGCGATCTGCGCCGGAGGCGCCCCGGTCGCCTTCGCGATGTGGTCGACGAGCCCGCCGCGCTCGGCGAGCTTGCCGGCGTTGATCGGAAACCACGGAATGAAGCCGATGCCCTCGCGGTCGCAGTAGTCGAGGACCGCCTCGGACTTGCGGGTGCTCAGGTTGTAGAGGTTCTGGACGGTGCTGATGGGCACGATCTTGCGGGCGGCGTCGATCTGGTCGACGCCGACCTCAGACAGCCCGACGGCGCCGATCTTGCCCTCGTCCTGCAGGTCCTTGAGCAGACCGATCTGTTCCTCGAACGGGACGTGCTCGTCGATGCGGTGCAGCTGGAACAGGTCGAGACGCTCCACGCCGAGCCGGCGCAGGCTCGTCTCTGCCTGCTGACGCAGGTACTCGGGGCGCCCCACCGGGTGCCACTCGTCGGGGCCGGTGCGCACCAGGCCGGCCTTGGTCGCGACCAGAACCTGCTCCGGGTAGGGGTGCAGCGCCTCCCGGATGATCTCCTCGCTGACGTGCGGGCCGTACGAGTCCGCGGTGTCGATGAAGTCAACGCCGAGCTCGACGGCACGGCGCACGACTCGCACGCACTCCGTCCGATCGGCGGGGTCACCCCAGATGCCCTTGCCGGTCAGGCGCATCGCGCCGAATCCGAGCCGGTGAACCGTCCGGTCGCCGATGGTGAAGGTGCCGGAGGCGTGGTTCTGCGTGGCGGTGTCGGCCATGGGTGGTGACTCCTCGCGATGGGGTGCGGATGACTACGTGGTCAACGGGCGTGCACCCCACGGCATTCCCCGACGACAGTGCGCGGTGCGTCCTGCCGTCGGGCGCGGGTCGGCTCGGTCGTCAGGTGCTGGCCGGCTCGGGGGGCCGCGTTCGCGCCGCTTCGAGCATCTTGTCGTCGTCGGCCATCAGCGCTCCGGCGAGCCGCCTGACGCGCTCGACCAGGTCAGGGTTGTCCTCCGGGCTCCAGTCGCCCAGCAGCTCTTCCAGGCGGTCTCGCCGAGCCTGCAACAGGCGGGCGATCGCGCCGTGTCCCGACGTGCTGAGTGCCAGGCGATGGCCGGGGCGGTCATGGTCTTCGACCAGTAGGCCCTTGGTGTGGAGGTTCTCAGCGAGTTGGGTTAGGCGGTCGACCGGTCGATTGACGACCGCCGAGATCTCGGCGAGGGTCGACTCAGGGTGGTCGTCGAACCGATAGAGCAGCCAGCACTCCCGCGGCCCGAGGTCCAGATCCGCGCGCCGGGCCAGATCGGCATAGAGGTCGTGGCGGTTCTCACGGGAGTCGAGCACCGTGATGGCCCGCTCGACCTCTTCCAGCGAGCTGCGCTCGACCGGCATCGCAAAGGTCTCTCCCGCGTCAACCGCCCCCGTGGTGGCACGCAGCTCGATCTCCGGCAGGATCCACGTCAGCAGGAAGGCGACGATGCCGATCGGCACGGCGACCAGGAAGACGGTCTGCAGCGATCCGGCATACGCGTCGATGACACCGGACTTGATGTGGGCGGGCAGCTTGGCGAGTATCTCGGGGCTGATGCCCGAACCACCCGCGCCACCAGGCAGCTTGACGTTGCCGAGGGCATCGCGCAGGTGGCCGGTGATGACGCCCGCGAAGATCGCTCCGAAGACCGCGGTGCCGAAGGAGCCACCGATGGATCGGAAGAAGGTCGCGCCTGCGGTCGCCACGCCCAGGTCCTTGTAGTCCACCGCGCTCTGCACGACGATCACCAGGACCTGCATGACGCAGCCGAGGCCGACGCCGAGCACGAACATGAAGACCGAGGTCATGAAGATGCTGGTGCCCACGCCCATGTGTGACAGAAGGAACATGCCGAGCGTCATGATCGCGGTGCCCATGACCGGGAAGACCTTGTAACGACCCCACTTGGAGATCAGGATGCCCGAGCCGATCGAGGTCATCAGCAGCCCGGCCATCATCGGCAGCATGCGGACGCCCGAGATCGTCGGGTTGACGCCCTGGACCACCTGCAGGAAGAGCGGGAGATAGGTGATGGCGCCGAACATCGCGAAACCCACCACGAAACCGATCGCGGAGGCGGCGGCAAAAACCTTGTTGGTGAACAGGTTCAACGGGAGCACCGGCTCGGCGGCGCGGCGTTCGGCGAGGATGAAGCCCGCCAGCAGCACCACACCGAGCACCGCCATGAAATAGATCGGGAAGGAGTTCCAGGCATAGGTCGTGCCGCCCAGGCTGGTCAACAGGACCAGGTCGGTGGCGGTCGCGGCGATCAGGATCGTGCCGAGGTAGTCGATCGTGTGACGCACCTTGCTCAAGGTGCCGGGCAGCACGATGGCGGTGACGACCAGGGCGATCGCGCCCACCGGCACGTTGATGTAGAACACCCAGCGCCATCCGGGGCCGTCGACCAGCAGACCGCCCAGGAGCGGGCCGACGACACTGGTGACACCGAATACGGCGCCGAACAGGCCCTGGTACTTGCCGCGTTCGCGCGGCGAGACGACGTCACCGATGATCGCCTGCGCACCGATCATCAGGCCGCCGCCACCCAGGCCCTGCAGGGCGCGGAAGAGGATCAGTTCGAGCATTGACTGGCTGAGGCCCGAGAGGATGGAGCCGATCAGGAAGATGACGATGGCGGCCTGGAAGAACTGCTTCCGGCCGTACATGTCGCCGAGCTTGCCCCACAGGGGGGTCGAGGCGGTGACTGCCAGCAGGTAGGCCGTGACGATCCAGGACAGGTGGTTGGCGCCGCCGAGGTCGCCGACGATTGTCGGCAGCGCGGTGGCCACAATCGTCTGGTCGAGAGCCGCCAGCAGCATGCCGAGCAGCAGGGCGCCGATGATGGCGTACAGGCGACGCTTGGGAATAGTGGAGGCAACGGGCGTCGTCTCAGTCGCAGAGGACACGGAATCTCCTTGCAGCGGGTGGTTTCAGGCTGGATGAGGCAGGTGCGCGGAAGGTCGTTACGGCGCCGGCGGATGTAGGCCGGACGCCAGGAGGTCGACCGCCTCGGTGACGAGAGCCGGCAGGTCGGCCGCCGGGCCGGACTTCCAGCGGCGGATCGCCACCCGGTTGGCCATGGCGACCGCGGATGCGACGAGGGTCGGATACAGGTCCCGATCCGCGTCCAGCCCGGTGCGGGTGGCGATGGCCTCGGCCAGCGCGGTCTCCATGCTGGACCAGGCGGTCAGGTGAGCGGCGAGCAGTTCCGGGTTGTCCTTGATCGCCTGCAGGCGGTCGCCCCAGTCGCTGCTGTCGACGCTGATCTGACCGGCGTGCTCGAGAAGGACCGCCCGCAGCGCCGCGACCGGCTCCTCGCCGGCCGGACGCGCGATGACGGCGTCGCGGATGCGCGCCGGCTGCTCCGGGTCGAACCCGACGACGGCCTCCTCCTTGGTGGAGAAGTAGTTGAAGAACGTCCGCACCGAGACATTCGCGGCGGCGGCGATCTCCTCCACGGTGACCGCCCGTAGGCCACGTTCCAGGGTGGCTTCCAGGGCCACCGTGCGTAGCGCGTCCCGGGTCGCGCGCTTCTTGCGCTCGCGAAGGCCCTCGGTCGGCTCGGCTGTCTCAGTCACAGCGATCAGAGTACTCCTAATGTGCACTAACTGCAAAATTGCAGAGTAGGCATACGTGCACACGGTGTAACCGTCTTCTCGTACCTGTCTTCTCGTAACCACCTTCTCCCACCACGCCCAACCCCGCCTCGAGGGGGTCAGTTGGTCAGGCGGCGGTGCGCAGCTCGGTGATGCTGGTGCTGCGCGGCAGAAAGACCAGCGAGACTGCCGTGACCAGCACTGCTGCCGCCACAGTGCCACCGGCCAACAGTCCGAGTGATCCCCAGGGCACCGGCACGACGTGCATCGCATTGGACGTGCCACTGGAGCTTCTGACGGAAGTACCCATGAGGCCGCGGGCGCCGAGGAGGCCGGCGGTCGTGGCCAGCGCGATGGTCGGCACCAGTGGCAGCACGGTCTCCCAGAGGGTCGCCGCGGCCAGTGTGCGCCGCGGTGTGCCGCCTGCCTTGAGCGCGGCAAGGGTGCGGCGGCGAGTCACCACTCCCTCGGTCGCGGTCACGAGCAGACCGGCCGTCGCGAGGGCGATGGCGACGACAAGCATCAGGTTGAGCAGGTCGAAGGTGTCGACGTAGAAGGACTCATCGTTGTCCTGTGTGATGACCAGGATGGCTGCCCGGATGCCTTCCACGCCTGAGCCGAGAAGGACCGCGAAGGTCACGACCGTCGTCGCGCGACTGGCAGTGAAGGGTGCGTCGATCATGCGTCGTGCGGCGATCAGCAGCGAGGCGCGGCTGGTTCTGGGTGCGATGGCGCGACCGAGATGGTAGGCAACAGAGGCTGATCCGTAGATCAGGCCGGTCAGGGTCAGGACGAGGAGGAGAATGGTCGACACGGGCAGCAGCCACACGGAGTTGTCAACGGAGCCCGGTAGGAGCGCGTAGATCCCCTGCCATGCGGCGAGTCCGACGGTGCCGATCAGGAAGAGCGCCGCAGGAGTGGCGCTGGGCGGTCGATGAGCCTCCCGGTGGATGACTCCGAAGGGAGTGATCGCGGTCCGACGCAGCGCGACCACCGAGCCGACCGTGGCGAGCACTGGCACCAGCAGCAGCGCGATGACGATGAGCCAGAGGTGTGGCATGACATCGGTCGGTAGGAGGCGACCGTTCGGAGCGCTGCTGACAATCGTCCCGTCCCCGCTGGCGGCCATTCCCTGCGACGCCGTCCCGGCGAGTTGGCGCGTGATCAGATAGCCGAGCCCGCCGACGAGTGCCCCGATAAGGGAGGCGAGCCCGGCCTCCATGGCGACGATGCGGCGTACCTCCGAGGGTGTGCCGCCGGCCATACGCAGAGCGGCCAGTCGCCGATCGCGGGCGGGCGCGCCGATCCGCGAGCACTGCGCAACGAAGTTCAGGATCGGGATGCACAGCAGCGCGAGGACGACGATGACGCCCGGCCGCAGGCCGGACTGTTGCAGGATGTCCAGCCGATAGGGACCGTTGCGCGGACCGATGGAAGCGACCGCGGATGCCAGTAGCAGCACGAATGACGCGGCCGCCGCGCCGACCACGGTCAGCCCGACGCGGATGCCGTCGACGCGGCTGCCTGCCGAGGCGAGCCGGATCAGCGTGCCCAGTCGCGGCCCGCGGCTGCTCATCCGAGGTCACCGTCGGGGCCGGACACCGAGGCGAGGTGTCGTGCCGGGTGGTGATCGAGCTGACCGTCTCTAATGCGGATCTCGCGATCACCGTAGGCCGAGACGCGGGCATCATGGGTGACCAGGAGGACCGTCGTGCCAGACTCCCGGGTCACTCGGATCAGCTGGGCCATCACCTGTTCGCCGGCCAGTGTGTCCAGCGCTCCGGTCGGCTCGTCGGCGAAGAGGACCTTTGGCTCGGCCACCATTGCGCGGGCGACGGCGACCCGCCCAGCCTGCCCGCCCGACATACTCGACGGCCGTGTCGAGGCGAGCCCGCCGACCTCGAACCGGTCCAGCCAGGTCAGCGCGGCAGTCATCGCCTCGGATCGGCGTCGTCCGCCGAGCAGCAAGGGGAGGGCGACGTTTTCGATGGCGGTGAGCTCGGGGACCAGTTGGCCGAACTGGAACAGCACGCCGAACTCCGTGCGGCGCAGCCGAGACCGCTGCCCCTCCCCTTCCGCGCTGATGCGGCGGTCACCGAACGTCACCTCGCCGGCATCGGGGGTCACCACGCCTGCCAGGCAGAGCAGCAGGGACGACTTGCCCGAGCCGGACGGGCCGGTCACGGCGACAATCTCCCCCTTGCCGATGGCCAGGCTGATGCCCTTGAGGGCGGGCGTATGTCCGTAGGACATCACCACGGATCTCGCGGTCAGCGCCGGCTGCTCGTCTTCGGTCGATTTCATGTGCGACCCCCTGATAGATGGTGGCGTGAGTGCGTTCATGTCGCGATCGCCTCGCCGAGGGCGGCGACGCGTTGAAGGGCCGACTCCATCCACTGCAGGTCGGCATCCAGGTGGGCGATGGCGTAGTCGGCCGCCAGCACCTCGTGAATCGGCAGCGACGGGTCCGTTTTTGCCCGGGTGTATCGGCGCATCGCGTCGAGGTGCGACGCGCGTTGCCGTTCCAGGCAGGTGGTGGCGTAGGCCGTGTCGGTCACCAGGAGCGCCACCGTCACCTTGGTGGCCAGGGGGTTCGCGACATGCACGAACGGCGTCTCGACCGTCTCGATCCAGTCGGTCAACTCGGCCCGCCCGGTGGCCGTGATGGCATACACCGTGCGGTCCGGCCCGTCGACGCGTTGCACCGCCACAGGTTCGACGAACCCCTGGCGGTGCAACCGCTCCAACGACGCGTAGACCTGTCCGTAGGCCATGGGCTTGGCCGCGGGGAACCGGTCGTCATGTGCGCGCTTGAGGTCATAGCCGTGCTGCTGCCCCCTGCTCAGCAGCCCCAAAAGCACGTGACCCGTTGACATGGCCCTATCTATTCACACAGTGAATAGATCTGTCAACGGGTCACCACCACCGCCACCATCCACCCGCTGGGCCAATACCGCCTGTGCCAATACCCGCTGTGTCAAGAGATACCCGCCCAGTTGTCGAGCGAAGAGCACAACTCGAGGGAGCCAGTGGGCGACCCGCGGGTCACCGCAGCGGGCGGTGAGTCCGGCGCCTCGAGGTCGGCCAGTAGCACAGCGCAAGGAGAGCCAGCAGCGGGGCGGCGTTCACATCGGTCGCGGTCCCGGTGGCGATCTCGCCGAAGTCCTGTGCGACGACCCAGATCACCAGGGACAGGGCGATGGCAAGGACCAGGCCCGGACGGGTCAGCGAGGGGACGAAGAGACACCCGGCGATGAGCAACAGGCAAACGGCAAGCACGATCGACGCTGCCAGCCCGCGACCGGCGAGCAGGTCGGCGCCCCAGGTATTGATGCTCCGGATCCAGTGCGGTTCGCCGTCGGCCATCCCGGCCACGGTGTCGTGCATTGCACCGGCCGCCCGGTTGGCGGGCAGCAGGGTTTCGATCGCGAACCACGCCCACAGGACCACCCACAGGCCGAGCGCGCCGAACCTGCCCAGTGGACTGTCCGTGGCCACGCTCCGCGGCGCCGAGCCCTCAGGCGCCGATCGGCGCGGCCAGAGCAGGACGGCGATCACGGCATACAGCAGGGCGCCGCCGGGCAGGCCGTCCAGCAGGGACACCGGGCCGATCAGGATGCCTCCGAGGCCCTCTCCCATCCACCAGACCGACAGGGCCCAGGCGATGGACACGACCAGCGCGGGCTTGCGAGTCCGGCGCCACAGCAGTCCCAGGGCGATCACCAACTGCAGCGAGGCGAACGCGGCGTTCAACAGCACGAGGTGATGCGACATCAGGGTCGCGGACCAGTCGATCGGGCCTCGCACCCAGCCCGGGTTGCCGGCCGCCGTGGGGCGAATGATGTCGTGCGGGAACGCCTTGGTGAACATGTAGGGCTGGTACTGCAACGCCGCATCGACCAGCCACGCCAGTCCGAGCAGGCAGGTCAGCCACCCTCGCCAACTGCCCGACGCGCGTATACGGCCCGACGCGCGTACACCGCCCGCCGCACCGGTGCTGTCCACGGTGCCACCCGGTGCCGAACGCGTCTGCTGCATCGTGACCAGCTCTTCTTGGAGATCGGAATGGAGTTGCCTGGAGGGCGACCTGTTATCGAATGTACTTCGAAGCCACGCCGCTTCCGGATGGGCGGCGCGGTCAGGCATGACCTCGGCGCCCGACGGCGACCTGGGCGCCGTGGTCCCGCAGCAGCCAGTCCCGGCCGTATGCCGTGTCGGGACCAAGGCGCGGATCGTCCTCACCGCCGCCGGATTCCAGTGCCCTCAGGTAGTCGCGATCAAGCGCGAGCCGGCGACGCAACTCCTGCGCATCGCCGGCGGCTCCGTGTCCGGGCACCACCAGCCGGGCGCCGGTCGAGGCGAGGTCGCTCAGGCGGTCGAGCCCCTCGGCATACGCGGCGACGGGATCGGGTGAATCGAGGTCGAGCAGCGGAATCTCGACGTCGGAGAGCATGTCGCCCGCGACGAGCACCCCGGCGCCCTCGACGAGCAGCGCCACGTGCCCGGGGGCGTGCGCCTGGTGCTCGACGAGGTGCACGCGCGGTCCCACCCACGGCAGCGTGCGGGGTCCGTCCGGCAGGGGAGTGAGGTCGCCGAGCAGGTCGAGCGGTGCGCCCGGTGCAAGGTCGCCGGCCTTGCCGCGTGCGTCCTCGAGATCGGTGTGGATGTGTTCGACGCAGGTCCGGGATGCGAATCTCGGTGCAGTGCCGAAGGCTTCGTGCCAGAGCACGTGATCCCAGTGTGGGTGGGTGGCGAACCCGGCGGCGACGACCAGGCCACGCGTATGCAGCTCGCTCGCCAGATCGGTGAGGTCGGCTCCGCTGATGCCGGGGTCGATCAGGAGGACGCCGTCGTCGCCGAGCACGATCACGGCATTACTGAGGCAGAACGCGCTCTGGCGCACGAGCACGCCGGGCGCAACTTCGCGGAGCATGGTCGTGACACTACGACAGCGGCGGAGCATACGGACGTGAAGGCGTCCGCCGCTGCTCGTACGACGACCGTCAGGACGTGCCCCGCGTCCGTCGGAGGATCCCGATCGCGAGCACGGCGAGGGTAACTGCGCCCGTCACGGCGACCAGACGCTCGAAAAGGCCGGTGTAGCCCGCGTCCTGCGTCAGCACGCTGGCCACCGCGAAGGCGGTGATCAGGACTGCGGTCCAGCGCGTCGGGCGCGCCCAGTTCTGCCAGCCGTGCGTGCGCCGCATCGCTGCGGCCAGGAAGAATGCGGCGATCACGAGCAGCAGGAGGCCGATCGAGCTGATGGCGTTGTCGAGCTGTCCGCCGGTGTTGGACAGTTGCTGGGTGGGGGTGCATCCCGGGTCGGCCATCCGGCAGGCCAGCCTCTCGGCAGGAGAGAGCAGGTCACCGAGCCCGACGATGGACAGGGTGAGCAGGACGGCACCCGTCGATGCTCTCCAGCCACCGGTGCGCAGCGTCGGCCACACCGAACGCAATGCGAAGCCCATCGTGGCGGCGCCGCACAACGTCAGGACCACGACCAGGAACTCGCCGTGCGGCGCGGTGACCGCGGACATGTCGCTGATGGTGTGGGCGAGCACGCTGTAGCGCGGTCCCTGCCAGGACGCCGCGACGAGCCAGCTCGCGAGGAAGACCGCCTGGGCGACCAGGCCGAGCCATGCCCATCGCCGCACCGCGGCGCGACTCCCGGTCGAAGCGGCCGTCAGGCCGGCGCTTTCTCTATCGAGTTTTCGCACGGAAGAATTGCTCATCTTTGACGCTCCATTGGTTGGTCGCCGGCCAGCTCGGCGATGAACTGCTCAAGGGTCCGGGGCGGCCGGCCCAGCAGGGTGCGCAGCACCACGTCGTTCCCGCCGTGGAAGCCGTGGGTGTCATAGTCGGTGAACATGGCGGCCAGGCCATCGCGCTGTGGCCCGGGCGGCATCGCGTCGACGGCCCGAAGCGGCGGGAGATCGACCGGCTCGACCGGCCGGCCGGCGTGGCGGCTCATCGCGACCGCGATCTGTTCGCGGGTGTAGGTGCCGGTGGCCAGCTCGAAGGTTCCCCCGACCAGGTCGTCACGGGCGAAGGCGTGGGCGGCCACCTCGGCCACGTCGCGAAAGTCGACGTAGGTCATGGCGGCGCGGCGCGACCAGGGCGCGGCGTAGATGCCGGTGTCCACCGCGGCCGGCCAGCTGCCGGTCAGCCCCTGAAGGTACATGGCCGGCTGCAGCACGGTGAACTCCATCCCGGAGTGGTAGAGCGCCTCCTCCACCGGGCGGGTGTCGGCGTGGTTCGCCAGTGACAGCGAGGGGTGGTAGACGCCGGAGTAGACGACGCGGCGTACACCGCGGGCGGCGGCCGTGGCGACGGCGCCGGTGCCGAGCGCGACAGTGTCCGGCGCGAAGGCCGGCAGGATGAGGAAGAGGCCGTCGACGCCGTCGAGGGCGGCGTCGAGACTGTCGGGGTCGCGCAGATCGGCGACCACGGTCTCGATCGCACCGCCGCGCAGGGCACGGTCGGTCTTGGCGGGGTCGTGCACGAGGGCGCGCACCTCGACGCCGTGCGCGGCGAGTGCGGGCACGATGTGGTGGGCGAAGTATCCGGTGGCTCCGGTGGCGAGGACCTTCATGGTCGTCATCCCTTTCGTGGATGTCCGATGAGCGTGTGGTGGTGTGGTCTAGGGGTGGTCAGCGAGGAAGGCCGCGCTGGAAGCGCAGCACCCGGCCGGGGTCGAGCGCCTCGGCAACAGCGGTGAGCCGGGCCAGCTCTGGTTCGCCGAACGCGGTGCCGGCGTCGGCCTGTCCCTCCCGGAAGGACGGCACGGACCGGCCGGGTGCGGTCGGTCCGATGGCGCCGGCAACCTCGGCGAGGACCTCGTCGACCCCGGCGCGAGCGGTGTCGTCGGGGGCGGCGGCCACCATGTGCACCAGGAATGGTGCCGGCGGCCGGCTGAGCACGCCCTCGCGGGCAGGGGCGGTGGTGGCGACGTGTCGCAGCTCGATCATGGTGAGACCGCGAGGCCGGCCGATCCGGGCGGCGTCGAACAGTGACCCGATCAGGTCGGCGGTGGGCATGTCGAGCCACCAGCCGTCGCCGCGAGCCGGGACACTGCTGGGTGGGTCGAGGTGAATCGCGGCCAGGGTCGCGGCGTCGGCTGGTCCGGTGGTGTCGATCACCGGCGATGCGACCGCGCGGACCGCGTCGCGCATCGCGGTTAGATCCTGCTCGCCGCCGGTAGTTGCGTAGCAGAGGTGAACGGCCACCTGATCGAGCAGCTCTGCCGGGAACGGTCCGGTCGGTGGGACGTGCAGCAGTGACAGGGTGCTGGTCAACGTGTCGGGGGCGCTGGTGAGGGCGTCGGTCCATGCCTGGGCCAGCCGGGGCAGGTCGCCGCCCGGCCACAGCAGGTATCCCGCCGACAGGTCACCGGGTGGGTGCAGGTCGATCTCCAGGGCGGTGGCGAGACCTACTGGGCCCCCTCCGCGGAAGGCCCACAGGGCCTCGCGGTCCGCCGGGTCTGCGGCGTCGTCGGCGGCGCGGCGCAGGGTCCCTTCGCCGTCGACGTACTCGACGGCCCGCAGCGAGCCTGACGCGAGTCCGTGAGGTCGGACCAGCCAGCCGACGCCGCCGGCGAAGGTGTAGCCGGAGACCCCCACGGTGGGCGACGTGCCGCTGAGGGCGAGCAGTTCGTGGGACTCGGCGGCCTGCTGGACCCGCGACCAGGTGGTGCCGGCTCCGACGCGGGCGGTGCGCTCGGCAGGGTTCACGACCACCTGGTCGAGCCGGGAGGTGTCGAGCAGTAGGAGGTCGTCGTTCAACGCGGTGCCCGAGCCGTGGCCGGTGGCCTGGACGACGACCCGGCGGCCCGCCTGTCGAGCCACGGCGACCGCGGCCGCGGCCTGCTCGGCCGTGTCAGGCTGCACGACGACTACCGGCCGCTGCAGGAAGCTGCTGTTGTGCGGTTGGGTAGCGGCCGCGTAGCCGGGGTCCGCGGGCTCGCGGACGAGGTCACTCGGCAGGGCACGGCGCAGCAGCCGAATCAGCTTGCTGGTGGCCAGAGCGTGCACGGGCATGGTTGTTCCTTCCGGGGCTCAGGGAACGCTTTCGGGTGAGCGCGGGGGCGACGACGTCGGATGTCGTGCTCTGTTACGTGGTGCCCCGTTGCTGTGCCTACAAGGCAACCAGAGCCGAGCGCCGCGCGGAAACAACTATTCGGCATCGCTGGCATCGACGCCATCGATGCCTGATCGCGGGTGCCCGAGTCAGGTGAGTCGCTGCGCTTCGGCGGTGATCCGGGTGCGCAGCCACCGGTGGGCGGAGTCTCCGGTTCGGCGCGGCGACCAGTACATCGCCTCCACGATGTCGCCGATGTCGACCGGTGAGGCGTACAAGGCGAGGTGGGCCGGCCCGGCGACGAGGCGGGCCAGGCGCTCGGGCACAAACGACACCAGCTCCGTGCCGGGCAGCAGCAGCGGCGCGGCCACGAACGCCTCGGTGGTCACGTCGACGCGCAGCTCGATCCCCTGCTCCTGCAGCTTGCGCTCCAGGACGAAGGGCAGCTCGCCGGCAAACATCACGAACGGCAACCGCTGCAGCAGCTCCTGGTCGATCGGGGTGCCCGGTGTGGTCGCATCGAGCTCGACCCGACCAGCCAGCGCCTGCTGGTCGCGGTCGGCCACCAGGACGAAACGTTCGCGGTAGAGCAACTGCCGCTCAAGGTCGAGCATCGTCGTCGCGAACTCGGTCGGCAGCAGCGCGAGGTCGACTGATCCTCGCCGCAACCCCTCGTCCAACCCGGCGCGGATCGGCACCAGCTGCAGCCGGACCCCTGGTGCTTCCCGCGCCAGATGGGTGAGCAGTGGACGAAGTAGGACGGTCGAGATGTAATCGCTCGCCGCCACCGTGAACGACCTTGCATCCGAGGCCGGCTCAAAGCCCTGCGGCGCCGAGACACAGCGCTCGACCGCAGCCATCGCCTCACGCACTGGTTCCACCAGCGCCTCGGCGAGGCTGCTCAAGTGATAGACCCGCCCCTCCCGGACCAGCAGCGGATCGTCGTAGTGACGTCGCAGCCGAGCCAAGGCAGCGCTCACCGCCGGCTGACCGAGCGACAGCCGTTCGGCCGCCCTGGTCACGTTGCGTTCCTCCAACAGCGCACTCAGCGTCGGCAGGAGGTTGAGATCAAACCCACCGATGCTCACATCGCAGGCCCATCGCCGGCGCCAGACATACGGCCCGACCAGGGAGGGCGATATGTGTCAGCCACCTCGGTGCCCTCGACTTCCTCTCACCCGGCGGGCGGCAGCTGATGCGATCTGCCCGGCAACACCCGCTTTGGCTCAACGCACGCGCTCCGCCAGGCCTTCAGCCTCCCATGAAAGAACGCGAAGTCCACCAGCGCCGATCAGTGTGGGGTGTCGGTGACGGCGTCCAGAAGGCTCGTGAAGTCGCCCTGGCAGGGTCCGCAGGCCTTCAGATGCGCGGCTACTCCGGGCATCCGCTCGGCGGCGTCGAGTCCGGTCGAGACTAGGTCGACGTAAACCTCCAGCACCCGCATCGCCTCGTCGCAGCCGACGTCCGTGGGGTCGGTACTCAGAAACTCGTTGAAGGCCGATTGCCAGTCAGTCATGGTGCTGTCCTTTCTGCGCGAGGTGCCCGGTCTCTGTGAGGTGCTTGCGGATCTTGCGTCGGGCGTCGAAGACGGCCTTGTAGACGGTGCCTCGGGTGATACCGAGCCGTGCGACGAGCGCGTCCAGCGGGATGCCCTCGACGACGACATGGACGAAAATCTCCCGCTGGTACTCGGTCAGGTGGTGCGCTACCGCGAACTGGACCTCTCCGACGATCTCGGCGGCGGCGAGCGTCTCCTCCGGTGAGGCTCCGAACGCTGCCGGCAGCTGCGTCCAGTCCGGTTCGTCCCAGGACGTCTCGGCTCGTTGCCAGAAGTGGCGGCCGATTTTCGAGGACACCTCGAGGATCACGAACTTGTAGGCCCAGGTGGTGAATCGGCTCTCACCGCGAAAGCTGTCGAGCCTGCGCAGGATGGACAGCAGAGCGTCGGACGCCGCCTGATGCGCGAGGTCGTCGAGCTCCGGCCCGCCCAGGCCGGTGCCCGCGGCGCGGCTGTGCGCGTGCCGCAGACCGACCCGCAGCAGCAGCCCGTGCAAGCGGGCCACCGCGTCGTCATGGGCCGGCCCGGACTCGCGCAGCGTCGCGAGCCATTGCGCGGAGTCGATGTCGGGTTCGGTGGCCACATCCCCCATCAGATCAGATCGGATCGACGGTGTCGTTCGAACCCGTGGCGCGGGGCCGTCGTCACGCCTCGCGAGGCATGCCGTCGACATACTCGATCAGCCCGACGACATCGGCCGGCACCAGACGTCCGATGGCGCCGGAGGAGTACACGCTCACCAGGATCCTGCCCGTGCGGTCCAGCACGAAACCCGTGGACTGCAGGTAGGCCGGATCGGGATTGACGAACGCGCCCGTTGCCTGAGCGATCTCGTGTGCGGAGGCGCCGAAGCCGATTGGGTAGCTGAGCTGGTGCTTGTCGGCCAGCTCCCGTGTGGTGTCCTCGTCATCGACGCTCAGCGCGACCACTTGCGCGCCGACCTTCTCCAACGAGGCCCGAGCGTGCTGGAACGCGCGGAGCTGGGCGTTGCAGTAGGGGCACCACGCGCCGCGGTAGAGGAGCACGACGCCGTACCGGCCGGCCAAGGCGTCCGGCAGCACCATGTCCCCGTGGGCGATCGTGTGAATCGGCAGCTGCGGAAAGACGGTTCCTGGCTCGAGCATGACGGTGGCTCGCTTTCGTGGCGACGGATGTTCCCGCTCTGTTGGTGGCGCGGCGCATGGACTTCTTACCTCGCCGAACCCCGGGAGCGCTCGCGGTCCCACAGGCGATTCCCAGGCGCTTCTCGACAAACTCAGTAGCGGGCGATTGGTAAGAGCGGGACAGGCGCCGACACCAAACTGGTGACCAACTCACCGGATAGCTAAGGACCCCGCCATGAAACCACTAGCTCGCACCGCCGCCCTGGCCACGTCGGCGCTCGCCGTCCTCGCCATCGGCGTCGGACCCGCGCACGCTGCCACCACCACCCAGGGTAGGCACGCCGACGCGCATCCCGTGTTCGTGCAGAACGACGCGCCGTCCGGCAACGAGATCGTGCAGTACGACCACACCGCATCCGGCGCCCTGCAGCAGACCGCGACCTACGCGACCGGCGGCACCGGGGGCCAGCTCGGCGGCTCGGTCGTCGATCACCTCGCCTCGCAGGGCTCGCTGACCTACGACGCGGGCACCCACACGCTCTACGCGGTCAACGCCGGAAGCAACAGCATCACGGTTTTCGCAGTCGTCGGCGACCGGCTCGTGCGGCGGCAGGTCATCGGCTCTGATGGGTCATTCCCGGTAAGCGTCGCGGCGCGGGATGGACGAGTCTTCGTGCTCAACGCCCGCGATGGTGGCTCGGTGCAGGGGTACCTGTCCCTGGGCGGCTACCTGCTGGCGATCCCGTCCTGGCATCGCGGTCTCGGACTCAACCCGGCGCAGACTCCGGAGTTCACCAGCACGCCCGGTCAGATCGGGTTCACCCCCAACGGGCGTCAGCTGCTGGTCAGCACCAAGAACGGCCAGAACAGCGTCGACGTATTCAATCTCGGCCTGTTCGGGCCGGCGCTAAAGCCGGTCGTCAACTACCTGCCGGGCACGGTGCCATTCGGATTCGACTTCGCGCCAGGCGGTGTCCTCGCGCTCACCGAGGCCGGTCCCAGCGCGGTCGCAACCTTCACGGTGGCGCCCAGCGGAAGGCTCACGGCGGGCAGCTCCGCGCTCACCGGCCAGGCGGCGACCTGCTGGCTCACCACCATCGGCTCGACCGCGTACGCCTCCAATGCCGGCAGTGGCAATCTCTCGTCATACCGGGTCAACCGCGGTGGTGGCCTATACTCGGTCGGGACCACTCCGGTCGCCGCCGGCACCGTCGACTCCGCGGCCTCATCGGATGGCCGGTACCTCTACGTGCAGGGCGGCGCCACCGGAACCGTCACCACGTTCGGCGTCGGCAAGCGGGGTGCGCTCACGAACCTGGGCACCGTCACCGTGCCCGACGCGGTCGGCGCGGAAGGCATCGCCGCCCTGTAGGTGACCCCATCTCAGGAGGCGACCTCGACACCCGCCGGGGACGTGAGCGGGGACTTCGGCGCCGACTCGAGCTCCGCGCGCCATACCGCGGGTCGGGGCACGGACCGGACGGTGCGACTGAGGGTGACCACCAGCGCGCAGGCGGCGGCCGACGTCGCGAGTCCTGCCATGGCGGCTGGTCCGCCGAGGCCGGAGAGCAGCGCTCCGCCCGCCAGTGGTGCAAGCGGCATGATCGCCATTGCCGCGAACTGGGACGCCGAGGCCACCCGGCCCTGCATCCGGTCCGGAGTGAGCGCCATCCGGTACGCGCCGATGCCGGCATTGCCGGCGGGGTTGAGGAAGAGAGAACAGCCGATCGCGAGTGCGACCACCAGCGGGTTGTTCCAGAAGATCATCGGCACGGTGAGCGGCACCATGCTCCACGCGACCATGACGGTGAGGCGGCCGGTGGCGAACGTGTCGATGATCCTGGGCGCAAGGACGGCCCCGACGATGCCGGCAACCCCGGCCGCGGCATCGACCAGGCCGATCGTGGCCGGGTGGAAGCCGGCCTGCAGCAGTCGCAGCACTGCAACGAAGAACAGCGCGTTGATCACCAGGTTGACCATGGCCGCCCAGGTCGTCAGGGTGCGCAGGAACCTGCTCGCCCAGACGAAGCGAAAGCCCTCCTTGAGGTCGTCCCGCACTCGCGGTCGAGCGCCGTCATGATGCGGCGCCGAGAGGTCGGTGCGGATGCGGCCGAGGGTCACGAACGACACGGCATACGAGATCGCATCGACGGCGAACGGCAGCCAGCGCACGAGTCCCATGAGTGCACCGCCGACCGGGCCACCGAGCAGCGAGGCGATGTGCTGGCGGGCCTGGTTCTGGCTCATCGCGGTGGGCAGCTGGTCGTTGGGCACCACGCTGCGCAGCGCGGACGTCTCGGCCGGTGCGAAGGTGCCGGCTCCCGCTCCGGCGAGTAGGCCGACGATGACCAGATGGGTGATCGTCAGGTGGTGGAGCGCGCCGGCGATGGCGAGCGAGGCATACAGCAGCACGCCGTTCCCGCTCGCGATGCGCATCAGATGGCCGCGGTGCATCCGGTCGGCAAGCACGCCGGCCGGCAGCATGGTCAGCAGCATTCCGAGCAGATAGGCGGTCTCGGCGATCGAGGCGACCAGCGCCGAGTGGCTCAGCTGGTAGGCCAGCAGCGGGAAGACGAACAGGCTCATCCGACTGCCCAGCTCGCTGACGGTCTCGCCCGCCCACAGGATCGTGAAGTCGCGGTTGTGGGAGAGCTCTCGGTACCCGGTCATATTGTGCAACATACAGTGCGCAATAGAAGGTGCGCAATAGTCCGTGCGGAATTTGTTAGGCTGCTGCTGTGCCAGAGGACGCCACCCCGATCAGCGACCCGCGAGTGCTGCGAGCGATCGCCCATCCAGTGCGGAACAGGGTGCTGCAGGAGGTGTATGTCGCGGGGCACAGCCGGGCCGCGGACATCGCGGAGGAGCTGGGCATCCCCGCGAATCAGGCGAGCTTCCACCTTCGTCAGCTCGCGAAGTACGGCCTCGTGGAGCCGGCCCCCGAGCATGCGCGGGATGGACGGGACCGGGTGTGGAAGCCGGTCCATGAGCACGGGCTGAACCTGAGCCTGCGGCAGCTTGAGCGCGAGTCCGGCGGAGCGGCAGCGGTCTCCGTCTTTCGACGGCAGTCCGCGGAGGATGCCAAGGCGATGGTGGATCGAGCGCTTCGCGCCGACGACTCGGACCCGAATGTGCACGTCATGGTCAACAACGCGGCACTGCGCCTCACCAAGGAGGAGGCCGAGCAATTCAGCAAGGAGCTGACTGACCTGTTCGGCACCTGGCGCAGACGAACGATGGGCTTCCACGACGGGCGGCGGACCTACCACCTGCTGGAGATCCTGCAGCCGATGCCGGATCTCCCCGAGTCCGAAACGCAGCCTCGGTAACCCCCCTCGGGATGTGCACTCTCGCTCCAAGGGCGCAGCAACAGCTGCGCCCTTGGAGCGTAAGTGCACATTTGGGCGGTGTGAGCGCGAAGTGCCGCGTGGCTGACCTCGACCCGAAGTAGTCTGTGCGCGTGAACTTCCGCATCAGCGAGGCCGCCGGGCTGCTCGGCGTAAGTGACGACACGGTGCGCCGGTGGGCGGACGCCGGGCGGTTCCGCACCACCCATGATCAAGGCGGCCGACTGGTCATCGAGGGCAAGGTGCTGGCCGAGTTCGCTCAGGAGCTGGCGCGCGAGCCGCAGGCCGAGCTCGTCCTGGGGGAGTCGTCCGCCCGGAACCGGCTGCAGGGGATCGTGACGAGGGTGGTGAGAGACACCGTGATGGCGCAGGTCGAGATCCAGGCCGGTCCCTATCGAGTCGTGTCGCTGATGAGCCGCGAGGCCGCCGACCAGCTGGAGCTGGAGCCCGGGGTGCTGGCAGTGGCCGCGATCAAGGCGACCAACGTCGTGGTGGAGCTCCCGCAGCACTGACCCGGTGGCGGATCCGCGCCTGCGTCTTGTTTACGACTATTTATCCGCAAATCATGAGGTACTTCCGAGTTTCCTGGAGTATTCTCGCCACCATGAAGTTGCCTGGAGCGGTGGAATTTCGTGGCCCGCGCGCAGTAGTCACGGCCGCAGCAGTGCTCGTGGCTGTGGCGCTTCCGCTCGCCGCCTGCGGATCGTCCGGCACCTCGTCGAGCAGCAGTGCGGCCTCTCCGGTCGCGGGGGGCAGCCCGCAGTCCTCCTCCGCCGGCGCAATGGGGTCCGGCCCGGTCAACGTGCTGTATGCCGGGTCGCTGGTGGACTTGATGCAGTCTCAGATCGGCCCGGGCCTGAAGAAGGCCAGCGGCTACGACGTCGAGGGATTCGCCGCGGGCTCCAATGCCCTCGCCACCCAGATCAAGGGCAAGGTCCACCAGGGCGACGTCTTCATCAGCGCCAACCCGAAGGTCAACACCACACTGCAAGGCGCCAAGAACGGCAACTGGGTGTCCTGGTACGCCACCTACTCCTCGTCGCCTGTGGTCATCGGGTTCGACCCGAAGAGCAAGTTCGCCAAGGAGTTGAGGACCAAGCCGTGGTATGACGTGGTCACGGAGCCCGGATTCCGGCTGGGGCGGACCGATCCGGTCAACGACCCGAAGGGAAAGCTGGCGAAGCAGGCCCTGACATCGCAGGCGAAGAAGACCCCGGCCCTGTCCAAGCTCGCGTCCTCCGACGCGGGCATCTACCCCGAGGAGACCCTGATCGGGCGCCTGCAGTCGGGCCAGCTCGATGCCGGGTTCTTCTACAACAGCGAAGCGGTCGCCGCCAAGATTCCGACCGTGCCGCTGACCGGCCAGGCTCTGAAGGCGGTCTACACCGTGACGGTCCTCAACCGCGCACCGCACCCGTCCGCGGCGATCGCGTTCGTGAAGTATTTGCTCGGTCCGAAGGGTGCGGCGGATCTGAAGAAGGACGGCTACAACCTGGTTGCGCCGCCGAAGGCGACAGGTAGTGGCATGCCTGCCGTCTTGAAGAGCGTCATTTCAGGTTCGTGACGGGCAGGGCACCGCGCGCGCCGCTCGGCTGGCTGGGCGCGCTGCTCGTTCTCTACCTGCTGATTCCGCTGGCCGCCTTCGCGATTCGGCTGGCGGGGTCGCACGACCGCGGGTTCGGCACCCCAGGGCTCTGGGATGCCGCCCGCATTTCCGCACTCAGCGCCACCATCTCCACCATGCTGATCGTCTCCTTCGGTGTGCCACTGGCCAGCTGGCTGGCCCGGTCCCGCGGCCGGCTGGGCACCGTGGTCGGCCTCATCGTCCAACTGCCCCTCGCGCTGCCACCGCTGATGAGCGGCATCATCCTCATCTACGTCGTCGGCCCCTACACCCGAGTGGGTCAGCTCTTCGACGGGCGACTGACCGACTCGATCGCCGGCATCGTGCTCGCGCAGAGCTTCGTCGCGGCGCCCTTCCTGGTGATCTCGGCGCGGTCGGCCTTCGAGTCGGTGGATCCCGCGCTCGACGATCTGGCCGCGACCCTCGGACATCGACCCCTGGCCCGCTTCACCCGGGTCGACATCCCGATCGCGTGGCCCGGCATACGCGCGGGGATGCTGCTCACCTGGTTGCGTGCCTTTGGAGAGTATGGCGCCACGGTTCTGCTGGCGTACCACCCGTATTCGCTGCCGGTGTACACCTACGTGCAGTTCTCCGGATATGGCATCCCGACGACTCAGGCGCCGACCGCGATCGCGCTCGGCATTGCCGTCGTAGTGGTGCTGATCAGTCGGATCCGCAGGTTCGGGCGGCGCCGACCGCAGGCTGTGCTGCCGGAGCCGATGGAGCCGAGACCGGCACCGCCGACACAGGTCACGTTCGATCTCGACTTGCACGTCGGTTCCTTCCACCTCGAGATTGCGCACGCTGCGCAGAGCCACCGGGTCGCGATTCTGGGGCCCTCGGGTGCCGGGAAGTCGATTGCGCTGCGGGCGATTGCCGGACTGCTCGGCTCACGAGCGGGCGCGGTGACGTATGCGGGGCAGGCCGTCGCCGACACGGCCACCGAAGCCCGGCAGGTTGGCTACCTGCCGCAGACCCACGGCCTCTTCCCCGGTCGAACCGTCTGGCAGCAGCTGCTCTTCGCGACGGAGGCCGACCCGAATGCCGCGAGCTGGTGGATCCACACGCTTCAGCTCGACGGCCTGCAGGACCGGCTGCCGGAGCAGCTTTCCGGCGGGCAGCGTCAGCGGGTCAGCCTGGCGCAGGCGCTCAGCCATCGACCTCGACTTGTCCTGCTCGACGAACCCTTTTCCGCACTCGATGCTCCGGTGCGCGACGAACTGCGCCGCGAGCTGCGCCGGTTGCAGCACGAGACCGGGCTGTCCACCCTTCTGGTGACACACGATCCGGAGGAGGCGGCACTCCTTGCCGACGAGATCATCGTGATCGACGAGGGCCGCATCTTGCAGGCCGGCCCGCGGGCGCAGGTCTACAACCGGCCGGCCTCCCCGCAGGTAGCCAGGTTGCTCGGGATCCAGAACCTGCACCCCGGCGTTGTCACCGCGGGCGGCGAGGTGCGCAGCGGTGCGGCGCCGGTCGCGGCATACACCGCGGGTATGCCGTCGGGCACGCACGTGCTGTGGAGCGTCCGCCCCGAGCACGTGCGCATCACGCCGGATGGTGCGTACCCCGCGACGATTGTGGACGTTGCCGACATCGGCACGTCGTATGCGTTGATCGTGCGGCTCGACGGCGGCCCGGAGTTGCGGGTGCGGACGATCGAGTCGATCGCGCTGCGCGCCGGTGACGCGTGCCACCTTGCCCTGGCACCGAACGATCTCACCGTGTGGCCTGCTCCGGACGAGCCGGCCGCCGGGTGAACCGTTTAGTTTTTATGAGAAACATTGTATAAACTGGTCCTATCGCCGCACACCAGGCCAACGGAAAGTGGTGCGTCATGGAGCTGATGACCAGGCAGGATGCCCCCGTCCACGCGACTCACGGGACGAACAGCCCGTCGATCGAGGTGCTCTTCGGCGGGAAGCGGGACAGCGAAGAGATCGGCCTGGTGCGCCTGACGGTGCCGGCGGGAGTGAGTATGCCGTCGCATCGTCACGCGGGATCGGACGTCATCCTGGCCGCGGTCGCAGGGAGTGTGCGCATCACCAAGGGTGACCAGATCGTCGACCTGGAGGTGGGTGACGCCCTGCTGATCTTCAAGTACGAGTCGGTGGCTCTGGCCAACCCACATCAGCAGACCGCAGAGGTGCTCGTGGCTGCCGGCCCCGCCGCATTCATCTCGACGGTGCGCCGCTGGCCGAAGCTGGACACGCGGGTGCCCTCGTCGGCCTGAGCCGGACACCGAGCCGCCACCGAGGTCCCGACAGACGTGTCCGACGCTCAGTCTGCGTGATGGAAAGCATGACTGTAGGCGACCAGTGCATGCAGCATGGGCTCGATCGTCGCGACCACCTCGTCGGTGCTACTGGCCGCTGTCAGGCCGTACGTGAGGTCATAGTCCGCGGTGGCGCGCGAGCCGACAATCTCGCGGAGCACGCGATGTTCGAGTCGTGAGACGGGGTAGTCCTGGTCCAGTGAGGCCAGCGCACGAGCGAGCTCCAGAGCCGGACGTTCGTCGAGGTGGTCGATCGCCTCACGAGCTGCCAACAGCCACCTGAGGTCCTGCTGGGTGGAGTCCTGCATGGCTTCGGCCACCTCGTCGAACAGCACCAGATGCACGTCCATGACTGCGGGGTGAGAACCCTCCTGCTCGTCCCAGGGGATGGCCGCCGCACGCCGGACGTATTCCTCGGCGCGTTCGTCGTCATGGTCCTGCAGCCGCTGGTAGGCCTTTTCCAGCAAATTTCCTGCAGCCTCCTGCAGCGCCAGACTGTGTCCTCTTCTGACGCGGCTCGAGGCGCGCTGCACATCACCGAGGGGAGATGCCGCCCGTTCCTCGTGGGCGTTGCCGCTGCGTCCGGAGGCATCACTCATGAGCACGACTCTAGCCAACGGACCTGATCTGACATTGTCTCGTCGTATGGCCGGAGCAGAGTGCGCTGTTTGTAGATGGCACGACGCCCAGAAAGGCTGACATTACGAGGAGTACGCGCACGTAGAGATCGCCACGCATGACCCTGGGTCACCGTTGTCTAGAGAATTGGTGAGCGTGCAGGCCCGAACTGGAGCATGATTGGGCCCTGTTCTCATCCGGATGACACCCATCTTGCCCAACCTCGCACGAGAGACATCCGGGGAACGGCGCAAGAGTCCTCACCGCGACCCCAGTGCGGCGGCACCCATACCCACACTTCGGAGGATCCCGATGGCAGACAACGGGATGCTTGGGCACGTGCTCGAGCGATTCGGCCTGACCCTGCTCACTGTCGAAGCCGGCACGATGGACCGGGACCGGCGCGTGTCCGACGTGGTGCTCTACGACCAGGTCGACCCGCCGGAAGTACAAGAGGGCTCGATCGTGCTCGGTGTGGGGGTGCATGGTGTCGATCAGATCGCTGAGCTGATGGACGAGCTCGGAGGCCATGATGCCTGCGCACTGATCGTGCGGGAACCGATCGTCGTGACATGCGCCATCAGAGCGATCGCCAAGGACCAAGACATCGCACTGCTCAGCCTGGTGCGCGGAGCATCCTGGATCCAGGTTGCCGGCATCCTGACACCGGCTCGTCACCTTGACAGTGAACAGCTCTGGCCGTCGAGCGTGCCGCCGCGCGACGGCCTCGACCTCTTCGAGGTGGCCAACTCGGTGTCGGCTCTCTTGGGCGCCCCGGTCACGATCGAGGATCTCTCCTCCCACATCCTGGCCTTCTCGGCCGACCAGAAGGAGTCGGATGAGGCGCGCAAGGCAAGCGTGCTGGGGCACCAGGTGCCGAAGGTCTACAACGACCCGATGATCAGCTGCGGTGTCTTCCGCAGACTCTACGCATCCGCCCGGCCGATCTACGTCGAGTCGATCGCCGAAGGGGTCCGCGCACGTGCGGCGATGCGGATCTGCGCGGGCGACGAGGTGCTCGGGTCGATCTGGGCGGTCGTGGACGATCCACTGGACCCCCAGCGCGAGCGAGCGATGATCGAGGCGGCCGGAGTCGCTGCAATCGCGATGTTGCGCACCCGAATCGCCACCGACACGTCGCGAAGGATGCGTACCGCGACCGTGGCGTCCCTCATCGAGGGCGGCGGCGCGGCGCGGGAGATCGCCGCCAAGATGCGCGGCCACGTGACCGGTGGGTGCGTCGTTGCCGCCAGCCTGCAGACGCGTGGAGTCGCCGACGATGCGGGAGCGTCGGCGGATCTGGAGCGGGCGGCCAGTGCCTTCCTCATGCTGATCCATGCCGAGATCCCCGCTGCGCTGACCGCGGTCGTCGATCACACGGTATACGCCGTCGTCCCGGCCTACGATGACACGCCGGTCGACCTCCGGCACGTGCGTCGTCTGGCGCAGGAGTTCGCGCGAAGGCTCGGCCGTGACTGCGACCGGATCGCGGTTGGCGTCGGCGAACCTGTCGACGACGTGGCGGAACTGGACAGGTCGCGCCGTGAGGCCGACCTGGTACTTCGAGTCCTGCGCACCGCGCCGGCCGGTCCACAGCGGGTCGCCGTGGCCGGTGAAGTGCAGGTGCAGTCGCTGCTTTTGCGGCTGTCGGATCTGATGGCCCGCGATCACCAGACCGTGACGGGGCCCATCGCCGCACTGCGGGAGTATGACGCGCAGCACCAGTCCAAACTGGAGGAGACGTTGCGCTCATGGCTCGACAGCTTCGGTGATGTCGGTGCGGCCGCCGCGGCCCTGCACGTGCACAAGAACACCTTCCGCTACCGCCTCAGCAGGGTCATCGAGGTAGCCTCGGTGGACCTGGGCGACCCTGAGGAGCGCTTCCGCCTGATGCTTCAGTTCCGTCTGACCGCGTAGCCGTTCGTCCGCACGGACGATCGAGGCGACGAACTTCGTCTGTCTGCATGAGGTAAGGGCCGGGCGGATCCTCGATGCTGAGCAGGTGACTCAGTTTCTCGGCGCTTGCAACAAGCGGCTTCCGGCGATGATCGATGACATCCGTCTGCTCGTCGAGTGCGAGTCGCCTTCGGATGATGCTGAGGCGCTTGCGCGCAGTGCAGACCTCGTCGCCAGGGTGGGTCGGGCTCGACTGGGCTCGGATCCGGACCGGGTGGCGTGCGATGGTCGAGACCACCTGGTGTGGCGGCTGGGTCGCGGCCCGCGGCGCGTGCTTCTGCTGGGCCATCACGACACTGTATGGCCTATGGGCACGTTGGAGCGGCTCCCGTTCTCGGCGGAGGGCGCTGTGCTTCGTGGACCTGGATGTTTCGACATGAAGACCGGAATCATTCAGATATTCCATGCCCTGCAGGTTCTGACCGACGCAGATGGCCCGCCGGCCGTCGACGGTGTGACGGTGCTCATCACGGCCGACGAGGAGATTGGCTCACCGTCATCCCGAGGTCTGATCGAGCAGGAGGCCGACGGTTGCTCGGCGGCGCTGGTGCTGGAGTCGGCAGGCCCAGGCGGAGCCTTGAAGGCCGAGCGAAAAGGTGTGTCGCTCTACCGTGTCCGGGTCACCGGGCGCGCAGCTCACGCCGGTCTCGAACCGGAGAACGGAGTGAACGCCGGAGTTGAACTGGCTCATCAGATCCTGGCGATCGCGGCCCTGAACGACCCGGTGAGTGGGACAACCGTGACTCCCACTGCGTCGCACGCAGGCACGACAACCAATACGGTCCCTGCCGAGGCGTACATCGCGGTCGACGTGCGAGCGTCCAGCGAGGCGGAGCAGCAGCGCGTCGACCGCGCACTGCGGGCTCTGCGGCCAACGCTCAAGGGTGCGTCTCTGAGCATCGCAGGAGGCCCGAACCGCCCTCCGTTGACCCATGTGCAGTCCGACGACCTGGCGGCCTTGGCGCGTTCTCTTGCACCGTTCTGCGGGATCCCCGCGCTGCGCACGGTCTCGGTCGGGGGCGGATCCGACGGGAACTTCACTGCAGGGATCGGTATCCCTACCCTGGACGGGTTGGGAGCGGTAGGGGATGGGGCGCACGCCGACCACGAACAGGTCCACACCGAGCATCTCGCTTCTCGCACGGCCCTGCTCGCGCTGATGACGCGCAGCCTGTTGCGCCCGTCGGCGGTAGCACCCGAGGAGATGCGAGATGCCCGTCCCTAGTGCCGCCCTCGACGTGGCAGACAGGGATGCCCGCGCTCGGGCACGCGCAGCGGGCGTGGAGATTCGCAAGCTCACCCCGGACGAGGCCCCGGATGCGTGCAGCCTGCTCGCCGACGTCTGGGACTCCGACCCACGCCATGGCCCGATGGAGGCAAGCCTTCTGATCGCGCTACTGCACTGTGACAACTACGTATCCGGTGCATTCGACCACGGCCGGATGGTCGGGGTGTGTGTGGGCTTCTTCGCCGCCCCGATCGGCACCGGCATGCACTCCCACATTGCCGGAGTGATCCGGCAGTACGCGGGACGGGGTGTGGGTACCGCACTCAAGCTGCATCAGCGCGCGTGGGCGCTGCATCGTGGAGTCACCTCAATCTCTTGGACCTATGACCCCCTGGTGGCACGCAACGCATTCTTCAATCTGCACCTGCTCGGCGCGAGGGTGACGCAGTATGTGCCGGACTTCTACGGCGAGATGAGTGACGGGATCAACGACGGTCAGGCTACGGACCGGCTTGTGGTGCACTGGGCCATCGTCAGCTCGACGCTGAATACTGCGGCTTCGGTGCCGCTCGATGCACGGGAGTTCGTCGTGCTGGAGATGGACCAGGCCCGTGAGCCCGTGCTTGCCAGCGGTCCGCCACCCGATGGATTTACCAGGTGCAGAGTCGCGATTCCCGATGACATCGCGCTGTTCCGGACCCGTGACCGCGGAGTCGCCGCCCGGTGGCGACTGGCCGCACGGGAGGCTCTCGTCGCATTGCTTGCGGACCGCTGGGTCGTCACCGACTTCGACCGTTCCGGGTACTACCGACTTGAGAGGAACTAGAGATGCAGATCAACGCCGTGCACCTGCATACGCTGCGGATGCCGCTGGTGGCACCCTTCACCACATCGTTCTCGACCCAGACCGAGCGGACGGTGATCCTGGTCGAGCTGACGGCCGATGTGGACGGTCAGGAGGTCACCGGCTGGGGCGAGTGCGTCGCACTGAACGAGCCGCTCTACTCCAGCGAGTATGTCGCCGAGGTGCTCGATGTTTCGTGCCGTTTTCTCCTGCCACAGCTGCTGACCTTCCAGCAACAGCGCCCCCTGACCGCGGAGATGGTGGCCACCTGCCTTGCGCCGATCGTTGGCCACCGGATGGCGAAAGCGGCATTGGAGATGGCGGTCCTCGATACTCAGCTACGCGCCGCCGGTGCCAGTTTCGCGGACTACCTGGGCGTCTCGCGGGACCGGATTCCCTCGGGCGTCTCGGTGGGGATCCACGACACCATCCCCGAGCTGGTCACGGCGGTCGAGGACTACCTGGCGGACGGTTATCGGCGGATCAAGCTGAAGATCAGGCCGGGATGGGACATCGCGCCGGTGCGAGCCATTCGTGAGGCCTTCGGAGACATCCCCCTCCAGGTCGACGCCAATGCGGCGTACACGCTGGTCGACGCACCGCAGCTGCGGCGTCTGGACGAGTTCGGCCTGCTGCTGATCGAGCAACCACTGGCTGAGGACGACCTGCGCCAGCACGCGCAGCTCGCCCGGCTGATGACGACACCCATGTGCCTGGATGAGTCCATCGTCTCCGCTGAGGCCGCGGCCGATGCGATCGCACTCGGTGCGGCGGCAGTGATCAACATCAAGCCGGGAAGGGTGGGTGGCTACCTCGAGGCCCGACGTATCCATGACATTGCGCGGGCGAGTGGTGTCGCCGTGTGGTGCGGTGGAATGCTCGAGACCGGGATCGGGCGCGCCGCGAACGCCGCACTTGCCGGCCTACCCGGCTTCACCCTGACCGGTGACGTTTCGGCGTCGAACCGCTTCTACGAAGAGGACATCACGCCGCCGATCGTCATGATGGACGGCTATATCGAGGTGCCGACAGTGGCTGGCCTGTGCGCGGAGCCCATCAGGTCCCGCATCGAGAAGTTCACGATCGAAACGATCGCCGCCTGCTGAGGCACGCGGCACCTCCGCCCAGCGCTGGACCACAAACAAGACATGCCTCTGGACCTGTCCAGGAGCATGGCTTCGCGACACACTGTACGGACGCACTCCACGGAGCTCAGGGAGGTCCGCCATGACGGAGGTGGCCGACGAAACCGAAGCGGCGGGCCTGAGCAAGGGCCTCAAGCAACGGCACATGACCATGATCGCCATCGGTGGGACGATCGGCGCCGGCCTCTTCGTCGGCAGCGGCACGATCATCCACGCGGCCGGGCCGGCGTCGCTGGTTTCCTTCCTGATCGCCGGCATCCTGATCACACTGGTCATGCGGATGCTCGGCGAGATGGCAGTCGCGAGACCCACGATCGGCTCCTTCTACGAGTACGCCCGCGAAGGTCTGGGCAACTGGGCCGGGTTCTCGATCGGCTGGCTCTATTGGTACTACTGGGTCATCGTTGTCGCCATCGAGGCGGTCGCCGGAGCCGCCGTGCTGGGAAAGTGGCTCCCCAGCGCCCCGGTATGGCTGACCAGTCTGGTCCTGCTCGCGCTGATGACTGCCACCAACCTGATCTCGGTGGCCGCCTTCGGCGAGTTCGAGTACTGGTTCTCCTCGATCAAGGTCGCGGCGATCATCGTGTTCCTCCTCCTGGGCATCCTCTGGATCACCGGTGCCCTGCCGAACAGCCACGCGGGCGTCGCGAATCTGACCCAGATGGGCGGCTTCGTACCGCACGGATGGGGTGAGGTGATCTCCAAGGCCGTGCCTGCAGTGGGGTTCTTCGTCGGAGTCGAGCTGGTGACGTTGGCCGCGGCGGAGTCCGCAGAGCCCGGCAGAATGGTCGCTCGGGCCACCAACGCGGTGGTAGCCCGAGTGCTGCTGTTCTACGTCGGCTCGATGTTCGTCATCGTCGCAGTGATGCCCTGGAACAGTCAGAACGTGCTGGGCAGCCCGTTCGTGACGGTGCTGGACAAGATCGGGATCCCCGGCGCCGGGGACCTCATGAACGCCATCATCCTGACCGCGGTGCTGTCGTCGCTGAACTCCGGGCTCTACGCGACGTCGCGAATGCTGTTCGCCCTCACCCAACGTGGGCATGCACCGAAGGCGCTGGTCAAGACCAACTCCCGTGGCGTGCCGGCTCGCGCGATCCTGATCGGGACAGTGGTCGCGCTGATCTCGATCGGGGTGTCCTATGTGTCGCCCGACAAGGTCTTCGCCTTCCTGATCTCCTCCTACGGCGCGCTCGCGCTGTTCGTCTACCTGCTGATCGCGCTCGCGCAGGTGAGGATCCGCTTCCGGATGCAACGCGAGAATCCCGAGGCCCTCACGTTCAAGATGTGGCTGTTCCCCTGGCTGTCCTACCTGACCATCGCAGGTATGGCCGCCGTGATTCTGGCGATGTTCGTGTCCCCCGACACCCGGACCCAGGCCGCCCTGAGCACGCTCTCGTTCGCGGTGCTCCTCCTCGCCTACGCGGTCATGGTCACGGTCCGCAAGCGACGCGGGCTGCCGGTCGACCCATCCGTGGAGTCAGCATCCACGGAGAGCGTGGAGGAGCCATGAGCACCTACCGACACAGTCGTCGTCCACGGATCCGAGCCGTCGCCGTGGCTGCGGTGGCCGCGCTGCTGCTGGCCCTTGCGGGATGCGGCGGCTCCTCGAGTCGCCCCCAGGAGCTCCGGATCGCCTACCAGGACATTGCCGGCGGCGCCCTGGTGGTCAAGCACAACGGGTGGCTGGAGGACAAGCTGCAGATGCCCGTCCGCTGGATCCGCTACGACTCGGGGTCCGCGGTAAACGCCGCAGTGAACAACGGCAAGGTCGATGTAGGACTGGTCGGCAGCACCGGTGCGGCCGCGGGCGTTACTGCGCACCTGGGCTACCAGGTGGTCTGGATCTTCGATGTCATCGGCAAGGCCGAGGCGCTCGTCGCCCGGTCCGGCAGTGGGATCACCAGCGTGCGCGACCTGGTCGGCAAGACCGTCGCCGTGCCGTTTGGATCCACCAGCCACTACGCCCTCCTGGCCGCGCTGCAAGATGCGAACGTCAACCTGAACGACGTCACAATGGTGGACCTACAGCCTCGCGAGATCGCGGATGCCTGGCGCAAGAAATCCATCGATGCCGCCTACGTCTGGCAGCCGACCCAGCAGACACTTCTCGACGACGGCGGCCACGTGGTGATCGACAGCGCTCAGCTGGCTCATCGTGGCCACTTCACGGCCGACCTGGGTTTTGCGACGGCCGACCTGGTGAAGTCCGCGCCGGCCATCGTGCAGACGTGGATCACGCAGGAGAACCGGGCAGTGACGCTGATTCAGAAGGATCCGGCCACCGCGGCCAAGGCGATCGGCGCCGAGCTCGGGATCAGCGATCGCGAAGCCCGGCAGGAGATGACGGGCTACCGGTACCTCACCGCATCCCAGCAGGCCGGTCCGGGCTATCTCGGGACGCCCAATGCCAAGGGCAAGCTCGTGAACCTGCTGACGGCTGCCGCCGACTTCCAGCACGAGTTCCCGCAGACCGCGAAGTTCGGCGAGGAGAAGGTCATCACCACGAATCCGACGACCAAACAGTTCTCCGACGCGATCGACCCCGCATTCATCGCCAACGCTGGAGGATGAGCCGAGATGAGCCACGATGTCGTGATCGGATTCGACGGGACGGCCGGAGCAGAGGACGCCCTCATACTCGGGTCCTGGATCGCCGCGGCCGCCCGTCGGCCGCTTCTTGTAGTGAGTGTGTACCAGGAGGATGTCATGCCCGTGCTGCCCGGGATCGGCAGTGAGTGGGACCACGAGATGCAGGCAGAGGCTCGCCAACAGCTTGAGCGCGCGCGACGGCTGCTCGGCGACGGGACGGGCGCCCAATTCCGTACCGTCGGCAGTACATCCGCGGCCCGGGTTCTGGACGCAGTGGCGACGCAGGCAGACGCCAGCGCCATCGTGGTCGGCTCGACCAGACGTGGCGCGCTTCGCCGAGTGAGCAGCAGCCACACCGCTGACCGATTGTTGCAGGGTGCCCAGTGCCCGGTCCTGATCGCCCCCCGCGGTGTCCGGGACCGTGACCTGGCGCCGCTCACCGACGTCGGCTGTGCCTACCTGCCCACGCCCGAGGGCACGCTCGCGCTCCGTCAGGCGGCCGCACTTGTCTACCTCAGCGGGGCGCGGCTCAAGGTGTACACCGTGCCGGACCAGCGAGCGGGCCGATCAAGCGAGACGACTCCGAAGGACCGCGCGCGCGCACACGGCAAGCATCTCTTCGACTCCGCGACGGCAGCGGTCGAGAAGCTCCCGGGCCACCCGCAGGTGAGTGTCCACGTGCTCGAGGGCAACGTCGTCCAGGCACTCTCGGCTCTGGAGGAGGAAGACTGTCAGGTGCTGGTCTGCGGCTCACGCGGATACGGTCCGGTTGGCCGGGTTCTGCTCGGTGGCGTCTCCAGCCGCCTGGTCCGATCGGCAGCCACGCCAATCCTTCTGGTTCCTCGAGGCATGAAGGAGAGCGACTGGCCGACCGTCTGACCCGCATGCCCTGGGCAGGCGTTTCAGGCGGGTCACCGATGAAGTCTTCGGGGCTCGCTACGGGAGCTCGACTCGCACATTCGCCAGTGGACTGATGAACGCCTCGCCGAGGTGGGCGCGGCGGGGCGAGATGTCCAATGGCGAAGCACTCCTCGGCCGATTCGATGGCACCGCTTGCACGACGAACTCCTGGATCTGTGCGGGTGCCACCGGTGTCAGGTGGATCATGCACAGCAGTTCTCCGTGCCGGCCAGGGACCGACCAGGTGACGTCAGCGGTCGTCGCGGCCGACACGATGTCGGACAGCGGGCGGGGTTCTTCCAGCGGGCCGATCTCCGCGATCAACTGAGCAATCTCTGCGCGGCGTTCCGCAATCGGACGATCGAACTCGACGTTGTCGGCAAAGATCTGGCCGGCGAGGGCGTCGTCCCAGCGCCGGATCAGGCGGTCGGCGGCAGCGCGGAGCTCGACCGTCTCGGGCCACAGGACGATCGTCTCAGCCGGCACCTTGTCCTTGGCAAGGACGCGTCCGAGGGCGTCCTGGCACAGTGCGGATGGCTCGCCGCGGTGACTGTTGGTGAGCACGACCATGCCGTGTCCCGACGCCGGATGCCAGCACATGAATAACGTGAACCCAGGCAGACCACCGCCGTGGGACACGACCGTGCCCCGGAGCAGATCGAGCGTGATCCGCAGGCCCAGCCCGTATCCCCCGACGTTCGCGTGGAATCCGCCATCGGAGCTGATCGTCAGTGACGGAGTGTCGATGATGTGAAGCCGTTGCAGCTCGCGACGAGAGGCGCGGCTGAGGATGTCTGAATCGTCGGCCGGCACGCGGAATGCGGCGCCGAGCCAGGTGATCCAGGTGGCCAGGTCACCTACGGTGCTCATGATGCCACCGGCAGCCGCGAACGCGGCGGATGTATTCGGCGGGTATGCCGTCCAGTGGCCGTGAGGGTCGAGCGAGTAGCCGACGGCCCGATCGATGCCCGCTGGAGCCGCGTTGTCGAAGAAGGTCGACGTCAGGCCGAGTGGTCGTAGCACCTCATCGGTCACGAAGTCCTCGATCGGTTGGCCGGTCGCACGGCCCACGGCCAGTCCCGCAAGTGTGTAGCCCAGGTTTGAGTATTCGTAGACCGTCCCGGGAAGGTGGCTGTAGCGCAGGCCCTTGCTCACCTGGGCGAGCAGGTCCTCCTCGCTCGCGTCGATGAAGGGATCGACCCACGAGTTGTCCTCCGTCAGGCCACCCGACATGCTGAAGAGCATCTCCAGGGTGGGTGGAGCACAGGGATCCTCGACGGTGCCGCGGGCGTCGAACTGGGGAAAGTACTTCGTGATGGGATCGTCCAGGGAAAGCAGGCCGCGGTCCCGGGCGATCAGCGCGGCGCACGCCACGAAGCTCTTGGACATCGAGGCGATCGGGAAGACCGTATCGGCAGTTGGCGTCAAGTGATCATCATTCGCGCTGCCGAAGCCCGCCGCATGGCGTAGACCGTCCGGCCCGACAATGCCATAGGCCAGGCCCTGTGCCTGGTCGGACGCGGTGTATTGGGCGAAGAAGGCGTCGAGCTCGGTCTCGATCGGAGTGCGGAGGGTTTCGTTCGACATGGTTGCTGAGCCCTCTCGTGTCTGGTCCATGTGGATCTGCAGGTAGTAGCCACCTGCGGCCGGCGCTCGCAGGTAATGGTCAAGTCTTCAACGTAGTGACCGATCTGCAATGGAAAACCGTTCGCACGAACCAACTTCGCCCTCGAGATTCGTCTCCCTGTCCAGTCTGGCCGGAGATCTTCCGCCCTAGTCTGCTTCCTACCGCCCTACTGGTCGCGGCTCTTCGGTCCCGCGCTCTGTGTCCCCCTCCCCTACCAACCCGACAGAAGGTTCATCTTCATGACACGAACGAAGACTCTGCGCGGTGCAGTGGTGGTTGTCGCCGCAACTGCCCTGGCAGCCTGCTCCTCCTCCTCGGGCGGAACCAGCACGAGCGGCGGCTCGCCCACGTCCGGCGGCAGCCTGGTGATGGCACGAGCCGACGAGGCGACCAGTCTGCTGCCATCCGTACCAACCGACAACGCGTCAATCTGGATCATCGAGGAGCTCTACGACACGCTCACGACGCCGGCGCAGGACGGCAAAGGCGTCACACCGTCACTCGCAACGTCCTGGAAGCAGTCTGCGGACAAGCTGAGCTGGACCTTCCACATGCGGACGGACGCGAAGTTCACCAACGGGCAGCCCGTGACGTCGGCCGACGTCGTCTTCAGCATCAAGCAGAACCAGAAGGCCGATGCGCCGTTCTCCTTCATCGATTCCGTCGTGACGAAGATGGACACTCCGGACGCACACACCGTCGTGTTCCACACGAAGGAACCGTGGGCACCGCTGCCGGCCGACATGGCGCTCTACGCCAACTCGATCGTCCCCAAGAACTATGCGGGTATGAGCGCCTCAGCGTTTGCCAGCAGCCCGATCGGCTCGGGCCCCTTCAAGTTCAAGAACTGGACCAAGGGCAGCAGCCTGACCATTGTCAAAAATGCCAAGTACTGGAAGAAGGGCACTCCACGCCTCGACTCGGTCGAGTTCACGGTTGTCCCGGACAGCAATACGCGCAGCACCCAACTGGCGAGCGGTCAGATCGGCATCAATGAGTACCCTGCGAACTCGAGCATCAAGTCGCTGCAGAACCAACCGAACATCTCGGTGAACACCTTCCCATCCAGCGAGGTCGACTACCTGGGGATGAATACGCGGCGGAAGCCGCTGAGCGACCTCAACGTGCGCAAGGCGATCAGTCAGGCGATCGACAAGGACGCCATCTTGAAGGCCGTGCTCTATGGCTACGGGAAGGTCGCCAATGCCTATCTGTCACCGACGACGTGGGCGCATGACAGCTCGTTGAAGGCGAACACCTATGACGTTGCGGCTGCCAAGGCAACGTTGGCGAAGTCCAGTGTTCCGCACGGCTTTTCCACCACCATCACGATTCCTTCCGGAGACCAGAACTCCTCCAGCGAGGCGCAGTTGGTGCAGAGCGATCTGGCGAAGATCGGGATCAACGTGACGATCAAGACCCTTGACCCAGCGGCCCTCGTGACGGCCAAGCATGCGGGCAACTTCGACATGGCGTTCGGCCTCTACACCACGGACATCGTTGATCCGGACGAGATTGCTCGTTTCGCTGGGACCTATGACGGCGGAGTGCAGACTCTCTACAGCGGTTTCAAGAGCGCACAGATGGACAAGCTCGCGGCGACCGCGAGCCGGGCATCGGACCAGAGCACACGTAAGGCGGCGTACGACCAGATGCAGCAGATCATGGCCAACAACGTTCCCTACGTCACGTTGTTCTACGTGCCGGGCGTGTACTCGTATTCGAAGAAGGTGCACGGATTCCAACCCGGGGCGACCGGCAACTACTTCCTCGAAAAGGTGTGGATGTCGAAGTGAGCGCGTTTGTCCGGGCTCGCACGGCTGCGAGCCCGGGCCGATGCTGCGTCCGCTCTAAGAGGAAGAGGACCTGATGCTTCGTTGGTTCGCCCGACGGCTGTTACTCGCCGTTCCCGTTGTATTGGGCGTCGTCACCATCTCCTTCATCCTGATGCACCTTGCCCCGGGCGACCCGGCTCGGAGCGCACTGGGTGAGAAGGCCGATCCGGCAGCGGTTGCTGCCCTGCGGCATCAGTGGGGGTTGGACAAGACTCTGCCCGCCCAGTACGTCAGCTATCTGAACCAGCTGCTGCACGGTGACCTCGGCACGTCCCTCTATTACCACACGTCGATCACCACACTGATGGCACAACGGCTGCCAGTGACCCTGGCGTTGATTGTGATGAGCGCCGTTCTGGCATCCCTCATCTCGATTCCCCTGGCCTCGCGGAGCGCCTCGCGGCCGAACGGCGCCACGTCCTTTGTCATTCGCCTGTTCAACGCGGTGATTCAGGGCTCACCGACCTTCTTTGTCGGTAGCATGCTCATTCTTTTCCTCGGTGTGCGAGTTGCGATCTTTCCGGCCGGCGGCTACCCGTCGGGGTTCGGGGCGCGCGCGTGGGCGCTGGTGCTGCCTGCGCTGACGATTGCTCTGAGCATAGTGCCGCTGCTGGTGCGCGGCCTGCGAGCCGCGATGATCGAGTCCCTCGGCAGTGAATATGTGGCGTTTGCGAGGTCAAAGGGCCTGCCGGAGAGTCCGATTCGACATCGCTACGTGCTCCGCAACGCCGGCATATCGGGGGTCAGCATCTTGGGGATCCAGGTGGGTGCCCTGGCCAGCGGTGCCCTGGTCATCGAGCAGGTCTTCGCGATCCCTGGCATGGGATCGATGTTGATGACGGGGATTCTCAACCGCGACTACGCGGTCGTCCAGGCCTGCACGCTGATGTTCGGTCTGGTCGTCGTCGTGGTCTACCTGGTCACCGATCTGGTGTATGCACGACTCGACCCGAGAGCGAGGCTGTCATGACGACGAGCGAGGCGGCCCTGCCGTCGACCACTCTGGGCCTGGAGCCACCAACTCGTGGACGGGGGTGGGCGCCCGCCTGGATGCGCCGCCACAACCTGCAGCTGTGGATCGGTGGGGTGATGCTCGGTCTGATGGTTCTGGCTGCGGTGGCTGCGCCACTGATCACGCGATACAACCCCACGACGCCGGATGCACTGCATACCCTTCTTGGCCCATCCGGAGAGCACCTTTTCGGCACGGACAACCTGGGCCGTGACGTGTTCACCCGAGTGGTGTACGGCACGCGAAGCGATCTGACCATCGCGGTGGTCGCGGTGGTCGCACCGTTCATCATTGGACTGGTCTTCGGCATCGTGACCGGATATTTCGGGGGGTGGATCGACACGATCATGATGCGAATCGCCGACATCGTGACCGCGTTCCCCTTCTTCATCCTGGTGATCTCACTGGTCTTCATTCTCGGCAACGGCGCCTGGAGCATCTTCGTGGCGATCACCTGCGTCTCGTGGGTTGCCTACGCACGGCTTGTGCGTGGTGAGGCAATGGTGCTGCGGAACAAAGAGTTCGTGGCCGCCTGTCAGGCGGGTGGAATCTCGCCGGTTCGTATTCTGCTGCGCCACTTCGCACCGAATGTTGCAACACAGGCGCTGGTCTACTCGATGAGCGACATCGTGATGAACGTGGGAGTCATCGTCACCCTCAGCTATTTCGGCCTGGGCATCGTGCCCCCCACACCGGACTGGGGCTCGATGATGGCGGACGGCCAGCAGTTCCTGGCTGGCGGCTACTACGGCCTCACGCTGTTTCCGGCGGCCGCGGTCATCTGGACAAGCCTCGCGCTGTCCTTCATCGGGGACGGCCTGGCGCATGCCCTGCGGATCGATCGATAGGAGGCGGAGTGACTGAGAACATGAAGCGTCCGCTCTTGGCCGTGGAGGACCTGACCCTTGCCCTCGGCCTCGGGGGCGAGGAGTTCAACGCGCTGGAGCACCTGTCCTTCGCACTGCGGGAAGGAGAGGCTCGAGGACTGGTGGGCGAGTCAGGCTCGGGGAAAAGCCTGACGCTGCGGGCCATTCTGGGGCTGCTGCCTCCGAACGCGGTAGTGAAGTCCGGCACGATGACCTTCGACGGCGAAGAGTTCGACCTTGCGAGGCAATCGAACCGCTCGGAGCGCAGGCGGATCGAAAGGCTGCGCGGTTCGGGTATCTCGATGATCTTCCAGGAGCCCTCCGTCGCGCTCAACCCGGTGATACCGGTCGGAGAGCAGATCGTCGATGCCGTGCTGCGTCGGGACCACATGACCAAGAAGCATGCCCGGGAGTACGCGATCCACCTGATGGAGCTCGTCGGCATCCACGATGCGACGGCGAAGGTGGACGCCTACCCCTTCGAGCTGTCGGGCGGCCTCAAGCAGCGCGTCATGATCGCCGCAGCGGTCGCCGGCAAGCCCAGGCTGATCCTGTGCGATGAGCCGACAACCGCCCTCGACGTCACCGTGCAGAAGCAGATCCTGAGCGTCTTCACCCATCTGCGAGACGAGCTCGGTGCCGGGCTGCTCTACGTGACACACGACCTGGCCGTGGTGGCGCAGCTGTGTGACTCGGTGACGGTGCTCTACTCGGGAAATGTGATGGAGAGCTCGAGTGACTTGCGTGCCGTCTTCGACCACCCGCGGCATCCGTATACGGAGGCGTTGCTGCGCTCGACGCCGGACGTGGACCAGATCGGTCGGCGTCTCTACTCGATCCCCGGGAGCGCTCCGTCGCTCGATGAACGAATGGTCGGATGCCCATTCGCGCCGAGGTGCGAGTATCGCCAGGACGACTGCGGGCAGCAGCGGATCCCGGACCTGTCGAAGACGCCCGAAAGGACCGTCCACTGTCTGCACCAGGTCGAAAAACGCACCCTCGATGCGGTGCTCGAGGAGGAGACCTCATGAGCACCGACCCGTTGCTGCGCTGCTCCGACGTCGTCGTCACGTTCAAGCAGAAGCACAGCAAGGAACCGTTCTATGCGGTGAAGAACGCCTCTCTTGATGTGGGCGCCGGTCAGATCGTCGGGCTGGTCGGCGAGTCGGGATCCGGGAAGTCGACTCTTGCGCGGGCGGTGGTCGGCCTCCAGCGAGTCGACTCGGGTGTCATCGCGTTCGACGCTCATCAGCTCGGCAACCGTCGCACGCGGGAGGACCGACAGGGGATCCAGATGGTTTTCCAAGACCCCTACGGGTCGCTGGATCCGCGGATGTCGATCAGGGCAACCCTGGCCGAGGTGATCCGTCGGCATACCGATCTGCGCGGTAAGGGAATCGACAAGCGGTGTCTCGAACTGATGGACATGGTGCGCCTGCCGGGATCCTTGCTCCGCTCGCGACCGGCCGGAATGTCCGGCGGCCAACGCCAACGGGTAGCGATCGCACGGGCACTGTCGATCAACCCTCGACTCCTGGTCGCGGACGAGGCGGTCGCGGCGTTGGACGTGTCGGTGCAGGCCGGCATCGTCAACCTGCTGTCCGACCTGCGCGACGAGGCCGGGCTCTCGATCCTGTTCATCTCGCACGACCTGTCCATCATCCGCACCCTGTGTGACAGAGTCAGCGTGATCTATCGAGGCGAGATCGTGGAGGAGCGTCCGTGCGCCGACCTGTTTGCCAACCCGCACAGCGACTACACGAAGGCCCTGCTGAGCGCCATACCGCGGCTGAACGGCCCACGAAGCGAGGGCCTCGGTCAGGGGCAGTCCTTGCGGATGTGAGAGTCCACGATCAAGGCGAGGGGGCAGTCCGTGAGTCTACGAAGTTTTGAGAGCGACGGGACGCCGGTGCTCTCGTTTCAGGTCCTCGATGGTGCGGGCAGCGTCCTTGCGCAACGCGCACCGGATCGGGAGTTCTATGCAGCATCGACGATAAAGCTGGCGGTGCTGATCGCTGCGATGCGGGCGGTCGACGCAGGCCGGCTCGCCCTTGACCAGGAGCTGACGGCGACCCACACGTTCCGCTCTGCTGTCCCCGGTGGCAGCGAGTTCGGGATGGATGAGGATGACTTCGACGAGGGGATGCCGGCGGAGGGTTCACCCATCTCACTGCACGACGTCCTGTGGCGGATGGTGGCGGTCTCGTCCAACGAGGCCACCAACATGGTGGTCGACCTAGTCGGCCTGGACGCCGTAGCCGAGGCGTTGGCGCACTGTGGCGCGCGCAATTCCGTGATGCAGCGGCCCATCGGTGACGTCGAGGGGCGGTCTGCCGGACTGACCAACCGGGTGACTGCCGGTGATCTTGCCGCCCTGATGCGAGCGGTCATCACCGGTGCGGCCGCGTCTCCGGCGTCCACCGAGAGGATGGTGTCGATCCTGGAGGCTCAGCAGATCCCCTATCTGGGTAAAGGCCTGCCGACGGGCACCCGGTTCGGCTCGAAGTCGGGCTGGGTCGACGCGATCCAGCACGATGTGGCGTTCGTCGCGCCCTCAGGAGACCTGGCTTCACCGGAAACGTATGTGATCGCCGTCTGCACCCGCGGCTACGAGGAGGCCGATGCGACCGAGCTCCTTGCCGGGGTCTCGCGTCTTGCGTGGGACCTTACCGCGCACTGAGCGCGTAGGCCGGTGCGAGCCCGGACTACGGACCGGCGGACCAGTCGGTGGTCTGCTCGGGGAGCGGCAGCGCACGAGTGGCGCGGTCCGAGGCGCGACAGATGACGGCGCCGATCAGCGTGCCGATGGCGATCCCGAAGACCGCGGACAGCGCGGTGAGCAGCGACGCGGCAGCGCCGGTGCCGACCTCGATCTGCGACGCGTTGAGCAGTCCGAACGATCCCGGCGCCACGATGAGGAAGGCCGGCACATACGTAATACGCCACGCCGGACCTCCCGGAATCCAGGAGACCAGAGTCGCCGCAACCGCAGCTGCGACGGCACCCGCGAGCCCGCCGATCGCCGCGCCGTGCGTGATGTTGAGAGTGATCTGCACGGCAGACGCGACCACCACGACGGCCACGATCGACAGCGTGTGCTCCGGCGGTGAGTAGACGTTGATGATGAGCCCGAGCGTCGCGAGCGCCACTCCGAGACACGGGGCCCACCAGCCGTGATGGACGACCTGCACATCACTCAGCGCTGACAGGTGTGTGCCGGTCACTGCCGCTGCGCCCACCAGCCCGACGATGAACAGGGCCAGCTGCACTATGCCGGACACCAATCGGGAGGTGCCTGCCGCCGCCGCGCCGGACGCGATCTCGGTCAGCCCCGTCACCAGAGCGCTTCCAGGCAGCAGGATCGCCAGGACCGCGACGATGGTGCGCAGCGGGCCGTCGAGCCACCCCGCGTGGAAAGCGCCGAGCACGATCAACGACACCAGGAACGAGGACGCCACCGGAAGCAGCGGACGCAGGGTGCGCCAACGGCGCACGAGCGTCGTGAGGAGTGCGACGACGAGCGAGCCGACCGCCGCGAACACGAGGTTGCCGACTCCGGGCTGCAGCAGGAGGCACAGCCCCAAGCCGACGGCCAGTCCGCCCAGGTCGGCGACCCACCCCGGCCACCGCGGACGCTCCTCCCGGATCTCGGTGAGCTCCCGCAGTGCGCCGTCCACGCCGAGCCGACGCGTGCGGATCCGGTTCACCAGCTTCAGGATGTCCGAGGTCTGCTCGAAGCGAAGCATCTGCCCCGCCGGCTCGAACACCGCACCGTCGTCGCGGCTCATGGACAGGAAGAGACCTGTCGACCAGGCCGCGACCCGCACGTCCGGCGCGCCGATCGCGGGGCCAAGGCCGCACAGCTCATCCTCGACATCACCCGCCGGAAGGCCACCGCTCAGCAACGCGGCACCGATGCTCAGCAGCAGATGCCGCCGAGGGTCGATGTCGGCCGGTGGTGTGGTCAGTCCCCGCGCAGCTGGTGGTGGCGACGACATGGGTAGGCGGCTCCCTCGGGACGGGGTGAATCGGGCACCCCATGGTACGGCCGGGCCATGCCCCCTCGAGACGCCAAAACGCCGCGGTACGGACCCCTTCCCAACGTGCCGCGGGGTGCCGTGCGAGTCGAACAGGTTGCTATGGTGTCTTCCAACATGTGGAAAGGGTCTCTTTATGGCCGCTTCGAACCGAAAAGCGGGGAACTCCGGGCCGGAGTCCGTGGTGGGAACTCAGACCATAGGCAGGGCGCTCGCCGTCCTGCGGGTGCTGCGTGACACGCCCGCCGACGTCGGTGTCACCGAGATAGCCCGCGCTCTCGAACTGCATACCAGCACCGTCCATCGCATGGTGCGCGCACTGGTCGCTGCCGGCTACGTTGCGCAGGACCCGCACACGGAGCGGTATCGACTCGGGCGAGAGGCTTTCCTGCTTGGTCATATCGCGGGTCGCGCGCTGGGTTTCGATGCGGCCATGCCGTTGCTCGAGTCGCTGGCGGAGACGACTGGTGAGTCGGTGAATCTGGTCGTCCGGGATGGCGATCACGGCCTGGTCGTGCTGCGTGTCGACTCCCAGCAACCACTGCGGTTCGCGCAACAGGTCGGTGCCCGTATCCCCATGTACTGCACCAGCACCGGTAAGGCGCTACTGGCGTTTTCCGGCGACAGGGAAGGCGAGGTGGCGCGGGTCGGCGAGCTCGAGCGGCTGACGCCGACGACGATAACGTCGCCACGCGGGCTGTTGGAGGACCTGGAGAAGACGGTGGCGCGCGGCTTTGCCATCAACGAGTGCGAGCGAGTGCCGGGCGTGTGCGGCGTCGCCGCGCCCGTCCTGACGGCCGATGGGCGAGCCAGCGCCGCACTCGCGGTGCAAGGGCCGCAGATCAGACTGTCCGAGAACCGGATTGCCGAGCTGGGTCCGCTGGTCGTGGAGAGTGCGCGGATGGTGGCGGCCACCTCTCCGAGGGCCTACGGGCTCTGAGATCGGGGCTGCTCAACCTCAAGAGGTCGCCGAGGTCGCCTTCGGGACGCCGACCTTTGCGGTCGGATCCACGAACAACGCGGTCGCCGCCCCCACGAACAAGAGGCAGGCTGAGACGATGAACGGGACCTCCCAGCTGCCGGTCCGGTCGAGCAGGAACCCAAAAGCGAACGGGGAGAGGATCCCTGCCACTCCGAAGCCGGTATTCATGATGCCGCCGGCGGTCCCGGCGTGACGGGGAGCAATGTCCATCGGGATCGCCCAGAGCACCGGGTTGGTGAGCTCGAGGAAGAAGAATGCCGCGGCGAGACAGACGGCGGCGACTGCCAGGTTGTGGATGAAGAGGGTCGGCATGGTGAACGCGAACGAGCCGATGAGACCCACAACCAGGTTGAACCTGCGAGCGGTCTTCAGATTGCCCCACCGTTGGTAGATCCAGTCGGACAGGAGCCCGCCCACCGTGTCACCGATCACTCCCGCAAAGAGGACCAGGCTGCTGAAGAGGGCGAACTTCTGCAGGTCGAGCCCATAGTTGCCCTTGAAGAATGAGGGAATCCAGGTCAGGTACACCCAGAGTGACCAGCCGTAGCAGAAGTCGATGAACGTGACAGGCAGGATGCGCCGGAGCAGAGGCTTCCATGGCACCGGTGGCCGGATGTGCTCGATCTGCTCCTTCGGCAGCTCGGCGAGTTCGGCGGCCGTCATCTTCGGATGGTCTGCGGGGTTGTCCCGGAAGTACCACGACCAGACAGCGACCCAGATCAGGCTCATGGCACCGACGAGCCAGAAGGACGCACGCCAGCCAACCGCCGCAATGATGGCTGCGGTTGCCAGTGGTGTCACGGCATTACCCAATCGGGAGGCCGAGTGCGTGATGCCCTGCGCGACGCCGCGCCGTTCGGGCGGCATCCACCGGGCCATGGCGCCGGTCGCCGTGGGGAAGGAAGCTCCCTCGCCGAAGCCGAGCCCGAGGCGGGCGGCGAACAGTGCGACCAGACTGGTCGCGAAGCCGGTGGCTGCGGTCATGACCGCCCACAGCAGACCGACGACGGCGAGAACCTTGCGTGGCCCGAACTTGTCGCCCACGAGGCCGCCGACGATTTGAAAGAAGGCGTAGGGGACGGCAAAGGCCGAGAGGGCCAGGCCGAGCTCGGTGTTGGACAGGTGAAGGTCTGACTGGATGAACGGCGCCGCTGTCGAGATGTTGACTCGATCGACATAGGTGATGAAGTACATCCCGCACAGCAGGAACAGGACTTTGCCGCGAACTCGTCCGGCCAGCGACTTGAGCACCGACGGGCCGCGATGTGGTGGAGGAACCTTTCGGAACGTCGGACTCTGTTGCTCGAGCACGCTGTTCACCGCCTTGGTTGGATTGTTGCGCCAACGGATCGTGGCCCGCTCGTGCATCCCAATTTCATATGCTGGGAGGAGATGTCAAATTACGGTAGGGGTGCCGTGATGCAGTGTCAAGGGTCTGGAGTGTGGACTTCGCCGACGAATTGTCCAGCTCTGCTGCTGAACAGGGAAATTCATCATTCTTGATGATCGCGATCGACGAACTTCGAGCCGTTCTTCCGTTGACAAGCCGGATGACCTCTTCTAGCCTTTTGAAACGACATCCCACATAATGAAATGTGATCCGTCGTCAGCCGCCGAGCTCGAGGAGTACTTGTGACATCAACAGTTGAGGCACCACCCATCGACAGTGCGCCCGTGCAAGCGACAGCCGTCATCAGCGCGCTGGTGCATCGCGCGCGTCTGGCGCAAGCGGAGTTCGAGACCTGGGGTCAAGGCCGTGTCGATGAGGTCGTCACCGCCGTTGCGTGGGCGATCTACGAACCGGACCGCGCGCTGTCGTTGGCGCAGACCTCGGTGCGCGACACCGGTCTGGGCAGGCTCGAGGACAAGGTGCTGAAGAACCAGCGGAAGACGCTCGGCACTCTGCGAGATCTCATCGGAGCACGGTCGGTGGGCGTCATTGGTGAGGACCCCGACCTCGGCCTGACGGAATACGCGAAACCGGTCGGTGTGGTGGCTGCGGTATGCCCGTCGACCAACCCCGCTGCCACGCCGGCGAACAAGACGATGATGATCCTCAAAGGCCGGAACGCGGTCATCCTGTCGCCATCGCCCAAGGGCGCGTCGACCTGCGCTGAGCTCGTCGGCTACATCCATACCGAGCTCGACAAGCTCGGTGCGCCGCGCGACCTGGTCCAGATGATCACCTCACCGACAAAGGACAAGACGTACGAGCTCATGCGGCAGTGTGATCTGTCGGTTGTGACGGGTTCGCAGAAGAACGTCAAGGCGGCGTATTCCAGTGGCAAGCCGGCAATCGGCGTGGGGGTGGGGAACGCTCCGGTCATCATCGACTTCAGCGCGGACATCGCAGCCAGCGCGGCGCAGGTGCGGCTCAGCAAGACCTTCGACTACGCGACGAGCTGCTCCTCGGAGAACTCACTGCACATCCACGAAGACGTCTACGCGCAGTGCCTGGAGGCGTTGAGCAAGGAGGGGGGCTATCTGCTCAGCGCATCAGAGAAGCGCCAGTTGCAGAAGGTCATGTGGCAGGACGGCAAGCTCTCCTCGGCCGTAACGGCTCAGCCGCCTGCACGCATTGCCGCGCTGGCCGGACTGACCGACCCTCGTGCGCAGGAAGCGGCATTCTTCCTGGTGGAGGAGGACGGGGTGGGGCCGGACTCACCGTTCTCCGGCGAGAAGCTGTCGGTCGTGCTGACCGTCTATCGATTCGATGACCTCGACACCGCGCTCGATCGGATCCAGCGCATCCTCAACTATCAGGGGGCCGGCCACTCGTGTGGGATCCACACGAATGACGAGGCTCGAGCGCGCAAGGTGGCCGAGCGTCTCCAGGTGGCCAGAGTGCTTGTCAACCAGGCGCACTGCTTCGGCACCGGCGGCGGACACGACAACGGCCTGGAGTTCACCCTCACGATGGGTGCCGGCACCTGGGCGGGAAACAGCATCTCGGACAACCTGTCGTTCCGAAACTTCCTCAATATCACGCGGCTCGTGCGGGTGATACCACCTCGAACGCCGTCCGAGCGCGACCTGTTCGACACCTACCTTCAACGGCACGGACGGTGACCTGATGAATCTTCTCGAACACCTGGGCAAGCGACTTCTCCGCGATGCCGGGCTAACCACACCTCGTGGCACTGTCGTCGTCACGCCGGATGAGGCTGCCGAAGCAGCGAGCGCGCTAGGGCCGAATCTGGTTCTGAAGAGTCAGATTCCGGCCGGAAAGCGAGGGAAGTCCGGCGGGATCCGCTTTCCCACCTCGGTCGCAGAGGTCCGTTCGGCCGCGGAGGATCTGCTCGGCGCCGAAGTCGCCGGGCATCGGGTGAGCTCACTACTTGTCGAGCAGAGCGCGGACATCGCCCGAGAGCTGTACGCAGCAGTGCTGAACGATGCCGCCAGCAAGAAGCCGACGGTGATCTTCTCGACCCAGGGTGGAATGGACATCGAGGAGGTCAGCAGCGCGACGCCGGACTCCGTGAAGCGCTGCGCGATCGACGTCCGGAAGGGCTTCACGGCGGCCGATGCAGCGCTGCTGCTCGCCGAAACTGACCTCGCCGCGAGCGAGCAGGCCGCGGTCGGTCGGGCGCTGATGCGGCTCTACCAGCTGTACAGCGACGTCGATGCGGAACTTGTCGAAGTCAACCCTCTGGTGCTGACCGCCGGCGGCACCGTTGTGGCTCTGGACGCCAAGATCTCACTCGATCCGGGGGCGCTTGCTCGCCACAGAGACCTGGTGCGGGACCTGACCGATGAGCTGCCGGACGAGCGGACCGACCGGGTGCGAGCGGCCCGCGACGCCGGACTGGCGTTGATCGAGCTGGATGGCAGCGTCGGTGTCCTGGCCAATGGGGCCGGCCTGACCATGACCACGCTCGATGCCGTGGCCTACTACGGCGGACGGGCGGCGAACTTCCTCGAGATCGGTGGCGATGCCTACACCAAGGCCACGCCCGCTCTGGAGCTGGTCCTGACCAACCCGGCGGTCAAGAGTCTGGTCGTCAACTTCTGTGGGGCATTCGCTCGGACCGACGTCATGACCGAGGGTGTGGTCAACGCGCTGCAAGAGCTGAAGCCATCGATCCCGGTCTCTTTCTCCATTCACGGAACCGGTGAGGAAGAGGCCATCGCGATGGTGCGGGACCGGCTGGGCATCGAGCCCTACGACCGGATGGATGACGCAGTGAAGGCAGCGGTCGACGCTGCTGCTCTACCGGAAGAGGTGGCCTGATGCTGGTGAACGGGAACGAGTCAGTGATCGTGCAGGGCCTCACCGGCGGGCAGGGTACGTTCTGGAGCGCTCGAATGAAGGCGTGCGGCACCAACATCGTCGCCGGTTCGAGCCCGGGGAAGGGCGGCCGTCGCGTAGACGGTGTCCCGGTCTACAACTCGGCCTGCGAGGCCGCTCGAGACCACAAACTGGACGTGAGCGTGCTCTTCGTGCCGCCGATGGCCGCGGCCGGTGCAACCCTCGACGCGATTCATGCGGGCGTGCGAAAGATCGTCCTGCTGACCGAACACGTTCCGTACCAGGACACGATGCGCATCCTGGCGGAGGCGGTCGATGCCGGTGCTCAAGTGTTGGGTCCAAACACGGCGGGCCTTGTTGTTCCCGGGGAGTCGGCTGTGGGAATCATGCCGGGGCTGGCAGCCAACATCTTCCAGCCAGGCAACGTCGGTGTGCTCTCGCGCAGTGGAAGCCTGGGCACCCTTGTCTGCCTCAACCTGGTCGCTGACGGCTACGGGCAATCGGCCTTTATCGGGATTGGCGGGGACCCCATCCTCGGCACGACGACTCTGGACGCACTGCGCACCCTGGATCAGGACCCGCAGACCGAGGCGGTGGTGCTGGTTGGAGAGATCGGAGGGGTCATGGAGGAGGAGGCCGCCGACTACGTTGCCGAGATGTCAAAACCGGTGGTGGCCTTCATCGCCGGGCGAAGCGCGCCGCCCAACACCCGGATGGGCCACGCCGGCGCCATCATCACCGGAACCCGCGGAAGTGGCGAGTCCAAGGCGAGCGCACTGACCGCCGCAGGCGCTCATGTCGTGGATCTACCGAGCCAGATCGGATCGGTGCTGGACGAGCTCGGTGTCCGGTCCAATGTCGTGGGTGCAGCCTGACCCCTTTGGCTCGTCGTAGCCGGTGCTGCATCCTGGCCGGCCGGTTCCGTCCTGGAGGCCATGCGGCCATACTGAGGTGATGGATACGCTCACCGTCACGCAGATCCTCGACTCCAACCTGGCCGACTGGCGCAGGCTCGCGCAAGCGCTGCACGCGCGATTCGCGACCGGCGACTTCATGGCCGGACTGGCCTTCGTCACGGCCGTCGGTGCGGCGGCGGAGGAGGCGAACCATCATCCGGACGTCACGCTCACCTACCCGTATGTCGATCTGAAGCTGATCAGCCACGACGCCTCGGGCATCACTCAGCGAGACGTCGACCTTGCGCGGAAGATCAGTGACATCGCCCGGCAGCAAGGGATCGAGTCCCAGCCGGCCGCGCTCGCCGAGATCGAGTTCGCGCTCGACACGGCGAATGCCGCGGGGGCCGGCCCGTTCTGGGCGGCGCTGCTGACCGGAAGCGCTGACAACGTGGACGGCGACGACGTGCAAGACGGCAACGGCCGGGTCCCGTTGCTCTGGTTTCAGCACACCGACGCCCACGAGACTCCACGTCAGCGCATTCACCTGGACGTATGGGTGCCGCATGACCTGGCCGAGCAGCGCATCTCCGCGGCCGTCGCCGCCGGTGGCCGGGTGGTCGACGACAGCGAGGCGCCGTCGTTCGTGGTCCTGGCCGATCCGGAGGGCAACCGCGCCTGCGTCTGTACCTGCCTGGACCGCGGGTAGGTACGTTCTATCCGAGTCGAGCGAGGTCCACGTCCAGCCAGTCGGTCAGGCTTCTCAGCTGTGTGCGGACCTTCGTGGCCAGGGTCTTGCTGAAGGGCACATCCTCGTGGATGGCGTTGATGCGCAGTTCCCCGGCCTTGCGGTCTGTGGTGGCGTCGACCTTGCCGACAAGGCGGTCGCCGTGCAGGATCGGGAGCGCCCAGTATCCCCAACGTCGTGTGCTGGCAGGCTTGTACATCTCTAACTGGTAGTCGAATTGGAAGATCTCGGCCATCCGTTTGCGGTCGAAGACCAGACGGTCGAGCGGTGAGAGCAGCACGGTCCGGCCCTTGAACGGACGATCCAGGTAGGCCGGGTCGACACGCCAGGTGCCTCGCACGCCATCGATCACCGCGGGTTCGCCGACCGAGCCGACCTGCTCGAGCTCGTCCTTCAGGCGGACGGTGCGCGAGCGGGCGATCCCCAGGGCGCGCAGGGTGCGGACCGCTCGGATCCGATTCGCCTCACGCAGCGGCACCGCAGGCTCATCGGGATACACCCGCTCGGCGAGGTCCCACAGCGGCGTGCGCCCGTCATAGCCGGCCCGCGCCACCTCGCCGCGTTGCACCATCAGATCCAGGAGGGTGCGCACATTGCGGTCGTTGGTCCAGCCGCTGGATGCCCACGGCACAAGGGTCGTGTCGGGCAACGCGATAGACGGCAACGGACCGTCGTCGTAGAGCACCTGGAGGATGTCGCGCCGGCAGTCGTCGTTCGCCAGGACCCAGTCGCGTTGATCGGTCTGCCACTTCAGCTGCTCGCCCACTCCTGGCCAGGCTGCCATCTCGGCCCGGTAGAGCGCGATATCGGGTGCGGGTCGCAGTCGGGCTCGCAGCTCAACCAGTGACCCGCGCAGGTGGGCCGCGTCGAGGTCGCCCGGGTGGTAGGCCGCGCCCAACCTGCTCCACATCACCAGGTCCGCGCTGGGCGCAACCGCCGCTGTGGGCTCGACCTGCACCAGTGTCAGGTGCCGCACCACGTCCAGCAGGTCGTCACGAAGGGGGGCGTCGAGCAGTTGAGCCTGCACCGCGATGCGGCGAGCCTGCGTCCGGCTGAGCTGATGCGGCTCCATGAGACGGCAATGCCCGCGCTAGCCGTCGCACCTGGCGGCGATGCCCATGAAGTCCTCCCGAACTGGTGATCGAGTGCCAAGGCTAGTCCAGGCAGGCACCGGCGGCAATGGCTTACGGGTCGGCCTCGGGCTCGCCTTCGTGCGTCATCCGGACAGGAGTCGTGCTCGCGGATGTTGAGATCAGGCCCGGAATACCGGGATTCGCCGACTGAGGTTGGCGAGTCCTGTTGGTGAAGTGCACGGACGTCGCGGAAGGAAGCCCGCGTGCGCACTAAACCCCGCGACTCCGCGGCATCCGCCTTGCTAGGTTGGTGCGATGCTCAAGCACCTGCCGTCGTCGACCCGCACGGATCTGCGCATAGCGGTGCTCACCGGCACGACGATCGAGGCCCGTGGCGACCACCTTGTGGTGCGCACGCCGACCAACCCGGTCTATCACTGGGGCAACTTTGTGCAGGTGGTCAGTGGCGACGTCGACGACAGTGCACACTGGCTGCAGGTCTTTGAAGCCGAATTCCCTCAGGCGGCCCATCGCGCGATAGGGCTGCCTCGCAGACCCGAGGGAGCCTCGTGGGCGCGGGACGGTCTCAAGATCGAGGTGGCGGAGTCGCTGACGTGTCGGATGGCGCCCGCAGTCACGCCGCTGGCCCAGGGGTATGCGGTTCGGCCGCTGCTGTCCGATCTGGACTGGGGTGCCCGGACTGCGGGCGAGCTTGCCGAAAACGACCTGACCGGTGAGTATCCGGCGGATGAGTACCGCAGCTTTATGGCCAATCAGGTTGCCGCGCGGCGGGACCTGGTGGACCGTCAGCAGGCGGCCTGGTTCGGTGCGTTCACCCCGGAGGGCGCGCTCGCCGCATCGCTCGGCATCGTCGACCTCGGCGACTGCGCCCGATACCAGTCGGTCCTCACCGCAGTCGGGCATCGGCGTCGGGGTCTGGCGCGCCACCTGCTGAGTGTCGCCGCGGAGTGGGGGTTCGATCGGGGCGTCGAGGAACTGGTGATCGTCGCCGAGGCAGACTCGGCCGCCGGGCGGCTCTACACCAGAGCAGGTTTTGCTCCGGGCGCGCTCGACTACTCCGCATACACGCAGGCTCTGTGACTACGCTGAGGGAGTGACGGTCCGAGCCGGGAACGCTGCCGTGCGGCGCCCTCCGGCCGGAGTGCTGGTGATCGCCGGAGTCTTGGTGGCCGGTGTGCTGACGGTGGCCGGGCGGTACGGCTTTCACCGGGACGAGTACTACTTCGTGGTCACCGGCCAGCACCCTGCGGTGGCTGCCCCGGACAGTCCGATGCTGGTGCCCTACCTTGCTGCCGGGTGGAATGTGGTGGTGGGCGCCAATCTCTGGGCGTTCCGAATCCTTCCCGCGATGGCCGTCGGTGGCTACACCGTGGTCGCCGCCCTGATCGCCCGGGACATGGGGGGGCTCGCGAGCTCATCAGGTTGCGGCATCGGGGGCGACCGCTATGCTCGCGATCGTCCCCGCGACCGGGCATTTGTTCGAGACCACCACCTTCGACATGCTGACCGCCGCAGCGGTCCTGTGGATGCTGGTCAAGGCGTGGCAGGCGACACCGCAACGGTGGTCCCCGTGGATCGGCTTCGGTGTGCTCACTGGGGTTGCCATGGAGATCAAGGTGCTTGCCTCTCTGGTGCTGATCTGTTGCCTTGGCGGCATCCTGATCTGCGGCCCCGGGCGTCCGTTGACCGGTGCGAAGCCGTCGGTGGGGACACTGATCGCGGTCGTGCTCGCCGCACCGAACCTCGTCTGGCAGGCAACGCACGGGTGGCCGCAGCTGGTCGTCGCCCAGAACATCGCCAACGGCGGGGCAAGGCCTACTATCCGGCGGCGTTCTATCCCGCCTTGGTGGCTGCCGGAGCGGAACCCGTGCTGGACTGGGCGCGCCGGCGGCTGCGGCGCCGGTTCCGCTGCGGCATCCTGGTAGCTGCGTTCGTGGTTTGCCGGCTGCACCCTGCGGGCCAGGCTGCACAGCCCCGCGGCGTCGACAACTCCGAGGCCGGAGCTCCAGTACGGTCGTGCTCCGGACGGACTGAGTCGTGGAAACGCCTTTGGCCACAGGTCAAGACGATTGGGTGACGCACTGCATGCAGGGGAGTCCCTGACTTGCTCAGCGGTGTGCGTGTCGGTGGGGGTCCTTCGCCTGACAAGATCGGCCGCAACAGTGCGTCCAGATTTCGTATCGATAGGAGCTGCAAGGGAATACACGCGGGCCCTCCGTCAATCCCGAGACGCTGCGTTTGCCCGCGATTGCGGCTCGAGAGCTGTCGCCCGTCGAGCCGGCCGAGTTGGTCATCGGCCAGGTCGAGCCAGGAGAAGTCAGTCCGCGCGGTCGTAGGCTTCTTGCGACGCCGATACGTCACCGAGGTGCGTGATCGACCATTCCTCCAGCGCGCGCAGCGGCTCGCGTAGGGAGCGGCCCGCCTCGGTGAGCGTGTACTCGACACGGACCGGAACCTCGGGGTAGACGGTGCGACGCACGAGGCCGTCCCGTTCGAGCCCGCGGAGGGTCTGGGTGAGCATCTTCTGCGAGATGCCCTCAATGCGTCGGCGCAACTCCGAGAAGCGAGCGCTGCCGTCCCAGAGGGCGCCCACGATGAGGACCGTCCAGCGGTCGCCAATGCGATCCAGGATGCGGCGGGTCGGGCAGCCAGCGCGGTAGGGACTGCCGCGAAGCGGGGGCTCGACCGAGGTGGTTACCACAAAGTGCCTTCTTCCCATTGGAGACCTGCACTCATACGGTAACCAAGGGCGTCGTCCGACGCCACCCGTCCCGTAGAAAGACACCTCATGTCACGCATCACCGTCATCGGCGGCACCGGCTATGCCGGCTCGGCCATCGTCGCGGAGGCCGCTGCTCGCGGTCATCGGGTCACCGCACTGAGCCGCGAGCTTCCCGACCTGCCAGTTCCGAACGTGACCTATGTCCAAGGCGACGCCACCGTCGAGGCAACGCTCGCGGCACCCATCGGCGGCGCAGACGTTGTCGTGGGCGCACTCGCCCCACGCGGCCCGCTGGCCGGAGCCTTTCGCGACGCCTACCGCACCATCGCACGGCTGGCCGACGCCGCCGGCGCGCGCCTGTTCGTGGTCGGCGGCTACTCGTCGCTGCGCCCGGCGCCCGACGCGGATCGCTTCGTCACCGACCTCAGCGGTGTCCCCGCAGAGCTGCACGACGAGATCCTCGCCGGAGCCGCGCTCATCATTGAGGACCTCCCGGCTACTCCAGCGACGCTCGACTGGGTCTTCGTGAGCCCGGCGCTCGAGTTCGGCGCACACCTGCCCAGCGAACGACTCCGCCGCTATCGGCTCGGCGACGACATCGCGGTCCAGCCCGAGGACGGCGGCGCGATCTCCGCCGCGGACTATGCCCTTGGAGTGGTCGACCTGATCGAGAAGGGCGAGCACCACAGGGCCCAGGTCAATCTCGCCGGTTGGGCACCCACCTCGAAATAGCGTCCATGACGCGGAACTCCTCTGTGCGATCGTTATCGAGGCAGGGCTGCGGTGATATCGGTGTGGCTGAAGTCGTCGCCCTTGAACAGGAGGGGTTCCCGGGTGAGTCTCGCGAGTGTGTAGGCGAAGCAGTCGCCAAAGTTCAGGCCGGCGGGATGTCCTGAGCCGTTCCCGTAGTCGCGATAGGCGGCGCGTGCGATCACCGCCTGCTCCTCGTCGACCGGGACGACCGTCAGCTGTAGATCGGCGAGCAGTTGGTCGAGCCGCCGGGACGTGCGCAGGGGCGCTCGTGAGTCGAGAACGAGGCACGTCTCGATGAGGGTGCCGGCAGACATCCGCAGGTGTGTGGCGTCGAGCATGGCGGACAGGAACTGATCGGCATCCGGCTCGCCCTCATGCAGGCAGACCAGGACCGAGGTGTCGACGATCACTTCGGTAGGCCGTGCTCGTCATACAGATCATTCTGCAGCTGTCGCGCAGCCGGCTCGCTCTCACTGTCGGCGGCAGCCTGTGCATCGATGACCAGTCGCCGCAGTCGGTCGTGCCGTGCAGCGTCGCCCTCGGCGCTCGCCAACTGCTCCAGCATGCGTTCCAGTGCCTCCTCGATCGCGCTCGTCTGGGTTTTGCCGGTGCGTCGGGACACCTCTTTTGCGAGCGCGTGCACTCGCTCGTTCTTGATGTTGAGACCCACAAATATACCTTTCTACCGGACCTGGTAGAAATGTACCTTCACCTCCTGAAACGCCGCAATCGGGTGTCCGACGCACGGCGTGGTCACCCGTGGAGCCCGACGAGGTGAGGTGTCACACGAACAGGAGTCGGCGCACGGCATGGGTCCACAGTCCCTGGTATGTCGGGACATTGGGTCGGTCCGCGGCTGTCGAGTCCTGTTGGTCCGACAGCACGACTTCGTGAGACTCAGGTGGAGGCCGCAGATGCCTCTGTCCGGCGTGCTCTGGCCAGGTCGAGGAACGGTTGCAGCAGGTCGGGATCGTCCACGGCCGTGCGTTGCAGCACCTCGCCGGTCGATGCACCTTGAAGGATCCGCTTGAGCGGCACCTCGAGCCGCTTGCCGGTGCGCGTGTGCGGGAGCGCCGCGAGCTGGATGATCTCGTCCGGCACATGACGAGGTGACACCTTCTGGCGAATCGCCGCGCGAATGCGGTCTCGCAGGGCGTCATCGAGGGTTGACCCACTGGTCGGCACCACGAACAGCGGCATCCAGTAGCCCCCGTCGGGCTGCTCGATCCCGAGGACCAGCGACTCCTGGACGTCGTCGATGTCCTCGACGACGTGGTAGATGTCGGCGCTGCCCATTCGCACGCCATGCCGGTTGAGCGTGGCGTCGGAGCGACCGTGGATGACCACGCTGCCGCGGTCGGTCACCGTGATCCAGTCGCCGTGCCGCCACACGCCGGGGTAGGCGTCGAAATAGGAGTCGTGGTAGCGAATACCCGCCGGGTCGTTCCAGAATGACACCGGCATCGACGGCAGCGGACGGGTCATGACCAGCTCCCCTACGATGTCACGCAGCGGTTGCCCAGCCGGGTCCCAGGCGTCCATGGCGACACCGAGATTGCGGACCGAGAGCTCGCCGGGCCAGATCGGCCGGGTGGGGACGCCGCCACAGAACGCGCTGCAGATGTCGGTGCCGCCGCTGATCGAGAACAACGGCAGCCCTCCCGAACTTTCGACGGCCCAGGCGTGGGTGGAGGGACTGATAGGGGACCCGGTCGCCCACAGTGCACGCAATGCCGACAGGTCCAGGTCGATGGCAGGCCGCATGCCGACATCGCGAGATGCCTGCAGATAACCGGGACTGGAGCCGAAGCTGGTCACGCGCAGGTCGGCGACCAGCCGCCAGAGGGTGCGTGCATCCGGATACGTCGGTGACCCGTCGTAGCAGACGACGCTCGCACCGGTCAGGAGCCCGGAGAGCTGAATGTTCCACATGACCCAGGACGGGGAGGTGAACCAGAAGAAGCGATCCTGCGGCCCCAGGTCCGCGTGCAGACCCAACAGTTTCAGCTGCTCGAGCAGGATGCCTCCGTGGGACTGCACCATGCCCTTGGGCAATCCTGTTGTCCCGGAAGAGAAGAGCACCCACAACGGGCCGTCGAAGCCGACTCGCAGGAAGTACGGCTCGGCAGGTTGCGCAACCACGTCGGCCCAGTGCCCCACTCCCGGATGGTCGAGGTGGCCATCGGTGAGCCGTTCGATGACGAGGGCATCGGTCACTGTGGGCAGCCCGGCCAGCACCTGCGTGATCGCCTGGCGGCGGTCCAGCTCCGCACCGGCATACCGGTAGCCGTCCGTCGTGACGAGCACGCGCGGTTCCAACGGGCCGAACCTGTCCGTGGCGGCCGCGGGGGCGTAGTCCTGCCCGACGCTCGACCAGATCGCGCCGATGGCGGCGGCCGCGAGCATCGCGACGATGGCCTCCGGGATGTTGGGCAGGTAGCCGACGACCCTGTCGCCGCGTCCCACACCACGATCGCGGTACCACTGAGCCACGGACGCCACCTGGGCACGCAGCTGCGCCCACGTCAGCTCGATGCGCCCACCGGACTCGGTGGCGCCGGCGATGGCCACCTCGGCCGCCGCGCCCTTCGACAAGGCGTATTCCGCGAAGTTGACTCGTGCCTCGGTGAACCACCGCGAGCCGGGCATCCGTTCGTCGTCCAGGACCTTCCGGTAGGCGCCGAACATCTCACCGACGCCGTAGTAGTCCCAGACGGCCGACCAGAACTCGGCGAGGTCCGTGGTCGACCACGTCCACAGCGCGTCGTAGTCGGGAAGCTCACGCCCAGTGCGGTGTTGCGCGAAATGACGGAACGCGGTGACCCGCGCGCCTGCGACAGTCTGATCGGTCGGTTCCCACAGCGGGGCCGGACCTGCGAGGTGTTCCATTACGCGACAGTCTTTCGACGGTCAGGACCGGACGTGGTCGAACAGCTCGGTGGACAGGTACCGCTCGCCGGTGTCCGCGAGGAGGCCGACGATCGTCTTGCCCTGCAGTTCAGGACGCCGGCCGAGTCGACGCATGGCTTCCAACACCGCCCCGGACGAGATTCCGACCATCAGGCCCTCGATCCGCATCGCCTCCCGCGCAACCTCGATCGCGGTGTCCTGCGGGATCCGGACGACCTCGTCGATGAGCTCCATGTCCGTGGTCGGCGGCACACCGTCGCCGCCGGTGATGCCCTGGATCTTGTGTGGCTGCCAGGCGCCACCGTTGAGCACCGGTGCCTCGTTCGGCTCGACGCCGATGATCTGCACGCCCGGGTTCTTGGTGCGCAGGAAGCGACCCGTTCCCGACAGGCTGCCGCCGGTGCCGGTGGCAGCGACGATGACGTCGACCTCGCCTTCGGTGTCGGCCCAGATCTCCGGCCCCGTCGTCGCCTCGTGGATGGCCGGGTTGGCCGGATTGCCGCCCTGGCCGGACAAGAAGGCCGTCGGGTCGGCTTCGATGATCTCATTGGCCCGCCCGTTGGAGCCGGCCATACCATCGGCGCCCGGCGTGAACTCGACCTCGGCGCCCAGGGCGCGCAGCAGCAGGAGCCGCTCTTGGGACATGTCGTCCGGCAGCACCAGCACGACTCGGTAGCCCAGCGCTGCGCCGATCCAGGCGAGCGCGATGCCGGTGTTTCCGGAGGTTGCCTCCACGATCGTCCCGCCCGGTTTGAGCCGGCCGTCGGCCTCGGCCGCGCGCACAATGGAGAGTCCCGTTCGATCCTTGATGCTCGCCAGCGGGTTGTAGAACTCGAGCTTGGCGAGCAGCCGCGCAGGGTTGTCCGGCGCGAAGCGGTTAAGTGCGAGCAGGGGAGTGCGACCGACGATCTCGGTCAGGCTTTCGTATACAGGCATGTGTAGGCACTCGAGTCTGGTAGCGGATACCGCAACTTTATCGCCGGCGGACTGTCGTCCATTTGGTGGTGTCTCAGAGGCGCCGAATGACCTTGTGTCACGAGCCGAACAGATCGCCTCAGACCCATCGGGCCGGAACGGGCCGGGGTCAGACGCTGGCGGGCCGGTCACTGACTCCGCGTGCATCGAGGTCCCGATCGACCGGCTCGGGCTGGATGACCTGCCCGCGGTCGACCGCGTCCAGCTGACGGTGCACGGTGGCCAGCACCAGCGCGGCGGCCACGAGGGTGCCGGCACCGATGACGAATGGCAGTGTCGCGTTGTAGTGCTCGACCAGCTTGCTGGCTACGAACGGCGCGAGCCCTCCGCCGATGAACCGCACGAAGCCGTAGGTTGCCGATGCGACCGGGCGCTCGACCGGCGCGATGCTCATGACCGCCGTGGTCACCAGGGTGTTGTTCATTCCGATGAACGCGCCCGAGATGATCACCGCCGCGATCACCACCGTCTTGTGGTCCCACCAGACGCCGATGGCGGCGATGTCGATGGCCATCAGCACGAAGTTGACGTAGAGCGTCTTCGGCGTGCCGAACCGGCGCCGCAGCCGCGGTGCGCCCCAGATCGCGAAGATCGCAACAAGGATGCCCCAGCCGCAGAACACCAGGCCGAGCTGTGGTGGGGAGATCGGGCGCATCAGGAACGGCGAGTAGCCGAGCATCGTGAAAAAGCCCCAGTTGTAGAGCAGTCCGACGGCGCTCGTCGTCGCCAGGCTGCGGCGCCTCAGGGCCTTGATCGGTTCGGTGATGCTCTCCTTGCGCGCCGGCGCGGGCGTCTTGGGCAGCAGCACCAGGGTCGCGATCAGCGAGATGGCCATCAGCGCGGCGACCCCGAAGAACGGCGCCCGCCAGCTGATGGAACCGAGCTCGCCGCCGAGGATGGGCCCGGAGGCGATGCCGATGCCCAGCGCCGACTCATACAGCACGATCGCGCCGGTGAACCCGCCGCTGGCCGAGCTGACGATCACCGACAGCGACGTGGCGATGAACAGGGCGTTGCCCAGGCCCCAGCCGGCCCGGAACCCGACGATGCCGTCGATCCCGCCGGACGAGCCGGCCGCTGCCGCGAAGATCACGATCAGCACCAGCCCGGCGACCAGGGTGCGCTTGGCGCCGAGCCGGCTGGACACCCAGCCGGTGACGAGCATCATGACTGCGGTGACCACCAGGTAGCTCGTGAACAGCAGCTCCACCTGGCTGGGGCTGGCGTGCAGCTCGCCGGCCAGCGACGGCAGGATCGGGTCGACCAGGCCGATACCCATGAACGAGATCACGCAGGCGAATGCGACTGCCCAGACGGCCTTCGGCTGGCGGAACGGGCTGGGCGGAGCGCCGCCGGCCCCGGAGACGGTCACGAGACCTGCTTCGTCGTAGACGTGGTGGTGACCTTGCTGGGGACTTCCCGGTGCATGCGCGTTGCCTCGATCGTCTCGGTTGCTTGCGCGAGCCGCGGAGCCAACCTCATACCCACACTATATTCGTCATCTATGTAGATGTCTGGCGCAGTGGGTGGCGGCGCTCTCAGGTGGCAGAGTCAGTGCATTGCCCGGCGGCCGTGCGCAGCGTGCGCTCGGCATCGTGGACCATTCGTTCGATCAGCGTCGCGACCGGCTCGACCTCGTGGATCAGGTCGGCGTCCTCGCCGGTGAACACCGCTGCGACGCTCGGGTCGTGGTCGGCGACCGCCTGCTCGTAGCGGGCCATCTGGGCGGGCGCCGACCTCGCGAGCTCGGCCTCCGCGCCATGCCAGTCATCGGTGAACTGGTTGCCGGCCACCCGTGCATCGAAGGGCTGCGGCCAGTCCAAACCGCGAGCGACGTCGAACACGGTGGTGCGCATCGTCTGGTCGCCCCCGGTCCGGACGACTCGCTGCTTGAGCTCCGCCGGCACCGGAGACTCGACCGATGCATAGAACCGACTACCGACCAGCACACCGTCCGCGCCGAGCATCAGCCCAGCGGCCAGGCCCCGCCCGTCGGCGATCCCTCCGGCCGCCAGCACCAAGGTGTCCGGTGACTGGTGGTGGACCAGGTCCACCACCGCCGGCACCAGGGCGAAGGTGCCCCGGGCCGCGCCGTGGCCGCCCGCCTCGGCACCCTGCGCAACCAGCACGTCGGCACCGGCGTCGAGCGCGGACTGAGCCAACGCAAGGGTCTGCACCTGGCAGATCAGTGGGATCCCTGCGCCCCGTATCGCATTGGCAAATGGGGCGGGGTCGCCGAAGGACAGCACGAGTCCGGCCGGTGCGTGGGCCAGCGCGAGGTCAAGGAGGTGGGGTTGCTCGGCCAGTGACCAGGTGATGAACCCGCAGGCGGCATGCGGACCGGCCGCGGTCAGCTCGCGCTCCAACCAGTCGGCGTTGCCGTAGCCTCCACCGACCGTGCCCAGCCCGCCCGCGGCGGTGACCGAGGCGGCCAAGTGCCCGTCCGCGACCGTCGCCATCGGCGCGAGCATCACGGGATGGCGAAGACCGAAGCGTTCGCTGAACCGGGTGCTGATCGGCATTTTCGCTCCTCACCCTGGCGGATACCTCAGGCTACCCGGCGGATGCCCGTTCTTCGGGCGGTGTCAGTTGACGGACAGCAGTCCCTTCGGGTTGGCGAACTTCCTTGTAGGTGGTGACGGTGCCGGTCCGCAGGTTCATCTGGGCGCGAATGATGCGCTTGCCGCTGCCGGCGACGACGTTCCCGTCGCCGCTACCGGGGTGGCACTGGCCTGGTCCCGGGTCCTCTGACTACAGTCTCGATCGTGATCATTCGAGACGCCGCGGACCAGGACTGGGCCAGCATCTACCCGTTCTTCTCCGCCATCGTCGCCGCAGGCAACACCTATGCCTACCCCGAGCACCTCTCGTTCGAACAGGCCCGGCCATGGTGGATGGAGCAGCGTCCGGGCCGGACCGTGGTGGCTGTCGAGGGCGACCTCGTCCTGGGCTCGGCCAAGATGGGCCCGAACCGGCCCGGCCGCGGCTCGCACGTCGCCACCGCCAGCTTCATGGTTGATCCAAGGCACTCCGGTCGGGGCGTGGGCCGTGCGCTGGGCGAGGAGGTTTTGCAGTGGGCTCGTTCGGCGGGCTACCGCAGCATGCAATTCAACGCGGTCGTCGAGACCAATACTGGCGCGGTTCATCTGTGGGAGGCGTTGGGCTTTCACATCCTCACCACGGTGCCGCAGGCTTTCAATCACCGAGAGCATGGCCTGGTCGGCCTGCACGTGATGTATCAAAATCTGGCTGCGAGCGAACACGCCGGCCATGACCTGGATCAGCCGCCGTCCAGTTGAGGAGGGCTCGTCTGCGACGCCCGAGGGCAGTTGCTACTCAGCCCTCGCTGCGTCTGCGGCACCGGATATGGGTTGTGAGCGGCGAGTGGAGCACCTCGACGGGCTCGAAGCCGGTGGCGAAGTGGAAGTGGTCCCGCCCGCCATCTCGATCGGTTCGCGGGCGTGGTGAGTGAGCACGAAGACGGGGGCGTGATGGGGCGGCTCAGAACCCCACCATCCGTACCACGGTTCGCTCCACGCAGCGCGGGTCGGCCCGAACAGGCCGCGCTTGCCCAGTGGATGGTCTCGGCTCTGCACTGGTCCGACCGGTGAACGATGGCGACCCGCTTGCCGGGGCGGGTGACCGTCGGCTCAGCCGACGGAAACCATTGCCTTCACGGTGGCGTCGCTGTCATCCTGGATGTCGGTAGGGCGCTACCGCGCCCTTGAGCAAGGAGGCACCCGATGGCCCGTGTGAACACCTACCTGAACTTCAATGGCCAGGCGGAGGAAGCGTGCACGTTCTACGCGGAGACCTTCGGCACGAAGATCTCCAGCCTGATCCGTTATTCGGACATGCCCGCCGTCGGGCCCGGTGACCTTCCTGCTGACGAGCAGCACTTGGTGATGCATGCCGAGCTACCCATCGCTGCCGGACACGTGCTGATGGCCACCGACATGCTCGAGTCGATGGGCCAGCAGACCCGGATCGGCAACAACACCACGCTGTGTGTCGACACAGACAACACCGAGGAGGCAGACCGGCTTTACGCCGCCCTGTCGACCGGTGGCTCCGAAGGATCCCCGATGGCACAGATGCCGTGGGGTGCGTACTGGGGCGTCACCCTGGATCGCTACGGAATTCGCTGGATGGTCAATCACACTCCACCAAGCTGAACATCACTCAGCACCGCGACCACGAAGACGGGTGAGCGGGAGTATGCTACGTTTCACGTACTACGGGAAACGGAGGTAGTGACATGGCTCGACGTAAGGATGACGTGGCGTGGTCGGATCCCGCGTTACTGATCTTGGGAAGTTTGGTGTCGGGGCCTAAGCACGGGTACGCGATCGTGCAGGACACCGAAGACGCGGTGGGGATCACGCTCGGGCCGGGCACGCTCTACGCGGCGCTGGCTCGCTTGGAACAGCGTGGTCACGTCCGGGCGTTGCCCGAGGAGGATCGGCGTCGACCGTATGAGATCACCGCTGCCGGCTCGGCGCTGCTGGCCCAACGTCTGGAGGCAATGCGCGCCTTCGCTGTACGCGGGCTCACTCAGCTTCGAACGGTTCAGCCATGACTGCACTAACCAGCCTGGCGCTGCGCGCGTACCCGCCATCGTTTCGGGCCCGGTACGGGAAAGAGTTGTCAGGGCTCGTCGAGGATCTGCCGGCCACCTCAAGGACGAGCATCGATTTGTTGTACGGGGCCATCCGTGCCTGGGCCCAGCCACCCTGCCACGGCATAGAAGGTCGATTACGAGCCACGACAGCAACCACCTGGGTCACCTGGTGCGCCGGCTTTCTCATAGTCCCAGCGATGAACCGCGCGCTCCTGGACCCGCCTTCGGCCGGCACCTCGAGCAGCGTCCGCACCCTACTGGGCATCGCCGATGTGCTCTTCTTCCTCGGTTGGGCGCTTGTGCTTCTTGGTGCTGCGTCAGTGGTGTTCCGCATCGTCGTTCCCGCCGTACGAGCACGCGCCTGGACATCGCTGCGCCCTCTGATGCCTACGCTGACACTCGGCCTGATCGAGGCAATTGGCCTTCTCTGGCTCGGCATAGCCTCCAACAACCGCGCGGAGCAGGTCGCCCATCCTTCAGGGCTTTTCATCACGGCCACGGTGCTATGGCTGATCGGTTTCGCAGCGTTCATCTGCTGCCTTGGCATTGGTCCGGCCCTGGCGCTGTCCCGGTTGGAACCGGGCGCGGCAGAGCTGCGTAACCCGACTCGTCTGACCGCGGCGGTGGCACTCACCCTCGCCGCCCTCACGGGGTGCTCGCTGGCAGCTGCACTCATCGCAGGCGATGCAACCCTCGCGAACAGCGCGATCCCGGTCGCCGTTGCACTTGCGGTCGGATGCCTCGCCTCGCTAACAGCAATCGTCAGCTCCAGCAGAGGGATACACGCGCTCCGGTCCACATAGGTGCCCGCATGCGGGAGCATCGCCGGCGACGAGACAAACGACCGCGTCGCCGATTGACGGATCGTCCGGGGCGGACTGCCACGGCGACCGTGGACCGGCACGATGCGGGTCTTAGCCTCGATCCGTGGAGTGATCGGCAGGATCGGCTCTTTGACGGTGCCGGGGCTGCTCACGGTGGGCGGGTGGCTGCGGGGCGTTCGGTATCTGCTGGTCTGCCCAGCGTTTCCACGAGT
>NZ_VCQV01000024.1 GCF_007845645.1 Leekyejoonella antrihumi
CACCTTGAAAGTGCCTGTCCTGTAGAGATCCTGAGTTGTCGCAAACCCAAGTATCTCTTACAGCACAGGCACTTTCACGTCCCCCGACCGCGCGTCACACCTCAACCCGTGAAAGACGCAGGCCAGCACCCGATTCATGATCTTCGACCACGCAGGGAACGAGGTGGCCAAGCACAAGCTGGAGCACGAGCAGATCATGCCCCAGGCTGGGTGGGTCGAGCACAGCCCACTGGAGATCTGGGACCGTACCCAGACCGTGATCGCGGCGACACTGGCCAAGCACGATCTGGACGCCAAGGACCTGGACTCGATCGGCATCACCAACCAGCGTGAGACAACGGTCGTCTGGAACAAGAAGACCGGCCGTCCGTACTACAACGCGATCGTCTGGCAGGACACTCGGACCGACCGGATCGCCTCCGCGCTCGAACGCGAGGGCAAGGGCGATGTCATCCGCCGGAAGGCCGGCCTGCCTCCGGCAACCTACTTCTCCGGCGGCAAGATCAAGTGGATGCTCGACAACGTCAAGGGAGTCCGCGCGGCCGCCGAGTCGGGTGACGCGATCTTCGGCAACACCGACACCTGGCTGCTGTGGAATCTCACCGGGGGCACCGACGGCGGTGTGCACGTCACCGACGTCACCAACGCCAGCCGCACAATGCTGATGGACCTGGAGACCCTCGACTGGGACGACGAGCTGCTCTCCTTCTTCGACATCCCTCGCTCGATGCTCCCCGAGATCCGCCCCAGCTCCGACCCGAACTTCTACGGGACAACGCTGCGGCGTGGCCCGGTCGGCGGGGAGGTGCCACTCAGCGGCGACCTCGGCGACCAGCAGGCCGCAACCGTTGGCCAGGTGTGCTTCTCCCCCGGTGAGGCCAAGAACACATACGGAACGGGCAACTTCATGCTCCTCAACACCGGTGAGGAGCTGGTCCGCAGCAAGGCCGGCCTGCTCACCACGGTGGGCTACAAGTTCGGTGACAGCAAGCCCATCTACGCGCTCGAGGGCTCGATCGCGGTGACCGGCAGCGCCGTGCAGTGGCTGCGCGACCAGCTGGGCATCATCTCCGGCGCCTCCGAGATCGAGCGGCTGGCCAGCCAAGTCAAGGACACCGGCGGGATGTATTTCGTGCCGGCGTTCTCCGGTCTCTTCGCACCCTACTGGCGGTCGGACGCACGCGGCGCCATCGTTGGGATGTCCCGATTCAACACCAACGCCCACCTGGCTCGCGCGACCCTCGAGTCGATCTGCTACCAGAGCAAGGACGTCAGCGACGCGATGGAGAAGGACTCCGGGGTCGAGCTCGAGGTGCTCAAGGTCGACGGCGGCGTCACCGCCAACGACCTGTGCATGCAGCTCCAGTCGGACATTCTCGGGGTGCCGGTCTCCAAGCCAGTCGTCGCCGAGACGACCGCTCTCGGAGCGGCCTACGCCGCCGGTCTGGCGACCGGCTTCTGGAAGAACACGGACGAGCTGCGTTCGAACTGGAACGAGGACAAGCGGTGGGATCCGGAGTGGAGCGACGACGAGCGCGCCGAGGGCTACGCCGGATGGCAGAAGGCCGTCAAGCGCACCCTCGACTGGGTCGATGTCGACTGAGGCCACCCATGTTCCCGGGGGCATCGGTCGTCCCCGGGACCGCCATCGAAACATCCTGCTGGATATACAGATCCACCATGCCCCGAGCAGAGGTACTTTCTATGACCACGGCCCTTACGCCGGAGCCAGGTCTCCATGGTGCCGACGAGAAGGTCCCCGGGCTCGGCCCGCGCCTTCAACTCCGGGATACGCTGCAGCAGCCCGCAAGGCGCGGCGCCGTGAAGTAGACCGCCGGCGGTATTCCACAGCGGTCCCGGAAGTAGTCCTCCCCCGGATCCCGCAGCAGGTCCTCCATCAGATGCCCGGTTCTGGTGTCCTGCCACACGATTGCCCGTCTCACCGGCTTGCCCGTGTGCCGGTCCCACACCACGAACGTCTCACGTTGGTTTGCCACTCCGACGGCGGCAATCTGCTCGGCGGCGATGCCGATCTCGGCCATCGCCCGGGGAACGACGCGCTCGGTGTTCCGCCAGATCTGCATCGCGTCGTGCTCGACCCACCCCGGGCTGGGGAAGATCTGTTTGTGCTCCTGCTGTGCGGCACCGGCGAGTCGGCCCCGGCGGTCGAAGATGATCGCACGCGTTGACGTGGTCCCTTGGTCGATGCTCGGGACGAACTGCTCGACCACTCCTACCAACGCTCCGCGACGACCGCGCGACTCGTGCCGTGAGCGGCCTCGTGCAACCGGCTCAGCACGGTGGGCCGGACCTCACGCGTGGCCGTAGAGACCTTGTCGATCGCCCGCGAACCCCCAGAGCTGCCACGACAACTCCCCCACTCCCCAGCACCGGTGCGGCGACTCCCCCGATGCGAACGCGGAACTCCTCGTAGTCGATCGCATACCGCGCACGACGGACCGCGTCGATTCACCGACCTCGACATGCTGACTCGTGCGATTGGAGCTGAAGACCTGCTGCACGATCTCACCACCGATGACATGCTCGGCCGGAACCCGCGGAAGGACGACCAGTCGCGCGGACATCCCGGTCTTGGCCGCGAGCGTGTCAACCCAGTTCATTGCTCGCGCGCAGGGCTCATTGAGGTCCATCTGTGCGAGCGCGATCGGAGCCAGTTCATGGGACAGGACGTAGTCCCCTGAGTCGCGGCCCTGGCGCACGAAAACCGACACTGGTCAGCGTGCGGACGATGCCGCGGGCCGTGCTCTTGCGCAGGCCGACGAGCTCGGCGAGCACTCCGAGTGGGCGGGGCCTGTCGCCCGAAGCAAGGATGCGCAGGATCGCAGCCGCGCGTTCGATCGACTGCACATTGCGCGGCACCCGCACAGTCCAGTGTTCGCGCTGTCCCAGCAGGGGATTCGAGCGCTACGCTCGCTCACATGCGCCCGGTCCCCCTTGACGAAGCGGTCGCACTCATTGTGCGCGCGGCGCGGTCCGCGTCGGTCGGGCAACCGCGGACCGTCATCGTGGGCATCGATGGCCGAAGCGGCGCCGGCAAGACCACAACCGCCGACCTGGTCGCGACCTGCTTGGGATCCGCTCAGGTCGTTCACATGGACGACTTCTACACGGGATGGCACGGCCTGGCTCAGTCGGTCCCCCGGCTTGCTCAGGACGTCCTGGCACCGGTGTGTCGTGGTGAGCACGCGGGATACCGGCGCTATGACTGGGTGACCCAGGCGTATGCCGAGTCGATCCGGGTCCTCCCCGGCCGGTTTCTGGTCGTAGAGGGCTGCGGGTCGACGACCGGGCCCGCCCGGATCTGCACCGACGTGCGCGTCTGGCTGGACGCACCACCGGCGGTCCGCAGACGGCGTGGGCTGGCCCGGGACGGGGATGCCTACCGGCCGATGTGGAGCATGTGGCGCGATCAGGAGGACGACCTCTTCCGGCGTGACCACACCCGAGACCATGCCCATCTGAGCTTCAGCACGGGCTGACTCCTGCACCACCGACCACCGCCGAGTTGCGCACTTGCGCTCGAAGCGCGCAGCTACACGTGCGCCTTTCGCGGGAAAGTGCACAGCTGGCGGGACCGATTGATCCTGCTAGCGGTCAGTCGTCGCGGCCGGTGCGTGAATGCTGTTGCACCAGGATCGCAAGGCGCATCGCTTCGTCCTCGCCAAACTTGCCGTCCGCCCGCTGCACGGCCATCACCGCGAGCTGTTCGGTGTCGGCCAGGTCGAGCATCAGCCACGGTGCACCGCCGCCGAACTGGACACTCACGATGTCCGCCCAGGGCACCAGCTGCGAACGGACCAGGTTGTGCACCTTGAGCCCGTCCGGTGTCGGCACCGCACGGACGAGCCCGAACCGCAGCACGCACAGGGCCACGACCACCGCGAAAGCGATCATCATGGCGGTGTCCGCGTTCGTCCACCCGGTGATGCCACCGTGCTGGATCCGCAGCGCGGCCACCGTGAGCGCGACCACGACCACGAGGGCCACGAACACGGACACGACGAGTGCCCGCCGGGGGCGGAATACGGCGTAGGGCTTGCCGGTCACAGGCGGCACGCGGCGATCTCGGTGACGAGAATCGCTCGTGCACCGACCTCGTAGAGCCCGTCCATGACCGTGTTGGTCAGCTTGCGCGGCACCATGGCGCGCACTGCGACATATCCCTTGCGGTGCAACGGCGACACCGTCGGTGACTCGAGCCCGGGCGTCAGGCTGCACGCCTGCTCCACCAGATCGACCCGGATGTCGTAATCCATCATGACGTAACGGCTCGCCGTCAGGACTCCTTGGAGACGCCGTTCCAGGACCTGCGCCGCGCTACTGGGCTCTCGATCGGCGGGGCGGATCAGGACCGCCTCACTCTTGAGGATCGGATCTCCAAAGATCTCGAGCCCGTTGTTGCGCAACGTGGTCCCCGTCTCGACGACATCGGCGACGACATCGGCAACCCCGAGCGTCACCGCTGTCTCGACCGCACCGTCGAGCCGGACGACGGAGGCCTCGACGCCGTGCTTGCGCAGATCGTTCTCGACAAGCACGGGAAAACTGGTCGCCACTCGGCGACCGGCCAGGTCGTCCGCGGAACGTGCGGTGCCGGGCCGGCCGGCATACCGGAAGGTCGAGGCGCCGAACCCGAGGGCCAGCACCTCCGCTGCGGGACTGCAGGAGTCCAGCAGCAGGTCCCGGCCGGTGATGCCGACGTCGAGCGTGCCCTGCCCGACGTAGACGGCGATGTCGCGCGGGCGCAGGAAGAACAGCTCGACGTCCAGCTCGCTGTCATGGACCACCAGCTCTTTGCTGTCCCGGCGACCTGGGTAGCCGGCCTCGCGCAGCATCTGTGCGGCGGACTCGGACAGCGCACCCTTGTTGGGCATCGCGATACGGAGCATTGGCTTTCCTTGGTCGTCATGGGATGTTTTTGTGTCGGGGTGTTCGCGAAGTACCGAGTGAGATACGAACGAGGACTTCGCGGGGTGACTCAGAGGTGGGAGTAGACGTCTTCGAGGGTGAGGTCGGTGGCGAGCATCAGCACCTGTAGGTGGTAGAGCAGCTGGCTGATCTCCTCCGCCGTGCGTGTATGCCCCTCGTGCTCGGCCGCCATCCACACCTCGGCGGCCTCTTCGACCACCTTCTTGCCGATGAAGTGCACACCGGCGTCCAGCTCGTCCACGGTCTTGGAGCCGTCGGGTCGATCCTCCGCCTTTTGACGGAGTTCGTCCCACAGCTGCTCGAAGGTCTTCACGATGGCCAGGTTACGGTGTCGCGGATGCGCCGGGTCGAGGCGCCTCCCGCTGGCGGGGAGTGGCCGCCTGCAGTGCCACGGCCATCGCCACCGCGGCAGTGGCCGCCTCGTGCCCCTTGTCCTCGGTCGAGCCCGGCAGTCCGGCACGATCCAGCGCCTGCTGGTCGTTGTCGCAGGTCAGGACACCGAAGCCCACGGGCACACCCGTCTGGACGCTCACCTGGGTGAGTCCGAGAGTGGCGGCCTGGCACACATACTCGAAGTGCGGCGTCCCACCGCGGATCACGACGCCGAGGGCAACCAGCGCGTCGTAGGCGGGGGCGAGCCGTGCGCAGGCGACGCTCAGCTCGAAGGTGCCCGGCACTCGCAGCACCAGCGGATCGCTCACCCCGGCCTCCGTGAGGCCGCGGCGGGCGCCGTCCAACAGGCCGTCCATGACCTGCCGGTGCCAGGATGCCGCGACCACAGCCACCCGCAGCCCGCGCCCATCGATCGACAGGCTGGGTGCTCCCTCGCCGCTCATGCCTGCTCTCCCCTGCTGCCGGACTTCGTGGGGTTCTCCCCGGGGCTGTGTAGCAGGTGGCCGAGGCGCTCCTTCTTGGTCTGCAGGTAGTGCGCGTTCTGCGCGGTGCGCCCCACCTCCAGGGGCACCATCTCGCGCACCGTGATGCCGTTCTGCTCGAGTGCGTCGCGCTTGGCCGGGTTGTTGCTGAGCAGCCGCACGGTGTCGACCTTGAGATCGCTGAGTATCGAGCCGGCCGCGTCGAACTCGCGCGCGTCGACGGGTAGTCCGAGCTCGGTCTGCGCGTCGACGGTGTCCAGGCCGGTGTCCTGCAGCGCATAGGCCCGCAGCTTGTCGACGAGCCCGACGCCACGCCCCTCGTGACCACGCAAGTAGATCACCACCCCGCCGTCGCGCGCGATGATCTCCAGGGAGGCGTTCAGCTGAGGTCCGCAGTCGCACCGCAGCGAGCCGAACGTGTCCCCGGTCAGGCACTCGGAGTGCACTCGCACCAGCGGCGCGTCCTGGTCCAGCCCGAGCGGGCTCACCAGGGCGAGGTGCTCCTGCCCGGTCAGCAGGTCGACGTACCCGTGCACACTGAACGCGCCGTGCCGCGTCGGCAGCTGGGTCTGGGCGCCCAGTCGCACGCGGTCATGTTGCCGCCGCCAGCGCACCAGGTCGGCGATCGTGATGACCACCAGCCCGTGCTCCTCGGCGAGCCGCTGCGCATCCGGCAACCGCATCATCGAGCCGTCATCGTGCACGAGCTCGACGATCGCTCCGACCGGAGACAGTCCTGCCAACCGGCACAGGTCGACGGCTGCCTCCGTGTGGCCCTGCCGCGCGATCACCCCACCGGCGCGGGCTCGCAGCGGGAAGATGTGACCCGGCCGGGTCAGCATGTCCGGCGTTGCCTTCGGGTCCGCCAGCGCTTGCAGGGTCCGGCCCCGATCGGCGGCACTGATGCCCGTGCTCACCCCGTCCCGCGCGTCCACCGACACGGTGTAGGCGGTGCCCTTCGGGTCCTCGTTGTCGGTGACCATGGGCGGCAGCTGCAGCCGGTCCGCAACCTCGTCCGGCATCGGCGCGCAGATCACCCCGGACCCGTAGCGCACGGCCCATCCCAGCCAGTGGCCGTCGGCGAACTCGGCCGCCATGATCAGGTCGGCCTCGTTCTCCCGATCCTCGTCGTCGGCGACGAGGACGGGTCGCCCCGCCCTGAGCTCGACGAGCGCCTGCTCAATTGTTGCCAGTGCCATGTCGTCACACCTGCCTTGCCGATTCGAGAGCTGCCGGCTGCTCGTCCTGCTCCCGGCGGGAGATGCGCAGCCAGACGACGAAGCCCCACAGCACGAACAGCGCGTAGATGCCGTAGAGCGCCGCCGAGGGGTAGTACTTGAAGTAGATGAGCTCCGGGACCCCGACCAGGTCGACCAGGATCCAGGCCAGCCAGAAGTCGGTCCAGCCGCGCGCCATGGCGACGGTGGCGACCATGGACCCGACGAAGATCCACGCATCCGCCCAGAAGTAGAAGTTCGGGGCGGGGAAACCCTCGCCGATCGCCCGGAACAGCCACTGGCACAGCAGCACGCCGACCGCCCAGAAGCCGATCATCAGCATCCGCTGCCGGCCGGTGGCCCAACGCGGGTGCACGGCGGGGGCGCCCCGGTCGCGGCTACCGCGCGTCCGGTTCCACAGCCACCAGCCGTAGACCGAGGTGAGGATGAAGAAGATCTGTCGGCCGGCCTGCCCGAAGAGCACCTGGCCGCCGTGTGCGGTGAAGCCGAGCCCGAAGAACACCGTGAAGAGCAGCGCGTTTCCGACGATCCCGACCGGCCACGCCCAGACCTTCCGCCGCATCCCGCCGAGCGCCGACAGCAGCCCGAAGAGGTTGCCGATGATCTCCCGCCAGGTGATGCCCTGGCCGCCGATCGTCAGATGCGCGTCGTAGAGCCGATCAAAGATGTTCATCGAGTGCCCTCCCGGACGTCGAGGAGTCGCTCCACATACTTGGCGAGGACGTCGACCTCGAGGTTGACCAGGTCGCCGGGCGCCTTGGGTCCGAGCGTGGTGAGGTCGAGGGTCGTCGAGATCAACGACACCGTGAAGGAGTCCTCCTCGACGGAGACGACGGTCAGGGAGACTCCGTCGACGGTGATGGACCCCTTCTCGGCGACGTATCCGGCGAGCCTCGCAGGCAGGCCTACTCGCACCACGGTCCACCTCGGCGCCGGTTCCTTGGCAATGATCACCCCGGTCCCGTCCACGTGGCCCTGCACGACGTGTCCGCCGAACCGGCCACTCGCGGGCATCGCTCGCTCGAGGTTGACCGCGTCGCCCGGCTGCAGACCGCCCAGGCTGGAGCGCTCCAGGCTCTCGGCCATGACATCGACGGCGAACGTCTCGGCGTCGTGCTCGACCACGGTCAGGCAGACTCCGTTGACGGCGATGGAGGCGCCGTGCGTGGCGTCGGACACCACTTGTGGGCCGTGCACCCGCAGCACGGCAGAGTCGCCCTGCCGCTCGAGTGCGACCACCCGACCGAGCTCCTCGACGATGCCGGTGAACATCACTGGTTCCTTCCCGTTGGTGTCAGGCGCAGACGGACGTCCTGCCCCAGCTGCTCGACCTCGGTCAGCTCACACTCCAGTGCGTCGGCGATGGAGCCGATGCCGAGCGACGCAAGAGTCGGCAGGCCCCCGCCCAGCAGCTTCGGAGCCACGTAGGCCACGATCTCGTCGACGTACCCGTGCTGCAGGAACGCGGCGGCGACGGTCGGGCCGCCTTCAAGCAGCACGTGGCGGATCTGACGGTCCTGCAGGGCTTTCAGCGCGTCCCGCGGGTCATGGCCCGGCGTGATCAGCGTCTCTGCCTGGCCGTCCAGGGCGCGGGCGGTTGCGGGGATCGCCCGGTCCCCCAGCACCACCCGTAGGGGCTGCGTGCCGGTCGCATGGCCGGCCGCGTCGCGGACGGTCAGGGATGGGTCGTCGGCGAGCACGGTCCCTGTCCCCACCAGCACGGCGCCGACCCGTGACCGCAGCCGGTGCACGTCGGCCCGGGCCTGCGCCCCGGTCACCCAACGGCTACTCCCGTCGGCGGCCGCGGCATACCCGTCGAGAGTGGTGGCCAGCTTCCAGGTCACCATCGGCCGGTCGTGGGTGACGGCGAAGGTCCAGGCACGGTTGAGTGCGGCCGCCGACCGGGCGAGCAGGCCGGCCTCCACGCGCACCCCGTGTGCGGCCAGCAGATCCGCACCGCCACGAGCGGCCGGGTTCGGATCGGCTTGGGCGAACACGACCCGGGCCACGCCGGCGTCGATCAGTGCCTGGGCGCACGGCCCGGTGCGGCCGGTGTGCGCGCACGGTTCGAGCGTGACGTAGGCGGTGGCGCCGCGGGCCAGGTCTCGCGCCTGCGACAGGGCGGCCACCTCGGCGTGCGGAGTGCCTGCGCCGGCGTGCCAGCCCTGGCCGACGACCGTCTCGCCGACAACCAGCACACAGCCCACACGGGGGTTGGGGTCGACCGCGGGTCCCCGCCCGGCAAGTCCGAGGGCGGCGCGCATCATCGACTCGTCCATGATGTCGGCGGCCGGCGGTGCCATGTCACTCCTTCGAAGTCCTGTCCTTCGGACTCCGGGGTGACTGGAAGCGACTGGCCGGGCGGGCGCCCCACAGGGGTCGACCGACATGCCAGTCCTCGGCCCGCATGACACGGACCGCGTGCGCCTCCCATCCGGACTTTAACCGTCGGTCTTGGAGTTTCACCAAGTCAACCGACTGCCTAAGCAGCCGGGTCGCGGACTATCACCGCCGGCTCGGAATTTCACCGACCCCGGAGCACGTGCCCCTCAGTATGTCACGGGTGCCGACCGCAGGACAGCGCGAGGTCGCGCAGCTGGTCGACCGCGGCCGCGGCGTCCTGCGCCCCGTAGACGGCCGACCCGGCGACGAACACGTCCGCCCCCGCCTCGGCGCACTGCTCGATGGTGTCGGCCGAGACGCCACCGTCGACCTGGATCCAGATCTCGCCGCCGCGGCGCCGAACGGCCTCACGGACCTGACGCACCTTGGGCATCTGGTCGGCCATGAACGACTGCCCACCGAAGCCCGGCTCCACCGTCATGACCAGCACCATGTCGACCTCGTCGAGCAGCTCCTCGTAAGGCCCGAACGCGGTGCCGGGCTTGATCGCCATCGACGCCCGCGCACCGGCGGCGCGGATGTCGCGGGCCAGGCGCACCGGATCCCCGGCCGCCTCGATGTGGAAGGTGACACTGCCCGCCCCCGCCTCGGCATACCCGGGGGCCCAGCGGTCCGGGTCCTCGATCATCAGGTGACAGTCCAAGGGGATGGGGCTCACCTTCGCCAGAGCCTCGACCACCGGCAGACCGATGGTCAGGTTCGGCACGAAGTGCGCGTCCATCACGTCCACGTGCGCCCAGTCGGCACCGGAGATGCGCTGCAGCTCACGTTCGAGGTTCGCGAAGTCCGCCGACAGGATGCTCGGGGTGATCTGCATTCTTCTCCCAGGTTCGTTAGGTCTGCTTGCGGAGCAACGCGAAGAACATCGCGTCGGTCCCGTGCAGGTGCGGCCAGAGCTGCACCGTGGGTCCGGCGCCGAGGTCGGTGACCTGGCGGCCCGCGGTGTCTCGAAACAGTGGTCGGGCATCCTCGCGTATGACGTCGGCGCGCCTGCCCAGCACCTCGTCCACGACCTGCGTGGTCTCGGCGACGTGCGGGCTGCAGGTCGCGTACCCGATCAGGCCTCCCGGTCGCGCCGTGTCGATCGCCGAGGTCAGCAGGTCTCGTTGCAGGGTGGCCAGGGTCGGCACGTCGCCGGCGGTGCGGCGCCAGCGCGCCTCGGGGCGACGACGCAGCGCACCCAGCCCGGTGCACGGCGCGTCCACCAGCACCCGATCGTAGGTGTCCGGCTCCTCGCCACCGAGGTCCCGACCGTCACCGGAGCCGACCATGACCTCGATGCCTGCGTCCAGCACCGCCGCGAGGGTCTTGCGCACGAGCTGCGTGCGGTGGTTGCTGACCTCGTTGGCGAACAGGACGGCGTCCTGCCGTGCGGCCAGCGTGGCCAGCAGTGCAGCCTTGCCACCGGGGCCGGCGCACAGGTCGAGCCACTCCTCGTGGCGGTCCCCGCCAGGCATGCTTGCACCGGCCAGTGCCAGAGCGACCAGCTGAGAACCCTCGTCCTGCACCGCCGCTCGCGTCTCACGCACCGCGCGAATCGCGCCGGGATCCCCCGACGGGAGCACGGCCCCGACCGGCGACAGCACGGACCGCGATGCGCCCACGCCGACCAGCTCGTCAACCGTGCACAGGCCCGGGCGCGCCACCAGGGACACGTGCGGTGCCGCGTTGTCCGCCTCGAGCAAGGCTTGTAGGTCGTCCTCGACGCTCTCCCGAGTGGCAGTCCCGGCGGCCAGCAGCGCGCCGCGCAGTGCGCGCACGATCCACGCCGGGTGGGAATGTCGGATCGCCAGAGCCTCGATCGGGTTCAGGCCGGCGGTCAGCTGCTCGGTCCACTCCTCGCGGGTCCGTTCGCTGAGCCGACGCAGGACGGCGTTGACCAGACCCGCGGCTCCCGCGCCGTTGACGTCCCGCGCCAGCCCGACGGTCTCCGAGGCGGCGGCGTGGGCCGGCACCCGCATCCCGAAGAGCTGGTGCGCGCCCAGCCGGAGCGTGTCGAGGATCGGCGCATCGATCCGATGTGCAGGGCGTCCGGCGGCAAGCTCGATCATCGGGTCGTAGAGGCCGCGCATCCGGATTGCGCCGTAGGTCAGCTCGGTCGCGAAGGCCGCATCCCGCCCCTGGATGCCTTCCGCCTTCAGCACCTTGGGCAGCTCGAGGTTGGCGTAGGCTCCCTCGTCGACCCTGCGGCAGACGTGCCAGGCGACGCGCCTCGCCGGGTCGGAGCCGCGTCGCCGGTCCGACGGTCGCGCCACTGATCGGCGACGATCCGTGTCGCGGCGCACCTCTGGACGCTGGCGGCCCCGCGCATTGCGGAAGCCACGGTTGCCCCGGTTGTCCTGGTCCTCAGGCACCCAGCACCTCTCCAGCCTCGATCCGGACCCCTCGGGCCCAGTCTGCCGCGTTCATCGGCTTCTTGCCGTGCGGCTGCACAGTGCCCAGCTCGAGCACGCCCACGCCGGTCCCGACCTGCACAGCTCGCTTGGTCACCCGCAACGTCCCCGGCGTCGGCGCAGCCTCGCCGGTTTCGGCCGCCGCCTGCACCTTGGCAACCGGGCCGACCTTGAGCCGCTGCCGGCGAAAGGTGGTCCAGGCACCAGGTGCGGGAGTGCACCCCCGGATCTGCCGGTCGATCGCGAACCCCGGTCGTTCCCAGCGGATTCGGGCGTCGTCAACGCTCAGTTTGGGCGCCAGGGACACGCCCTCCACGGACTGGGGAACCGGGGTGATCGACCCGTCCGCCAGGCCGTCGAGGGACGCCACCAGCAGGCCGGCCCCGCCCTCGGCCAGTCGATCCAGCAGGTCGCCACTGGTGTCACCCGGGCGGATCGTCTCGGTCATGGTGCCGAGCACCGGGCCAGTGTCGAGCCCCTCCTCGAGCAGGAACGTCGTGGCACCGGTGACCTCGTCGCCGGCGATCACCGCGTGCTGCACCGGCGCCGCACCACGCCACGCCGGCAACAGCGAGAAGTGCAGGTTGATCCAGCCACGTCGGGGAACGTCCAGCGCCGCTCGCGGCACCAGCGCGCCATAGGCCACCACCGGGCAGGCATCCGGCTCCAGCCGGGTCATCGCCTCGATGAACTCGGGCTCACGAGGCCTTCGCGGGGTCAGCACGGGTATGCCGTGCTCCTGCGCCACCTCGCGGACGGGTGACTGCCGCAGGCCACGACCACGCCCCGCAGGCGCGTCCGGCCGGGTCACGACGGCCACCACCTCGTGGTCGGACTCGATCAGCGCTCGCAGCGACGGAACGGCGGCCCGGGGCGTGCCCGCAAAGATCAGTCGCATGCTCAGGCGTCCTGCAGTGGAAGGCCCCGCACGAGCAGGTCGGACCGCAGGTCGGCGGCGCTCACGAACGGGATTGCGTCCAGCCCGGCCTCCATCGCGGCCTGCACATTGGCCGGGCTGTCGTCGATGAAGATGCTGTCGTCCAGACTGCCGAGGTGGTGGATGCGCTCCTCCAGGACCTCGAAGATCTCGGGATCGGGCTTGGCGACGCCCTCCTCACCCGACACGATGATGTCCTCGAACAGCCCTAGGAAGTCGAAGCGCTTCAGAGCGAAGGGAAACATCTCCGCCGACCAGTTGGTCAGCGCCACCAGGTGCACGTGCGCCGTGTGCAGCTCCCGCAGGATCTCGATGGTGCCCTCGATCGCACCAGTCATCGACGCGTCGAAATGCTGCCGGTAGGCCAGGATCTCCTGCTCGTAATGCGGATGGGTCGCGAGTGCGGCGGCCTCGCCCGCTGCCCAGGACCGGCCGGCATCCTGCTGGTGATTCCAGCCGCCGAAGTCGAAGGAGTCGTCCGCCAGGAATCGGGCCGCGCGCTCCTCACCCACCGCGGCCGAGATCGCCGGCGCGGGGTCCCACCGGATCAGCACATTCCCCAGGTCGAAGACGACGACGTCGACCGGACTCGGAGTCAGGTCGTCGGGAAGGTCTTCGGTGAGGTCTCCGAGGTCTCCGGGTAGCGCGGCAGTCATGTGCAGAACCGTACCGAGCCGCTCACAGCATCGTCCCCTCCGGGTCCACCCGGACCTGCACACTGCCGGGATCCTTGCGGGCGCTGCGGGCAGCCCGCGCTGCGACGAGCTCTCGGGTGAGCTGGTCCGCCTCCGACCAGCTCGCACGCAGCAGCATCCGAGAAGAGCTGTCCTCGCCCGGCCGACGCCCGGACACAACCAGTGGGCCGATCCGTTCGACGCTGGAGTGGACGGCGTCCGCCATCAGCCGCACGTCCGCCTCCTGCCCCGTCAGCAGCGTCATCCAGCTCGTCGGTGGCAGCCGTAGCTCCCGTCGCTCCGCCAGCTCACGCTCGGCATACCACCCCGGCGCCCAGCGCACCAGCGACTGGACCACTGGTTGCGGGGCCCGCGAGTCCACCGAGCACACCACGACAACGCCGTCCCGCCCGGCCGGTCGCGTCAAGGCGCCCGCGGCCATCCAGCGTCGCAGCGTCTCCTCACCGGCGTCGAGAGTCGGTCGGTCCAGCAGCGCCCAGCCGTCCAGCAGCAGGGTCGCGGCGTAACCGTCCTCCGCGAGGGGCTCGGCGCCAGGGGTCGCGATCACCAGGGCGGGGTCCGACCCCACCTCGGCGACGACCTCGCCCCCGCCGGAGCGCACCACGGGCACCCCGGGGAATGCCCGACCCAGCTCCTCGGCGGTCCGCCGCGCACCGACCGTGCCCGATCGAAGCCGTCCGCCGCCGCACTCCGCACAGACGAACCGGGTCAACGCACTCGAGCACCACCGGCAGGTCGGGGCCTCGCCGGCCTGCGGCTGCTGCAGCGGACCCTGGCACTGCGGGCACCGAGCCGGCGCGCGGCAGCTCTGACAGCGCAGGCTCGGCAGGTAGCCGCGTCTGGGCACCTGGACGAGCACCGGTCCCCTGGCCAGCGCGGCATGGGCCGCCTGCCAGGCGGACGATGGCAGGCGTGCGTGCGCCGCCGGGCCGCTGCGCTCCACCTCCCACTCGTCTCCTGCGACGACCACCCGTGGCAGCTCGGATCGGTCCACGACCGCCTCGACGGCCCGCACCAGCCCCTGCTCCAGCCACTGCTGCACGTGCACCGACCGGCTGAACCCGCCGACCAGCAGAGCCGCATCCTCCTGCTCGGCTCGCAGCCGCAGCACTTCCCGCACGTGCGGGTAGGGCGCGCGCGGCTCGGCCAGCAGGTCGTCGCCGTCGTCCCACCAAGCGACCAGGCCCAGGTCGTGCACCGGCGCGAACGCGGCCGCGCGCGTGCCCACCACGCACCGCACCTGCCCCCGCAGCACCTTCAGCCACGAGGTGTACCGCGCCTGCGGTCCCTGACTGGCGGTGAGCCGCACGAAGTGGTCCGCGCCTAGCAGCTCGGTCAGCGCTGCCGCAACCCGGTCGGTGTCTCGTTGGTCGGGCATCACCAGCAGGGCGCCGCGGCCGGCGGCCCGCGTGGCCGCGGCGAGCTGCGCGAGGGCCACCGGCCAGTCCTGGCCCGCGTCGACGCTGGGCGCTGCCAGCCAGGAGGCATACGGCGCCTGCCCGTCTGCGAGCCGGTGCAGCAGGGCGCTGCCCGCGGGATACCGGTCCCACGCGGTATGCGGTGTCGCCACCTCGCCGGGTGGCGCACCGGCCCGGCCGGCCGCCTCCGCGCGGTCCAGCGCCTGCTCCGCGGCCGCATGCCGGGGTGGTACGGCCAGCCGCACGACGTCGCTCATCGTCCCCGCGTAGCGGTCTGCGACGGCGCGGCACAGCCGCGCCACCTGCGGCGTGAGAACTGCCTCTGCCGACACCACCCGGCGGACCGGCGAGAGCTTGCCCACATGTTCGGCGTCGGCCGTGCGCTCAACGACGAATCCGGACCGGTCCTTGCCCGCGAACCGCACTCGCACCCGCGCGCCGGGCACGCACTCGTCGGTCATGCTCGCGGGCACGGCGTACTCGAACGGGCGGTCCAGGTGCGCCAGCGACACCTCGACGAGCACCCGCGCAACCGGGTTGGTCGAGGCGAGGTCGGTCTGGCGAGCGCGCGGCTTCGAGCGCGGTGCCGCGGCGGCATGCAGCAGCTGCAGCTGCTCCGTGCTCGCGGGATGCTCGTCGCCGGTCATGAGACCTTTCTATCGGCAGGGGGCGACAGACCCGGCCCCGTGCCCGGGACAACGGCGGCGGGAGCCACGCACTGCGTGACTCCCGCCGCCTACGATCGTGCAGGGTGTCAGCCTCGGACGGCCTTCTGCAGTGCCTCCACCCGGTCGGTGCGCTCCCAGGTGAACGGGCTCTTGACGCCCTCAGCGGTGGTGCGCCCGAAGTGGCCGTAGGCGGCGGTCGGCTGGTAGATCGGCCGCAGCAGGTCCAGTTGGTCGACAATGGCGCCGGGGCGCAGGTCGAACACCTGGGTGATGGCCGCCTCGATCTTGTCCTGGGGCGCGGTCTCGGTCCCGAAGGTCTCGAGGTAGAGCCCGACCGGCTGCGCCTTGCCGATCGCGTAGGCCACCTGCAGCTCGCAGCGCTTCGCCAGACCGGCGGCGACGACGTTCTTGGCGACCCAGCGGGTCGCATAGGCCGCGGACCGGTCGACCTTCGACGGGTCCTTGCCCGAGAAGGCGCCGCCGCCGTGACGGGCCATCCCGCCGTAGGTGTCGACGATGATCTTGCGGCCGGTCAGTCCCGCGTCACCCATCGGTCCACCGATCTCGAAACGACCGGTCGGGTTGATCAGCTTGCGGAAGTTGGAGGTGTCCAGGTGGTTGCCCGCCGCCGCCAGCTCATCGAGCACCGGCTTGATGACGTGCGTCTCGATGTCCGGCTCCAGCATCCCCTCCAGGGAGATGTCCTGCGAGTGCTGGGTCGACAGCACCACGGTGTCCAGCCGGACCGCCTTGTCCCCGTCATACTCGATGGTGACCTGGGTCTTGCCGTCCGGGCGCAGGTATGCCAGCGCACCGTTCTTGCGGACCGCGGTGAGCCGCTCGGCGAGCCGGTGGGCGAGAAAGATCGGCAGGGGCATCAGCTCTGCCGTGTCGTCGCAGGCATAGCCGAACATCAGGCCCTGGTCGCCCGCGCCCTGCTTGTCGAGCGGGTCGACGCCGCCGTGCCGGTTCTCGTGCGCCGTGTCGACACCCTGGGCGATGTCCGGCGACTGCTGTCCGATTGACACCGAGACGCCACAGGAACGGCCGTCGAAGCCCTTCTGCGACGAGTCGTAGCCGACCTCGACGATGGTGTCCCGGACCAGCTGAGCGATCGGAACGTAACTGGTGGTCGCCACCTCACCGGCGACGTGCACGAGCCCGGTCGTCACCATCGTCTCGACCGCCACCCGAGCGGTGGGGTCGTCGGCGATCATGGCGTCGAGAATCGAGTCACTGATCTGGTCACAGATCTTGTCGGGGTGCCCCTCGGTCACTGACTCGGACGTAAATAGGCGTGTCACCTGCGGATCTCCTCATCTATGCAGCGGCTGCTGGCTGGATCATCCGCGAGGGATGTCTCGCCGGAGTCTAAACGGTGTCGAGCAGCTCTCGCACGGCATCCCACACCGCGGCGGCCACGACCCGCTTGCTTTCGGGCCCGACGGTCGTGACCTCGTCGGTGCCTCGGCGGAGCAGGTGCACGGTGCTCTCGTCCTGGCCGAAGGTCTTGTGCACGCCCACCTCGTTGACGACCTGCAGGTCACTGCCCTTGCGGGCGAACTTGGCTCGAGCGTGGTCCATCACGGACCCGTTCGCGTCACCGGTCTCGGCGGCGAAGCTCACGATGATCGGCGCCCGGGCGCCGTCCCGGGCGGCGACCAGACCCGCGACAATGTCCGGGTTCTGCACCAGCTCGAGCGTCAGACCGGCATCGCCCGACTTCTTCAGCTTGCTGCCCAGTGCGTGCGCCGGCCGGAAGTCGGCGGGGGCGGCGGCCATCACCACCACGTCCGCGTCCACGGCAGACTTGCGCACGGCCGCCTCAAGCTCCAGGGTCGTCTCGACCCGCACCTGGTCCACGCCGGCGGGCACCGGCAGCGTCACGTTCGCGGTGACCAGCACGACCTGGGCGCCACGCTCGGCGGCCACCTGCGCGAGGGCGATGCCCTGCTTGCCGGACGACCGGTTGCCGATGAACCGGACCGGGTCCAGCGGTTCGTGGGTGCCTCCGGCGCTGACGACGACGCGGCGCCCGGCGAGGCTGGTGGCCTCACCTGCCTGCGAAGGGTGCCCGGACCCGGCGTCGGCCAGCAGGTCCTCACAGAGCGCCGCGATCTCGGCGGGCTCCGGCAGCCGTCCCGGACCCGAGTCTGCACCGGTCAGACGCCCCGACGCGGGGTCGATCACGTGGACGCCGTGCGACCGCAGCGTCGCCACATTGGCCACCGTCGCCGGGTGCAACCACATCTCGGTGTGCATCGCGGGCGCCAGCACCACCGGGCAGCGGGCGGTGAGCAGAGTCGTGGTCAGCAGGTCGTCGGCCATGCCGTGCGCGGCCTTGCTGAGCAGATCGGCGGTCGCGGGGGCCACGACGACCAGGTCTGCCTCCTGCCCGAGGCGCACGTGCGGCACCTCGTGCACGCGCGTCCACACGTCGGTGGACACGGGCTTGCCCGACAGGGCCGCCCAGGTCGCCTCACCGACGAAGTGCAGTGCCGACGCCGTCGGCACCACCGTCACGTCGTGGCCCGCCTCGGAGAAGTGGCGCAGCAGCGAGCACGCCTTGTAGGCGGCGATGCCGCCACCCACCCCGAGGACGATCCGCATACGCGCTGCTTAGGCCTCGACCTGCTCGATGCTCAGCAGACCCTCGTTCAGCTCACGCAGCGCAACGGACAGCGGCTTGTCGTTGACCTGGCTGTCGACCAGCGGTCCGACGTACTCCAGCAGGCCCTCCGACAGCTGCGAGTAGTAGGCGTTGATCTGACGAGCCCGCTTGGCGCCGTAGATGACCAGCGCGTACTTGGAGTCGGCGACCTTCAGCAGGTCGTCGATGGGCGGGTCGGTGATGCCCTCGGGGGCGGCCTTGGTACCAGACACGAAGAACTCTCGTTTCGTTGGTTGATGCGATGTCATTTCCGGTCGACGCCGAGCAAGTCGCGACGTCGGTCAGGGCGCAGCAGACACGTGCTGCTGCATCAAGTGTACGAGTTCTTGCGACGCACGACGAACGTCGTCGTTCACAATGGTCACATCGAACTCCTCCTGGGCCGCCAGCTCACGCCGTGCAGTGGCCAGTCGGACCTCCCGCTCCTCCGGCGTTTCGGTGCCCCGGCCGACCAGCCGGCGCACCAGTTCATCCCAGCTGGGCGGGGTCAAGAAGACGAAGAACGCGTCCGGCATCCGCTGCCTGACCTGACGGGCACCCTGGAGGTCGATCTCCAGCAGCGGCAGCCGGCCCTGGGCACGGGCCTCGAGCAGTGGACGTCGTGGGGTCCCGTAGCTCTCTCGGCCATGCACCACGGCATACTCCAGCAGCTCCCCCTCCGCAGCCAGCCGGTCGAACTCGGCCTGGTCCACGAAGTGGTAGTGCACGCCCTCGACCTCACCGGGGCGCGGCGTCCTGGTCGTGACGGACACCGACAGCCACACCTCCGGGAAGTGCTTCCTGATGTATGCCGCCACGGTCCCCTTGCCCACGGCCGTGGGCCCTGCCAGTACGAAGAGCTGTGTCATGACCTACGCCTGCTCGAAACGCTCCAGCAGGGCCCGCGCCTGATTGGTGCCCAGACCGCGGACCCGGCGGGTCTCGGCGATGCCGATCTCCTCCATGATCTGGCGCGCCCGCACGCGTCCCACTCCCGGCATCGACTCCAGCAGCGCGGACACCTTCATCTTGCCGATGATCTCGTTGTCCTTGCCCGCATCGATCACGTCGCCCAGCGACCCTTGGGCATACTTCAGCCGGTTCTTCACGGCAGCCCGCTCACGACGGGCGACTGCGGCCTTCTCCAGTGCGTCGGCGCGTTGCTCTGGGGTCAGCTGGGGTAGGGCCACGAATTCTCTCCTGGACGGGTGCGGCGGATGGGTGCTGCGCGGTGATCGGGCTGTATCTCTACCTCGGAACCTAGCGAGTCGCACCGGGCTTCGGCAACGGTGGGTCCCCACAACCGCGTTCGATCGGTGACCGCTGTCAGCCCGGGCATCGTCGCTCGCTGCGACCATAGCGGGATGCGAGACCTTCTGCTGACCGGCGCCCGCGTCTGGGTTTCCCCGGACCACCCACCCCGGGCCGACCGGAGGTGCTGGTCCGTTCCGGTCGGATCGCCGCCCGTCAACCAGATCGTAATTCTCGGCCCTTCCACCCCGTTTTCAGGCGAAAGACTGCGATCGCGACGACACGCAGGCCGAGGAACGGCGAACGTCACGAGCCGGCTGCCCGACGGTTGAGCGGCCCGGCAGCCGGATCAACCGGCGGCCGACGTTACCCGTTCACGCACGCACGCGAACAGCACTACGGACACCGCCATCACGCCGGCGGCCGTGAACACTCCGGGAGCCCAGCTGCCCGTCGAGTCCCGCAGGACCCCGCTCACCACCGGACTCGCCACGGCTCCGGCCTCGGCGATCAGGTTGAAGATGCCGAACGCGGATCCGCGCTCGCTCGCAGGGACGAGGTTGCCGGTGATGTCGTGGATGATTGGCTGCAAGGCGTTGAAGAAGAGGCCCGAGGAGAAGAGGATCAGCCCGAGCAGAAGCATCGAGGGCTTGCCACCGACGATGCTGAGGCCGAAGGCGCACGCGAGGATGGTGTGCACCAGTGCGCAGGTCACGGCGAGCGGCTTGCGCCCCTTGCCCTGACGCGCCCGACGGTCCGCGATCCATCCGCCGAGCGGGAAGCCGATGATCCCGGCGCCGGCGTTGAACGAGGCGGTCAGGCCGGCGGCGATGAGGCTGCTGTGCGCGGTCTCCTTGACGATCTCCACCGACCAGAAGCTGAAGAACCACAGGTTCCACATGACGGCGATGAACCCGACGTAGATGAGCCACATGTTGCCGTTGAGCAGGGTCTTCGCACGGCCGGACCGGGCCACGTCGCGCACCACCACCAGGATGACCACCAGGGCCAGCACCCCGACCGCGCACGCGGTCAACCAGTCGCTCCAGCTCAGTTTGTCCGCCAGCACGAACAGGCCGACGATCACGACCGCGGTCGGTAGTGAGTAGAGCGCGAGTCGCAGCACGGGTGGCCCCAGACGCAGCCGTCCGTCACCGTTCTTGGTGAAGAAGACATAGGTCGCCAGGGCGACCAGCAGGGAGCCGACACCCAGCACCCACAGTGGAACCCGCCAGGCGCCCCCGCCCAGACCCAGGTGGCCGCCCCAGTCGATCAGGTACGGCGTGGCGAGGATCCCGATGGTCAGCCCGACGGACAGCCCGGAGAGCACCACCCCAAGTCCGAGCGTCCTGCGCGCCGACGGCGTGTGGTTCATGATCATGGTGCGGTCGTTGGAGTAGAACGTGCCCTCACCGAGGCCGGTCAGCACACGCGCGGCGACGAATGCGACGAGTCCGGCCGCCATTCCGGAGACCAGGGTCATGACCCCGGCCCAGAGCAGCGAGAGCACCAACATCTCGCGGTGGCCGTACCGATCGCCGAGTCGTCCCCCGGCATACTGCGTGAGCATGTAGCCGGCGAAGAACATCGACCCGACAAGACCGCCCAGCGTGGCGGGGTTGGTCGCGTCCCCGATGAAGCCGGCCTTCTCGCTGATCATCCAGGCGATGACGGGACCGGTAACCGTCCGGTCGGCATAGCTGATGAGCCAGCCGAACAGCAGGAACACCCACAGGGTGGTGTGCTTTCCGTGGAACACGGACAACCGGCCTGCGGGCTCCTGCTCGCGCAGCGAGACCTGGTCTGAAACGGCGTTCATGCGGAGGTCCTCTCAGGATGGAAAGCGCTTTCCGCGCCGCGGAGAGACTCCCATGTCCGACGTAGCCGCGTCAAGAGCGACAAGCCGAGACGTGGACGCAGTGAAGGCACGGTCCACCCGGGCCTGGTTGCAGTGGCAGGTGAGCCGCTGGGATCGCCTACAGCGAGTCCGTGTAGATCGAGGCGAGGGTCCCGTGATGCGACGCTATTCGACGGGCGGCCCGGGCCATGACGTCAACGTCACGGCCGGATGGCTGGCGCACGACGGGGTGGCCGTTGGGCCATGCTCGCCAGGCGGCACCGGGGACGTTCGTGACGATCACGGTGCCGAGGTAGCCGCCGACCTCGTGGCCCAGGCGCGGGCCGATGTCGGGTTCGGCGCTCCATACGTCAACCCGTTCGTCGAGACCGGCCAGGCTGCCAGGAGTGTCGTCCAAGACGACGCCGTGGTCTCTCGCCCATGCCCGCAGCGCCTCGCAGCGGCCCATCAGGTCGAAAAGCTGAGCCGAATCGACGTTGCCCGAGGGCCCGAATACGGCCATTCCGCGGGCGGCTCCGTGCTGTGGCCCGGGCAACCATGACCGCCACGAGCTAGGCACGACGCGGGTCTGACCGGGTGATCGGCGTCCCACCGGCCGAGCGACGCATAAGCACCTTCAGCGGGAGCGGCAGGGCGGTCAGACTCAAGCCCGCGACCACCGCTGCCGCGTTGGCTCGAGGGGTCAGTCGTCCTGAGCGCCGGATCCACCGCACGCCGGCCACGGCGTGCGGCCCCATCAGCAATGCGGCGGTTGCGACACCTGGGTTGTAGCTCCTCTTGCGCAGCGCCAAACCCGTATGAAACGCAGCGTTGCCGACCTCCAGCCACAGCACTGCGGCCGCCGGCGCAGGAGTCCTTCGCCAGAGCATCGCGGCGGCGACGGCACTGATCCAGCCCATGCTGACATTGATGTGGAAGGCGGCACGCTCGGTCAGCGGCCAGTCCGGCCGGGCGCTACCGAGCACATGCTGGTTGACAAACGGAAGGAAACCGCCAGGGCGCACCCATTCTTCCGTTTGATGGGCGAGCAGGATCGGCAGCGCCAAGCCCGCCGTCCATCCCCCATCCTCATTCATCCAGCGGCGGGCCGCGACCGCGGCCGACCAGGTGGGCAACACGCCCCCTGCCGCGACCCAGGGCCAACGGCCATAGGTATTTGTGGGCACCCGCCGATTCTAGCCGTCCGAGCGGCGACCAGGTCCGGATCCACCAGCGGATCGTCGACCGCGATTGTCGGTGTCGCGCAGGTGGCGGAGTCATCGGGTCAGCGGTCGAGAGGATCCGGTCAGCGCCTCGGCCGCCGCATCTAGCTCAGGGCTCGACGCAGAACTCATTCCCGTCGGGGTCTGCCATGACCACCAGGTCTTCGTCATCGCGAACGACCGTCGCACCGAGCCGCTGAAGCCGCTCGACCTCCGACCCGAGGTCGCCCACTGCGCGCAGATCGAAGTGCTGTCGATTCTTGGCCGATTTGGCCTCGGGCACGCGTTGAAACCACAAGCAAGGGCCGCCCCAGCCCGGCGGTTCAACCCACGCTCGATCGGAGGTACCGTCCTCATCGACGTTCGAGCCAAGCGCTGAAGCCCAGAACGCCGCCGCCTCCAGCGCGTCGCGGCAGTCGAACGTCACCGATTTCACAAAGCTCACCATGTACGCGAGGCTAACGGCCTACGGAGAGGACTTGGCCTCGACGGCGTCGGAGCAGCGGGCCCTGACCGCCGGCCACCGCCTGTCGATGGCGTTACGGTGACCCTGGAGACGGCTACCAGATCAATGGGACCAGCTTCTTCGTGCGCTGGCCGTAGGCGGTGTAGCCCGGCAGCTCCCGGCGAAGTTGCTCCTCGGCGATGATGCGTCGTTGGTAGGCCTGGCCCAACAGCGCCGTGATCACGGCGACCGCAGGCACATTGCGCGAGGCCAGGGCAAATCCGGTCCAGATCAACAGCGACCCGGTGTACCCGGGGTGGCGCACCCACTGCCAGGGCCCGATGGTGATGACCCGCTGTTCGGCGTCGGCGCGCAGGGTGCGCGTGAAGAACCCCCTGAGCGTGCGCATCGACCAGACGCGCAACGCGGGCCGGCTTGTAGGCACAGCCCGATCGGTCCTGCCGCTCGGTGCAGCTGCGGGCACCGACAGTCGACGAAGTAGCAGCGGCAGGTCCGAGGCCAGGGCGTAGGCGACGATGATTCCGCATGTGGTGCCCTGGTCGTCGCCAGAGGCGGCTGGGCTCGATGCGTCGCCGGGTATTCGGCTAAGCACCTCGAGGGCCAGGAAGCCCCGCGACGCCCCCGGACCCGGCGAGAAAACGTCCAGTATCAGCCCGCGAACGCCGACCGTGCGGACGGTATGACGCTATGGCCAAGGGTAGAGCATGCACCAGACCTCAACCTTCTGCAGAGCGATCGCCTTCCGGACACGGTCAGGTCGTAGGTGCACCGGATAGAGCACCCCCCTGCGGGACACATCGCTTCGTCCGCTGCTCGACATCACAGATTCTGGATCTAGGTCCCGGCGAGGCAAGGCTCCTCGCCGAGGACGCACGGGTGATCACTGAACGCCTTGGCGCGCAACCGCTGCTCCGCCGCGTCGAGACGATCGTCACCCCGAGTGCGGCCGCCCGCTGACCGCACTCGGGTCGCTGCGGTCAGCGGGCGGCCGCTAACCGTGTGTGCGCTTGGACTCGCGTGGCAGGAGATCGACCTGGAGGGGAGTCTCCTTCGCGAGCGCTAACACCTCGAAGGCGTGCTTGAAAAGTGCTTCGCTCGGCGTGACGCCCTGTATCGCCAGGTCGAGTTGTGGAAGTATGCCCACTGCTGCAGCCCGCTCTAGCCCGCGCCGATGATCGCAATGCGCAGATCCTCGGGCCGGCGGTGGTAGCGGCGCTGCCGCACATGCAACCGCCGCGCGCCGACGTGGGCGAGCATGACCAGGGTGAGCCCGAGAAAGACGGCGTACATCAGCGCATGCACAGGGCCACCAGCACCCAGCCGACCGGTGCCCACCAGGCGCGTCGCTCGGTCGGCGTGCCCAGCTGTGAGTACGGAACCACCTGCGGCAGAAGGTGCCACGAGTGCACCGACGCGCGCTGCTGCTGGGACATCAGCCAACCTGCCGTTCTGGCACGAGAAACCACCGGTTCTGCTCGGCACGCTCGGATAGTCCATCGACCCGCTGACCGAAGCTGAAGCCGCCGCGCTTGGCGAGCAGCTCACGGGCCTCTTCAAGCTGCGCCGTCAGAACGTGCTCGCCGGCCCGCCTATGGTGGTCCGGCCAGTGCAGCGTCCCCGAGGCGTCATAGTGCAGGTCCGACAGCCGCAACGGCGGCTCGACCGGGCCGCTGCGGTAGCGCCATAAGCCGCTGCGAGCGTCCATCTCGTAGTCCGGCAGAAGCTTCCACCCCTCGCGGGCCATGAGCGTGATGGCGTCGATCACATAGTCGCAGACCGCGGTCGAGACAAACCAGTTGAGATTGACGCGGGTCCAGCCGGGCCGCAGCCCGAAGCAGCCGTTCGCGGCCTCCTCGTCGAGCAAGCTCCCGAACTCGGGCGTGAGGTTCAGCAACCGGTGACCGTACGGCCCGGCGCAGGAGCAGCCGCCGCGACTTTGGATTCCGAACAGATCATTGAGGACGGCCACGACGAAGTTGTAGTGCAGCTGCTTCTGCTCGCCGCTGGGCCGGATGAGGAACGACACGATCGAAAGTCGCGCACGGCTGCGGTCACCGAGCACCGTGAGCTCCGGAACCTTGTCGAACGCGGTCAGCACCCGTCGCAGGAAGAACTCCTCTCGGGTGTGGATGAGCTCGGTACCAACCGCCTTCTTGAGCCCGAACACCAGCCCGGCCCGGATCGAACCCACGATGAACGGCGTACCGCCCTCCTCGCGTACTTCGGGCTCGTCGTCGTATCGGGTGGTCTGCTCATCGACAAAGATCACCGTCCCGCCACCTGGCACGACGGGCACAGTGTTTCGAAACAGATCCCGACGCGCTACCAGCACCCCAGGGGTGCCGGGCCCGCCGATGAACTTGTGCGGCGAGAGAAACACCGCGTCCTTGTAGACGAGCCCGGAGTCGGCTCCGTCAACGGACGGGTTCATGTCGATGTCGAGGTACGGGCCGCCGGCGGCATAGTCCCAGAACGACAGCGCGCCGTGCCGATGCAGCAGCGCAGCGACCGCACAGGTGTCGGTGATGATGCCGGTGACATTGGACGCGGCCGAGAAGCTACCGATTTTCAACGGCCGGTCGGCGTGCTCCACCAGCGCGCGCTCGAGCGCCGCGAGGTCGACGCCGCCATGCGCATCCTCCGGGATGACGACGACATCGGCGATCGACTCGCGCCACTGCAGGTCGTTGGAGTGATGCTCATACGGACCGATGAACACCACAGGTCGCTCGTGCGGCGCAATCATGGCAGTGAAACCGTGCCGCGCGTCCAGGTCGTGAGGGATCCGCAGGTTCAGCACCCCCACGAGATGGTCGATGGCCGCAGTGCTGCCCGAGCCGCAGAACACCACCGCGGTGCTCTCGTCCCCGCCTACACAACGTCTGATGATCTCTCGGGCGTCCTCGCGCAGTCGCATCGTCGCGCGCCCGGTTCCCGAGGTCTCCGAGTGTGTGTTGGCGTAGCGCGGCAGAACCTCCTTGCGCAGGAAATCCTCTATGAAGTCCAGAGAACGTCCCGATGCCGTCCAGTCGGCATAGATCATCCGACGTGGCCCGTAGGGCGTGTCCATGACCTCGTCATCGCCGATCACCCCGGCGCGGATCCGTTCCAACAGGGCACTGCTCGGTGGTTCGGCCATGTCTTGCTGCCCCGTCGGCACCGCCCACGCCAGCGGCGCCGCTTCGTCGCCAGCAAGTTCTCCGAGCAGGCTGGACTCGAACTCGGGCGGCGGTAGGACGCGCACGAAGCGTTCGGTGCCGAGCATCTCCTGCAGCACTTCGAGGGGAAATGCCGCCACGTCAAATGGGTACTGGCTGCGGTGGGCGGCAATAGCGCGCACCTTGTCCTGGATGTGCGTGCGCACGTCGACCACCGTCGTGGACGGGTCGCGCTCGGCCGCTGTTTCCGCGATCACGGTCGACGTCGTGGCACCGCGAGGATCGAACGCGGTGTGCGACCGGCCGGACAGCACCAGACAGGTCACGTTCTCCTCGGCCACGACGTTCGCCGTGCGGCGGCCACTCCACACCAGACCGAGCTCGCCGAAGAACTCGCCAGGCCCCATGGTGCGCAACACCTGCAGCCGCCCATCGTGCAGTTGCGTGGCCCGAACCCGCCCGGACAGGATGAGGTAAAGGCTCTCGCCGACCTCGCCCTGCTCAACGATGTAGGTGCCGGCCGGGTACCACGCCGTGCGCAACTCGTCGCGCACCAAATGCAAAGTGGACGACCCCTCGGCGAGCAGACACAGGCCGTACGCGAACGAGACGTCGCCGTAGAAGCGTTCCCCGAACCCGCTGAGCCAGCGGGCCAGCCGCTCCGCCAACACCATCGGCTTTGACGGGAAGCAGGAATGGTAGAGCCGCTGCGGCGCGTACGCCCTCTCCTCCCCCACCAGCCGACGGACGACCTCGGTGGTGACCGAGCTGATCGTCTCATGGTCGGGATGGCCGTAGCCGCCGTCGGCGCCGAACGTGACCACCACGTGCGGCCGCAGCCGGCGGATCTCCGCGTCCACCTCGGCGGCGAGAACACCGTCATCGAGGCCGACCAACGTCCCATCGCGGTGGTCAAGCAGCCGCACACCCGCAACGCCCAGTTCGGCTGCGGCCCGTCGCAACTCGGCCTCACGGACCGCGGGCAGCGTGTCGCGGGTCGCCACCGCCGCGTCCCTGATCTGCCCCGCCTCACCCCGGGTGGCCACCAGCAGCGACACCGACACCCCTCGTGCCGCCATCCCGGCGAAAGTGCCGCCAGCACAGAACACCTCGTCGTCGGGATGTGCAAACACGCCAAGAACGCGTCGGGTCATGGGAACCTCCAACCGAGGCTAGCAGGCGGTCCTCGGCGTGGGAAGGTCATTCTCGCGTTCACTCACCAAAGACGGCGGCGCGGGCGGGAGCGGCCCGGACGGGAGGTCGTCGACGACGTCGAAGCATCGGTGGCCAGACTCGTGGCAGCAGCGGCCATCGTCCGCGAGCCGGTGGCGGCCGCAACGCTCGTCAGGCACCGCGTGAACGCATCCGGCCAGACCGTGGAGCACCGGTTCCGATCGACCACTGCCTGCACAGGCGACACCACTGGCCAGATCCGTCGTGCGCGGGTCGCCGTTACCAGCCGAACCAGCTCGGGGTCGCGGGCCCCAAGCGGCCGTGCAGTCCGCGCCGGCGCGAGCGTCACCTCGCCGACCGGGGACTATCGCAAGTTTCGAATTTCGGGCACTCCCTCCGATCAGAATAGTCGGTTCGTGGATGTGTCTGTGTCGCTCTGGTGTATCGGTGGGGTAACGCTGTGGTCGAGTGGCCGGTGCCGGGGAGCTGCAGCGGTACTGTCGGGTCCGTGAATCGCGAGTTCGTGGGCTGGTAGGCGAGCGATGCTGTGATCGCCGGGCAGTTGGGGCCCGTGAACGGTATGCCCACGAGCTCTCTCTTCTTCTGAGCATGTAACGGGGGTTTTGATGCTGCGGGCGTTGAGGTACCGGTGGGTGCAGGGTGTCGCGCTTGGGCTGTTGGCTGCGTTGGTGACTGGGTGTGCGGTGTTCGCGCCGTGGTATGACCGGGCGTTGCAGCAGTCGATGGTGCGGACTGCGCTGTCGCGGGCGGCGGTGGATGTGTCGGGGGTCCGGGTGATGACGCAGACCCCGGAGAGTAGGGACGCGCAGCCCGTGACGACGTCGCGACTGGTGGGCTCGGTGCCCCAGTCGATTCGGCAGTATTTCGGCTCCCCGGTGCAGAGCTCATCGGTGCAGGTGGGCACGCACCCGGTGACCGCGGGCTCTCGGATCGGGCAGTTGGTGTGGCGCTCGGGGATGTGCCGGCAGCTGCTGTTCACGGCCGGGCGGTGCCCGGCCTCCAAGAATGACATCGCGATCAGCGCGCAGGACGCGAAACTGTTTGGCTGGCAGGTGGGCTCGACCATCCCGGTGGCAGAGGTGTTCTCCTCGGTGAAGCCGGCCGTGGCGCCGCATCGCACGTTGCGGGTGGTCGGGATCTACCGTCCGGACTCGATGCGCAGTGCCTACTGGTTCGGCAGCGGCCCGACGGGGTATGCAGGGACGTCTCATCCGTTGCCCGGGCAGGATTCCGGCGGGGGCGCGACGAGCCACGACTGGTGGTTCAGCCCTGCGACAACGTTTGCGGGCAAGCGTGCCTGGACCGGGCACGCCGGCCCTGGCACGTCGTGGATGGGGGTCGTCAATGAGATCGACCTACCGATGGCAGCGGGTCGAGTCGGTGTCGACCAGCTGTTGAGCCTGGCGCCTCGGGTTCAGGCGTATGCGAACAAGCCGCCGACCATCTCGTACACGATCGGGTGGACGCCGACGATCACACCGGGCGCGATCGTGTCCACCGGGATCGGTGACCTGGCCGCGCGGGCGAGGCACGGGCGGGAGCAGGCGAACGCGTTGGTGCCGTTGTTCATGGTGCAGCTGGCGCTGCTGGCCGCGCTGACGTTGTGGTTGGTGCTGGGCGCGGCGATGGAGTCGCGCCGCCCGGAGGTCGCGCTGGCACGGCTGCGCGGGTTCAGCCGGCGGCGCGCCCGCCGGATGCTGCTGGCCGAGGTGGGGCCGGTGGTCGGGCTGGGCGGGGTCGCTGGGGTGGCCGGGGCGGCCCTGTTGACGTGGGCGGCCGAGCACACCTGGCTGGCGGCCGGGACGCCGTTCGAGGTCCGGTGGCCGGTGTGGGCCACGGCGGGTGCGGTGGTGGTCGGGCTCACCGGGATGGCGTGGGTCAGGGCCCGGTCCACCGCACGCGCGGATCCCGCGCAGCTGTTGCGGCGGGTGCCTCCGCGCCGGGCCGGGTGGGCCATCGGGGCGGGCGACCTGCTGGTGATCGTGCTGGCCGGCGCTGCGTTCGTCGCGGCCGCGATCGGATCGCTGACCGGGATCGCCGGGATGGCGGCGCCGACCCTGCTGGCCTTGACGGCGGGCCTGCTGCTGGCCCACCTCCTGGGCCCGGGCACCGCGCGGCTGGGCCGGTGGATGTTGCGCCGCGGGGGCATCAGTGGCGGGCTCGCGCTGCTGCAGACCGGGCGCCGACCCAGCACCCGAAAAGTCATCGCCACCATCACCGTCGCGACCGCGCTGCTCGTCTTCGCCGGCGACGCGGTCCTGGTCGGGGCCCGTAACCGTGGCGCCCGCGCCGAGGCCGAGACCGGCGCGGCAGCCGTCAGCACGATCAACAGCCCCGACGTCGGATCCGTTCAGGCCGCCGTGCACCAGGCCGACCCGACCGGACGAGCGGCGACCACCATCGCAATGGTCTCCTCCCCCGGACAGCAGGGCACGACCACGGTGGCAGTCGACCCGGCCGCGTTCGCCCGGATCGGCCAGTTCCCCGGCCTGGACGTGGCCGGCATCCCCTGGGACAAGCTGGCACCCAAGGACCGCGCCATCCAGGTCACCGGCACCACCATGACCGTGCGCGCCACGTCCGCGAAACTGACGACCACCGGCCGCAGCACGTCGCTGGTGCCGGTGCAGCTGCGCGCGATCATTGTCGACTCCCACTCACAGCAGCAAGAGATCGCGCTGGGCGCCCTGCCCGTCGCGGGCTCGGCCCCGCACACGCTCAGCGCCCCGATCGGCTGCGCGAACGGGTGCCTGCTGACCGGGTTCGACTTCTACGCGCCAGGCGGGGTAACCGCCCCCCTGACCGGGAGGGTCACCCTGCGGGCCATGTCCGTCTCGGGTCACCCCCTGACCCTCGGCGAGGCGGGCGCGTGGCGCAACACCACCGCTGCCACCAACGGGTCGACGACCGTCTCGGACGCTGCCGGTGGTGGGCTGGTGATCGGGTTCCGGCAGTCCGGGACCTCCGACGTCACCCTGGGCAGCACGTCGGTGCCCAGCACGTTCCCGGCGCTGGTCGCCGGGCCCTTACCCGCCGGCTCGCAGGGCAACCACTTCCAGGCGCCGGGCCTGGATGGCCTGCTGCAGCGCATGACCCGGGTGGGTTCCCTCCCGTTCGTGCCCGGCGCGCCGCCGGACAGCAGCCTGGTCAATATCGCCAGCCTGCAACGGCTCGGCGCCCTACCGGCCAGCACGATCCAGGTGCAGGTCTGGTACGCCCGCGACAACCCCACCCTGATCGGTAAGGTCACCGCGGCGTTGGAAAGGGAAGGGATCGCGGCCCCGTCGACGACCACCACCGGGGCAGCACTGCACCGGTACGACCAGACCGCGACCACCTGGGCGCTGCAGCTGGGGGTCGTGGTCGGCGCGGTCGCCGCGATCATCGCCGCGCTGACGCTGCTGATCGCGGTCACCACCACCTGGCGGCTGCGGTCTCGTGACTACGCCGCGCTGCGGATGACCGGCCTGTCCTCACGCCGCCTGAGACTCATCTCGATCGGTGAGCAGCTCCCGGTAGTCGTCCTGTCCGTGCTCCTGGGCGTCGCCTGCGGCGTGGTCGGCGCCCAGGTCGCGATGCCCAAGATTCCCCTGTTCGATACCCCACCAGACATTCCCATCATCAACTACGGTGCCGCCTGGGCGGCCGTCGCCGCTGCCGGGATCGGGGCCCTGATCGTGCTCGGCGCGGTGGGCTGGGTCAGTGGGCGATGGGTCGCCCGGCGGGCCCGGCTGACCCGGCTACGGGAAGCGGTATGACCAGCCGAGCACCCCACCAGTCACGGCCCGACAGGGGTTGGCGATCTCGACGCGGCGGCCGGAGAGATGATCGCACTCTCGGCGCGATGTCCCGCCTACTTGTTTGAGCTCCGCGAGCAACCAGTGGCTCGCGGAGAATGTCGGCACGGTCCGGGCCACCCGAAGAGCTCGAGGTGTCTAGAATGTTCCCCGAGGTGCCACGTGCCAACAACAAGCTTCGATGATCCGCCAGAGTACGACGTCGGTGACCGAGTCATCGCGGCGAACGCGATCGGGCCCGTGTGGAATCGACGCGTCGCTCGCGGAACTGGCGGCATCGTCATCGCTCGCACCGCAGAACGACTCATCGCCGTCCGCTTCCACAACGGCGCCGTCGAACACGTGCACCCCAACGAGCTACGACCTGACACCGCCGGCTGCTGAGGGCACCCGGCGCGGCGCAGGAATTCTCGGCGCGCGAGACAACGGTAACGACTGCGTGACAGTGCGCCTCGGTCGAGTCCCGGCCGTGGCCCCAGCGGGTAAGTTCACCGGTGATGGTGGTGAACGAGGGCAGGGGGCCCGCATGGAACCGGTCGGACTGGCAGTACTGTCGGTGCGCGAACTCATCGCGCAGCTGTCCGAGGTGGAGGACGATCTGCGACGATCGCGCCGTGGCGCCGCCGAAGATCCGGAGCCTGCGCTGGCCGACCTGGTGCACCGCGAGCAGGTGATTGTCCACGAGCTACGCCGCCGGGCACGGTCCCGCCAGCTCGGATCCCACCCGCGCCGGGCGAGTCCGCCACGGTAAACAGCCAACCCATTGACGCGAAGGTCGGCGGCATGCCCGACGCACCTTGCGTCCACACATCGATCGACTCTCCGTCGCCGGTGGCCATTCGAACAGCGCCGCTCCGAGCCCGCGGTTGCTGTTGCTCTTGCTGTTGCTGTTTGCCCTCGCTCGCGCGACACTTGGTTTTGAACGTGCAGGAGGTGAGCCGGGATGCGACGTTCACGATCTGGCGCCTTCGCGGCACTGGGGCTTGCACTGCTGGTGCTCACCTCCTGTGCCACGCCAACCGAAGGTCCGGGCGGCTCGGCTACGTCGCGGGTGTCGGCCCTGGGCACTGATCGGGCGTCGACTGCGACCGCTGCACATGCAGGCTCGGAGCCCGTGGACCGTCCCCTGACCCACACTCAGATCGCACAAGCACGGCGGGAATTGATGCTTGTTGCCACGCAGTCGAACCCGTCGTCCGGGGCGGCCGATGGCTCTCGCGCAACAGGAAGGTGGCCATCGAACATCACCTCGGGCAGCGCGTTCGGGACCGATCGAGGGACCGCGAACGCGGCAATGGGAGAACCGGGCGCAGCGCCGGCGTCGGAGGACGCGCGCGTGGTGGTCTGCGCCGAAGCACACGGACAGTTCTCAACCGCGAGCCAGTCGCACCCACAGGGAGCCCGCGCACGGGTCTTCTCCTATGCGATTGCATGTTTTGACGGATCCAGTGGAGATCTTCTCGACTGGGGATTAAACAATCACGCAGTGACAGGCGATTTCGAGAACCGGGTCTCCCTCGACGTTACGACCCCAATTGCGAGTGTCGTGGGTTGACGACTTGGGGGCACTTCGACGACTCGGGTTCGGGCGACCACTGGAACACATTGTGCCGGTCCTACTGTCTCGACAGGCGGCGCCGGAGGAGGCAGAACTCGTTGCCCTCCGGGTCGGCAAGGACGTGCCATGACTCCTCGCCCGTCTGGCCGACGTCGGCCGGGCGGGCGCCCAGGGCCAGCAAACGGTCCAGCTCGGCGTCTTGGCCGCGGTCCACCGGGTTCAGGTCGAGGTGTAGTCGCAAGGGTGCGGTCTTCTTCTCGACCACGAGCGCGAACACGATGGTCGGTGCCGGACCGCCGAATCCCGACTCTGGGCCGATCTCGATGTCGTTGCCGTCGCGACCCAGCTCGACGTAGCCGAGCACTTCGCACCAGAACCGGGACAGCATTTCGGGGTTGTGGCAGTTGAGCACCAGTTCGGAGAGGTGACAGCTCATGTGTCGAATCTAGACAACAACCGGTCTGGCCGGCTCATGGACCATCGAGGTCCGTGCTCGGCATAATCGGGATCGCGCCATCAGGGCCGTAGGCCGGCGACATCCTCCTGCGCCTGCAACACTGCGTCGCGCAGTCGGCGCACGCTGGGCCCGGCGCTCAGCACCGCCCGCGAAGTTGTCGGCAGCACCTGCCCGACGGCATCACCGAACGTTCGGCGGATCGACTCTGCGGTGGCTCCTTGGGCGCCCATCCCGGGTGCCAGCACCGGGGCACGCGAGGCCACCAACGGCTCGATCAGGCGCAGGTGGTGCAGCGCATCGCCGACCGTCGCCCCGATGACGACTCCGAAGCTGCCCCACCGGGCATCGCCTCCCTCGTCGGCGTTGAGCCCGCCCACGCTCTCGATGACGGCACCGGCGATCGACTGCCGCTCGGCCTGGGCATGCTGCAGCGAACGGGCCTCGGGGTTCGACGTCAGGCTCAGCACGAACACGCCCCGCCCGTGCTGCGCAGCGAGGTCGTAGGCCGGTCGCAGGCTCTCGAACCCGAGGTAGGGGCTCAGCGTGACCGCGTCGGCCGCCAGCGGCGAGCAGTCGCCGAGGTAGGCCGTGGCGTACGCCTGCATGGTCGACCCGATGTCGCCGCGCTTGACGTCCAGCAGGCTGAGCGTGCCCTCCTCCTTGAGCGCGGCGAGGGTGTCCTCCAACACCTCGACGCCATCTGAGCCGAACCGCTCGAAGAACGCCGACTGCGGCTTGACGACCGCCACGTTTCCGGAGAACGCCTCGACCGCCGCCTCCGCGAACGCCCGCAGTCCGCGGATGTCGTCGCACAGATCCCAGGAGCGCAGCAGTTCAGGATGCGGGTCGATGCCCACGCACAGCGGCCCGTGCCGGTCGACCGCCTCCTGCAGGCGCACTCCGAAGGGCGCCATGACACTCATCCCTGCTTCCCGTCGCCGCGCCGATAGATATCCAGCTCGCGGGCATGCACCTGCAGCGACTTGACCTTGAAGGCGCCGTTCAGCTGGGCCTCGATGCCCTGCACCGCTGCACCCAGTTGCTGGGCGGTGGTGATGATCGGGCGGTCCATGCTCGTTGTTGCCGCGCGGATGGCGTATCCGTCGGCGCGGGAGCCCTGCGTGGACGGCGTGTTGATCACCATTGCCACGTCTCCGGCGAGGATGCGATCGACAATGGTGGGCTCGCCGCTGGGACCACGCCCCTCACTGTGCTTGCGTACGACCTGCGACGGGATCCCGTTGCGGCGCAATACATCCGCCGTGCCAGGCGTAGCGAGCAGTGTGAACCCGAGGTCGACCAGGCGCTTCATCGGGAAGATCATCGCGCGCTTGTCGCGATTGGCCACGGAGACGAAGATCATGCCTTCCCGCGGCAGTCCGGTGATCGAGCCGAGCTGGCTCTTGGCGAAGGCCGCACCGAAGTCGTCATCGATGCCCATGACCTCGCCCGTGGAACGCATCTCCGGCCCCAACAGGCTGTCGACCGCGAGCCCTTCGGCGGTGAGGAACCGCTTGAAGGGCAGCACCGCCTCCTTGACCGCGATCGGTCCGCCGACGCGTGGCGCAGCCCCGTCACCCTCCGGCGGGAGCAGCCCCTCGGCTCGCAGCTGCGCAATCGAGGCGCCCAGCATCACGCGTGCCGCGGCCTTGGCCAGGGGCACACCGGTGGACTTGGCGACGAACGGAACCGTCCGGCTGGCCCGTGGATTCGCCTCCAGCACATAGAGAATGTCCTGTGCCAGTGCGAACTGGACGTTGATCAGACCACGCACTCCAACGCCTTCCGCCAGGCTGCGCGTGGACTCTCGGACCCGCTCGATCTCCTCCTGGCCCAGGGTGACCGGGGGCAGGGTGCACGCCGAGTCGCCGGAGTGGATGCCGGCCTCCTCGATGTGCTCCATGATGCCGCCGATGTACATCTCGGTGCCGTCGAAGAGCGCGTCCACATCGATCTCGATCGCGTCGTCCAGGAAACGGTCGACGAGGACCGGGTGCTCGCTGTCGGTCTTCGTGGCCCGGGTGACGTACTCCGCGAGGGTCTCATCGTCATACACGATCTCCATGCCGCGCCCACCGAGCACGTACGAAGGCCGCACCAGCACCGGATAGCCGATCTCTCGAGCGACCGCGACCGCCTCATCGGCGCTGTATGCCGTGCCATGCCGTGGCGCCGGCAGGTCCGCCTCGGCGAGCACCCGCCCGAAGGCGCCTCGGTCCTCAGCAAGGTCGATCGCCTCCGGGGTGGTCCCCACGATCGGCACGCCCTCGTCCTTGAGCGCCTTCGCGAGACCCAGCGGTGTCTGCCCGCCGAGCTGCACGATGACACCGGCCAGCGGGCCGGCCTGGCGCTCGACGTGCACGACCTCCAGCACATCCTCCAGGGTCAGCGGCTCGAAGTAGAGCCGGCTGGAGGTGTCGTAGTCGGTCGAGACCGTCTCCGGGTTGCAGTTGACCATGATGGTGTCGAAGCCCGCGTCGCGCAGGGCGAACGAGGCGTGCACGCACGAGTAGTCGAACTCGACACCCTGCCCGATCCGGTTCGGCCCGGAGCCCAGGATGATGACGGCCGGCCGCTCGCGGGTCTGGACCTCGTTCTCCTGGTCGTAGGTCGAGTAGTAGTAGGGCGTCTGCGCCGCGAACTCGGCGGCGCAGGTGTCGACGGTCTTGTAGACCGGGCGCACGCCCAGCGCGTGCCGGACACCGCGCACCACGGCCTCGGCGGTGCCGGTGATCTGGCTGATCTGACCGTCCGAGAAGCCATGCCGCTTGGCCAGGCGGAGCAGCTGCGGGGTGAGCTGCGGCGCCTCCCCCAGCCGCTCGGCGACCCGGTTGATGAGCTCGATCTGGTCGAGGAACCACGGGTCGATCTTCGTCGCGTCGTGCACCTCTTCGACGCTGAGGCCGGCACGAAGGGCCTGCTGCACCAGGATGATCCGACCGTCGGTCGGCTTCTTGGCCGTCTCCAGCAGCGCGCGTGCCATCTCAAGGGAGGGCTTGTCGTCCACCCGCCAGTGGAACGACGACCCGCTGCGCTCCATCGACCGAAGGGCCTTCTGCAGGGCCTCGGTGAAGTTGCGCCCGATCGACATCGCCTCGCCGACCGACTTCATCGTCGTGGTCAGCGTGGGATCGGCGGCCGGGAACTTCTCGAAGGCGAACCGCGGCACCTTGACGACGACGTAGTCGAGGCTCGGTTCGAAGCTTGCGGGGGTCTCGCGGGTGATGTCGTTCGGCACCTCGTCCAGGGTGTACCCGATTGCCATCTTGGCGGCGATCTTCGCGATGGGGAACCCGGTCGCCTTCGACGCAAGGGCGCTGGAGCGGGAGACCCGCGGGTTCATCTCGATGACGATCACCCGGCCGTCCTCCGGGTTGACGGCGAACTGGATGTTGCAGCCGCCGGTTTCGACGCCGACCTCACGAATGACCGCTATGCCGATGTCCCGCAGGTTCTGGTATTCGCGGTCGGTGAGGGTGAGCGCGGGTGCGACGGTAATCGAGTCACCGGTGTGCACTCCCATGGGGTCCAGGTTCTCGATGGAGCAGACGACCACCACGTTGTCCGCGTGGTCCCGCATGATCTCCAGCTCGTACTCCTTCCAGCCCATGATGGACTCTTCGAGGAGCACCTCCGTGGTCGGGCTCGCCTGCAGCCCTGCCCCGGCCATCAGACGCAGGTCCTTCTCGTCATACGCGAAGCCGGACCCGAGCCCACCCATGGTGAAGGACGGTCGCACCACCATCGGGTAGCCGAGCTTCTCTGCGGCCGCGAGGCAGTCCTCCATGGTGTGACAGATGACGGATTCCGCCGACTCGGCGCCGCATCGCTGCACGACACCCTTGAAACGCTCGCGATCCTCCCCGAGCTGGATCGCCTCGACGCTCGCGCCGATCAGCGGGCAGTCGTATTTCTCCAGGACACCGGCGTCGTGCAACGCGATGGCGGCGTTGAGGGCGGTCTGACCACCAAGGGTCGCCAGCACGGCATCCGGGCGCTCCTTGGCGATGATCGACTCGACGACCTCCGGGGTGATCGGCTCGATGTAGGTCGCGTCCGCGAACTCCGGGTCGGTCATGATCGTGGCCGGGTTGGAGTTGACGAGGATGACGCGCAGACCCTCGTCACGCAGCACCCGGCACGCCTGTGTGCCGGAGTAGTCGAACTCGCAGGCCTGGCCGATCACGATCGGCCCTGACCCGATGACCAGGACGCTCTTGATGTCCTCTCTGCGCGGCATCAGTGCTGTCCCTTCTTAGCGTTCATCAGTTCGACAAATCGGTCGAAAAGGTATGCGGCGTCGTGCGGTCCGGCGGCCGCCTCCGGGTGGTACTGCACCGAGAAAGCCGGGATGTCCAGGCACTCCAGGCCCTCGACCACATCGTCGTTCAGGCACACGTGCGAGACGCGGACCCGTCCGAGACTGTCACCGGCGGGCGCCTCGGACTCGCCGTCCAGCGGTGCGTCGACGGCAAACCCGTGGTTGTGTGCGGTGACCTCCACCTTGTGGGTGGTGCGGTCCATCACCGGCTGATTGATCCCTCGGTGGCCGTACTTCAGCTTGTACGTGCCGAATCCCAGCGCGCGTCCGAGCAGCTGGTTGCCGAAACAGATGCCGAAGAACGGGATCCGCGCATCGAGCACCTGCCGCAGCACGTTGATCTGGGGCGCCGCCTGTGGGTCACCGGGGCCGTTGGAGAAGAACACCCCATCCGGATGCACTGCGGTGATCTCTTCGAAGGTCGCACCGGCCGGCAGGACGTGGACCTCGATCCCGCGCTCCGCCAACCGGTGCGGTGTCATCGCCTTGATACCGAGATCCACGGCCGCGACGGTGAGCACCTTGGTGCCGACGGCCGGGACGACATAGGCCTGGGTGGTCGACACCTGGGACGCCAGCTCCGCGCCGCCCATGTCATCGACGGCCTGCACGCTGGCGAGGTGGTCGCCGGCCGCTGCCGCCTCGCCGGAGAAGATGCCGACCCGCATCGCTCCCCGCTCGCGCAGGTGCCGCGTCAGGGCGCGGGTGTCGATGCCGCAGATGCCGACAACGCCCTGCTCCTGCAGGTCGTCCTCGAGTGTGCGGACCGAGCGCCAGTTCGATGGGCGCAGCGCCGGGTCGCGCACGACATACCCCGCGACCCAGATCTTGGCGGACTCCGAGTCCTCATCGTTCACACCGGTGTTGCCCACGTGCGGGGCCGTCATGACAACGACCTGCCGGTGATAGCTCGGGTCGGTCAGCGTCTCCTGATACCCGGTCATGCCGGTGGAGAAGACCGCCTCGCCATAGGCCGTGCCCACGGCGCCGTAGGCCTCCCCCGAGTAGGTCGTGCCGTCCTCGAGGACCAGCACCGCCGGCGCCCGGTCCGTCCATGGATCCGTCACGCTCGCAGTAGTCCTGGGGCCCTCGCGAAGTACCGAACTGGGGGCACCTCCCGCTGGCACACTGTCTCCAGTCAGCGGGGGAGGTACGAGAGAGGACTTCGTGGGGATATTCACTTTTGAACCTCACCGTCGAGAAGGGTGGCGCGTCCGCGCAGGAAGGTCGAGTGCACCCGGCCCTGCAGCGTCCTACCGTGCCAAGGATTGTTGCGGGACAACGACTGCGACGCGTCCGCATCGATCGTGCCCGTGGCGCTCGGGTCGATCAGCACCAGGTTCGCCGGCTCGTCCACCGCGAGAGGGCGCCCGTGGCCCGCCAGTCCGGCTATCCGTGCCGGGCGGGTGGACAGTGCCGCTGCCACGTCCGCCCACGTCATACGCCCGGTCTGCACCATCGTCGTGGTGACGACCTGCAGACACTGCTCGAGGCCCAGCATCCCGAAGGCTGCCTCCGCGAACGCGTGCTCCTTGTCATGGCGGGCATGCGGTGCGTGGTCGGTGGCGACCGCGTCGATCGTGCCGTCCGCCAGGGCGGCTCGCAGCGCGTCGACATCCTCTTGCGGGCGAAGTGGCGGGTTCACCTTGAAGACGGGGTCGTAGCCGCTCAATAGGTCGGTGGTCAGCAGCAGGTGATGCGGCGTGACCTCGGCGGTCACCGCTATCCCCTGGGACTTCGCCCACCGAACCACCTCGACCGACCCGGCCGTGGACACGTGTGCCACATGCACCCGGCTACCGGTGTGACGAGCCAGCATGACGTCGCGGGCGACGATGACCTCCTCGGCCACGCCGGGCCAGCCCGGCAGCCCCAGCCGCCCGGACAGCTCGCCCTCGTGACAGCATGCCGAGCCGCCCGCCAGCTGCGGCTCCTGGGCGTGCTGCGAGATCACCCCGCCGAACGCCTTCACATACTCCAGCGCGCGGCGCATGATCCGCGCGTCGTGCACGCACCGGCCGTCGTCGGAGAAGACACGCACGTTCGCACGCGACCTGGCCATCAGCCCGAGCTCGGCGAGCTCTTCACCGGCAAGCGACTTGGTGACGGCGCCGATCGGCTGGACGTCGACCAGCGCGGCCGCCCGGCCAAGGTCCAGGATGCGCTCGGCGGCCTCCGCCGTGTCCGTGACGGGTTGGGTGTTCGCCATCGCGAGCACCGCGGTGAACCCACCCGCGGCGGCCGCCGCCGATCCGGACGAGATCGTCTCGGCGTCCTCCCGGCCGGGCTCGCGCAGGTGCGTGTGCAGGTCGACGAGTCCTGGCAGTGCGACAAGTCCATCGGCCTCGATCATTGCTGCCTGTGCCGCATCGCCGAGCTTGCCGACGGCGGCGATCCGGCCGTCCTCTAGCAGCAGGTCGGTGCGACCCGTACCCAGCAGGTCGGCTCCCTTGATCAGGTAGGTCCGGTCAGACATTGGCGCCTCCCAGCAGGTGGTAGAGGACACTCATTCGCACGGCGACGCCTGATGAGACCTGGCCGAGGATGAGCGATCGGGCACTGTCGGCGGCGTCCGCGGTGATCTCCAGGCCCCGATTCATCGGGCCGGGGTGGCAGATCACGGCATCCTTCGCCATGCGTTGCAGTCGGTCACGGGTCAGCCCATAACCAACGGTGTACTCCCTTGGTGTCGGGAAGAATCCGCCGCTCATCCGTTCCTTCTGGACCCGCAGCATCATCACCACGTCGGCGGTGGGCAGGACCTCATCGAAGTCGTATGTGGTGGCGAACCCGTCGGTGTCCGACCAGCTCTGGACACCGCTGGGCATCAGGGTCGGCGGTGCGACCAGGGTCACGCGCGCACCGAGCGTCTGCAGCAGGATGAGGTTGCTGCGGACGACTCGAGAGTGGGTGAGGTCTCCGACGATCACCACGTGCGCACCGGCAAGGTCACCGATCTGCCGGCGCATCGTGTAGGCATCCAGCAGGGCCTGGGTCGGGTGCTCGTGGGTGCCGTCCCCGGCATTCACGACGGAGGCATCCACCCACTGGGCCACCTGGTGCGGTGCGCCGCTGGCGGGGTGGCGGATCACCAGTCCATCGATCCCCATCGCCGCGACGGTCTGCGCGGTGTCGCGCAGGGACTCACCCTTGCTGACCGAGGAACCCTTCGCGGACACGTTGACCACGTCGGCCGACAGCCACTTGCCGGCCAGCTCGAACGATGATCGCGTGCGAGTCGAGTCCTCGAAGAACAGGTTGACGAGGGTGCGCCCGCGCAGGGTCGGAAGCTTCTTCACCTCCCGGTCCTGCAGCTCGTGCATCTGCTCGGCGGTCGCGAGAAGCTCGAGCACCTGGTCCTTGTCGAGGTCTGCCGCGGACAGCAGGTGCTTCATCGACCGGCCACCTCTTCCTGATCGAGGATTCTGACTTCATCCGCCCCATCGTCTTCGAAGAGACGCACGTGCACGCGTTCGCTGTGTGCGGTGGGCAGGTTCTTCCCGACGTGGTCGGCGCGGATCGGCAGCTCGCGGTGGCCGCGGTCGACCAGGACGGCGAGCCGGACCGCTCGAGGCCGGCCGATGTCGCCCAGGGCATCGAGTGCTGCGCGCACGGTCCGCCCGGAGTAGAGCACGTCGTCGACCAGGACCACGACCTTGTCGTCCACACCGCACTCAGGGATGCGGGTGGGTTGCGCGGCACGCATGGGCTGTCGACGCAGGTCGTCTCGGTACATCGTGACGTCGAGTGAGCCTACCGGCACGGCCACGTCTTCGACCGCGGCGAGGGCAGCGACCAGGCGGTGCGCAAGGGTCTCTCCCCGCGTCGGTATGCCGAGGACCACCAGGTCGTCGGCTCCCCTGTTGTGTTCGAGGATCTCGTGCGCGATGCGGCGCAGTGCGCGAGTCACATCGTCTGCGGAGAGGACCACGCGCCCGGCGGAGGGCGCGTTGTTGTTCTGCGAGTCGGGACGCTGCATGCGTCGGGACCTCCTTCGCCGCCTCACGGGACGGATCGTTAAAGGATGTCTGTCGAAGGCATCATAGCGCGACCCTGACAGGACTCCCGCGTCGGTGCCCACGGTGTGGGTCACCCTGCGGGTCGGCCGGATTCGAGAATTCGCGGCGAAAGCTCCTCCGGCGACGCCGGGTGGCGTCAGACTGGAAGCACTTCCCCAGCCGACCGTCACGAGGTATGCAGATGACCGCCACAGCCGCCCACCCACCGGTGCCCGTCCTTGACGAGAGCACGGTGGATGAATACCGCCAAACCGGATCGGTGATCGTTCGGGGGCTGTTCTCTGCCGAGGAGGTCGCTCGGATCGAGCGCGGTATCGAGCGCGTCCTGGCCGACCCCAGCCCGCGCTTCAAGGTGGCCAGCGACGAGGCGGACCCGGGAAGCTTCGTCGAGGACTTCTGCAACTGGCAACGGATCGACGAGCTGCGTCAGATCGCGTTCGACTCGCATGCGGCGGACGTCGCGGCAGCCCTCATCGGCAGTCAGCAGGTGCGGCTGTACCACGACCACGTGCTGGTCAAGGAGCCCGGCACCAGGCAGGAGACCCCCTGGCACCAGGACCAGCCCTACTACAACGTGGACGGGTTCGACAACTGCTCCATGTGGGCCCCCGTGGACGCCGTGTCGGCGGAGTCGACCCTGGAGTTCCTGTCCGGGTCGCATCGGCAGGGCTGGCTGATGCCGCGCTCGTTCATGACCAACGAGGCGAAGTGGTTCCCCGAGGGGACGCTCGCCGACCTGCCCGACGTCGAGGCCGACCGGTCCGCCTACGAGATCCGCAGCTGGCCGATGCAACCGGGCGACGCGGTCTTCTTCCACATGCTGACGCTGCACCACTCGTATGGCGTGCCGGGCACGAACCGCAGGCGCGCCTTCTCGTTGCGTTTCCTCGGCGACGACATGGTGCATGCACCGCGGCACTGGGTGACCTCACCGCAGTTCGACGGACTGGAGCGGCAGCTGCCTGCGGGTGCCGCGATGGCCGGGGACCTGTTCCCGACGCTCAGACGAGCGTCGTCTTGATCTCCGCTATCCGGGCGAGCAGTCCGTTGACGAACTTCGGCGACTCGTCCGTCGACAGCTCCCTCGCGAGGCCGACCGCCTCCGAGATCGCCACGGCGTCCGGGACGTCCGGGTTGTAGATCAGCTCCCACGCGGCCAGGCGCAGCAGCGACCGGTCGACACCCGGCATACGGTCCAGCGGCCAGTCGCGGCTGTAGGTCGTCAGCGCCTCGTTGATGGCGCTCCACTTGCCGACGACGCCCCGCACCAGCTCCGCCGTATACGCGGGGAGCGGGGCGGGGGTCACGGGTGCCGCGACGCGAGCATCGAGCAGCTCGAGGGCGTTGACTCCCCGCTGCTCGGACTCGAAGAGCAGGTCGAGCGCCCGCTTGCGGGCCTTCGTGCGAGCACCCATGTCGCTTAGCTGACCCGACCCAGGTAGGACCCGTCACGCGTGTCGACCTTGACCTTGGTGCCGGACTCGAGGAAGAGCGGCACCTGGATCTCGGCGCCGGTCTCCAGGGTCGCCGGCTTGGTGCCGCCGGTGGAGCGATCGCCCTGCAGGCCCGGGTCGGTCTGGGTGATCTCCAGGGTGACCGAGGCCGGCAGCTCGACATAGAGCACGGTGCCATCGTGCTGCGCGATGATCGCCTCCTGGTTCTCCAGGAGATAGTCCGCGGAGCCCCCCACCGTCTCGACCGGGATGTTGATCTGCTCGTAGGTCTTCGTGTCCATGAACACGAAGTCGTCGCCGTCCTTGTAGAGGAACTGCATATCGCTGCGGTCGACGCTGGCGGTGTCGATCTTCACACCGGCGTTGAACGTCCTGTCGACGACCTTGCGGGACAGGACATTCTTGAGCTTCGTGCGCACGAAGGCCGGGCCCTTGCCGGGCTTGACGTGCTGGAACTCGACGACGGACCACAGCTGGCCCTCGATGTTGAGCACCAGACCATTCTTCAACTCGTTCGTGCTTGCCACGTGCTCATCTCTCTCGTATGCCGGGTGCTGCCGGGGCCCCGGCCATTGCCTGGCTCGAGACCGGCCTTTGGACACGGCTTCGCACCGGAAGGTCAGAAGGGGTCGCCCCAAGTGTAGGGGACACCGGCCCGCTCCCGCATATCGCCGGCAGCTCGTCAGGCTATTTGACTTCCGCCCGCAACATGCGCCGTATCCCGATCGCGAGGGGGATGCCGAGCCAGATCGAGCCGGAGACCAGCAGGTGTGCCCACTGCTGACCGGTCACCGAGCTGCCGCCCTGCAGCGGGGTCTGGGCGTTCGAGAAGTCGATCCACGGCCTGATCGAGTGAAACCAGGACAGTAGGTGCGCACCCAGTTCCATCAGCCCCGGCAACACGAAGTCGTAGACGAAGTAGACAACGATCGCCCCCGCGGTGTTGAGGATGGCGGCACCGAACGCGAACCCGATCGAGAGGCTGATCACGTAGAGCAGGAACACCAAGAAGATCCCGAACGCGCCGCCAAAGTCCCACACCATCGGGTGGCTGGAGAAGGCACCGTAGAGCAGGTTCGCCACGATCATCAGCACGTAGGCCACGACCACCGCGATCAGCGCGATGGCCAGCGCCGAGACGTACTTTGCGGCGATCACCCGCCCCCGAGAGGGGACGAGTGCGAAGGTGACCATCGCGGTGCGCTGGCTCCACTCCCCGGTCACCGACATCACCCCGAGGACGGGCAGCAGGATCACCATCGGGATGTTCGCACCGGCCCCGAAGGAGCCGAGCGTTGCCGACTGATCTTTGACCAGCAACACGATCAGCTGAATGACCAGCACCAGCCCGGTCAGGCCGGCGATGGAGATCAGAAGCCAGCGCCCAGCGCGCGTGTCGTACATCTTGCGCAACTCGACCTGCACCAGTCGGGTGAACGGGATCGCCGGTGTCGAGGAGAGGTCCAGGGTCTCGGTGCTCACGGGTTGACTCCTTCCGGCATGGGCTGTGCCGGTTGCTGGGGTGCGCCCTCGCGCTGAGAGTCGGCGGTGAGCTGGAGGAACAGTTCCTCCAGGCCGTCCTCGTTGCCGGCCCGCAGGTCGGTCAGAACGATCGATCCCTCGGCCGCGACCCGGCCCACGTCGATCGGCTCGGCGCTCACCCGCAGGCTGGCGCCCGCCGCAGTGGCCTCGATGCCCTTCACGGTCAGCGCCCGGTGCAGCTGTTCATTGTCCACAGCCGTGACCAGGGTCGTGGCCAGGCCGCCGGAAGCACTCCGCAGGAGTTGCGCGCGGGTGCCGCGGGCAACAATCCTGCCGCGTCCGATCACGACCATCTCATCGGCCACCTGCTCCACCTCGTGCAGCAGGTGGCTGGACAAGAGCACGGTGCCGCCCTGAGCGGCGTACCCCTTGAGCAGGTCGCGCATCCACCGGATCCCGGCGGGATCCAGGCCATTGGCGGGCTCGTCAAGGATCAGCACCTGCGGGTCACCCAACAGCGCGTTGGCGATACCCAGGCGCTGGCGCATACCCAGCGAGTAGTTGCGCACCGTCCGCTTGGCCTCGGCGGGCTCCAGGGACACCCGTTCCAGCATCTCCTCCACGCGCGAATCGGGCAGACCCATCGTGCGACTGCTGAGCAGCAGCACCTCCCGACCTGTGCGGCCCGCATGCTGGGCCGACGCGTCGAGCAGGACACCGACGTGGCGTCCGGGATTGGGAATCTCACGATAATGATGGCCACCGATCGTGACCTGGCCGTGGGTCGCCGGAGTCAGGCCCACCATCACCCGCATCGTGGTGGTCTTGCCCGCACCATTCGGGCCGAGGAAACCGGTCACCGTCCCCTGCCGGCACTCGAAGCTGATGTCGTCAACAGCGGTAAAGCTCCCGTACTTACGCGTCAGGCCCTCAACGTGGATCATGACCCCAGCCTGCCGCAACCAGGCGATCCACACCACCGGAATTCACCCCTACGTTCGTGCGTGCCCCCGAATGGGTGCGAACGTGGGCCGGCGCGCGGCTTCGTGGCGGCTCGCTGTGGGCACCTCTCAGTCCTTGCCCTCCCGAAGCAGCGGGATCTGACCGCCGGCGAGCACCATCCGCACCTGCCGCGGCGACAGGCGGTGTGTCAGCCGGTAGGTGCGATCGGTCCGATCGTTGCGCACCTCGACCGTATCTCCGTTGCCGATGGCGTCGCGCACGTCCTCGAGCACGAGCGTGTCCCCCTGCTCGATGTCGTCATAGTCGCCGGCGTCCGCGAACTCGAGCGCGAGGATCCCGAAGTTGGCCAGATTCTGCCAGTGGATCCGAGCAAACGACTTGGCGAGAACCGCTCGCAGCCCGAGATACCGGGGCGCGATCACGGCGTGCTCGCGCGAGGAACCCTGGCCGTAGTTCTCCCCGCCGACCACGACGTGTCCGCCGCCCTCGCGCAGTGACATGGCCCGCTCGGCATACTCCTCGTCCACCTGGCCGAAGGTGAACTGCGAGATCTTCTCGATGTTGCTCCGGTAGGGCAGCACCTTCGCGCCGGCCGGCAGGATCTCGTCGGTCGAGATGTTGTCGCCGACCTTGAGACCGACCGGCACCTCGATCCGGTCGGGCAACGGGTCGAGCTCGGGCAGGCCGGAGATGTTCGGACCCTTGACGAGCTCGACCTTGCGCGCCTCGTCCGCCGGGATCGGCGAGACGAGCATCGCGGTATTCACGCTCGCCTGGGTCGGCAACGACAGCCTCGGGTAGTCGATCCCCAGCTCGTCTGGAAGCCGTCGCGGGTCGGTGATCTTGCCGGTGAGCGCGGCCGCCGCCGCAGTCTCGGGCGAGCACAACCAGACCGAGTCCTCCTTGCTGCCAGAGCGTCCGGGGAAGTTCCGTGGGACGGTGCGCAGACTGTTGCGTCCCGTGGCCGGCGCCTGCCCCATGCCGATGCACCCCATGCATCCGGACTGGTGGATGCGGGCGCCGGCCTTGATCAGATCGAAGAGCCAGCCGCCCTTGGTGAGATCCTCGAGGATCTCACGCGAGGTCGGGTTGACGTCGACCGAGACGTCAGGGACCGCCTGCTGGTCACGCATGATCTCCGCAACGATCGCGAAGTCGCGCAGACCCGGGTTGGCGGACGACCCGATGACCACCTGAGAAAGCGGCTCACCGGCGACCTCGCTGACCAGCACGACGTTGCCCGGCGACGACGGTTTCGCGATCAGCGGTTCGAGCGTGGACAGGTCGATCTCGTCCTCGAGGTCGTAGGTCGCGCCGTCGTCGGCGAGGATCTGGGTCCAGTCGTCCTCGCGGTCCTCTGCCCGCAGGAAAGCGCGCACCTCGTCATCGGATGGGAAAACGCTTGTGGTTGCTCCGAGCTCGGCTCCCATGTTGGCGATCACGTGCCGGTCCATGGCCGACAGTCCGGCCAGTCCAGGGCCGTAGTACTCGATGATCTTGCCGACGCCACCCTTGACGTCGTGACGGCGCAGCATCTCCAGGATGACGTCCTTCGCCGAGACCCACGGCGGCAGCTCGCCGGTCAGCCGCACTCCCATGATCTGCGGCATTCGCAGATAGAGCGGCTCCCCCGCGATGGCCATTGCCACCTCGAGCCCGCCCACGCCGATGGCCAGCATGCCGATCGCACCGGCCGCGCACGTATGCGAGTCGGAGCCGGCCATCGTCGCGCCAGGCTTGCCGAACCGCTGCTGGTGGGTCGGGTGTGAGACGCCGTTACCGGGCTTGGAGAACCAGAGTCCGAAGCGGCGCGCCGCCGACTGCAGGAATACGTGGTCATCGGGGTTGCGCTCGTCGGCCTGCAGCAGGTTGTGGTCGACATATTGCACCGACACGTCGGTCTTCGCTCGATCGAGCTCCATGGCCTCGAGCTCGAGCATGACCATCGTGCCGGTCGCGTCCTGCGTCAGCGTCTGGTCGATGCGGAGCCCGATCTCGGAGCCCGGCTCCATCTGACCATCCACGAGATGACCTGCAATCAGCTTCTGTGCGACGTTCTGTGCCATGTCTGCCTCCAGGTATTCGAGTCTCGATCCACCCTCGCACATACCGATCGAGGGCACTTCGCATGCGCTCGTAGAGTCAGCCTCAGTGGCAGTATCCACCACAGGGGTCCCGGCGCCATTAGCCTGCGGCAGGAGCACAATAGGAGAGTAACTACTCCCCCACATAGGAGGTGGGTCATGACAACGCAACACAGTATGGACACGTCGATGGCACACCACCCGGACATCGTGGCCCTGCGGGACCGCTATGACCGGGCGGCGGGGACTCCACGGGCCCAGGTTGCCGAGGGACTGATGTTCCTCGGCGGCGGGTACGCAGCGATCTCACCATGGGTCATCGGCTTCAGCGGCACGACGACGGCGCTGGCAGTCAGCGATCTGATCGTCGGCATCGCCATCATGGTGATGACGCTCGTATGCGCGGACTCGGCCGGCCGGATGTACGGCATGGCCTGGGTCGCACCGCTCATGGGCGTGTGGCTCATCGTGTCGACCTGGCTGATTCACGGGATCAGTGCCTCCACCGGCACGATGATCAGCAACATCGTGGTTGGAGCCTGCGTCCTCTTGCTCGGTCTCGCCATCATGGGTGTGGCCCAGATGAAGGCCAACAAGACCTGATCAACGCCTGACTACCGCACCCGACGTGCCGGGGCCGCCCGAACATCGGCGCCGGCACGCCTACGTCCAGAACTTCGTGGGGTTAGCTCCGTGGCCCCCGCGACGGCCACGCCGGTGAATCTCGGAGCCACGCGTTGATGCCTCCTGACATCACTCTCGGCGTCCGCCTGTGGGCGCGCCATCGCGTCAGTCCCGTTATGCAGCGACTGGTCGTATGCCGCATATCTTGTTCGTCCAGCGGCAGACGCATCACCGCTGGCGGATCGGCCTACGGTGACTCTTGACGGATCCCTGATCGACTGGCAGGCGTTGCAGTGTCATCACGACCGCGCTGGGTCAGTTGAGGAGTTGGGCGTGCGTTACTCGGTGTCCGCGGACGCATCGGAGAACCCCACTGCGATGCGCCGAAGCTCTTCGATGTGGGCGTCGAATGCGTGCCTGCCCGTTGGTGTCTGCCTGATACCTACCGATGGGGGTACCGCCCGCACGGAGCGAAGCGAGGCGGGGGAGGTCGGCGAGACCGAGGTGGTGTGGGACCTGGTCCCCGGGCGAATGCCGACCCAGCCGCTACCCCCGGACGACCCACTGACCCGGCGCACCACCAGACCAGGCGCAAACCGCCTGACCCTCCCAAGGGGAGAACTCCGCCCACAACCAGAAGTTGGGCTACGACCCGACGTGTCAAGAGGTTTCGATACGGGCCAGCGGCTGGGCGGCAGAGACGACTGGGTCTTGGCTCACCTTGCGTCATGGACGATCTTGCCGTCTTTGGACATCCTGACTTCGTCTGGGTCAGGGGCGGCAACGTGTCACCCTGCGCATGGCGATCGCGCGCTCGGGCCCGTGACGCTGAAAAGCGTGCAGCTCTCGGCCTACGCACCAGATGACCACCGAGCGTCAACCTATGGCGGTTGCCGCACAAGCATCGGCAGCGAGGCGTGAGCGGAGAACTTCGTGGGGTTCAGCTGCTGACTGCGTCGTATGCCGCGCGCAGCATGTCGTCTGCAGGCCCCTCGATCCGGGTGACCCGCCCGACGCTCTCCAGCGCCACGAATCGCAGCATGGATCCACGAGTCTTCTTGTCCCGCCGCATCACGGTGAGCAGCTCGTCGAAGTGCCCGGCCGGGTAGGTCGTCGGCAGACCGAGCGAAGCGAGCACCCGGCGGTGTCGCTCCACCAGATCCGCGCCAATCAGGCCGACCAGACGGGCGAGCTCTGCGGCATACACCATGCCCACCGCCACGGCGTCACCGTGCCGCCACGTGTAGTGCTCCCGCTGCTCGATCGCGTGCCCGAAGGTGTGCCCGTAGTTGAGGATCTCGCGCAGTGACGACTCTTTGAGGTCGACCGCCACCACGTCGGCCTTCACCTGCACCGCACGTTCGACCAGCTCACGCAGGACCGCGCTCGTGGGGTCGACCGCCTCCCTGGGGTGCTGCTCGACCAGGTCGAGGATACGCGGGTCACGAATGAATCCGCACTTGACGACCTCCGCCAGACCGGCGGCAAGATCCGCCGGAGGCAGCGTGCGCAGCACCGCGAGGTCGCACCAGACCGAGTGCGGCGGGTGGAACGAACCGACGAGGTTCTTGCCCTCGGCCGTGTTGATGCCGGTCTTGCCACCCACGGCGGCATCGACCATCCCGAGCAGACTGGTCGGCACCTGCACCACTTGCACACCGCGCAGCCAGGTGGCGGCCACGAACCCACCGAGGTCGGTCGTTGCCCCGCCACCGACGGCGACCACGACGTCGGACCTGGTGAAACCGGCCTGCCCCAGGCGGGCCCACAGGTCGGCCGCGACCTGCGCCGTCTTGGCGCCCTCTGCATCGGGCAGCGCCACGATCTGCGTCTGCAGCCCCTGCGCATCGAACGTGGCTGCGAGGTCACCGGCCTGCGGCTCCATGACCGGGGCGTGCACGACCAGGACCCGAGCCGTGCCGGTGGGCAGCGCTCCGCCGACCTGCGCGAGCACGCCCTCGCCGATGACCACGTCATAACCGTCTGCGACGCGAATCACGCTGTGCTCAGTCATGATCGACCTTCGTCACGTGAGCGAGGACCTCTTCCACGACCGTCTCGACATCCTTGCCGGCGGTGTCCACCACCCACGTTGCCAGGCGCTCGTAGGCCGGGCGTCGCTGCGTCATCATGCGCGACCAGGTCGCTCTGGGATTGACGGCCAGCAACGGCCTGGACTGGTCGAACCCGATCCGACCGGACGCATCCGCGATCGCCACATCGAGGAAGAGCACGCGGTGGCCGGCCAGCAGCTCGGCGACCGCGTCCTGGATCGGCGCGCCACCGCCCAGGGCCAGCACGGTCTCGGCATCCAGCGACCGCCGCGCTGCGTCGGCCTCCAGCCGACGAAAGGTCTCCTCACCGTCCACCACGAAGATGTCGCTGACGCTGCGCTGCTGCTCCTGCACGATCAGCGCGTCCGTGTCGACGAACGGCAGGCCCAGCCGATCGGCCACCATCGCTCCGACCGTGCTCTTGCCCGCTCCCGGCGGTCCGATGAGGATGACGCGCGGGCTCACCACGACCGCATACCCGCGGGGATGGCGGCCAGGTAGGCGGCGTGGTTGCGGGCGGTCTCGGCCACGCTGTCGCCACCGAACTTCTCCAGTGCCACCTTGGCGAGCACCAGCGCCACCATCGCCTCGGCGACGACGCCCGCAGCCGGCACGGCACACACATCGGAGCGCTGGTGAATCGCGGTCGCCGGTTCGTCGGATGACACGTCGATCGTGCGCAGTGCGCGCGGCACCGTCGAAATGGGTTTCATCGCCGCCCGGACGCGCAGTGGCTCACCGGTCGACATGCCTCCCTCGGTTCCCCCGGCCCGGTTGGACACCCGGCGGATGATCCCGTCCGAACGCACCATCTCGTCGTGCGCAGCGGAACCGGGCCGAGCGGCGGTGCGATAGCCGTCGCCGACCTCGACCCCCTTGATCGCCTGGATCCCCATCAGGGCGCCAGCGAGCTCCGCGTCCAGCCGGCGGTCCCAGTGCACGTGCGACCCCAGACCCGGCGGCAGGCCGTAGGCGAGCACCTCGACCACACCTCCGAGGGTGTCCCCATCCTTCTTCGCCGCATCGATCGCCTCGATCATCGCCCGGGAACTGGCCGGGTCCAGCGACCGCACCGGGTCGGCGTCGAGCGCCGCCACGTCGCCCGGGCGGGGCAGCGAGGCGTCGTCGTCGCTGCCGACTCCGCCGATGGCCACGGTGTGCGAGACCAGGCGGATGCCGTAGGCCTGCTCCAGAAACGCCGCGGCCACCGCGCCGAGTCCCACCCGTGCGGCGGTCTCCCGGGCGGAGGCTCGTTCCAGCACCGGTCGCGCATCCTCGAAGCCGTACTTCTGCATGCCCACCAGATCCGCGTGACCGGGCCGCGGGCGAGTGAGCGCCTTGTTGCGCGCCAGCTCCTTCGGCGCGCCGACGTCGTCCGCGGACTGCAGCGCGCTCTCGTCGACCGGGTCGGGGCTCATCACGACCTCCCACTTGGGCCACTCGGTGTTGGCGATGGTGAGCGCGATCGGCGATCCGAGGGTGAAGCCGTGTCGAACCCCGCCGACAAAGCTCACCTTGTCCTGCTCGAACTTCATTCGGGCACCACGGCCGTATCCCAGCCGCCGCCGTGCCAGCGCGGCAGCCACCCGCCCGCTGTCGATCTCCACGCCGGCCGGAAGGCCCTCCATGACGGCCGTAAGGGCCGGGCCGTGTGACTCTCCCGCGGTCAACCATCGAAGCATGTGCCGATCCTCCCACGCGCCCGGAATGCGCCTGGACCCCGTCTCACACGCGGGCGTCGCGGCTGCGACGGGCCGCACCTATCCGCCCTGTGGTGGCTACAACGACGACACCGCGGCCCGTCCGGCGGCCTGCATGGCGGCAAGTGGCGGCTCCAGACCGGTCATCAGGCGCACCTGCTGTGCCGCCTGATGGATCAGCATCTCGATGCCCGGCACCAGAACCGCGCCCCGCGCGGCGCCGACACGGGCGAGCATCGTCGGCCATCCGGCATACACCACGTCCAGCCAGATGGGTCTGGTGATCCGTTCGCTGTCGGACTTCTCGTCCTGAATGGCGGCGGCCAGCCCGTCCGCCGCGGCGGCCGGCACAGTGCTGACGACCAGTGCAGCGTGTGCGCAGGACGACGCGCCATCCGGCATCCGCCGAACCGCCGTCGTCATGCCGTGGTCTCGAGCCTGCGCGAGGGTCGACTCCCTGGCCCGCGAGCGGACGAGGAAGGTGACTCGGCGCACCCCGAAGGTTGCCAGTGCGGCAAGCACGGACCGCGCGGTCGCACCGGACCCGATGACGACGGCCTCGCCGCCGGGAAGGTCGATCCCAAGGCCCGCGTCGGCAAGCGACTGACGGATCCCATGCACGTCGGTGTTGTCACCGAACCATCCGTCGGTAGACCGGACCAACGTGTTGACCGAGCCGGTGCGCAGCGCCACGGAACTCGCCGACGAGGCCATCAGCAGGGCCTGTTCCTTCAGCGGCATGGTGAGCGACAGCCCTCTCCAGGTGTGATCCAGACCGGCCACAAACCCCTCCAGGCCGTGCGCGTCGACCTGGTGCCGGGTGTACTCCCAGTCGGTGAGCCCCAGCGCGTTGTACGCGGCGTGATGCAGCACCGGCGACAACGAGTGCTCGATCGGCTTCCCGAGCACCGCGGCCCGATGCATCAGCACTTGCCCGGGTGAGCCCTGCACCATGCGTGGAACTTACCCTCGTTCACCTGCTGCTGTGAATAGGTGGTGGCAAACAACGTCTTGCCCGTCGCCTGGTTCACCGTCACGAAGTACAGCCACGACCCACTCGCCGGATGCAGCGCGGCCGTGATGGCCGCCAGCCCGGGGTTGTTGATCGGGCCCGGCGGCAGCCCGCGGACCTTGTAGGTGTTGTACGGGCTGTTGCTCGCCCGCTGACCGTTCGTGGTCGTCACTGTGCCCCGCTGCCTCTCGGCGAAGTGCACCGTGGAGTCCATCTGCAGCGGCATACCGATCGCCAGCCGGTTCTGCACCACGCGCGCAACCTTCGGGCCGTCGCTGCCCAGGCGCGACTCCCCCTGCACCAGCGACGCCACCGTCATGATGTGCAGCAGCTTGCCATCGGGTATCCCGAGGCTCGCCCGGTTGCTGTTGCCGAGCGCGACCATCATCTTGAGCTGCTGCTGGGCGGTCGCACCCTTGTCGAAGGTGTAGGTGGAGGGGAACAGGAAACCCTCGAGCTTGCCGCGCGCGGCGGCCGGCAGACCGAGTGTCCGCGGGTCGACCTTCCGGTAGTCGGCCAGGGGCACATGGGTCTTCTTGGACAGCAGCGCGAAGATCTCCTGGTCCCAGAGTCCCTCCCGAATCACGATCCCGTGGCTGACCAGCGCCGCCGGTTGCAGCATCAGCGTGATCGCCGCACTGGCACTCATGTGCTTGCGCAGGCGGTAGGTGCCCGGTTGGACCTGCGCGAACTTCGTGTTGCTGTTGGCGGTGCTCGCGAACGTCGTCGCGGACATCACCACGCCGGCCTTCTGCAAGGTCTGCCCGATGACGTATCCCGTGTCGCCGCGGTTGACCGTGATGTCTACCGAGCCCGTACCGTTGCCGACGTAGTCGGTCGGTGCGCTGCTGGCGAAGTGCGGCAGCGCGTCCCGCAGCGCATACCCTCCCGCCCCGAGGACGAGGACGAAGGCGACCAGAATCGCGAGGCAGGAGCAGCCCGCCTTCCGGCGGGTGATCGGCTCGTGCCGGGTGCGGCCAGGAGTTCGACGCGAACGCCCCGGCTCCGTCGGCGCGGAAGCCCGATCACCCCCCTGCCCCGCCGACGCGGAAGCAGGATCACCGTCGTCGAAGATCGAGTCGGTGAGGTGGGGGTCGTTCATCAGGACTGCCCTTCTGCGTTCGCCCGCCTTGAGCGATGCCGTGGTTTACGTCCCCCCACAGACTCTCCGGCAGGGTTGCCGGAATTGCGCTCGGAGTCAAGCGCGACTTGCAGAATCAGCACAGCTGCCTGCTGATCGATCATCTTGCGGCTCGCCCGCTGGTCCACGCCGGCGTCTCGCATGGCGCGGTGCGCGTCGACGGTGGTGAGGCGTTCGTCGACCAGCCGCACCGGCACCCCCGGTAGCCGGCGATGCAGCTCGGTGGCCCAGGCTCGCGCGATCTGCGCGGCCGGTCCCTCATCTCCGGAGAGGGTCAGCGGCAGACCGACGACCACCTCGATCGCGTTGCGGTCATGGACCTCCAGCACGACTGCGTCGAGGTCGGTGCCCTTGGCGGGCGCTCGGGTGAGGGTGGCGACCGGGGTCGCGATCGCCCCTGCCGGGTCACAGGCGGCCACGCCCACGCGCACCGAGCCGACATCGACCCCCAGTCGCACTCCGTCCCTCATCGCGAGGTGACGGCCTCTCCCACGGCATGCTCGACATCGGTGAGCGCGTCGGACACCTTGCCGACGTCGCTGCCGCCGCCCTGAGCCAGGTCGGGCTTGCCACCACCGCCACCGCCGAGCGTCTTCGCGGCGATCTTCACCAGGTCGCCGGCCCGCACGCCCCACTCGCGCGCCGGCCCGTTCGTGGCCACCACGATGACCGGGCGGTCCCCGGCGGTGCCGGTGACGGCAACGACCGCGGGCGCGTCGTCTCCGAGTCGAGCCCGCAGGTCGGTCGCCAGGCTGCGCACCTGGTCACCGGAGACGTCACCGGCCTGGTAGCCGACGAAACGCACGCCGAAGACGTCCCTTGCCTGGTCGGCCACGGAGCCGGCCGCCGCCAGCGCCTTCTCCTGCTTGAGCCGGCCTATCTCCCGCTCGGCGTCCTTGACCCGGGTGAGCAGGTCGCTGATCCGTTCAGGCAGCTCGGCCGGCGCGACCTTCACCAGGCTCGAGATCTCACTGACGATTGCACGCTCCTTGGCGAGGTAGCGCAGCGCGTCGATGCCGACGAAGGCCTCGACGCGACGCACGCCCGAGCCGACGGATGACTCACCGAGGATGCTGAGTGCGCCGACCTGTGAGGAGTGCGACACGTGGGTGCCACCGCACAGCTCACGTGACCACGGCCCACCGATCTGCACGACGCGTACCTGCTCGTCATACGTCTCGCCGAAGAGTGCCAGCGCTCCCCACTCACGCGCTTCCGGCAGCGACATGTATTGCGCACTCACCGGAAGGTCCTGTCGCACAGCGAGGTTGGCGACCTCTTCGATCTCCGAACGGGTCTCCGTGGACAGCGAGGAGCTCCACGCGAAGTCGAGTCGCAGGTAGCCGGGCTTGTTGTAGGAACCGGACTGCAGCGCCGACTTGCCCAGCACCTGGCGCAGCGCAGCGTGCACGACGTGCGTGCCGGAGTGTGCCTGGCACGCCGAGAGCCGCCAGTCGGGATCCACCTTCGTCTCGACGCTCTGGCCGACCTGCACCGGCCCGTCCTGCACCTCGACGGTGTGCACGACCAATCCCTTGACCGGCCGCTGGACGTCGAGCACCTTCAGGGTGCCGGCGGGTGTGGTGATGATGCCCGAGTCGGCGATCTGGCCACCGGACTCGGCATAGAATGTGGTGCGGTCGAGCACGACCTGTCCCGTCGCCCCTGGCACCAGCTCCTTGGTCTCGTCTCCATCCAGGACCAGCCCGCGCACGGTGGCCTCGCAGGCCAGACCGTCATAGGCCCGCCAGTCGGTGGCGCCGAGCTCGCGCAGCTTCTTCCAGACCTCGGTGTGCGCGTGCCCGGACTTCTTGGACTTGGCGTCCGCCTTCGCCCGGTCCCGCTGCTGCTGCATCAACCGCTTGAACCCGGCGCCGTCGACCTCGACGCCCTGCTCCTGCGCCATCTCCAGGGTCAGGTCGATGGGGAAACCGTAGGTGTCATGGAGCGCGAACGCCTCCTCGCCGGACAGCGTCGCGCCACGACCGCCACCGACCGAGGCAGCCGACTGCTTCGCCTTGGTCACCGCGATGTCCAGGATCGTCGTGCCTTGGTCGAGGGTGCGGCGGAACGCCTCCTCCTCCCCGTAGGCGATCTGGCTGATCCTCGCGAAATCGGTCTCGAGCTCGGGGTAGGACTGCTTCATCCGCTCCATGCTGATCGGCAGCAGCTCGGGCAGGGCCTTGCCGCCATAGCCCAGCAGGCGCATCGAGCGGACCGCCCGGCGCAGCATCCGGCGCACGACATAGCCGCGACCCTCGTTGCCCGGGGTCACCCCGTCACCGATCAGCATCAGCGCGGACCGGACGTGGTCCGCCACCACCCGTAAGTGGACGTCGTCGGGGTGGCTGTGCGCCGCGTCATGGCTCGAATGCTCGCCGTACTTCTTGCCGGTCATCTCCGCGGCACGGTCCAGCACCGGGTAGACCTCGTCGATCTCGTAGAGGTTGTCGACGCCCTGCAGCAGGCACGCCATCCGCTCCAAGCCCATGCCGGTGTCGATGTTGCGGTTCGGCAGCTCGCCGGCGATGTCGAAGTCGGCCTTGCTGCGCACCGCCGACAGGTCGTACTGCATGAAGACCAGGTTCCAGATCTCCATGTACCGGTCCTCGTCGACCGCCGGGCCGCCCGGTGCGCCATACTCCTGCCCGCGGTCGAAGAAGATCTCCGAGCAGGGCCCACCGGGGCCGGGCACGCCCATGTGCCAGTAGTTGTCGTCCTCGTCACGGCGGGTGATGCGGTCGGCCGGTATCCCGATGACGTCCCGCCAGAGCGCGAACGCCTCGTCGTCGTCCCGGAACACGGTCGGCCACAGCCGTTCCGGGTCCAGGCCGTAGCCACCTTCGGGCTGCGACGTGGTCAGGAGCCCCCAGGCGAACTCGATGGCACCCTGCTTGAAGTAGTCACCGAAGCTGAAGTTGCCGTTCATCTGGAAGAACGTGCCGTGCCGGGAGGTCTTGCCGACCTCCTCGATGTCACCGGTGCGCACGCACTTTTGCACCGTGGTGGCGCGCGACCACGGCGGGGTCTGCTGGCCGAGGAAGTACGGCTTGAACGGGACCATGCCGGCGTTGACGAACAGCAGGTTCGGGTCGTCGTAGATGAGCGGTGCACTCGCGACGACGGTGTGGCCCTTGCTCTCGAAGTACGTCAGCCAGCGTCGCCGGATCTCAGCGGTTTCCATGAAGATGTCCTCTTGGGGTTCGGGGAGCGATCGGGTGGGCAGGGACGGGCTCAGCGGCCCTCGGTAGCTCGGGTGCACGCTATCGCGCACACCCCGGCCCACTGCGGCATCGCATCTCCTCGACTCACCCGAAACAGCCTACCGGCAGACGCAGCAGTGGTCCCGGGTGCACCCTTGCGCATCCGGGACCGCTACCGACCTCCCTTGTGGTCAACCCGCCAGATCGGACCTGACCTCCGGGAAGTGGCACGCCACCTGGTGGCTTTCCTCCCCCTTGACCTGGTCGAGCGTCGGGACCTCGGTGGCACAGATCTCCTGCGCCTTCCAGCAACGGGTCCGAAAGACACAGCCCGACGGCGGGTTCTGCGGGCTCGGCAGGTCTCCGGTCAGCAGAATCCGCTCACGGGCGCCGGCCTTCAGCGGGTCCGGGATCGGGACGGCCGACATCAGCGCGTGGGTGTAGGGGTGCTGCGGGCGCTCGTAGAGCGTGTCGCGGTCGGCGACCTCCATGATCTTGCCGAGATACATCACCACGACCCGGTCGGAGATGTGCCGCACGACGGACAGGTCGTGCGCGACGAAGATGTAGGCCATCTGCTGCTCGTCCTGGATCTCCTCCAGCAGGTTGACCACCTGCGCCTGGATGGAGACGTCGAGTGCTGACACCGGCTCGTCGCACACGATGAGCTGCGGCTTGAGGGCGATCGCGCGCGCCACGCCGATGCGCTGACGCTGGCCACCGGAGAACTCGTGCGGGAAGCGGTTGTAGTGCTCGGGGTTGAGCCCGACACGCGCCATCAGTTCCTGCACGGCCTTCTTCACCCCGCCCTCGGGCTTGACCTTCTGGATGACGAACGGCGCCGAGATCACCTTGCCGACCGTGTGCCGGGGGTTCAGCGAGCCGAACGGGTCCTGGAAGATCATCTGCATCTCGCGCCGCAGCTTCTGCAGCTCGGTGCCCTTGACGTGGGTGATGTCCTGGCCGGCGAACTCGATCTTTCCGCCGGTGGGCTCCAGCAGCTTGAGCATCGTGCGACCGGCTGTCGACTTGCCGCAGCCGGACTCGCCCACGAGCCCGATCGTCTCGCCCCGGTGCACCTCGAGCGAGATCCCGTCGACCGCCTTCACCGGTGCGTCCGGACGGCGAATGATGCCCGGCTTCATCTGCGGGAAGTGCTTCTGCAGGTCGGTGATCTTCAGGACGGTCTCGCCGACCTTCACCTGACGGGCACCCGCGAGGGCGTCGTCCGTGGCCACACTGGTCCCGGAATCGTCCAGCTCGCTCATGCCTGCGCCTCCTGTCCTGCTGACGGATCCTGATCGCTGCCACCACGGATCTCGATTCGGTCCGCCTCCGTCAGGAAGCACCGCGCGTGCTGCAGATGACCCATTGCGAACAGCTCCGGCTCCTCGGTCCTGCACCGGTCTCCCGGCACCCGGTCACGGTAGGTACACCGCGGACTGAAGGCACAGCCCGGGGGCAGGTTGATCAGCGACGGCGGGTTCCCGGGGATCGGGTCGAGCCGGTCCTGCCGGGCCTGGTCCAGCCGGGGCATCGAGTTCAGCAGCCCCCAGGTGTAGGGGTGCTGCGGCTGACCGAAGGTGTCAATGACGTCGCCCTGCTCGACCGCCCGACCGCCATACATCACCATGATGTCGTCGGCGATGTCGGCGACCACGCCCAGGTCGTGCGTGATGATGATGATGGCGGAGTGGAACTCCTTCTGCAGGTCGACCATCAGCTCGAGGATCTGCGCCTGGACGGTCACGTCCAGCGCTGTCGTCGGCTCGTCGGCGATCAGCAGCTTCGGGTCGTTCATCAGGGCCATCGCCACCATGGCACGCTGCCGCATGCCGCCGGAGAACTGGTGCGGATAGCTGTCGACCCGCACCTTCGGGTTGGGGATCCCGACGCGCGACAGCATGTCGATGGTCTTCTCGCGCGCCTCATGCTTCTTGGCGTCCGGGTGGTGCACCCGGTAGGCCTCGATGATCTGGTTGCCCACGGTGTAGTAGGGGTGCATCGCCGAGAGCGGGTCCTGGAAGATCATTGCGACGTCCTTGCCGCGCAGTTTGCGCAGCCGGGACTCGGACGCCTCCATGAGGTCCTCGCCGTCGAGCAGCACCTGACCGGAGGTCACCGCGGAGGAGCCGCGGTGCAGCCCCATGATCGCCTGGCTGGTCACGGACTTGCCGGAGCCGGACTCCCCCACGATGCCGAGGGTCTTACCGGCTTCCACGTCGAAGGTCACCCCGTCGACGGACTTGACCAGCCCGTCGTCGGTCGGGAAGTGCACGTGCAGGTCGTTGACCTGCAGCAGGGGCCCGGCGGAGTTCCCGGTCGGCCTGTCGGCGTTCAGGGTCGTGTTCTGTGTCGTCATCTCTTCCTTCACCTCAGGCCAGCGTCACGCGAGGATCGATCAGGCCGTAGAGCACATCGACGATGATGTTGGCGACCACCACGAAACTGGCTATGAGGATAACGATGCCGACGTTGGTCGGCAGGTCGTAGGTCGTGGCGGCCTGCACCGCGAGCTTGCCGACGCCGGGGTAGTTGAAGACCTGCTCGGTGATGATCGCACCGCCCAGCAGCAGCCCCAGGTCCAGTCCGGCCTGAGTCACGATCGGGGTCAGCGCTGCGCGCAGGGTGTGCTTGAAGAGGATCTTGCGTGGTGCCAGACCCTTCGCCTTGGCCGTGCGCAAGTAGTCCTCCCCCATCGACTCCAGCATGAACGCACGGGTCAGCCGCACATAGCCGGCCAGGTAGACCAGGGCGAGCGTGATCGCCGGGAGCACCAGGCCTTGCAGCCACAGCAGTGGATCCTGGGTGAGTGGCGTATAGACCGGGACGGGGAACAGCCCCCATTTCAGCGCGATGAACTGGTAGATGAACAGGCCGATGAAGAACGTCGGGAACGCATAGGCAACCAACGCGGCACTGACGAGCAGTTTGTCCAGGAACTTGCCTCTGCGCAGTGCGGCGATGATGCCGAAGCTGATCCCGAAGACCATCCACAGCACGAAGGCGGCAAGTGCCAGCGAGGCCGAGACGGGGATCCGGGGGCCCAACTCGGAGCTGACCGTTTCGGCATTCAACGGCGAGTAGCCCAGGCAGGGCGCCGGACAGGTCGCGATGGTCTCCGGCGCACTTTTACGCAGCGATGCGTCCTCGGGGAACTCGCGACCGGCGACGATCCCCTTCACGAACTGCCCCCACTGCACGATCATCGGCTTGTCATAGCCGAGCGCCTTGCTGTTCTGCTCGATGAGAGCAGGGGAACAGATCTTGCCGCAGCTGAGGCGGGCGGGGTTGACCGGTGATGCGAAGAAGAGGATGAAGGTCACCAGGCTCACCAGCAGAAGCATGATGATGCCGGAGAACACACGGCGGATGATATAGGCGAACATAGACGTGCCCGGTGGGCACTCCTCTCAAGCTTGATGCGAACTGCGGCGCTGTCGCAAGGGGATTCGACTGTCCGAGCCTGAAGTGGACCGCACCTTCACGGCCACCGGCGACGGTGGTTTCGTCACCTCACCCTCGGTCCGGTCGTCGAGCGCGGAGGCTCGACGACCGGACCGGGGGGTCGGATCGGACTGACTTCGTCAGTGCTTGACGCCGATACCGCCCAGGTCGGGGTACATCGCCTCGGCCGGGTTGTTGACGTAGCCGGTGATGTTCGAGCCGTTGATCCGGTAGAACTTGTCGATCGCCAGCGGGATGTAGGCGTAGTCCTGGCCCAGGATGGCGTCGATCTGGTCGTAGATCTTGGCCGCCGCGTTGACGTCAGTCTGCGCCGCCGCCTTGTCGATCAGCTTGTTGACCGCAGCGCTCTTGTAGGAACCGTAGTCCTGACCGGTCGTGGTCGGGGTCAGGTTCGGGCGCGAGTCGAACAGCGGCGGGATGACGGTCGACATGGCCGGCCAGTCAGCGCCCCACGAACCCCAGCAGACGTCCCAGGTCGACCCAGCCTTCTGCACCACGTTGTAGTACGTGTCGGTCAGACCGTTGAGAGTCACCTTGAATCCGGCCTGGCCCCAGGCCGCGGCAATGGCGCCGAACTGCTTGTCAGACGTCGGGGTGCCACCCGGGTAGGTCAGGTTGATCGGGTAGGGCATCTTGACCCCGGCCGACTTCAGCAGTGCCTTCGCCTTGGCCGGGTCACCCGAATCCGGGAGACCGCTGAACGTCGCGTTCTTCTTGAACCCGAGGATCCCCGGCGCCGTCACCGTGTAGGCCGGTGCGTACATCTTGGATCCGCCACCGGCCTGGATGTAGGCGTTCTTGTCGAGCGCGATCGCCAGCGCCTCGCGAACCTTCGGGTTCTTCAGGCGGAGCATGTTCGGCACCAGGTACTCGGTGAACGGGGACTGCGGGTTGATCGTCCGCTTGGCGACCGCACCGGTGATCTGCGAGAACGATGCCGGCGGGATCGCGTTGGTCGTCACCGTGTTGGCCGCGGTGCCGCTGTCGGAGATCATCTGCTGCACGCCGATCTCCGGGGTCACGCCCTCCTGGAAGACGATCTTGTCCGGCAGCGCCTTGCGGATGTTGTCGGTCTTGGAGCTCCACTCCGGGTTGCGCACGAACGTGCCGCCCTGGCCCTTGGTCCATGTCCCCTGGAGCTTGTAGGGGCCGTCGGAGAAGACCGTGTAGTTGGAGTTGTTGCCCTTGTCCTGCGACTGCTTGTAGGGGTCACCGGCACGCAACGCGGCGAGGTAGAGGTTGAAGTCCGGCCAGGCCTTGTTGAAGTGGTAGGTGATCGTCTTGCCACTGCAGGTGACGGCCTTGTCGAAGTAGCTCTGGCCGGCCTTCTTGTAGGGACCGTTGTAGACCGGCAGACCGGTCTTCTTGTCCGTGGGGATGTTCAGGTAGGACAGGATGTAGTTCGGTCCGCCGGTGATGACGTCCGTCGCGAAGGTGCGCGAAGTACCGTACTTGACGTCGGCGCAGGTGATGGGCGAGCCGTCCTGCCACTTCACGCCGTCCTTCAGCGTGAAGGACCAGGTCTTGGCGCCATTGGACTTGGTGCCAGTGTTGGTGGCCAGGTCCGGGATCGGGGTCGAGGACGCCTTCAGGTCGCTGGTGACCGGGAACTGCACCAGGCTCCGGGAGAACAACCGGCCCTCGAGCGAGATGCCCTCGCCGGTGTAGGTGCGCTGCGGGTCCCAGGTCTGCCGCGGCTTGTTGCTGGTGTAGTAGAGGGTGCCCCCCTTGCTGGCCGACGCATTGTTCGCCGAGCCGCCACTGGCGCTGCCGCTGCTGCCGGTGCTGCCGCCGCTGCTGCTGCCACCGCAGGCTGCCAGTGTCGTTGCCGCCACTACTGCCGCGATGACGGAAATCGACTTCGTCTTCTTGGTCATTGCCTCTCCTTGTGTGTGTCGTCGCGCCGAGGGGCGTTCCAACGTCCTGGGCAGGATTGCTGCCAGGGGTCTGTGCTGCAGGCATTTTGCCTGGGTCTATCGACCATGCCGGGGGTCCAGTGCGTCACCGAGTCCGTCGCCCACCAGGTTGAAGGCGAGCACGATGATGGCGATCGCGAGGGCCGGCAGGAAGAAGTACGTCGGGTCGGCCTGGGAGTAGTTCACCGAGTCGGTGAGGATGTTGCCGAGCGTCGGGGTCGGTGCCTGGATGCCGACACCGAGGTAGCTCAGCGCGGCCTCCGTCGAGACGTAGGCGGGCAGCTGCAGTGTGCTGTAGATCAGGATCGGCGGCCATAGGTTGGGCAGCAGTTCGGTGAAGTAGATCCGACGTCGGTTCGAACCGAGGCTGCGGGCCGCCTCTACGAACTCCCGGTTGCGCATCGACAGCACCAGGCCGCGGATGATGCGGGCGTAGCCGGGCCAGCCGAACGCACCCATGATCAGGATCACGTAGACCCCCGTCGACGGGTTCCCGGACGGGACGCCGACCAGGGTGATCCAGGCGATGAACGTGCCCGACAGGGCCAGCAGCATCAGGGTCTGGGGGAAGCACAGGATCAGGTCGATGAACCGGCCGAGGAAGAAGTCGACCTTGCCGCCGGTGAAGCCCGAGATGATGCCGAGCACAGTACCGGTCACGATGGCGATGATCGTGGCACTGATCGAGATGATCATCGACCAGGTGACGCCCTCGAGCAGCCGGGACAGCAGGTCTCGGCCGGTGCCGGGCTCCACGCCGAGTGGGTGCTGCCACGAGATGCCGCCCAGGGGCCCCGTGGGGACCGACCCTATTCCCGAGACGAGGTTGCCGGGGCCGGAGTTGTGGATGCTGAGCGGGTCCAGGATCCCGACCCAGTCCAGGATCGGCGCCAGGATCGCAATCAGGAGCAGGATGATCACCACCGCGAGGGCGATCATGCTGGTGCGGTCCTTGCGCAACCGCGTCATTGCCAGTTGCATTGGGGACTTGCCCTCAATGACCTTGCCCGACCCTTGCACCTCGACGAGGCCGCCCTCATCTGACTTGAGGTCGGAAATCGGCATAGACACGGCGGATGGTCTCCTAGGGGTGAGGACGTCATTCTCGGGTCGATTGCGCTGCAATGGACCCGGTTTGGGTCGGTCTGTGTCTCACCAGGTGGCCGACGGGTTCCCGATCCGAGGTGAACTGTGCCACAGTTCACGCCCCCGAACGACCAGGTCGGGGACTTGGCAACCTAATTGTTACTTTTTGGGTGCCGTTCCCCGGATGATCGACCGTAACGTGACCCATCTGGGCGCAAGTTTTGACTCCCAGCCGCGATCCGTCGGGTGGTAGTAGTCGGCTTCGCCCCGCAAGTCGTCGGGCAGGAACGCCTGCTCACCGACGCCGTCCGGCTCGTCATGCGTATAGCGGTAGCCGTCTCCGTGCCCGAGTCGTTCCGCCCCGGCATACCCGCTGCCACGCAGGTGCGGTGGCACGGCGCCGCCCTTGCCGGCGCGCACGTCCGCGATGGCCGCATTTATCGCGGCGTAGCTGGCATTCGACTTGGGAGCCAGGGCGTTGTGCACGACCGCCTGGCCCAGGATGATGCGGGCCTCCGGCATCCCGATCTGCGCCACGGCATGCATCGCGGCGACCGCCGTCTGCAGCGCGGTCGGGTCGGCCATCCCGACGTCCTCACTCGCCGCAATCACGATGCGGCGGGCGATGAACCGCGGATCCTCACCCGCCTCGAGCATCCGCGCCAGATAGTGCAGAGCCGCGTCCACATCGCTGCCGCGCATGGACTTGATCAGTGCGCTCGCGACGTCGTAGTGCTGGTCACCGGCCCGGTCGTAGCGCACCGCGGCGGTCGCCATCGCCTGCTCGACATGAGCGAGCTCGATGGGGGTCCGTGAGCTGCCGGCGGCCGCGACCAGGGCAACTCCCGCGGCGGCCTCCAAGGCCGTCAACGACCGCCGGGCGTCTCCCCCGGCCATGCGCACGAGATGGTCGCGGGCGTCCTCCGCCAGCTCGAATTCGCCCCCCAGCCCGCGCTCGCTCGTCACCGCGTCCTCGATGAGCGCCGCGACGTCGTCGTCCTCCAGAGAGGTCAGTCGCACCAGGATCGACCGGGAGAGCAGCGGTGAGATGATGCTGAACGAGGGGTTCTCGGTGGTCGCCGCGACCAGGATCACCAGTCTGTTCTCGACCCCCGGCAGCAGGGCATCCTGCTGCGCCTTGCTGAACCGGTGGATCTCGTCGAGGAAGAGCACCGTCTGGCGGCCGTAGAGGTCACGGTCTCGAGCGGCCCGGTCCATGACCGCTCGAACATCCTTGACGCCGGCGTTGATCGCGGACAGCTCGGCGAACCGGCGCTCGCCGGCGTGTGCGATCAGGTGGGCGAGCGTCGTCTTGCCGGTCCCGGGCGGACCCCACAGGATCGCGGACAGCGAGCCCGCCGCCCCGCTTGCTCCCTCCACCAGTCGCCGCATGGGACTGCCGGGCCGCAGCGCCTCACCCTGCCCTCGGACCTCGTCGAGTGTGCGGGGTCGCATCCGCACCGCGAGCGGCGGCAGATCCGCCTCCCGCGCGCCGTCCTCGGGGACGCCGCCGGAGCGCTGCGCCCGGCCGGCGGCGAACAGGTCATCAGGTGCATCAGCCACGCCCCACACGCTATCCGCTCCTCCACCCCTCCCGAGAAGTGAGTTCCGCACCCCCGAGTAGTGAGTTGATCCCCCGAGTAGTCACGAATTACATCCGAGTAGTCACGTTTTGCACCCGAGAAGTCAGTAGTTGACGGGACCGCGCCTTCGGATCACCAGTCCGTCTGAGATCCTGGATACTGTGACAACCACGCACGATGTGCGGCGAGTCGAGACGCACGACGAGCTCCTCGCCCTGACCGATCAGGACCCCTTCATCCGCTACGACGTGCCGGCGGGTGCCTACGACAATGCCTGGGCCGTAGGCCGTGCCGTCGCCTTTCCGCGCCTGCGTCAGTCGCACTGTCAGCTTGGTCTCACCGTGACCGGTGCACGCGACGACGTCCGAGCCCTGCTGGCCTTTGTTGCCGGCGCGATGGACCTGTCCGACATCGCGGCCGTCAGCGTCGACCGGGCCTTGCGGCCGGACCTCGTCGCCGCGTTCGCCGACCACCCGACCTACCGGATCGCCACCGGCGGCGACTGGGAGTGGATGTGGACGCTCGCACCGCCACCCCGCATCCCTGAGGAGGATCGCCTCATCGTGCTCGATGACGCCACCGACGCCGCCGATGTCACCGCGCTCAACAAGGTCGGCAATCCCAGCGCCGAGTCACGACCTGGCGAGGGCGCCAGCGAACGCTGGGTCGGTGTGCGCGACGCCGGCACGCTGGTCGCCGCAGCGGCGATGCAACGCACCTCGGGCGGCATACCCCACCTCACCGGAATCACGGTCGCGCCGTCGCATCGTGGTCAGCGGCTCGGGCTGGCGATGACCGCGGCGCTGACCCGGTATGCCGTGCAGGCGGAGGGCGTCTGCTCGCTCGGGATGTACTCCGAGAACGCCGTCGCTCGTGGGTTATACACCCGTCTCGGCTATCGGGTGGCACACGCCTGGTCCTCCCGGCTACTCGTCCCAGCCGTGCAAGGATGACCAACGTGTCCCGTCCTCTGATCGGCATCGCACCCAAGTTCCTCCCGTCGGACGATGGCCCGACCGAGCTGCTCGGCGCACGACGCAGCGTCATCGACAGCGTCCGCGCGGCAGGTGGTGAGCCCGTCGTGCTGTGCTGCGAAGACCTCACACAGGCGAGCGACGCGCTCGATGCCGTGAGCGCGATCGTGATGCCGGGCGGTGGGGACTCCGACCCGGCGCTCTACGGCGAGACCGAGCGCCACCCCAACCTGCGACTGGTCCAGCCGTTGCAGGACTCCGGTGACATCGCGATCATCAACGCGGCCCTGACCAGGCGTATGCCGATGCTGGCCATCTGCCGCGGCATGCAGACCCTCAACATCGCCCTCGGCGGCAGCCTGGTGCAGCATCTCGAGCCGAGCTCGGTGGAGCACTGGGACAACGTCCACGACATCGAGATCACCGAACTCGACTCTCTCACAGCGCAGGTCGTGGGCTCCGCCGCGCTGATCGGCGTCAGTTTCCACCAGCAGGCCGTCCGACGACTCGGTCGCGACCTGCGGATCACGGCACGTGCCGCGGACGGCGGCGTCGAGGCCATCGAGCACACCACCGCACCGGCCCTGGGCCTGCAGTGGCACCCCGAGCTGCAGGCCGAGGGATGCCCGGTGCAGTTCGAGCCCTTCGTCTGGCTGGTCGACTCCGCCAAGCGGGGGTAGTCGCGGGCGAGCGGTCGTTCGCGCGGACGCTGCGGCATCTCGTCCTCCTGCTGGATGCTGGCACCGCGGACGACGGCATCGATCTGTCGCCGTTCTCGAACGCCACCCCGACGTATGCCGAGGTGCTCGACGCGCGCGAGCCGAGTCACCATGGTGCGAGATCTCGACACCATCGGGTCGTGGTCCGACGGTTAACGGCGACACGGCTCATCGGCGGCAGGCGGCATCCGGCAAGATGTGGACATGACCGAGTACGACGAGGCGATCAAGCTCACCGGGCCGGACGATCAAGGCCGCTACACCGGGACCCTGTCGGATGACTGGGCCATCGGGGGAGCCGTCAACGGCGGCCTGCTCATGTCGCTGGCCACCGCGGCGACCGCAGCGTGCAGCACCTCGGCAGACGGTCACGCCGACCCGCTCACCTACAGCGGGGTCTTCCTCTCCCCCGGCACCGCAGGCGAGATCACCGCGTATCCGCAGATCCTGCGCACCGGTCGCTCCATGACGACCGCGGAAGTCCGCACGACACAACGGGTCGACGGGATCGAGGTGGAGCGTTCGCGCGCCCTCCTGACGCTCGGCGACCTGGACCGGTATGCCGAGCCGGTCCTCAAGTCCGAGCCCGCGCCGGACATGCCCGGACCGGAGGACTGCCCCAGTGCCGCCGACGCGCCGCCCACGCCCCTGACCGGCTCCGGTTTCCTCAAGCGTTTCGACCTGCGCCTGGACCCGGCAACCGTCGGTTGGGCGATCGGTCGGCCGAGCGGCAAGGGCGAGATGCGCGGCTGGCTCAAGCTCGCTGACGAGCGTGACTTCGACGCAACCTCCCTGCTCATGGCACTGGACGCCTTTCCGCCCGTGTCCTTCGACCTCGGTTCCCAGGGCTGGGTCCCGACGGTGGAGTTCACCGGCTACGTGCGCGCCGTGCCCGCACCCGGATGGCTCTGTATGCGGTTGTCCACCAGCACAGTCACGGGTGGACTGCTCGAGGAGGACGCCCAGATCTGGGACAGCACCGGCCGACTCGTGGCGCACTCGCGGCAGCTCGCCTCAGCTCGCTTCCCGAGCTGATCAGATCAGGTCGTATCGGCGCAGGATGGCTGCGAGGCCGGAAGCACCGGCAATCGGGTCGTGCAGCACGGCCTGCAGCCCGACTGCGCGAGCGGCGTTCACGTTGCGGCCAGAGTCATCGATGAACAGCACCTGACCGACCGGAAGTTCGACTGCATCGAGCACCGCTGTGAAATAACGAGCCTCCGGCTTTGCGACTCCGAGATCACACGAGTAGAACTCGCCATCGAAATGCTCTGCATACGGCAGCCGAGCCCGCATCACATCCCGGCGATAGTCCTGCTGGTTGGTCGCCAGATAGCACCGCACACCACGACCGCGCACCTCGTCCACCAGGCTCAGCGCCGCTGTGTCGACCACGATCTCGGCCCACGACGCCATCACGTCACCGGCGGACGTCTGTATGCCGTGTCGCGCAAGGACCCGTGCGACGGCGTCTTCAAACCGCGACTCCCCTCGCAGACAGGGCTTCTCAGCATCGAAGAGATCCTGCAGGAAATCCTCGCCGCCGATCCCCACCAGGCGCTCGCGCCAGCCCGGCGCGGCAGCCTGTAGAACGCCGTCGGCATCCCACAGCACCGCACCGGGCCGACACACAGGCATCAGCTCTGCTTGGGGTTGATCTCCGGAGACCCCTGCGACGCAGGCGCCTTCGGCTCGGGCTTCGCGTCCACACCGGCTTCCTTGCGCTGCGCGTCCGTGATCGGCGCGGGCGCCGCAGTCAGCGGGTCGTAGCCGCCACCGGACTTCGGGAACGCGATGACCTCGCGGATGGAGTCGAAACCGCCGAGGAGCGCACAGATGCGGTCCCAGCCGAACGCAATGCCACCGTGCGGCGGCGCGCCGAAGGCGAACGCGTCGAGCAGGAAGCCGAACTTCTCCTGAGCGTCTTGCTCGGACAGGCCCATCACCTTGAAGACCCGCTCCTGAATGTCCTTGCGGTGGATACGGATCGAGCCACCGCCGATCTCATTGCCGTTGCACACCATGTCGTAGGCGTAGGCCAGCGCCGATCCGGGGTCGGTGTCGAAGGTGTCGACGAACTCCTTCTTGGGCATGGTGAACGCGTGATGCACCGCGGTCCAGGCACCCGAGCCGACAGCCACGTCACCGGAGGCCACTGCCTCCGAGGACGGCTCGAACAGTGGTGCGTCGAGCACCCAGAGGAACGACCACCCGCCCTCCGGGATCAGGTCGCAGCGCTTGCCGATCTCCAGCCGTGCCGCACCGAGCAGCGCGCGGGACGACTTCGTGGCACCCGCCGCAAAGAAGATGCAGTCACCCGGCTTCGCACCGATGTGAGCCGGCAGTGCGGCGACCTCGGACTCGGAGAGGTTCTTGGCGACCGGACCGGTGAGAGTGCCGTCCTCCTGGACGAGCACGTAGGCCAGTCCCTTGGCTCCGCGCTGCTTGGCCCAGTCCTGCCAGGCGTCCAGCTGCCGGCGAGGCTGCGAGGCGCCACCCGGCATGACCACAGCACCGACATACTCGGCCTGGAAGACGCGGAACGTGGTGTCCTTGAAGAGGTCTGTGCACTCGGTGAGCTCGTTGCCGAACCGCATGTCCGGCTTGTCCGAGCCGAACCGGGCCATCGCCTCGGCATACGTCATCTGTAGGAACGGTGTCGGCAGGTCGACCCCGATGACCTTCCAGAGCGCCTTGGCGATCGCCTCGCCCAGCTCGATGATGTCGGACTGCTCGATGAAGCTCATCTCGATGTCCAGCTGGGTGAACTCCGGCTGCCTGTCAGCGCGGAAGTCCTCGTCCCGGTAGCAGCGCGCGATCTGGTAGTAGCGCTCCATGCCGGCGACCATCAGCAGCTGCTTGAACAGCTGTGGGCTCTGCGGCAGGGCATACCAACTGCCCGGCGCCAGACGGGCCGGCACCAGGAAGTCGCGTGCGCCCTCGGGGGTCGACCGGGTCAGCGTGGGTGTCTCGATCTCGACGAACTCGCGCTCCTCGAGCACCGCCCGCGCCGCCTGGCTGACCTTGCTACGCAACCGAATTGCGTTGCCCTGCGCCGGCCGGCGCAGGTCGAGGTAGCGGTGCTTGAGGCGCGCCTCCTCGCCCACGTTGATGCGCTCGTCGATCTGGAAGGGCAGCGGGGCGGAGGCGCTGAGCACCTCGATCTCGTCCGCGACCACGTCGACCTCGCCGGTCGGCAGGTCGGCGTTGACGTCCTTGGCGTCGCGCGGCGTCACCTTCCCCGTGACCTTCACGCAGTATTCGTTGCGCAGGCCGTGGGCCGCGCCGGTGAGGACCTCGTCTCGCGCCACGACCTGGACGATCCCGCTCGCGTCGCGCAGGTCGAGGAAGGCCACACCACCGTGGTCACGGCGACGGCCGATCCAGCCGGTGAGGGTGACAGTGGTTCCAGCGTCGGCGGCACGCAGGCTGCCGGCGTCATGAGTTCGCATCATGTGCGTGTCCTTTCGGTCAACTTCCGAGAGCGACACTTCTGCGCCGCCTTCGAAAAGGCAGCCCAGGAGGTGTGGGCGGGGGCCAGATCGCGGTGCCACCACACCTTTGCCGAGGAGTCCTCGACCTCTCGTCGGTGACACCGAACGCGCGGTCCCAGGCCGGTGCATGCGCACCTGACGGGTCGTCACTCCGCCGCCGAGAACGAACACCAGTGTACGACCTCACCGGCCCTCCCCCGCCACCGGTTTTCTCCCTGACTGCCGCGGGTCGCGCGACGCCGGTCGATATCGTCTGAAGGTATGACATCGCTGCCTGGCCGACCGGCCCCGAGGGTCGCTCGGGTCACCCGTGTCGACGAGCTCACCCCCGATCTCATCGATGAGGCGACCTCGTCACTCGCTCGGCTTGTCGCCGACGGGGCGGCGCTCGGCTGGGTCACGCCACCTGACCGAGTTGACGTCACCGCGCTCCTGCGGTCAGTCGTCGAGGCCGGCACCCAGGACGCCTGCCTCGTCATTGCCGGTGACAACACCAGGTTTGCGGGACTGGGATACTGGCTGCGCTATGCCCGCCCGACTCACCGGCCGCACGCGGACATCGAGAAGCTCGCGGTGTCACCCGACTTCCAGCGCCGCGGCGTGGGGCGCGCTTTGCTTGCCGCACTCATCGGTCACGCCCGCGTAGAGTCGGTTGAGATGCTCACCCTCGACTTCCGCGGCGACAACGCCGGCGCGGAATCGCTCTATCGGTCCATGGGTTTTGCGGAGTATGGGCGCCTGAGGGACTTCGTGGCACCGGATGAGCACCAGCGCTTCGACATGGTCATGCACGCCATCGACCTGCGCAAACCCACGCTGGTCGAATAGGCATGCGGCCCTCCGAGAGGCATACATACCTAACGACAGGCCCACAAACTATATGGACCTCTCGGAGATTTTGTATGCCTCTCGGCGGGCGAGGTCCCGCGGATCAGAGACTGTCCACGTAGAACCAGCGCCCGGCGCGACGAGCGAAGGTGCTGCGCTCGTGCTGCTCACCGGTCGCGCCATCGGTGATCTGTCGGAAGCGCGCGGTGAACTCGACGATGCCCGCGGCGTCGTCGGCGGTGCCATCCACGACGTCCGTGATCCGCAGCGCCACCCACTCACGATCCGGGTCGAGGATGACGGCCGGTGGACGGTTGCGCGGGTGCCACGTGCGCCAGAGGTACTCGCCGTCCCGCACTGCGAATGCGGCATACCTGGAACGCATCAATGACTCCGCGGTCAGCGCCTGCCGCTCTCCGCGGTGCAGCGGACCGCAGCACCCGTCATACGGCTGCCCCGATCCGCATGGGCACCCCCGGGCGTCAATCATGCGAGCCCACCCGGTCAGGGTCGCCCTCGTGGATGCGCATCGTGTCAGTCACAATGCATAGATGGTTGAGCAAAGCGCGTGGATGCGCAAGGTCGAGGAAGATCCGGGCCACTCCGCCTGGTATGTCGAACGCTTCCGCGCCATGGCCGCGCAGGGTGCCGACCTGGTCGGTGAAGCCCGCCTGATCGACGCGATGGTTGCCCGGGAGTCCCGGGTCCTCGATGCCGGATGCGGTCCGGGGCGAGTAGGCGGAGAGCTGGCCCGGCGCGGACACACCGTCGTTGGGGTGGACGTCGACCCCATTCTGATCGAGGCCGCCCATCAGGACTACCCCGAGGTGGACTGGCACACCTGCGATCTCGCCGAGCTGGACCTGACACGTCTAGATATCGGTGACCGGTTCGATGTGGCCGTGTGCGCCGGCAACGTCATGACGTTCCTTGCTCCGAGCACGCGTGAAGAGGTCCTTCGGCGCGTCGGCGCTGCCGTGCACCCGACCGGCCGCGCGGTGTTCGGCTTCGGCGCGGGCCGCGGCTACCCGTTTGACGAGTTCTTCAACGACGCCAAGCACGCGGGCCTGGTGCCGGATCTGCTCCTGTCGACCTGGGACCTGCGCCCGTTCACCGACGACTCCGACTTCCTGGTCGCGATCCTGCGCCCGGCCTGATCCCCCTGCCGGCTTGGTAGTACAGAAGGGATCCATGGATCCCGTCTGTACTACCAACCTTGGATGCAGCCGTGGCGGTCAGAGTGCAGCCGCGAGGCGGTCGATCGCCTCATCGATCTCCTGCGTCGCACCGCAGAAGCTCAGCCGCATGAACCGGTGACCGTGCACCGGGTCGAAGTCCACCCCTGGCGCCAGCGCGACCCCGGTTCGCTCGAGCATCTGAGCGCACCACTGCAACGAGTCGTTCGTGAGGTGGCTGATGTCGCAGTATGCGTAGAACGCTCCGTCCGGCGGGGCGAACGAGGTGATGCCCAGCTCCGGCAGCCGACGGAGCAACAGATCACGGTTGCGCGCATACCTGGCGACATGGCCGTCCAGCTCTGCGGCGGCCTCGGGAGTGAATCCGGCGACCGAGCCAACCTGTGAGACCGCGGGTGCGCAGATCGACAGGTTGGCCTGCAGCAGCTCCACCGGACGCTGCAGGTGGCGTGGCAGCAGCGACCAGCCCAGCCGCCAGCCGGTCATCGAGTAGTACTTGCTCATCGAGCCCATCACGACGCTCTCGCGGGAGAACTCCCACGCGCTCGCACACCGCCGGCCATACGAGATCCCGTGATAGATCTCGTCGGACAGCAGCAGCACCCCGCGCTCCTCGCACCACTGAGCCACCGCACCCAGCTCGTCGGCGTCGATGATCGTGCCGGTCGGGTTCGCCGGGCTGGCGAGGATCAACCCGTCCGGCAACGCCGGCAGCGCCTCAAGGTGGGCCACGGTGGGTTGGAAGCGCGTCGACGCATCGCACTCCAGGTCCACGACCTCGCAGCCGAGCGCCTGGATCGTGCTGCGGTTGGCCGGATATCCCGGCCGGGGCATCGCGATCCGCGCGCCCGGCTCGAACGCCGCGAGGATCACCGAGCTGAACCCGCCCGACGAACCGTTGCTGACCAGCACCTCGTCCGGATGCACCTCGATGCCGTAGGCCGTGGCGTAGTGCTGTGCAATCGTCTCGCGCAGCGGCAGGATCCCGGCCGGGTCGGTGTATCCGAGGGTCTGGGACTCAACGGCGGCATGCACGGCCTCGATCACTGGGCGCGGGGCGGGCGTGCCGGGCTGTCCTACACACAGCAGGATCAGGTCACCGTGGGTGGCCTGCCGCCGGGTGGCCTGCTTGAAGACCTCCATCACCTGGAACGGCGGCACATCGCTCCGCGAGGACGCTCGCCGCCTGTCAGGGGTGCTCTTCATCGGGGTCCCCGCGAAGTATCGGAGCGAAGCGGAGAACTTCGTGGGGTGATTTTCATCGGGGTCCCCGCGAAGTATCGGAGCGAAGCGGAGAACTTCGTGGGGTGATTTTCATCTGTAGGCGGAGTGCTCTGGCCAGGGGCTGTCGGCGGGTCGCAGGGTGGCCCAGTCACGTTGTCTGGCAACATGAGTCGCCAAGATGCCGGCGATTGCCGGGCCGTTGTGCATGCGTCCGCTCATCACCGCCTCGATCGCGTCGTCGAGGGACAGCCAACCGGTGTGGATGTCCGCCTCCTCACCCTCACGGACGAAGTCATGAGCCGGTGCCGGATGGACATCACGGGCCAGGAAGATCCGGATCACCTCGGACGTCGCTCCCGGTGAGGTGAAGGTGTCGAGCAGCACGTTCCAGGTGTCCGCGTCAAGGTCGCTCTCCTCTCGCAGTTCACGAGCCGCGGCGACGCGAGGGTCCTCCCTCGGCTTGTCGAGCAGACCGGCCGGGATCTCCCAGTCAAAGGCCTGCACCGGGTGCCGGTACTGCCGGATGAGCGCCACCTCTTCGGCGCCCGCGTCACCTCGCAACGCGATGACAGCCACTGCACCGGTGTGCTGCACGTAGTCGCGGGTCACCCGCCCGGCGCCGCCGAGGTCGACCACGTCACTGACCACGTTCCAGACCCGACCCTGGTAGGCGTTCGTACGGGAGATCACCGGCTGCTGCTCGATCCGGTCCTGCAGGTCCGGGTCGAGCCGCTGGTGGATCGCCTGCTGGTCCTGCTCACTCATGGTGCAACCGGGATCTCATTCGCGGACTCACCTGCGTGGGCTCGTGGTGCCTCGACGAGTCGGCCGGCCTTCTGCGCCTCGAGAGCAGCGCCCACCAGGCCCGCGAAGAGCGGATGCGCACGGTTCGGCCGGGAAAGGAACTCCGGATGTGCTTGCGTCGAGACGTAGTACGGGTGAACATCCTTCGGCAGCTCGACGAACTCGACGAGCCGGCCGTCCGGTGACGTCCCGCTGAAGACCAGACCGGCCTTCTCCAGACGATCCCGGTAGGCGTTGTTGACCTCGTACCGGTGACGGTGCCGCTCCGACACCTCCGTGCTGCCATACGCCTCGGCGACCACGGAACCATCCGCGAGCCGCGCGGGATACGCCCCGAGGCGCATGGTGCCGCCCAGGTCGCCGGCGCCCTCGACGAAGGACCTCTGCTCCTCCATCGTGGCAATCACCGGGTCCTTCGTCTCCGGGTCGAACTCCGTCGACGAGGCACCCGCGATACCGGCAACGTTGCGGGCATGCTCAATCACCATGCACTGCAGCCCGAGACAGATGCCCAGCGTCGGAACCTTCTTGGTGCGAGCCCACTTCAGCGCACCGAGCTTGCCTTCGATGCCGCGGATGCCGAACCCTCCGGGCACCAGGACGGCGTCCACCCCGCCGAGTGCCTTCTGCGCACCGGCATCGGTGGTGCAGTCGTCACTGGGCACCCAGCGCAACCGCACCCGCGCGTCGTGGTGGAATCCGCCGGCTCGCATTGCCTCCGTCACGGACAGGTAGGCGTCGGGCAGGTCGATGTACTTGCCGACCAGCGCGATCTCGATCTCGTACTCCGGTTCGTGCACTCGCCGCAGCAGTTCGTCCCACTCGTGCCAGTCGACGTCGCGGAACGGCAGGCCCAGGCGACGCACGACATACGCGTCGAGGCCGCCGGCGTGCAGCACCTTGGGGATGTCATAGATGCTCGGGGCGTCGACGCACGCTGCAACCGCCGGCAGGTCGACGTCGCACATTCGCGAGATCTTGCCCTTGATTGCGTCGGGGATCTCGCGGTCTGCGCGCAGCACCAGGCCATCCGGCGCGATGCCCACCTGTCGCAGCGCCGCAACCGAGTGCTGGGTCGGCTTCGTCTTGAGCTCGCCGCTCGGTGCGAGGTAGGGCACGAGCGAAACGTGCAGGAAGAACACGTTGTCCCGGCCGACGTCCTGACGCACCTGTCGGGCCGCCTCCAGGAACGGCAGCGACTCGATGTCTCCGACCGTGCCACCGATCTCGGTGATGATGATGTCGACCTCTGGGCCGGCCTGGTCACGCATCTGCGTCTTGATCTCGTTGGTGATGTGCGGGATCACCTGCACCGTGTCACCGAGATACTCGCCGCGGCGCTCCTTGGCGATGACCTGGCTGTAGACCTTGCCGGTTGTCACGTTCGCACTGCCGACGAGGTTCACATCGAGGAACCGCTCGTAGTGCCCGATGTCCAGGTCGGTCTCCGCACCATCCTCGGTGACGAAGACCTCGCCGTGCTGGAACGGGTTCATCGTCCCGGGGTCCACGTTGATGTACGGATCGAGTTTCTGCATCGTCACGCGAAGCCCCCGCGCGCGAAGCAGATGTCCGAGGCTGGATGCCGTGAGGCCCTTGCCGAGCGATGAGGCTACGCCTCCGGTCACAAAGATGTGCTTGGTTTCCACCACGGGCCCCCAGCCTAGGCCATCACCGGCGCGATCACACAGCGGTACGCGTCTTCGGCGTGGTCGATCGCGTCCCGCTCGGTCGGGAGCACCTTCGCGCGGGCCAGCGCACGTTCGTGAAGGTCGTGGGCGTATGCCGGATCGGTGGCCACGGCGCGCACCGCGGCCTGCAACGCCGCGCCGTCCCCGAATGGCACCAGGATGCCGGAGTCGTCCAGGATCGCGGCCGTTCCGCCGACCTCGGTCGCCACGACCGGGGCACCGCACACCAGCGCCTCCTGCAGCCACACCGGTTGGCCCTCCCACACCGCACTGGACACGGCGATGTCGGTGGCGCCGAGCAGGTCGGGCACGTCCGGTCGATGCCCGAGAAGGGTCACGGGTGCACCGGTGCGGGCAATCTGCCGCTCGAGGTCCGATTGCAGCGGACCATCACCGGCAATGAACCACTGCAGGTCGGGCAGCTCCATGTGCAGCGCGGCCGCGGCCTCGACGACCAGGTCCATACGCTTCTGCGGGGCCAACCGGCCCACGGCGAACGCCATCACAGCGGGGCTGCCGAGATCGGCGCGAACCTCATCCTTCGATCGCTCCGGGTGGGACAGATCCGGGGCCGCCACCACGGCCAGCTCCGCCCGGTCGGCCCCCAGCGACCGCATCCGTGCGACGACGTCGGCGGACACCCCGAGGACTAGTGCGGCCCGCGACGCAATGACCTTCTCCAGCGCATGGAAGACCACTCTCGCCGCGCCCGACTCCGGTGAGGCGTTGTGCAAGGTCACGATCACTGGCGTGCGGCGGCTCGCCAGAGCGGCCATCGCGCCGGCGCGCAGCCCGTGCGCGTGCACGATGTCGGCGTCCGCGGCCTGTGACCGCAGCGTGCGCATGGTGCGCGCGTCCGTCGCCGGGTGCGGGCGTTCGGCGATCTCGGCGCGCACGATGTCCGCGCCCGTGTCTGCGAGCTGGTACCGCTCGGCCACCTGCTTCGGGCAGGCAAGCGTGACGCGATGTCCGCGCTTGGTCAGGCCTTCCGCAAGGGATCGGACATGCCGTCCGGCGCCGCCGGCCACCATCCCGACGACCAGCAGAACACGCTGCGGCGGGAGACTCTCCGGGGTGCTGTTCATGCGGGGTCCTCGCAAAGTAGCGAGCGTAGCGAGCAACTTTGTGGAGTGCTAGTCATGCGGGGTCCTCGCAAAGTAGCGAGCGTAGCGAGCAACTTTGTGGGGTGCTAGTCATGCGGGGTCCTCGCTGCGGTCGGCGGGCATCAGACGACCCAGCATCGACAGGAGTCGGCCGCCGGTCGACGGGTCGCCGATCCTTAGGACTCCGAGATAGACGAGCACGGTCACAAGCGCTGATAGTACGACCACGACCGCGCACGCGAGAAGCCCGCCCGGCTGCAGGGTCCGGCCGACCAGCACTCCGAGCAGTGCCGCGAGCGCCCCACCGACGACACCGACGGTCAGCGTGCGGGCGGCCGGGCGCACCACGTCCGCGCCCCACTCGCGCGCCACCAGCCACACCAGCCCAGAGCCGGCGACGGACATCCCCACCGCGCAGGACCAGCCGAGCGCCTCGAGCGTGGTCTTCGCGGAGTGCGTACCGCCGCCCACGACGGCGAACGGCAGGCAGGCCGAGATCAGCCAGCCGAGCGCGACGAGGGCTCCGCCCTGCCAGGCCCGGCCGGCGGCATACGCGGTGCGCAGCAGCAGTGCGACGGCGCAGAATCCCGGCAGGCCAAGGGCGTATGCCGTCACGCCGGCGCCGAGGGCGCCGATCGCCGATGATCCTCCGCCGGCTCGACTCGCATCCAGTGCACCGAAGAACCCGGTGGCCGGCTCGGCCACCGCCACCAGCGTCGCGGCGCCGAGCAGCCCGGCCGCCACGACCGCCGGAAACGTCTTGCTGAAGGCCTCGTGGGTGCGCGCGACCAGGTGCGGGAAGGCCGAGGTCGCCAGCGGCACGGCCAGCACGGCGTACGGCAGCTGGTACATCGCTTGCACGTACTGGTAGACCGGCAGCGTGCCGGTGCTTCCCCGGTGGTCGGACAGCCACGCGGTCGCCAGCACCGCGGCCTGCTGCGCCGCAAGTGCGAGGACACCCGCCCCAGCCAGGTGCAGCGCCTTGCGGCCCATGCCCGGAGGGAATCGCCAGGTCGGTCGCAGTCGCACTCCGGCCCGTGCCGTGGGCAGCAGCAGGGGAAGGCTGAGAGCCACCACACCCAGCGTGGTGCCTCCCGCCAGCGCCGTGACCGCCGCGTCCGACAAGGCACCCGGAGTGTTGCCCAGGCCGACGGCGAGCCGGCCGTAGACGGCATACGACGCAATCACCACGACGCTCGACAGCAAGGGTGCGATCGCCGCGGCCAGGAACCGCCGGTGTGCCTGCAGCACGCCGGACAAGGTGATGCCGATGCCGTAGAGCAGGACCTGCGGCGCAAAGACCACGATCATGGTTGTGCCCAGGTCATGAGCGGCGTGCGCCGGGCAGTCCGGGCCGCCGTCGCCCATCATGGCCGTCGCCAAGGGGTCGGCTACCGCCGCCAGGACCACCGCGAGGGGCAGCAGGATGCTCACGGCCCAGGTCAGCATCGCGGAGGCAATCTGGTCGGCCCGCCCTGGTTCGCCCGCGGCGAGGGCGCCGGCCACCAGGGGTACGACGACCGCGGCGAGCGCACCGCCCGCCGCAATCTCGTAGAGCGTGTTCGGCAACAGGTTCGCGGTCGCGTAGACCTCCCCCACACAGGTGCTGCCGACCGAGTGGGAGAAGACCAGCCAGCGCCCGAAACCCACCGCTCGTGCGACCAGCGTGACGACCGCGATCATCCCCGCGGCGCCCGCGATCCCAGCAGTCTGCCGAGGGGTCGGGGTCACCCGCGGCCCCACGCATCCAGCCGTCGTAGCACCGGCGTGTCGGCGATGACTTGGGAGAAGCTCACCGTCTCGGACGCCAGGGTCAACGAGACGACGATGGTCAGTGCCAGGAGGCGACCGAGCCGGCCGCTGCGCTCGACCAGGACGGCGCCGAGGACGGCCCCGATCGCGTTGGCGCCGGTGTCGCCCATCATGGATCGCCCCGCAAGGTCATCGGGCAGCGCCGCGGCCCCGGCGCCGGCCACGACGGCGGCCGGTGCGGATCCCGCCGCGGCAAGAGGTAGCCCGATCAGCGCGGCAGCCTTCAGCGCCCGGCCCGGCCGCAGGTCGAGCAGGTTGGCCAGGTTGGCACAGCCGGCGATCAGCATGCCGCCCAGCAGCGTGCGCACGACTCTGGTGTCCCGCCCATCGAGCAGGACAGCCGTCGTCAACCCGGTGGCGCCGAGGCCAAGAATCTTCAGGGTGCCGGTGGTCACCTCGCCCCGACGAAGCGCTCGCAGGTGTCCGCGTAGGCCCTTGCTGCTGCCGCTGCCCGCAACATCGTCGAGCAGACCGACAACGCCGCCCCCTGCCACGGCCATGCCGTAGGCGGCGCCATGCGCCCCTGCGGTCGCGAGGCCGAGCACGAGTGCGGGGCCCTCGAGCAGCGTCACAGCCCGGCCGGCGTAGTTCTCGCGCGCCAGCCCCTCCGCGACTGCGGGCACCCGACCCAGCGCACTGTAGGCGGTCCGGGTCGTTGCCGCGGCCAGCGCGGCGCTTACCAGCCGTCGCACCTATTTCCCCAGGTCCTTGGGCAGCGTGGCCGTCGCGTCGTGCGCCACGCCGTACTGGCCGGACTTGCCATGCAGCTCGTCGCGGAGCGCGAGCGCCATCGCTCCTTGCCCCATCGAGAGATCCCCGTCGTCGATGGTGCTCATCCTGGCCGCCGAATCCGGCGTGCGACGCAGCGCGGTCACCAAGGCGTCGGGTGTGCTCGGGTCGTCGCCCACGTCTCCGGCGGACACGCCGACAACGGCGTTCACGCTCGCACCGACCGCAGCCACCAAGTTGGTCCAGGCCGTGATGGCGTCGCCGTTGTTGTTGCCGGCGCTCATCGGCGACCACAGGACCACGACCGCTGACGCGCCCGCGGGGCGCGCCGGGTGCACGCTGATCACCTGGTCCTTGACCAACTGCGGCAGGACACCGGCAGCGCTCGCAGTGCTCTTCTGGGGACTGCCCCCGGCCACCGCCTTGCCCAGCACCGTGCCCGGAAGCCGATCCGCGGAGGTGTCCGACGAGTCGATGTGCAGGGCAGTGGCAAGCCCAGGGATGCCCTCCTTGCTGCTGAAGCCGGCGGCGGCCCAGTCCTTGGACAGGTAGCTGGTCGAGGCCACGCTGCCGCCGGCCGTCTTGACCGTCGTGGTGGTGGACCGCACCAGCGCGTCATCGGTGCCGGGAAGGACCACAATGGCGACGGACTTGTGGATGAGGGATCCGGTCACCACCGTTGGCAGCACGGCGCCGATGTAGGCGTCGCGCTGCTTGGTGGCGGCAGCAGACTGGCTCGCCTGACCACGCAGGGTGTTCTTCTCGGACCGCAGCTGGGTCACCTGCGCGTTCAGGGAGTCACCGACCTGACCGCGCAACGAGAAACCTCCTATGACGATACCGATCGCCAGTGCCAGGAAAACGGCGACAAGCGACACGATGTGATAGCGAAAATCGATCACGAAAACACCCCGACGATCCACGACCAGAGGTCATCCCAACGAGACAACAGCACTTGCAGGGCCGCCGACCCACCCGGGGTGGCGGCCATGGTGACCACAAGCGCGGCCAGTCCGACGCCCAGCAGAAGCAGCAGCCACGGTCCGCCGATTCTCGAGCGGTAGAGCTGGCTGACACCCTTGGCATCCACGAGTTTCCCACCGACTCGCAGACGAGTGAGGAAGGTGCTCGCCATGCCGGCGCGGCCCTTGTCCAAGAACTCGATCAGGGTCACGTGCGTGCCGACGGCGACGATGAGGGTCGCCCCTTCTGCATCGGCCAGCAGCATGGCGATGTCCTCACTCGTCCCCGTCGCCGGAAACACCACCGCGTCCTTGATCCCGAGGCTCTCGACGCGCTCCAGGCCCGGGGCGCGACCGTCGCGGTAGGCGTGCACGACGATCTCGGCTCCGCACCGGAGGGTGTCATCGCTGACCGAGTCCATGTCCCCGACAATCAGGTGCGGCCGGTAGCCGGCCTCCACGAGCGCGTCGGCTCCCCCGTCGACCCCGATGAGCACCGGCTTGTAGTCGCGGATGAACGGCCGCAGCGTCTGCAGATCTTCCTTGTAGTGGTAGCCGCGCACCACGATGAGGACATGACGGCCATCGATCTGCGTCCGCACGCTCGGCACACCCACGTCGCCCAGCAGCAGCTCGCGCTCCTGGCGCAGGTACTCCATGGTGTTGTTCGCGAACGCCTCGATCTGGATGGCGAGACCCGCGCGCGCCTCCTCCATCGCCGCCTCGACGGCAGCAGCGTCCAGCAGCGCACCGTGAGCCACGGCCTGACCGGCAACCAGCAACGAGCCACCGTCGACCGTGGCGTGCTGCCCTTCGGTGACCGCCGTCATCACGGTGTCTCCGACGGCGTCAACCAACGGCACACCGGCCGCCACGAGTATCCCGGGTCCCAGGTTGGGGTAGCGCCCACTCGTGGACGGTGCCGCATTGATGACCGCAGCCGGCTGGCAGGCGACCAGCGCCTCGGCACTGACCCGGTCCAGGTCGCGGTGGTTGATGACCGCGATGTCGCCCGGGCGCAGTCTCTTGGTGAGGTTCTTGGTGCGTGCGTCTATCCGCACGATCCCGCCGATCCGGGCATCACGGCCCCGGGGGCGGCGCCAGATCGAGGTCCTCACACTGCTCATCGTGCCAGTTGCATGAGTTCCTCCGCATGCGAGCGCGCGGCGGCGCTGTCGCTCACCCCGCCGAGCATGCGTGCGAGCTCGTTGCGCCGGTCGTCACCATCGACGACCGCGACGTCACTCAGACCGATGTGACCGTCGCTGTGCTTGCGCACGACCAGGTGCCGGTCGCCGTAGGCCGCAACCTGGGCCAAGTGGGTCACGACGATCACCTGCGCGTGCTTCGCGAGCGCCTGCAGCCGAGCGCCGACGTCCAAGGCTGCGGCACCGCCTACGCCCGCGTCCACCTCGTCGAATACGAACGTCGGCATCTGGCCACCGGCCGTGACGACCTCGAGGGCGAGCATCACCCGAGACAGCTCACCTCCGGACGCACCCTTGGCGATGGTTCGGGCGGTCGCTCCCTTGCTGGCGGCGAAGACGATCTCGACCTCATCGCAACCGTGTGGGCCGTAGCGCCCCGGGGTGGGCCGCACGTTGACTTCGATCCGCGCGGATCCCAGCGCCAGGTGTGCAAGCTCCTTGGTGACGGCTCGGGCCAGCTTTCCGGCAGCCTTCTCCCGAGCCTCGGTGAGGTGGCCGCTCGCTTCCTTCAGCGCGACATCGAGGGTGGACACCCGCTGGGTCAGCTCGGCGATCCGGTCGTCGGATCCGGCCAGCACGTCGACCTGCGCGGCGGCGTCCTTGGCCCACCCGAGCACGTCGTCGATCGAGGCGCCGTACTTGCGCATGACCCCCGCAAGCTCGGCGCGGCGGTCCTGCAGCGTGGCCAGGCGGGCCGGATCCACCTCGAGGTCGGCGAGGTAGGACGACAGGTCTCCGGCCACGTCCGCCGCCAGGATCCCGATCTCCTTCAGCCGCAGGTCGAGGGCCTCGAGAGTCGGGTCATGACCGGTCAGACCCGCCATCCCCTGGCGTGACCTGGCGATCAGCTCCGCGACGGAGACACTCTCGTCCGGTGCCTCCTCGTCACCGACCAGCGCGCGGTGCGCGACGGCGGCGCCCTCACGCAGGCCGTCGGCATGCGCCAGCCGGTCCACCTCGGTCGCCGTCGTCTCGTCCTCGCCGGGCCGCGGGTCGACCCGCTCGATCTCGGTGAGGCCCGCGGTCAGCAGGTCGAGTCGCTGCGCTCGTTCGCGTGACTGCTGCGTCAGCTCGTCCAGTTCGGTCCGGCACGCGGACCATTCGTCATGCACGTCGCGATAGGCGCACGCCGCCGCCTGCAGCGGCCGACCGCCGAAGTCGTCGAGCACGACACGGTGCTGCTCGGGCCGTTGCAGTCTCCACTGGTCGGCCTGGCCGTGCACCGCCACGAGGTGCTCGCCGAGCTCGGCGAGCACGCCCACGGGCGCGGATCGACCACCGATGTGGGCACGGGAGCGGCCTCGCTCGGCGATGCTGCGGGCCAGCACCAGTCCGTCACGGGCGGCTTCTTCCTCATCGGCTCCTGCCTCGCCGGCGCGCATCAGGGCGGGGTGCCCAGACGGCAGATCCACGATCCCTTCGACCAGCGCCCGGTTGCTGCCGGAGCGCACCAGGGCGGGGTCCGCCCTTCCGCCGAGCAGGAGCCCGAGGCCCTGCACGACCATCGTCTTGCCCGCGCCGGTCTCGCCGGTCACGACGTTCAGCCCGTCCGAGAGCTCGAGAAGTGCGTCGTCGATCACCCCGAGGCCCCGTATGCGGATCTCGCGCAGCATGCGCGGCTACTCCTGGCCCAGGCGTGGCGGATTCGTGCCGCGCCAACCCGACACCGACAGGTCGAACTTCGCCACCAGGCGACCGCTGAAAGGCGCCGACGTCAGTCGCGCGAGCCGGACCGGTAGGTCGCTTCGTCGCACATCGATGCGGGCCCCGGGGGGCAGATCGGTGGTCCGACGACCGTCGCACCAGAGCACGCCGCCGCCTCCGTCACCGTGTGGCACCAGGCCTACGGCGATCTGTGCGTCGTGGCCCAGAACCAGGGGGCGGGCGAACAGCGCGTGCGCCGAGATGGGCACCAGCAGCAGGGCGGCGACGCCGGGCCAGACGACCGGGCCCCCCGCGGAGAACGCGTAGGCAGTGGAGCCGGTGGGTGTCGCCATGATGACGCCGTCGCAGGCCCAGGTCGACAGCGGGCGCCCGTCGATCTCGACGATGACACTGACCATGCGCTCGCGCGCCGCCTTCTCGACGGTCGCCTCGTTGAGGGCCCAGCTCGACCAGATCGCTCGCCCGTCGAGGGAGACCTCCACTTCCAGCGTCTCGCGCTCCTCGACCGTCCAGGACCGCTCGACGATCTTGTCGACGGTGATGTGGATGTCGTCCCGCTCGGCCTCTGCGAGGAACCCGACATGTCCGAGGTTGATGCCCAGCAACGGCACCCCACTCGGGCGCCCGAGCTCGGCGCCGCGCAGGATGGTGCCATCACCGCCGAGCACCACCACCAGCTCGCAGCCGTCAGCAGGGTCTCGCGGGTCCACCACTACGACGTTCGGCTGCTCGGCGATACCGAACGACTGCAGCTCCTCCGGCATTCCGGCGACCTGGATGTCGTGCCGGGCAAGGTCGGTGACCAGGGCCGCGGCCACCTCCAGCGCCTCGGGCCGACCCGGGTGGCCGACCAGCAGGATCCGCCGGCTCATGCGGGGTCCCCGCGAAGTACCGAGCGGCAGCGAGGACTTCGTGGGGTGCTCATGCGGGGTCCCCGCGAAGTACCGAGCGGCAGCGAGGACTTCGTGGGGTGCTCATGCGGGGTCCCCGCGAAGTACCGAGTCAAGAAAGGTGTCCACGCCCGCCATCTTGCCGGTCGGCATATGCCGCGCCCACAGCAGGTACTCCCGGTTGCCCGTGCCGCCCACGATCGGGCTGGTGGTAATCCCGTGCACCGAAAGCCCGCACTGGCCGGTTGCCTCCAGCACGGAAGCAAGTGCCCGGTGCCGTTGCTGCGGCGAGCGGACGACCCCACCGTGACCCAGGTGTTCCCGGCCGACCTCGAACTGCGGCTTGACCAGCGCGAGCAGATGGCCGCCCGGCTGGGTGAGTGCCGCGAGGCGGCCCATCACGAGCGTGAGAGAGATGAAGCTCAGGTCGGTCACGACCACCGGCGCCGGCTCGACCTCCAGCACGCTCCGACCGGGGTGGACCCCGGGGACGACGGGCCGCGGCCGTGAGTCACCCGGCACGACCACGTCCCGGATACTGATGCCTGACAGGTCCGAGACGCGGGGATCGTCGCGCACCGGCGCCGCCAGCTGGCCGTGGCCGACATCGATCGCCATGACGTGGCTCGCGCCCCGGTGCAGCAGCACCTGGGTGAAGCCACCCGTCGACGCCCCGACGTCCACGCAGCGCAGCCCCTGCGGGTCCACGTCGGGAAACGCGTCCAACGCGGCGAGGAGCTTGTAGGCGGCGCGGCCCACCCACGGGTCCTGCTCGCCCGACACGCAGAGCGCCTGGTCGGCACGCACCGGCATCGCGGGCTTGCTGACGGTCACGCCCTCGAGCACGACCCGGCCGCTGCGCACCAGCTCGTGCGCCACGGCTCGCGACCGCGCCAGGCCCCTGGTCACGAGCTCCTGGTCGACCCGCTGTGTCCGGCCCGCCGTCACCGCGACAGGTCGGACAGACGTTGCTGCAGGCGCTGGTGCACCGCCGTCACTGACTCGATGTGCGCATCCAGCTCCAGGTCGGCGTCGGCCGATGGCCGCTCGGGCACCGTCGGCAAGTCGCGTAGCGCGGCATCGACGTCGTCGTCACCGGTCGTCGCAGGGCCGTCCCCAGGTGTTTCCTCAGTCATTCGTCGCCTTCTTGGCGGTTGTCCTCTTCGCGGGAGCCTTCTTCGTCGCCTTCTTGGCGGTCGCCTTCTTCGACGTCGCCTTCTTCGACGTGGTCGTCTTCGCCGGCGCCGCAGCCTTCTTCATGGCCGCACGCCGCGGGCGCGTCGGTGCGGGCACTGCCGTCGTGGTTGCCTGGACCCGCTGGTCGTCCCCCACCCGAGCGACGGCCACCTTCAGCTGCGCCAGCTCGACCTTGAGCCGGTCGATCTCGTCCTGGGCGCTCCCGAGCTCACTGGTCGTGGTCAAGCCCAGTCGCTGCAGCTGCGCCTCCAGCTCCTGCCGGACCAGGTCGCGCATCATCTCTCGGTTGGCGGCGGCGGCGGCAATGAGCTCGTCCGCAAGCGTGCTGACCTGACCCGCGGCCTGCGTGGCGCGCGCCGCCGTCGGGCCGACGCCGGGGATTGCCAGTAGCCCCCCGGCGGCTTCGAGCGCCTTGGTCCGGGTCAGCTCCCCGGCCCCCGTGACAACCTGCAGAGCCGCGCGAACACTGTCAATGGCCATATCGATCTCCTCGTGGTGCGGACGTGAACCTGCGCATCAGTGCTCTCACGCTAGTGCGTCGCCGACATCGCAGCCACAGCCTGGGCCACCGACAACTGACGCGTATCGACAGCCTGCCACAGGACACGCAGGGCAATACGGATTTGCGCCATCTCAACGTCTCCTTCGCCTGGTTGTGCATCCGACACCAGCTCGACGCGGGCCGACTCCTCCTCGCCGACCAGGGCTCCCCGGACGCCGTCGGCCCGCCAGTGACCACCTCCCTCGTCGACGGGTTCGTCGTAGGGCTCGTCAAGGGCGCGCAGGTCACGGGCGACGAAGCGAGGACGCAGGTCGTTCGGCGCGGCCACCAGATCCGCCAGTCGGTGCACCCCGGTCAGCACGTGCAGAGCGTCCATGTGGGCGGCATGCGCACCGGCGATGTCGGTTTCGATGCGGTCCCCGATTCCCAGCGTCCGACCGGCATCGGACCCCAGTCGCGTCGCCGCCAGCTGATACATCAGCGGCCCCGGCTTTCCCACCACCTCGGGCTTGACGTCCACGGTCGTCTGCACGGCCTCGACGAGCGTGCCATTGCCCGGTGCGACGCCACGATCGGTCGGCAGCGTGCGGTCGGTGTTCGTGGCCACCCAGTGCGCACCGGCCTGGATGGCGTAGGCCGCCTCGGCGAGGTCACCGGCCGTGACACTCGCCCCATAACCTTGCAGCACCCCGGCTACCACGCGTCCGGCAGCATGCTCCTTCGGCGTGACGTGGGAAAGTCCGCCTGCTTCGAGCGCGACTGCGACGCCGGGGCCGCCGATCGCGAGCACCTTCGCGCCCTTGGCCAAGGCCTCCCCAAGGACCTGTGCACCCACCATGGAGCTGGTCAGCACCTCCTCCGGGTTGGTGTCGACCTTCAGGCTCACAAGGTGATCCGACACGTCCGCCGGAGTTCGGGAGGCATTGTTGGTCGCGAAGACGATCCCTGCGCCGGCGCTGCGTGCCGCGTTCAACGAGTCCGCCGCGTAGGGCACCTCCTGCTGCCCTCGATACACCACCCCGTCCAGGTCGCAGACCAGCGCGTCATAGCGTGAAAGGAGTGTGTCCGTCATGCACTCATTGTGTCCGGTGCCGGGCTACGCACTGCGTGCCACCCGGGAGATCGACGTGGCTTCAACCTCACACATACTCGTCACACCGCTCCCACCACGCCAGAACCGGCGGCGTAGTGCCCCGCTGACGTCGATGATGTCATCGACGGCCAGCGTCAGTGCCCGCCGCCGGGTGCGCGCCGACCAGCAGACGACCTCGATCGCGTCGACGCCGCCGCGGACTCGGCCACCCGAGCGCCGCTGCGGTCGCTTGACCACCACCCTCAGCGTCACCAGCTCATCTCCGCTCGGCAGAAGACGCTGGACCGGCAGCACCGACAGCCTCCCCACGAGCCGCACCTCATTGACCTGCGCCACCTCGTCCATCTGCGTCACTCCCCTCATGTCCGTCGTACACACGAGGGTGGTTCCTGCCGGCTGGATGGCACCACTCAAATGTGCCGCGGGTGGACACACAGGCTCCGGGAGGTCAGGTTGTGGACTCGTCGTCCGGCGACCAGTCCTCGTCCTCGAGCAGGTCCGTCATCACCACCCCGTCGAGCAGATCGAGCCGGTCGGCAGCATCGGTCTCACCCTCCTCATCGGCGTCCAACGCCTTCGCGAACCAGTCGCGAGCCTGTGCCTCGTCACCGCTGGCGAGCAGCGCGTCCGCATAGGCGTAGAACAGGCGGGCTGCCCACGGCTGAGTCGTAGCACGCTGCAGCGCCGGAATTCGCAGCCCGACGACGGCGGCCTGCGGCTGTCCGAGATCACGCCGGACACCCGACACGACGATGGCCAGCTCGATGTTGTCCGCCTCGGACAGCTGCGCCGCCTCGGCCGAGGACGCCAGTTCCAGGGCGCGGTCGGGACGGCCAAGACCGCGCTCACAGTCCACCATGTAGGGAAGCAGGTGGTGAGACCCGGAAAGCCGGCGCGCCGTCCGGAACTCCCGCAGCGCGTCGGCGAACTCGCCCCGGCGGTAGCGCACCAGGCCGAGCGCCTCGCGCACCCCGGGCACCCGGCCCGCCCGGCGGGCCGCGTGCTCCGCATGCTCGAGCGCTCGGTCCGGATCATCCTCCAGGTAGGTAGCGACCGCGACCAGGTGTCGGGCCACCCCGTCCGCATTCTCCTTGGTCAACGTCCGCAGCTGGGTCCAGACCGCCCGGTCCAGCTCCTTGCCGGTGATCTCGTCCGGCAGCTCCGGCTCTCGGCGTCGCTCACGGTGCCCGTCCTCGTCACGCACCGAGGCTCGATCCCAGCTGCGCGGGCCACGTACTGCCCGGTCAGCGTTGTCTCGCCGCTCGGGTCGCCCTCGCTGATCGTCTCGACCATGAAACTCCGGTGGTCCGCCCCGGTCATCACGACGCGGGCTCGCGTCACTGTCGCGACGCGGCCGGTCATCACGACGCAGCCGGTCACCACTATCGCGACGCGGCCGGTCATCACGACGAGGCCTCTCGTCGCGACGCGGCCGGTCATCACGACGAGGCCTCTCGTCGCGACGCGGCCGGTCATCACGACGAGGCCTCTCATCACGACGAGGCCTCTCGTCGCGACGCGGCCGGTCATCACGACCTCGCGAATCCCTGGACCCGCCCCGGTCATCACGACGAGCCGGCCCGTCGGAGCCCGCAGCGCGCTCCCACCGACCAGAACGTCCCGATCCCCCTCGAGCCGGACCTTCACGGTCTCGACGCTCATCGTCGTTCGGGGTGCTCTCATCAGCCACAGCGGTACAACTTTCTCGGTTCAGATATGTCTGCATCGCGCACGCGTCGCACGCCGGTCAGGTATTCGACCCAGTCTACCGCCGCACAACTGCCTGGGGTTTCAACGCCTCCGGCGGCACCCCGACGCGACGTGATCCGACTCTATAAACAAAGATTGGAGGCCGTTCCCGGTATTACCCGGGAACGGCCTCCAACTTCTTTTTAATGTTAGTCCGGCAGTGTCCTACTCTCCCACACCCTGTCGAGTGCAGTACCATCGGCGCTGAAGGGCTTAGCTTCCGGGTTCGGAATGTGACCGGGCGTTTCCCACTTCGCTATAACC
>NZ_VCQV01000025.1 GCF_007845645.1 Leekyejoonella antrihumi
ACCTGGAAGGTGCTCCTCGAACTGGATCAGATAGGGACTTCGCAATCACTATCTTCCCAGGTCAGGGGCACTTTTCAGCTCACGCCACGCACTCCGCGACCCTCACCCGATGAAATCCCCGGGCTAAGACGATCTTGAGGTAGTGGCCGACCCGGTAGTCAATGTGCACGTAGATTGATCCCGTATCCGCAAGTAGCTCACGCATGAGAACGAGTCGAGGGGTTATCATTGCCAAGTAAGAGGCGGTTCCATCTGCCCATGTATCCGAGTATGCAAACTGCTCCAACACTGTCGGCTTCTGATTAATCGTGGTACCAGGAAGTGTGATCTTGGTCCGGTAGTCGGCCTTCGAGTCGAATGGAGGATCGATATAGATCAGACTCAGCTTTCCGCGCAGGCTCGGATTCTCCTCATCGCCGGCGAGCAGCGCTGACATCGCCAAGAGATTGTCTCCGTAGATCAGCCGATTGAAGCTGGAGTCTCCGGTCGTGATATCAACGCCAGCCTCCAGCCGCTCGGCTTGCTTGAACATGTCGACGTCGAAGGCATCTTTGGAAGGCATCACCAACTCGCGAGTTTGAAGCATGACTCGATTGCGGCCCTCTATGCCCTCAAGAATTTGTGCTGCGTGCCGCTTTCCGGCCGCGACAATCCCAGGCAACTGCTCAAGCAGGGACTTGTTCACGTGGTTCCTCCCGCGTCGACTTGCACCCGGGGAACTCGTCCGGTGTGCCCGGACTGACCCTACCGACTCAACGACACGCTGGCCGGTCAGGGACAGCGAATCGGATCCAACCCGCCATGCGTATGGCCACTTATGTGTGCACTTAGCTTCGTCGTTGAACTTACGAAGGCCCCCTGATCAGGCGTTTTGCCTGGCCAGAGGGCCTCCCCCGGAGCCGCCTATCGGAATCGAACCGATGACCTATTCAGGCCGTCCGGTCCTAGCGCTCAGTATCTTGCGTGTCGCTCGGCCCGTCGCATACAGCCGTAGACACGGCACACCCGCGCCAAGGTTCCCGCAACGCTGGCGAGCGGCCTGATCCTGATGGTCGGTCGCCACGTTGCTGCGAAGGTTCCTGCTCGTCTGGAGAGGCCGACCCGGGCAACTCGCATCGTTTGCGCCCGGTGTGCGCCCGGCAGGTCCCAAACAACGCGCTGACCTGCCCAAATGCGATCCTCTAGAAGTACCAGGGGTATGGCGACCAGTCGGGATCGCGCTTCTGCAGGAACGAGTCACGTCCTTCAACGGCCTCGTCGGTCATGTAGGCCAGCCGGGTCGCCTCCCCGGCAAACACCTGCTGGCCCATCAGCCCGTCGTCCGTCAGATTGAGCGCGAACTTCAGCATCCGCTGCGCGGTCGGCGACTTGCCGTTGATCTCCGCGGCCGCCTGCAGCGCCTCGACCTCGAGCTGGGCATGGTCGGCCACGATGTTGACCGCCCCCATCCGCTGCATCTCCAGAGCGTCATACGCGCGGCCGAGGAAGAAGATCTCCCGCGCGTTCTTCTGACCCACCATCTTGGCCAGGTAGGCCGAGCCGTAGCCCGCGTCGAACGAGCCCACGTCCGCGTCGGTCTGCTTGAACCTCGCGTGCTCCCGCGAGGCGATGGTGAGGTCGCACACCACGTGCAGCGAGTGCCCGCCGCCGGCCGCCCAGCCGTTGACCACGGCAATCACGACCTTCGGCATGGTGCGGATCAGCCGCTGCACCTCCAGGATGTGCAACCGGCCGCCCTGCGCCTTGGCGCGCGCCGCGTCCACGGTGTCGGCGGTCTCCCCGTCGGCGTACTGGTAGCCCGACCGGCCGCGGATGCGCTGGTCACCACCGGAGCAGAACGCCCAGCCGCCGTCCTTCGCGGACGGGCCGTTGCCGGTGAGCAGCACGCACCCGACGTCCGGGGTCATCCGCGCGTGGTCCAGCGCTCGATAGAGCTCGTCCACGGTGTGCGGCCGGAAGGCGTTGCGAATTTCGGGTCGGTCGAACGCGATCCGGACGGTGCCCTTCGCCGGCCCGTCCAGCACGCACCGGTGATAGGTGATGTCGGTGAAGTCGAAGCCGGGCACCTGCTCCCAGCTGGCGGGATCGAACGGCTGCGAGGACGTGGTGGAGTTGGCGTCAGTCACCCGCACACTGTATGCCGGGCCGAGCTGCGCCAACCTCCTGCACTGGCCGTGCACCTCCCGGACACTCGGAGTACCGTCTGGCCATGTCGAGGTCATCCCTGCCGGCAGAGCCACCGGTCGCCACACCACGTCGCCGCGACGTGCCGCCCCTGGTCGATGTGCTCGATGGGCTGCGCGTCGTCAGCATCCCGCTGCACACGAAGTTTCGCGGTGTGACGCACCGCGAGATCGCCCTGCTGCAGGGTCCGACCGGGTGGGGCGAGTTCTCTCCCTTCCTGGAATACGAGCCGCACGAGGCGTCCCGGTGGCTTGCCTCCGCGATCGCCTCCGCGTGGGAGGACTGGCCGGCGCCGGTTCGCGACCAGGTCGCCATCAACGCGACCGTCCCCGCCGTTGCCGCCGACCGGGTGGCATCGGTGCTCTCGCACTACGACGGCTGCCGCACGGCGAAGGTGAAGGTGGCCGAGGCCGGGCAGACCCTTCAGCAGGATGTCGACCGAGTGGCGGCCGTACGAGCCACGATGGGTCCGGACGCCCGTATCCGCGTCGACGCCAATGGCGGATGGACCGTCGACGAGGCCCGCACCGCGCTGAGCAGGCTCTGTGCCTACGACCTGGAGTATGCCGAGCAGCCGTGCGCAACGGTCGAAGGGCTCCGCGACCTGCGGATCGCCCTCGCCCGGCAGCACACCGATGTGCTGGTTGCCGCCGATGAGTCGATCCGCAAGGCCGAGGACCCGATGCGGCTGGCACTGCTCGAGGCCGCCGACGTGGCCGTGGTCAAGGTGGCGCCACTCGGAGGCGTCCGTGCGGCGCTGGAAGTTGCTCAGCGCTGCGGTCTGCCGATCGTCGTGTCGAGCGCACTCGACAGCAGCGTCGGCATCGCGGCGGGTGTTGCGCTCGCGGCCACCCTGCCGCAGTTGCCGTTCGCCTGCGGACTCGGCACCGTCAACCTCTTCGAGGGCGACGTCACGGTCGAGCGGTTGGTGCCACAGGACGGGGTCATCGAGGTCCGCCGTCCGGCCGTGGACGAGGCCGCACTCGATCGGTGGCAAGCCCTGCCCGACCGCGTGGAGTGGTGGATCCAGCGGGTGCACGCCTGCCACGACGTGCTGATCTCCTGATCGGTCAGGCCAGCTCGGCCCCGGACTCCACGACCCTGTCGTATGCCGCGCGGCCGGCCGCAACCACCAGCGGCGCCGCCAGCGTCTTCGGGTCGTAGGCCGTGCCGTCCAGATAACCGGCATACCCGCCGGTCTCGGCGACGATCAGCGCACCGGGCACGTGATCCCACGGCATCGTCGAACCATAGACGAGATAGTCCGCCACGCCTTCGGCGATCCGCGGGTAGTCGACCCCGCAACAGGCCCACGACAGGTCCATCGGGGTAAGACCCGGCAGCGCCCGGCCGACCCAGCGGCGCCGGGAGGTGCGACCGCGCAGCGCCTGCAGATCCGGTGCAACCCGCGTCATCGGCTCACCGTTGCGCATGACCCCGGCACCGCGCTCGGCCACGTAGGACGCCCGGTGCTGGGGCTGCCAGATCCAGCCCCGCACGATCTCGGCGCCACGGACCTCACCCACCATCACGGCGTGATCCGGCGAACCGTGCACGAAGTTCTTGGTGCCATCGACCGGGTCGACGGTGAACCAGTGGTCGGCGCTCGCCGCCTGATCCAGGATCGAGCGATCGGCCGACACCGCTTCCTCACCCACCACCAGCGCATCCGGGTAGGCCTGCTGCAACCGGCGGGTCAGGATGACCTCCGCCTCCCGGTCGGCCACGGTGACCAGATCTCCGGGATTCTTCTCCATCACCTCGCCGTCGGCCAGGGAACGGAAGCGCGGCTCGATGACTTCGGCCGCGACCTCCTGGAGCATGGTCAGCACCGCATCTGTCTGCACGGCGCCCACTATGCCGTCCGCACCCCAAGCACGGGCAGTCGCCCTCGTTTCGGACAGCCAATCGGCAATTCTTCGACGGTCGGTGGGCCTATGGCCTGAGCAGCAGATCCAACTCGTGCTGGTAGTGCGACGCGACCCGCAGCCCGCGCCGACTGGTGCGGGCGAGCCAGCCCCGGTCGAGGAACGCCTGGGTCATCGCAGCCGGGAGCGCTCCGGCCAGATGGGGCCGCCGCTGGGTCCAGTCGAGACACGACCTGGCAAACACCCGCCGGGTGGCCCGGAGCAGGTCCACATCGATGTCCAGCTCGGCCAGCACCCGATCACCACGCTCAGTGAGCCGGTGATCGAGGTCATCGACCTGTTTCAACACGCCTGCAGTCAGCAGCCGTTCACGCAGCTCGACTCCGCGGGCGCCAGCGAGGTGGTCGTAGCAGGTGCGCGCCTCGGCGAGCACGTGCGCCTCGCGCGACTGACGCAACGACCGGATGGGCGTGCTCGGCGCAATCCGGGCCAGCGACTCCAGCACGACCGCCACCTGCGGACCACTCAGCTCGTGGTACCGGTGCCGTCCCTGACTGGTCACGCGGACCAGCCCGCCGTCGACCAGCCGCCGCAGATGAGCGGTCGCGGTGGCGGCGGACACCCCTGCGATGGCGGCGAGCTCGCCGGCAGGCAGCGCCCGACCATCGGCCAGCGCGGTCAGCATCGCCACCCGGGCCGGATCCGCGAACAGTGCCCCTGCTGCGGCCAGATCAACCTGCCGGACTGGATGCTCCATACGGTCCAGCATGCCACGACCACGTTTCGGTCGCTGACGTAATGTCCGTCCGGTAACGTCGCGGCCATGGACGCAACCAGGGATTCGACTCAGCCGAGCTGGACCGCCAGCAAAGAGGATGCGGCCTTCATCCATCGGGAGTGGGACAGCCGCACCCGAGCGCAGGACCTCGACGGGCTGCTCGACCTGTACCTGCCCGATGCCGTGCTCGAGTCACCACTGGTCCCTCGGGTGCTCGATCAACGTAGCGGCGTACTGACCGGGCACGCTCAGCTGCGGACGTTTTTCGAACGCGGCACCAGCGGCCGCCCGAACGACCTCGTCCGCTGGCATCGCACGGAGCACTACCAGTTCAACGGGCACACCCTGATCTGGGAATACCCCCGTCGCACGCCCGACGGCGACCAGGTCGACCTCGTCGAGGTGATGGACCTGATCGGGCCCAAGATCGCCCACCACCGCATCTACTGGGGGTGGTTCGCCGCCCCACTGCTCACCCGCTCGGGGTCTTGACCACTTCAGCCCTCCGTGTCGGCGCGGGACGGCGCCCCGTCGACGTCGCCGAGTCGCGCTTCGGCGAGAGTGGGCTCGAACAGCTCGACCGGGTTCCCGGACGGATCCTCGACGAGAACCTGCTTCCCACCCACCCCGGAGACGATCTCGTTGCGAAACCGCGCCCCGGCATGGCGCAGAGCCGCCACCGTCGCTTCCAGGTCGTCGATCTCGATCGCGAACCGGTTCCAGCCGCCCGGCTCCGGCGCGGTCCCGTCCGGCATCGACTGACCGCCGCCGGGTCCACCCCCCGGAGCGCTGAGCACCAACCGCAACGGGCCCCTGGTGAGCATGGCGAAGGTCGGAGCCGGATGCATCTGCTCGCTGAAGCCAAGCTGCGAGCAGTAGAAAGCGATCGCGGCGTCGACGTCATGGACGATGTACCGCACGCTCACCTGCGCCATGGGCTGTCTCCGTTCGTATCTGGATACATCATGGCGCCCGTGTCACGCACGCGTCTACAGCGCGATCCTGCCGTGCACCCTCCCCGTCGACTTCGTCGATGTCAGCTCGAAGCCGACCCCTCTCATCATGACCTGCGCGGCAAGGTTCGTGTCGGCAGTATCTGCACGAATGGCACTCGCCCCACCGGCACGAGCCTGCGCCAGAACTCCCCTGATGGCGAGCCGTCCGACTCCGCATCCGCGAGCGACCGCACCAGCCAGATCCCGGCCTCGACGACATCGCCATCGCCGGTGCGCTTCAGCCGCACCGCACCCACCGGTGTGCCGGAGCTCGTGATCGCCCAGATCGCCTCACCGGCGGGCCCGTCCAGACCTTCGCGGCAGGCACGGTGGTAGGCCCGAAGCCACTCCATGCGCTCCGGTGTCCACTCGTTGTTTTCCGAGAGCGGCGGGGTGACCTCATCGGCGTCAGCACCGTTGACGGCCGCCTGGATCAGTGCCTCGAGCACCGGCTCGTCGATCGGAACGAGCTCGATGTCAGGCACGCCGCAACGATACCTACCTTCAGATGCAGATCACCGTCTCAGGTTCCTCTTGCACGGCGAGCTCCGGCCGCTTGGCATACTTCTCAGTGTCATGCCGCCGAGGTCGCAGTTTTCGGCGCTACCCGTAAACCACATCGCAATGCTCAGCCCTTCCACCCAGTTCCAAGGCGAAGAAATGCGACCTCGACGACGCGCAGGCCGAGGAACAACGAGCGTCTGCACCTCGACACCTACCCCCCGCTTCACCACCCCGCTGACACGAACTGCTGACGGTCGGCGCGGCTCGGCAACGCGGTCTACAGCGGCACCGTCCACGCGTCGTACCCGTAGACCCAGTCGCCATTGCTCGAGTCCTTGAGCCACTCGTTGCTGCGCGACTGGGTCTGCACTCGGCTCGTGCGGTCGACTCGCGCCACCTCGTAGGCCTTCAGCGCATTGGCTACGTCATCGTGGGCGGCGATCGATCGGGCGAGGACCACGGCGTCCTCGATCGCCATCCCTGCGCCTTGGGCCATGAACGGCATCATCGGGTGGCAGGCGTCGCCCAGCAGGGTCACGCAACCTTGGGACCATGTCGGTAGCGGGCTCCGCACGTAGAGAGCCGATTTCAAGACCGTGTCGCATGCGTCAAGCAGCGCTCGTGCGTCGGGGTGGAAGGCGCTGTAGGCGGCCCGCAGCTCCTCGACGCTGCCGGGTGTCGTCCACGACTCCTCACGCCAGTCGTCCTGCGGCGTCGTTGCGAAGATGAAGGTGTCGTTTCCACGCGTGAGCGGAAAGGTCACGATCTGAGTGGCTGGATCCGGGCCCCACCACTTGGTGAACGCATCCCGATCGGGCACCCCCGTCAGGCGTTCCCCGGGCACCACGGCGCGGTAGGCAACAACTCCAGTGAACTCCGGGTGCTCCTGGCCGAGGAGAGCAGAACGCACGACCGAGTGAATGCCGTCGGCGCCGATGAGCACATCGACGTGCTCGGTTGTGCCGTCGACGAGCTCGAGGCGTGCGCCATCTTCTTCCGGCGTGAGCCCGGCGAGCTTGCTGCCAAAGCGCAGTGCTCCCTCCGGCAGCGCCTGCTCGAGGGCAGTGAGCAGGTCCGCACGGTGCATCGTCAGCTGAGGAGATCCATACTTCTCCTCGGCAGCGTTGCCCATCTCGAGTCGCGATGTCACGACCCCGGTGTTCCAGGTGCGACTGATGCGGCGAGCGGGACGAGCTGCCGTGCGGCGCAGGTCGTCTCCGACACCGAGACCGTCCAGGGCCCGCACGGCGTTCGGTGTCAGGTTGATGTCTGCGCCAACCCGGCCGAATCGGCTTGACTGCTCGAACACCTGAACTCTTATTCCCTTACGTGCCAGAGCAATTGCTGTCGCTAGACCGCCGACTCCGCCGCCGATGATGCCAATCACCGAATCACCTTCTCCCATGAGACTCTCTGCTGACTTTGCCCGAAAGTAGCCGTGCAAAACTACGCATCTCGCCTGCCCCGCTGTGCGCCGCGGATCTCGCGCACGACGACCACTACCAGGGCGATCGCGCCGAGTGAGGGAAGCATCCGCTGCATGATCGGCGCCGATCCCCGGCTGAGACGGTGCAGGCGCCCCGGGTCGGCCGAGTGGGACGAGTCGCGCCCGGCCATCTCCGCACCATCGGGCTCTCGGTCGATCTCGAGAGCCAGGTTGTCGGCGAAGGTGGCGATGAGCTTGGCTGCGACACCCGAGATGATTCCTCGGCCGAACTGCGCCGGCCTGCCGGTGAGGTCGAGGTCGGTGCACACCCGCACGCCGGTAAGGTCCGCCGCCACCTGCTCGAGCGTGGCGGTGATGGTCGCCGAGACCGATCCTCCGCCCCGCTGCTCGGTGCCGTGCGCCTCGACGGTGATGCGATGGTCCGATGCTTCCTGCTTGAGTAGGCCCTCGCCGCGATAGGTCAGTCTCATCGGGCCGAGCTTGACCGTGACTCGACCGGTGAAGGTGTCACCGGTCACCGAGTCGACGGTGGCGCCGGGCACGCTGCGCACAACCCGCTCGAGGTCAAGGAGAACGGGCCACACGGTCTCGATGCTCGCGGGGACACGGAACTCGTTGTGAAACTGCATGGTCACCTTTCGGTTGCTCGCCCCGCGCGCAACAGCGCCCAGAGTCGATCTGGAGTAAGCGGGCAGGAGTGGATTACGACGCCGAAAGGGCTCAGAGCATCCTCCACCGCGTTGGCCAACGCGGCCGGTGGGCCGACCGCCCCGCCCTCACCAAGACCCTTCACCCCCAACGCGTTGGTGGGACTGGGGCAGACAACTTCGGCAAGGCGAATGTCGGGGACCGTGTCAACCGTCGGCAGCCGATAATCCATGAAGGTCGACGTGACGGGCTGCCCGGCCTCGTCGTACTGCATGTGCTCCAGGAGCGCCCCGCCGATACCTTGGGCGGTCCCTCCGACGATCTGGGCGTCGGCGATCTGTGGGTTGACGATCCTGCCCGCCTCATGAACGACGACGTAGTCCAGGATCTCCACGCGACCCGTCGCGGGCTGCACCTCGACCACGACCGCATGCAGTCCGGATGACGTCGCGTAGTTCGGCGGCTGGAAGTAGGAGACCTCGGAGAGTCCGTCGCGACCGCTGCCTCCCTGAGTCATGGGTATGGCCCGCATCAGCTCGGCCAGACTCATGGCACTGCCGGGAGAGCCCTTGACGACTACCTGGTTGTCCGCAATCTCGAGGTCCGCCGGATCGACCTCCATCAGTTCGGCTGCGCTGTCCAGAATGCGTTGACGCACGAGGACGGCGGCCTGATGTATGGCGTTTTCGGCGGTGACCAGGGCGCGGCTCGCGATCGTGCCGACCCCGAATGGGATGGTGGCGGTGTCCCCCGCAACGAGTTCGATCTCCCCCATCTCGACGCCGAGCGCGTCGGCGGCGATCTGGACGAAGGTCGTGCGATGACCCTGTCCCTGCGACGGGGCGCCCGTGTGTATGCGAATCCGTCCGCTGGGCAGCACACTCACCTTGGCCCCTTCGAACGGCCCGAGGGCGGTTGCCTCCAGGTACATCGCAAACCCGACCCCGACGTAGCGGCCGTCCACCCGTGCCTTCTGCTGCTCTGTACGCACTCTGGGCAGGTCGATCATCTTGACGGCCCGGTCGAGCATCTCCGGGTAGTCACCGGAGTCGTACTGCTGGGTCAGCCCGCGCCGGTCGAGCAGACCGGTCTGGTAGGGCATCTCTTGAGGTGTGACCACATTGCGGGCACGCAGCTCCGCCGGCTCCATCTCCAGCTTGGCCGCCAGCCGATCCATGATGCGCTCCATGGCAAAGGTCGCCTCCGGGCGACCCGCACCCCGATAGGGCGACGTGAACATCGTGTTGGTCAGCGCGCCCGTCGCCTCGATCTGCACGTTGGGCACCCGGTAGGGGCCGATCAGGTGACATAGCGAGTTGTATGGCACGACCAGGCCGACCATGTTGCGCGCGCCCAGGTTGACCACGAACCGGTCGCGGACGGCGAGCAGCCGACCGGATTCGTCTGCGGCGGCAGTGATGTGGTGAATCTGCTCGCGCGCGTGGCTACCCGCCGTGAGGTTCTCCTGGCGGTCCTCCGTCCACCGCACCGGACGTCCGAGGTCCTGGGCGACCAACGGGATGAGCAGCTCCTCGACCACCAGAATCCCCTTCTGGCCGAACCCGCCTCCGACGTCCACGGCGACGACGTGCACGTCGTCGGCAGGCAGGCCGAGACAAGACGCGATGTGGCCTCGAACCCGGTGGGGTGTCTGGGTGTTGGACCACACAGTGAGGCGGCCGCTGAACGGGTCCCGGTGCGCGACGATTCCTCGGCACTCCATGGGTGAGGGCACATATCGTTGCGATGCGAAGGTGTCCTCGACGATGACGGCCGCGCTCCGCAGGGCCTGATCGACATCACCGGTGCCATGCTCGAGGTGGATCCCGATGTTGTCTTCGGCCTCCAGCAGCACACGAGGCGAACCCTCCTCCAGTGCGGCTTCTGGGTCGATCACCGCGGGGAGCTCGTCGTACCGCACGTCGATCACTTCCAACGCGTCCTCGGCCAGGTAGCGTGACTCGGCCACCACCATCGCGATGGCCTGGCCGACGTAGTTCACCTCACCGGAAGCCAGCAGTGGCATGGGCTGAATTCGAACGACCGGATCGATGGTCGACCGGATGCCTTCAGGTATCCGAAGCTCTTCACTGTTGAGCAGTGGTTCGACCCGTCCGACCAGGGCTGCCGCGTTGTAGACGGCGACGACGCCAGGCAATCCGGCGGCCGCGGTCAGATCCACTTCATGAATTCGCGCATGCGCAACCGGACTTCGTAGAAATGCCACCTCCAGCATGCCCTCGATCTGGAGGTCGTCGATGAATCGGCCCTGTCCGCGGAGGAGCCGGTCGTCTTCCACCCGCGGGATACTGCGGCCGATGAATGGCGCCGGTCCCTCCTCTTCAGGCGTCACGGTCGGCCCCTTCGTCGACGGGGCGAGACCGCTCGCGCAGGCACGCACGCCGTGCCGCGTTGCGGATGTTCACGTATCCGGTGCAGCGACACAAGTTGCCGCCCAAGTGTTCCATGATGGCGTCATCGTCGATGACCTCCGATGACTCCTCGAGCGCAGTCATCGACATCAGAATGCCCGGTGTGCAGAAACCACACTGCATTCCGTGCTCCTCATGGAACGCCCGTTGCAACCTGTTCAGCTCACCTGACTCGGCGAGACTCTCGACAGTCCGCACGTCGCTGCCGTCGGCCTGGACGGCAAGAGTCAGGCAGGATCGCACGCCGACTCCGTCGACCAGGATGGTGCACGCTCCGCACGAGCCCTGCTCGCAGCCGACATGGGTGCCAGTCAGACCGAGCCGGTGTCGTAGGAAGTCGACCAGCAGCAGTCGAGACTCAACCTGCGCGCATACCGGCGCACCGTTGACCGTAACCCTGATGTCGTGCCAGCAGGAGGGTTCCGAAAGCGGTGGCCCCAATGGCCTTCGTGGAAGCTGGGGGTGGTTGAGGTCTGCCGTTGGTTCATTCATGCGCATCGCTCCCATGCCTGGTTGATCCCAGTGACCGCCAGCTGAGCCGCCAGCTCCTTGCGGAATGCCGCCGTGGCGTGAATGTCTCCGACGGGATCGAGCTGCTCCTCGAGCGCGGACACCGCTGCCGCAGTGGAGCTTGGGGTCACCGGCGCGTCGAGCAGTGCCTGCTCGGCGGCTGCCACCCGCACCGGCGAGCCACCCACCCCGAAGAACACCAGCCGCGCAGCCGAGACCACGTCGCCGGCGCGTTCGAGACGCACGACGACCCCGGCGGTCGCGAAGTCCCCGACCCGGGTGCTGAACTCCTGGAAGGACGAGCCGGACCACGCGGGCTGCCGGGGGAACACCACCTCCGTGAGGAGCTCGTCCTCCTCCAGGACCGTGCTGAACGGTCCGTCGAAGAAGTCAGCTGCATTGAGCCGCCGCAGACCGCGCTGCGATCGGGCAACCAGCTCGGCGTCCAAGGCCACCGCTACTGCGGGCAGCTCGGATGCGGGGTCGTTGTGTGCCAGGCTGCCGCACACTGTTCCTCGGTTGCGGATCTGCGGATGCCCGATGTGGCCGATCGCCTCCGTGAGCACCGGCCAGCCGGACCGCAGACGCGGGTCGGCGTGGGCCTGTGCCTGCCGGACGGCAGCACCGATGTGCACGGCCTCCTGGCTGTCCACGTCGATCGATCCGAGCTCGGGGATCCGGCAGATGTCGACGAGGACGTCCGGGTGCCCCATCCGCATATTGAGCACCGGCAGGAGCGACTGGCCGCCGGCGAGCACCTTGATCTCCCGGTCCCCGTCGCCGAGGAGTCGGATCGCCTCGGCGACACTGTGAGCCGCGCGATAGTCGAACGGGGCCGGCTTCATCTCGCCCGGTTCCGGCCGCCGCTGCCCTGCTCGTGCCTCATGCCGTGACCTTCGCTGCGAGGCTGCCGGCGCCTGTCGGGGCTTCAGGGATGTTTCGGAGCAGCCGCAGCACGTGTGCGCGCAGGCGAATGAACTCGGCATCCTCCTTGGTGGTGATCTGGTCGCGGGGCCGGGCCAGTCTCACGGGTATCTCCTCGGAGACCCGGCTGGGGGCCTTCGACAGCACGATGATGTTGTCGGCGAGGTAGACGCTTTCGTCGATGTCGTGGGTCACGACCAGAACGGTGATCTTCATCGTGGCCTGGATCGTCAGGAGAAGGTCCTCCAGCTCCGCGCGGGTCTGTGCGTCCACGGAGGCGTAGGGCTCATCCATGACCAACAACCGCGGGTGACAGGCCAGCGCTCGAGCGATCGCTACGCGCTGCTGCATTCCGCCGGACATCTCCCACGGATAGAGATGCTCCTTGCCTGCGAGTCCAACCGCCTCGAGGGCTTCCATCACCCGGGATCGACGAAGCTTCTTGTCGATCCGGCGTAACGGGAAGCCGACGTTTGCCTCGACTCGCAACCACGGGAAGAGTGACCTGGAGTAGTCCTGAAAGACCATGGCCAAGCCATCGGGCACCCCGTCGATCGGCGCCCCGTCGAAATGCACCTGACCGGAGGTTGGTGCGTCCAGGCCGCAGATGATGCGCAGCAGGGTGGTCTTGCCGGCACCGGATGGCCCGACAATGACGGTCACCTGACCGGCCGGGACGGTTGCGGAGATGTCATCGATTGCTCGGTTCGTGCCGTAGACCTTGGCGATGCCGGTCATCACCAGCTCGGCGGGTATCTGGTTGTCAGTCATGTTGCGACGTCGCTCCTTGATGCCAGGCAAGCACCCGGCGCTCGATCCGGACAATGATGATGTTCAAGATGATCCCAATGAGGGCCAGGACGAGCAGGACCGACCAGAACCCGGGATAGTCGAAGTTGCGCTGCGTCGCAACCAGGAGGTAGCCCAGGCCGTTCCGCGACTTCTGCAGCTCGGAGATGATCATCATGATGAGGGACAGCGACAGCGCGACACGTGCGCCGGCGAAGATCTTCGGCGCAGCGCCGGGCAGCAGGATCCGGAACAGCACGTCACGACGGCGGAGCTTGAAGACCTCCGCCACATGGGCGCGACCGGTGCCGATGCCTTGAACCCCATCGATCGTGTTGAACAGGATCGGCCAGATCACGCCGAAGGCGATCAGCAGGACCTTGGGCCAGTCGCCAGTGCCGAAGAGCAGGAAGAAGACTCCGAGCAGGGCAGGCGTCGGCAGGGACCGACCGAGATGCACCAGGGGCTGGAAGAGCGCGGCGACGACAGGCTTGACGCCCAGGGCGGTCCCCACGACAACCCCGACAACCAGGGCGAGCCAGAAACCCACTGTGGCGCGCCACAGGCTGGGCAGCAGGTCCTGCCAGGCGACCGTTCCCAGGAACAGGTGAGAAGCGTTGCCGCCGAGGAAATCTTGGAAGGTCCGCACGACGGTCGCCAGCGGCGACGCAATGAACAGTCCCTTGGTGGGACTGAGCGAACCGAGCCACCACACCAGGAGGATCAGGATCGGCACGATCGCAGACAGCACGACCCTGCGGCCGATCAACCGACTCCGCCTGGGGAGGTCAGATGCCGAGACGCCGGGCTGTGCTGCCCTGGTCAAGACGCTCACTGTGCGAGTCCTTTCTTCCACCCGAATGCGGCGCGATCGGCGAGCGCGAACAGGCCACTCACGAGCACACCGAGCAGGCCCGTCACCGCCGTTGCGGCGTAGACGACGTCAAGGTTGGAGGCACTGGTGCTGGCCAGCAGGATGTAGCCGCCGATGCCTCCGCCGGATCCGAGCAACAGCTCAACGCTGACCGCGACAATCAGTCCGATGGAGGCGGACACGCGAATTCCAGTGAACATGAAGGGAAGCGAGGCCGGAAGCCGCACCCTGGCCATGATGCCGAGCGGTGAGACGTGCATCGTCTTGGCGGTCTGGACCGCCACCGGGTCCACCGACCGCATGGCATACATCGCGTTGAAGAGAATCGGCCACACGCAGGCGGCCGCCACCGTCAACGACATCGGCAGCATGCTCGTCCCGAGCAGCAGCAAAAGCAACGGGCCGATGGCGATGGCCGGTAGCGGCCGAAGCACCTCGACGGGAAGCGAGAACATGGTGAAGACCGTGGGGATTGCGCCCATCAGACCGCCGAGGATCACACCGACGACCGAGGCGATGAGTAGACCCAACATCCATTCACGCAGGGTGTAGAACACCTGCGTCAAGAAGGCCGTGTTCCCCAGCAGGTGGTAGCCCTGCCGGACAACCGCACTGGGCAGCGGCAGCCCCGCACCGGAGATGACTCGGGTTCGGATCAGGACTTCGAGTATCAATCCGATGCCGAGTGTCCCGATGACTCCAAGGACGATGCGCTTCAGCAAGGACAGCGGTTCGCTGATCAGTTTCATCAGGCGCTCATTTTTCGTTGACGATCGTGTAGGCCGAGGCTTGGTAGCCCTTCTTGACCTGCCCGAGGCCTATCATGATGTCGGCGATTTTCTGCATGGCCGCGTCGCTCAGCTTGACGTCGAAGTTCGGCAGATTCATCGCTTTGGCGGCCTTTGCATTGGTGCCCAGGGCCTTTGGCATCCATGCCCGAAACTCTTTCTGATGCTTGGCGATATCGGCGCGGGCATTGTTGAGCGCAGTGGCAAACTTCTTGACGGTCCCCGGATCCGACTTTGCATAGTTCGTGCTGGTCACGAACGTCGAGACGGGTAGCGCCTCGTTCGGGCCGGTGACGAGGGGCGCTACTTCACGCAGGCCGGCATCCTTTGCGGCGGTAGCGAACGGCTCGGGCAGGTAGCCCGCCTGAATCGAGCCGTTCTTGACGCCGTCGATCATCTGCGGGAACGGCACCTCCACCCAGGATGGCTTGGCGTTGAGTCCTTTTGCTTTGGCCAGATTGGCGAACGAAACGTCGCCGACGTTATTCAAGGTGTTGATGCCGACCGTCTTGCCGTTCAGGTCGGACAGGGTCTTGATCGGCGAGTTCGGCTTGACGAAGATGCCCAGCTCACCGACACCAAGCCCGGACACGAGCGCGACGGTCTGCACCGGGGCGCCCTTGCTGGTGGCGATCGAGGAACTGATCGTGTTGGAGAAGCTGAACTGCAGCTGCCCGGTGGCGACCTCCTGCACGCCGACCGGACCGCCCTGCAGCGTCTGGAACGTCACGTCCAGCCCTTCCTTCTTGAAGAAGCCGTGATCCTTCGCCCAGTAGACGGGCGCATAGTCGGCCAGCGGTAGGACCCCGACCTTGATCGATGCAACTTTGGCGCTGGCGGAAGTGCCACTCGCCGCGTTGCCGCTGCCGGAGGAACCGCAGGCGCTCAAGAGCACGGCGACGGTGACGGATGACGCCGCCAGCTTCCAATGGACGGTCTTCATGGAATCTCCTGGTGAGGGTGGGGGCGAACGAGGGCCGCGCCGCCAGTGTGACTTACTTAACACTAAGAGGTCAAGGGCTAAGATTGATTTGGATGAAGATTTCTCGAGGCAGGCGGCACGCGTCAGTCCAGTAGCGAGAAGCCGGAGTGATCTGTGCGACGATGAGACAGGCCTCGCGTATCCTCCGAGCGGTCAGAGATACCTCACTACTCAGGAGCTCTCCATGGGAACACGTCACTCCGGTTCTGACCTGGTCGATCTGATCCTGGATCAGTGGCACCGCGAGACGCCCGACCTGGACGTCAGCAGCATCGCGGTCCTGGGCCGCCTGCATCGGGCAGACCTGCGGTACCAGGCGCTCGTCGCGGACGAGCTCGGCCGTTTCGGACTGTCGACTGCCGCCTTTGACGTCCTGATGTCCCTGCGACGCAGCGGCCCGACCTACCGCCGCACCGCGGGTGAGCTGGCCGAGGTCGGACTGATCACCAGCGGTGGCCTGACCCAGCGCATCGACCGCCTCGAGCGCGACGGACTCGTCGAGCGGACAAAGGAGCCGGGCGATCGCCGCAAGGTTTTCATTCAGCTCACGGACAGCGGCCGCAAGCTGATCGACGAGGTTCTCCAGGCGCACTTCACGGAGCAGAACCAGATGTTGGCCGGGTTGACCCAGACGGAGCATCGGCAGCTGGCCAAGCTGCTCGCCCGCCTGGAGGTCTCTCTTGAGGTCTACGACGGGCACCAGCTCGGCCGGGCCGAGCCGGCGGGCTGATCGTCCCAGCCCGTTGCCCGGCGCCACCCGAGACGGTCGCACCGCAAGCCCTATTCATGCTCCGCCCAGGGCAGCGGAGATCCGGCCGTCTCCCAGTAGATGCTCTTCTGCCGCATGTAGGACTTGATGCCCTCACGGCCCTTCTCCGTGCCGAGCCCGCTGTTCTTGTGGCCGCTGAACGGCGTGGAGATGCTGAACTGCTTATAAGTGTTGATCCACACGGTCCCCGCCTGGACGGCCTGTGCGATTCGCCAGGCTCGCCGGTAATCCGCGGTCCAGATCCCGCACGCGAGACCGTATTCGCTGTCGTTGGCCTGCGCGACAAGATCCGCCTCGGTGCCGAACGGCAGCACGACCGCCACCGGCCCGAAGATCTCCTCCCGACAGATCCAGTCCGTGTTCGCCACACCCGCGAGCACGGTGGGCAGGTAGTAGGCGCCAGTCGCGTAGCCCTCCCCCTCAGGCGACGAGCCACCGCACAACACCTGCGCGCCCTCGGACTTCGCCCGCTCGACCATCGCGCGCACCTTGTCGCGGTGATCGCGGTGCACCAGCGGGCCCACCTGGCTCTCCGGGTCGTCTCCGGGGCCGACTCGCAGGGCACGGGTGCGCTGGACCAGTTGGGAGACGAAGTCGTCGTAGATGCTCTCGTGCACGAAGACGCGCGAACCGGCAATGCAGCTTTGCCCGCTCGAGGAGAAGATTCCGAACAGGATCCCGGCCAGCGCCTGCTCCCGGTCGGCATCGGGGAACACGATGGTCGGCGACTTGCCGCCCAGCTCAAGGGTCACCGGCATGACCTTGTCCGCCGCGGCGCGACCGATCGAGCGGCCGGTCGTCGTGCCACCGGTGAACGACACCTTTCCCACCTGCGGATGTCGCACCAGCGCGTCGCCCACCACGGCGCCGGAGCCCGGAAGCACGGAGAGAAGGCCGGCCGGCAGTCCGGCCTCCTGGCAGATGCGGCCGAGCAGCAGTGAGACGCACGGCGCCCACAACGGGGACTTCAGGACCACGGCGTTTCCGGCTGCCAGCGCCGGCGCAACTTTCTGAGCCTCGCTGGCAATGGGTGAGTTCCACGGGGTGATGGCGGCAACCACACCGTACGGCTCGTGTGCGCCCATCGTCAGGTAACCGCCGCGCGCCGGTGTCACCGGCTCCTCCATCGTCTCCAGAGCGGCAGCCGTGTAGACAAATGTGCCGGCCGCACTCATGGCAAGCGCCCGGGTCTCAGCGCGAACCTTGCCGGTGTCGGCGGTCTGCACTGCCGAGATCAGGTCGGCGCTCGCCTCGATCTCGGTCCCGATCCTGCGGAGGACCGCGGCCCGCTGGTGCGCCAGCAGGTTACGCCACGCAGGATCCTGAGCGGCGGCCAGCCCTGCCGCAACGGCCGCATCGACGTCCTCGAGCCCGGCGCCATGGAAGCGGTGCACGACGGCACCGGTTGCCGGATCCACCGACTCGATGAGCGGACCGCAGCCCCTGCGCCACTGACCACCCACCAGGATCTCGTCGGCCCAGCCGGCCATCGGCGAGCGGTCCACCTTGAGTTGAGTCCTGCTCATCGACATGCTCCTTAGGATAAAGATGCTTAGTGCTATATCGGACAGAGAACCCCGAGAGTCGCCCAGTCACGAGTTCCCACCGGGAACAAAGCTCTTATACATACGCTTCGAGACAGCCCCTTGACGGATGCCGTGACGTAGATCATAGTAGAACTATCTCAGCTCTAAGACAATGCTTTGGAGGAACTCATGACAACCACAGACTCGGCGACCTCGCCCACCACTGACCTGGACGCCTTGATCGACTCGTGCATCGCTTCTCGCGACTCGCGCCAGGAGGACTGGGACACGCTGGCCTTCCAGGCCGAGAAGCGCGGGGACAAGTTCCGCCGCGCGCAGATCCGCTACGTGGGCTCGGGCGCGACAGGCGATCACGACAACGACTCTCGCACGCTGCCCGCAGGTGGATTCACGTTCTCCAACATGCGCCTACCCGTGGGTGGTGTCGGTCCGGAGCACACCCACCACGACGTGGAGGAAGCCTTCTTCGTCCTGGAGGGCGACCTGGAGGTCACCGTCCACGACGTGCAGGACGGCACCAAGACCGCGACCCGCCGGCTCGGGTACCGCGACCTGATCCGCGTGCCGGCCGGCGTGCCGCGCAGCCTGAAGAACGTCGGCGACTCCGACGCTCTGTTCTGCGTGATCATCGGCACTCAGAAGCCGCAGCTCCCGACGTATCCCGAGTCGTCGGAGATGTACGGCGTCACGCGCTGACCCGTCCGATCAACCAAGAGCAACGCAGGCACCCGGAAGGTGGACATGATGACTGAGGCACGGCAACTACGCGTCGCCCAGATGACTTGGGAAGCCGAAGGTGTGCTGAGTGTGCGCCTGGCCGACCCAGCCGGGGCGCCACTGCCCGGCTGGGAGCCGGGGGCACATCTTGCGCTGCATCTACCGGGCGGCAACATACGAGAATTCTCGCTCTGCTCCGACCCCAACGATCTGACCGGCTGGACCGTGGCGGTCCTGCGGGAACCCAGTTCGCGCGGCGGCAGCGCCTACGTCCATCTGCAGCTGCGGGTGGGGGATCTGGTGTCTGTCGACGGGCCACGCAACAACTTCCGCCTCGAGGACGCGCCGAGGTATCAGCTGATTGCCGGCGGCATCGGTATCACCCCCATCCTGGCGATGGCGCGAGAGCTGGAGTCGCGTGGCGCCGACTGGAGCATGCTGTATGCCGGCAGGTCCGGCCAGACCATGGCCTTCGTCGACGAGCTGCGGTGCCTTGCCCCAGGCCGGGTGCGTATCCACGCGGACGACAGTGCGGGTGGACCGCCCGCGCTGTCGGAGGTGCTGGAGGACAACGACACCCGGACTCTGGTCTACTGCTGCGGACCCGAACCACTGATCACCGGAGTCGAGCAGGCCCTCACCGATCCGCAGATGCTGCGCATCGAACGGTTCAAGGCACCGGAGCCGATTGCTCCGCCCGCGGGTGGGGACCAGCCATTCGACATCATCTGCGCCGGGAGCGGCGCCCGAGTGCACGTGCCGGTCGACACAACGGCGCTGGCCGCACTTGAGGACGCCGGCTGCGACGTGCCCAGCTCATGCACCGAGGGCATCTGCGGCACCTGCGAGACGAAGGTGCTCGCCGGCACGGTCGATCACCGCGACTTCCTGCTGTCCGACAGCGAGAAGGAAGCAGGGGACACCATGTTCATCTGCGTGTCTCGTGCACTGACAGCAGAGCTCACTCTCGACATCTCCTGACCCCAATCACCCGTAAAGGAGCCCAGTGCCCATGATCCAAGCTCACGCCGGCCCACCGGTCGCCCGCCCGCACTCCCTGCGATCGGTCTCACTCCTCGTGCCCGACCCGGAGGCGATGGCGGATTTCTACACCGGCACCTGGGGGCTGACCGCGACCGAACGTGGCGAGGGCACCGCCTGGCTGCGCGGATCCAGCAGGGAGCATCACATCCTGCATCTGGCCAGAAACGAGCAGAACGCCCTCGGCAAGATCGTCTTCGCCGTGCGCGACCGGCGCGAGGTCGACGACGCAGCCCGTGCGCTGGCCGCGCTCGACATCCTCCTGGTGCACGAGCCCGGCCCGTTGGACGACGCTGCAGGAGGTTACGGGCTGCAGTTCGTCGACCCCGAAGGGCGCCTTGTCGAGCTCAGCACGGAGCTGTATGCCGTGTCCGAACGGGATGCCAACGGCCGAGAGGCCGTCCCCCGCAAGATCGCCCACGTCGTGCTGAATACGGTCGACATCGATGCCGCGTGCGCGTTCTACACGAGGGTCCTCGGCATGCGCGTGTCCGACTGGTCCGAGCACCAGATGGCCTTCCTGCGCTGCAACAACGACCACCACGTCATCGCGTTCAACCAGGGCGACTGGACGTCGTTGAACCATGTGGCCTACGAGATGCCGTCGATCGATCACTTCATGCGCGGCATCGGCAACCTCCGTCGTTCCGGCATCACCCCCGAGTGGGGTCCCGGTCGGCACGGGCCCGGCGACAACACGTTCTCCTACTTCACCGACCCCGCAGGGCTGGTCTGTGAGTACACCTCCGAGGTTGCCCAGATCGAGGAGGACAGCTGGCTGTGCCGCGTCTGGCCGCGCACCGCGGAGCTGTCCGACCAGTGGGGAACGGCCGGCCCACCCACGCAGACCGTGCGCACCCACATGGCCGGGGTCCCTGACCTGGGCTACCTGAGCCGACACAAGCGTGCGTCGTGAGCGGCGTGGACAGCTCGCAGCGGTCGACCGCCTTCCTCGACGGCGCGCGCGACCGGGCCGGCCGGACCCTTCGGGTGGTCGTGGTCGGTGACGGTGCGATCGGTCGCCCGGTCGCCCGGCGCCTGAGCGAGTGTCAGGTTCCAGGCGTCGAACTTGTCGGCATCATGGATGTTGATGGCGGCGTGCACGCCACGGACGGTGGCAGATTCACTGCGTCCGACCTGCCAAACGTGGCCGACCTGGTCATCGAGGCAGCCGGTCAGGGCGCACTCGCGGAACTTGGTCCGAGGCTCATCGCCGCCGGCGTTGACGTGCTGGCGTTGTCCGTCGGCGCACTGGCCGACCCTGAGCTGCGGGCCGATCTGCAGTCGGGTCCGGGACGCCTGTTTTTGTCCACGGGCGCCGTCGGTGGACTCGATCTGCTGCGCACTGTCGCCGACGCGGGCACGCTCACCCGGGTCACCATAGAGACCGCGAAGCTTCCCGCCACCTTGATCCAGGACTGGATGAGCCCGGCCCAGCGGACTGCCCTGCTGGAGACGACCAGCCGAGTGGAGGTGATGCGCGGCTCACCCGCGATCATCGCGCGTTCATTTCCTCGCTCGACCAACGTGGCCGTGTCGGTCGCCATGGCCGCCGACGACTGGGACCGCGTACAGGCAGTGGTCGTGGCGGACCCGGCCGCAACCCTGACCACCCACGTCATCACTGTCGAAGCGACGACCGGCAACTACCGGTTCGAGATCCGCAACCACCCGTCACCGACGAATCCCGCGACCAGCGAGCTCGTGCCGCACGCAGTGCTGCGCGCGGTCCGCGACCTGGCAGGACGGCCGGTGACGTTGATATGACCGGCCTCCTGCGACCGACCGTGGCCGCCGATGTGCGCGGCACGGGAGATCCCGTGCTTCTACTGCACGGGATCGGCGGCTGCGCCGCCACCTTTACCGCGCTGGCCGCCCTGCTCGACGACGCCGGCTTCCGTGCCATCGCCTGGGATGCTCCGGGCTACGGGGCGTCGGACGATCCGACGGAGTTGCTGGGGCGGGATGGCTATCTGCGGGCCCTCACCACGCTGCTGTCCGAGCACGGTGAGACCTCGGCACACGTGATCGGCACCTCCTGGGGCGGCGTGCTCGGCACCTGCCTGGCAGCTGCTCGACCCGAGCGCGTGCGCAGCCTGACTCTGCTGGACAGCACCCGCGGCTCCGGGGTGCAAACAGCCCGCGCCCACGCAATGCGTTCCCGCGTGGACGAACTGGCCACCGTAGGCGCTGTCGAGTTCGCCAGCCGTCGGGCGCACCGACTCGTTGCCCCGGGGGCCGACCGGGCCGTCGCCGACGAGGTCGTGCGACAGATGGCCGGCGTCCGGGTCCCTGGATACCGCGCAGCCGCCGAGTTCATGGCGGACACCGACACGACGGCCCTGCTCTCCGACCTCGAGACGCCGACGCTCGTGCTTGTCGGTGAACACGACCGGGTGACCGGAGTTGCCGAGTCCGAGCTGCTGGCCTCGCGGATCCCCGGCGCTCGGTTCGCGGTCATCGCCGACGCCGGGCATGCCGCCGTGCAAGAACGTCCGGAGTCCGTGGCGAGTGCCGTCACAACCTTTTTGGCGGAAGTGGCCACCCGGCCCAGCATCGGGGTGCGCTCATGAGCAACGACTCGTCGCGCCTGATCGTCGTCACCGGCGCCGGCCGCGGACTGGGCAACGCCATCGCCGAGCACCTCGGCTCCATCGGGGCGCGCGTCGTGGTCGCCGAGCTGCATCCCGAGGTCGCCGAACGCGGCTGCGCCCAGCTGGTCCAGCTCGGCATCCACGTGCACCGTGTCGACACGGACGTCAACGACCCGGCGTCGGTGGCCCGGATGGCCGCGGCCGTGCAAGAGCTCGGTGGCGCAGCAGGACTGGTCAACAACGCCGCACTGGCAGACGGTGTCGGCGGCCTTCCGTTCCACCAGATCGAGGTGGACGCCTTCGACCGGGTGCTGAGCGTCAATGTGCGCGGCACGTGGCTGGTCTCGCGGGCGCTCTACCCGCAGCTCGCCGCCCACCGCGGCGCGATCGTCAATCTGGCCTCCGACGCGGCGATCTATGGCTCTCCGCGGCTGGCTCACTACGTGGCCTCCAAGGGCGCCGTCGTTGCACTGACCCGCAGCATGGCGCGCGATGCGGGACCCGACGGGGTCCGCGTCAACGCCGTGGCTCCGGGGCTGACCCGTGTCGAAGCAACCGAGACCGTGCCCACCGAGCGCTACGACCTCTACCGCACCGGTCGCGCGCTGACCCGCAATCAGACCCCCGAGGACGTGACCGGTGCGGTCGCGTTCCTCCTCTCCGACGCCGCCGCCTACGTCACCGGCCAGACCCTGGTCGTCGACGGCGGCTTCGTGATGCCGTAACCGAACCGAATACGAAGGACACGATATGGATCTGCAACTCGCGGGCAAGACCGTCCTGGTCACCGGCGCCAGCTCCGGGGTGGGTCTGGCGACCGCACGGATGCTGCTCGCCGAGGGCGCCCGAGTCGCCGGGTGCGCGCGTGACGTCGACCGGCTGCGGTCTGCCTTGGGCGGGGCGCCCGACCCGGTTCACGCCGTGGCATGCGACGTGCTGGATCAGGCTGCGGTGACGACCTTCGTGACCTCCACTGTGGACAGGTGGGGCGGGGTCGATGCAGTGGTCTGCAACGCGGGTCGGTCCCTGATGGCCACGCTCGACGAAACAAGTGACGCACAGATCCGTGACGAGCTCGAGCTGAAGGTCTTCGGCGCCCTCAATGTGATTCGAGCCGCCCAACCCCACCTGGCCGAGTCGGACGACCCGTCCGTGGTGGTGGTCAACGCCATTCTGTCCCGGCAGCCCGAGCCGCGACTGGCGGTCACGTCGGCCGCCCGCGCTGCGCTGCTGAATCTCACCCGCTCACTGACCTCGTCGTTGGGGGTCGATCGCATCCGGGTCAACTCGGTCCTCCTCGGACTGATCGACACCGGCCAGTGGAGTCGGCGCTACGCCGCGGCCGACACCGACCTGACCTACGCCCAGTGGGCTGCCGAGATCGCCGCCGACCGCGGCATCGTCCTGGGCAGGTTTGGTGCCGCGGAGGAAGTCGCCTTCGCCATCGTGTCCCTGCTCTCCCCCCTGTCCGGCTATACGACCGGCGCCAGCGTCGACGTCGGCGGCGGCATCGCCCGCTACCTGTGACAACCGCACCCGCACCCGACCACCGCCAGGAGCAACCATGAGCAGCACCAACACCCCTCGACCGACAGGCGGTGACGTCCTGGTGGACGTCATGCGGACTCACGGGGTCGATACGGCGTTCGGCGTCGTCAGCATTCACAACCTGCCGCTGGTCGAGGCGGTCGACCGCGAGCTGCGGTTCGTGCCCGTCCGGCACGAGGCCGCCGCCGTGAACGCGGCCGACGGGTATGCCCGCGCAACAGGCCGGTTCGGGGTCGCCCTGACCAGCACGGGCACCGGAGCCGGCAACGCGGCGGGCTCGATGGTCGAGGCTCTGACCGCCGGCAGTCGGGTGCTGCACGTCACCGGGCAGATCGACAGCGAGTTCCTCGGATCGGGTCGAGGGGTGATCCACGAGGTTCCTCGCCAGCTGCAGCTGCTCCAGGCCGTCTCCCGTTTCGCCGCGACCGTGCAGCACGCGAGCGAGTCACGAAGCGTGCTCGAGTCGGCGATTGCGGACCTGTCCTCCGCCCCGTTCGCGCCGGCCAGCGTCGAGTGGCCCATCGATCTGCAGTACCTCGCTTCCTCGGCCGAGCAGGCCGACCATCAACCAAAGCCCTCGAGCCGCAGCGCGGCCTCGTGGGAGGCCGCCGTGGCCGAAGCGATCGGGCTGCTCAGCGCCGCGCGGCGGCCACTGATCTGGGCTGGTGGTGGCGCCCGGTGGATCGGGGCGCCGCTCACCGCTCTCGCGGAACGGCTGGGGGCCGGCCTGCTGACCAGCAACTCCGGGCGCGGGTCCGTGCCCGAGGACCACCCGCTCGTGTTGGGCAACTTCGCAGCCAACCCCGGGCTCGCGTCACTGATCGACGACGCCGACCTGATCCTCAGCATCGGCACGCACTTTCGCTCCAACGAGACCAAGCACTACAGCCTGTCGCTGCCGGCCACGCACATCGCAATCGACCTCGACCCGGCCGCGCTGGGTCGGGTCTACCCGGCCACTGTCGCGCTGACCGGAGACGCGGCTGCGCTCGTGCCAGAGCTCCTTGCCGGACTTGCGCCCCACACTGCTGACGGCTGGCGGCATCGGGTCACCACCGCCCGGCAGGACGTGCGCCACTCCCTCGCCGAGGACATCGGCGCCTACCGGCAGATCTGCGAGTCGATCCGCCACCGGCTGCCCCGTGACGCCATAGTCGCGCGCGACGTCACCATCCCCTCCAGCTCATGGGGCAACCGACTTCTCGAGATCTACGACCCGCGCAGCAATATCTTCCCGGTCGGTGGCGGTATCGGGCAGGGCCTGGCCATGGGCATCGGCGCATCCATCGGACGGCCCGACGTGCCCACGCTGGTCATGGCCGGCGACGGCGGACTCGCGGTCCACCTCGGGGAGATGGCCACCCTTGCCGACCAGCAGCCGTGGTGCGTCCTGGTCATCTTCAACGACGGTGGATACGGCGTCCTGCGCAACCTGCAGAGCCAGCACACCGGTCGCGTCTCCGGAGTGGACCTGTTCACACCCGATTTCGGCCTGCTGGCCGCATCCCTGGACCTACCACACACCCTGGTCCGCGATGGTGCCGCATTCGACACCGCGTTGGTCAAGGCGCTCGAGCTGCAGCGCCCCTACGTCATCGAGGTCGACGTGACCACGCTGCAGCCCACCCCCAAGCCGTTCGTGCCCCCGGTGCACGTCCCTGAAGGTCAAAGGAGATCAGGACGATGAAGCTCGATGACACCGCGCCTGCCGTGCTGGCTCTACACACCGCGGCGCCCACAGCCGACTGGCCGGCCCCCAGCATCGACGAGGTCACACTCCGAAAAGTGACCTTCGCCGAAGACACCGATCTCGCATCCCGAGTCACCGTCGCTGCCAGGGCGATCGACGAGTTCGGCTCGCCGATGCACGTGCTTGCCAGTGGGGACGACGGGGCCGTCGCCATCCGCCTGGCAGTCACCCACCCTGAGCTCGTCAAGAGCCTGGTGTTGGCCGACGCCACCTCCCACACCGCTCTCGGTGACGTGACCGCGGACCTGACAGCGGTCACCGTGCCCGCGCTGGTGGTCTGCGCGGCGCCAGAACTCAACAGCGACCTCACCGCATCGCAAGAGCTCGCCGGTCAGATCAGCAACGGCGTATTCGTGGTGATGGACCGCGTGGAGCGGCCCGCGCATCGTGCTCGCCCCGACTCATTCAACGCCTGGTCGGACTCCTTCATCTCCATCGTCGAGGGGCTTCGAGGCCTGGCCTGACCACCACCACCAAATCAACAACTACGAACTGGAGGACGCCGTGCAAGCACCGCTCTACCTGGAACCGAACCAGACCCGTGAAGGCCCTCTCACGCCCTACGAGGCAAAGCTCTCCGGCCTGATCCAACGAGTATTCGCCGAAGGCCACTACGGGCTCCAGGAGCTCGTCCAAGGACTCAACGACCACGGATCAACCGCGCCGGACGGCGCACCGTGGACCGAGGAGTCGTTCCGTGCAGAAATGAGCAGGTTGGGAGCCTGAGATGACCATCACCACCGAACGAGTCAACAGTGCGGGCAAGAACACCGGCCCGTTGGACCTCGACGAGCTCACCGCCACCGGGCTCCGCGACCGCTGGTACCCCGTTCTCCCGTCCAAGCTGGTGCCGCGCGGAGACATGAAGAAGGTCACCCGGCTCGGCAAGGACTGGCTGCTCTTCCGCGATTCCAAGGGCAAGCTGTCGGTCCTCGCCGACCGGTGTCCACACCGCAATGCGCCACTGTCCGCAGGCCAGCACCTCGGCGATCGGGTGAAGTGCCAGTACCACGGCGTGGAGGTCGACGACAGCGGCACCGTGGTCAAGGTGCCAGGGATGCCTGGGTGTGCGCTCGAGGGCAAGCAGGCCGCCCTGAGCCTTGAAGTGGTCGAGGCGGCCGAGGTGATCTTCGCGTGGTTCCCCGCGACCCCGGACAGCAAGGCACCCGAATTCGTCCTGCCGGAATGGCTTGGCTCGCCCGAGTGCTCCTTCTTCCCCAACTTTGTGGAGTGGAAGGCACCCTGGCGCTTCTACCTCGACAACGTCCTCGACCCGATGCACGGAGCCTTCCTGCATGCCGACTCGCACTCGATGTTCCAGGGTGACACCACGGCCCGGTTCCGGATCCGGGAGACCGACCGCGGATTCTTCTTCGAGAAGACCGACCAGGTCGGCAAGAACTTCGACTGGGTCGAGTACGTCAGCGAGAACGGGCTCGACTACGTCAACCTGGAGATCCCGTATGGCCCCGAGGCGGGGCCCGGCGGCCCGTTCGGCATCGTCGGCATTCCAGTGCCGATCAGCGCCGACACCACAGCCGTATTCCACTGGCGCACTCGCAAGGTGGCCGGCTGGGAACGTGACGTGTGGCGCTTCCTCTACCGCAGCGCGTTGGAGGACAAGCACTGGGCGGTTCTGGAGCAGGACCGCAACATGCTGGAGAACTTCGCCACCGACGCCGACCAGGCCGAGCACCTCTACCAGCACGACCTCGGCGTCGCACGCATCCGCAGGATGTACCGCGCCGCGGCGCAGGAGCAGGCCAAGCAGATCGCCGAGCACGGCTGACGCGGCCCTGCTCCACCCGCCTGGCTCGCTCGTGCGGCCGCGCGCAGCCTACCCACACCCGATTTCAGCGACGGGGCGCACAGTGTGCGTTGCTAACCGGTGACCCTGTGCAGCTTGTGGGCGGCGGCCTGGGCGCGCGGCCGCACGACGAGCTGGTCGATGTTCACATGCGCCGGCCGGCTCGCGACGAAGGCGACGCAGTCGGCGACATCCTCCTGCTGCAGCGGGTCCACCCCCTCGTAGACCTTCGCGGCGCGCTGCTCATCGCCGTGGAACCTCACCAGCGAGAACTCGTCGGACTGCACCAGGCCCGGCAGGATCTCGCAGATCCGGACGGGCTGGTCCACCAGCTCGAGGCGCAACGACGCCATCATCGCGTGCTCGGCGAACTTCGCGCCGCAGTAGCCGCCGGCCCCTTCATACGCCACCAGTCCCGACGTGGACCCGATCGTGATCAGCACGCCCTGCGCCCCAGTCAGGGCTGGCAGCAGCGCCTGGATGGTCGCCGTCGCACCGATCACGTTGGTCTCAAACATCGCTCGCCACTCGTCGAGATTCGCCTGAGCGACAGTATCCATCCCGAGCGCGCCACCGGCGTTGACCACCAGGACGTCCAGTCGGTCCCCGACGACCTCTGCCAGAGCGGCCAGATCGCTCGGCCTGGTCACGTCGCAGGTGACCGCGCGACCGTCGATCTCCTGGGCGAGCTCCTCGACCCGCTCGGTGCGCCGGGCCGCGCAGAACACTTCGAACCCGTCCGCCGCCAGTCGGCGGGCGCTCGCCCGGCCGATCCCGCTGCTCGCCCCGGTCACCACTGCCACAGGTCTGGTTTCCACGTCGCAAAGTTACCCGCACCGCTCGCGGCAGCGCGCAGCGGCCAGGTCTCGCGTCAGTCAGGTCAGCTGCAGGTGAACGGCCAGCCGCACGACGTCCGCGTGCATCGGGTCAGTGCGCGATCAATGGACTCGCCCGGCTCCAATCGTCCTCCTGGCAGGAATCGCCCTTCCTCGCTGGAACGACAACACCGTGACCTTCCCTGGTGCTTGGCACGCGCGACCGCATGCACCCGGTGCACCAGATCCTGCGGGGCTGTTGCAGGGTTCCGCGGATGTCCGCATCCGCATAGTCAACGTAGGACGGATCGAACAGCGACTGGAAGCGGTGCCGCATGCTACCTATGGCCGACCAGGCCAGACCTGTCTCGCCAGCCGCGGCGACCGCATCGGCTCGGGCTTGAGGTTTCCCAGTCGATGTCGCGGGATCTTCGGGGGTAGTCGACACTGTCGACCCCGAAGGGTCGAATCGTCCGTTCGGCATGGCGTGTCGGTTGCTCGTGCCAATATGGGCGACCCCGACGGCTTCCGCTGGCAAATCGCCTACGACCCCTACCCGATCGGACAGAAGGTGACGCGGATGAGCGACAAGACCGAGACCCCGCCCGACCCGAAGCGCACACTGACGGAGCTGGAGCTGGTCACCGAACAGCTGCCCGACTGGCGGATGCTGATCGACCGGCTGCACGCCAGCTTCGACACCGGCGATTTCATCACCGCGGTCAAGCTCGTCGACGCAATCACGCTGACCGCCGAGGAGATGGACCACCATCCCGACCTCGACCTGGCCTACGGGCGGCTCGATGTCCGGCTGACCAGTCATGACGTCGGTGGCGTGACCCCGCGCGACGTGGTGCTGGCGAGGGCCATCAGCGAGCTGGCTCTGGCCGCCGAGGCCACGCCGCATCCGGAGCGCACCAGCGTGCTCGAACTCGGCCTCGATTCGGCCGACGCCGCAGAGATCAGGCCGTTCTGGGTGGCCCTGCTCGACTACGACACGGTCGAGGCCTGGGGCGAGATCCAGATCCGCGACGTCACCGGGCGCCGGGCGACGATCTGGTTCCAGCCCACCGAAGCCCACGACGTTCCACGGCAGCGATGGCACCTCGACCTGCGCATCCCGCCCGAAGTGGTCGAGGACCGCATTGCCGCCGCGATCGAAGCCGGCGGCGACCTGGTCGACGACACCGCCGCGCCGGCGTTCTGGGTGCTCGCCGACCCGCAGGGCAACCGCGCGTGCCTGACCACCTGGCAGGGCCGCGAGCCGCAAGGAGTGTGAGACACACGTCTTGGCAGACGAGACGCGCCACCGTCTCGCTACACGACCTGTTTGTGGTGCCATTCAGACCATCGGGATGGCACCGGTGTAGTAGTCGCAGTGATGCCTGAAGCCGGCTTCGGTGAGGTTGTTGGAGAGGGCGTCGTCGCTGGAAACCTGGTTGACCACGATTGCAGTAATCCACGCCTGGCCCCAGCCGAGCCCCTTGCGATGAACCGTTCGCCGATCCGCTGTCGGTCGACGCTCAACTGGAACAGTCGACCGCGACTGCCAGAGCGACGCAGATCGCGCGCATGCGAGCGTCGGATAGTCGCCCAAGGCGTTCGACGAGGATCCCGGTCGAGACACTTTCGATGGAGTCGAGGTTGACGGCGGAGCGCAGCGGCACCGGGTCATCACCGGGTTCGAGAACAACTTCGCTGCCGAGTCCTCGAATGCTCGTCGTGCATGGCGCTACGAGCGCGCGGCGATGCCGTGGATAACGGCGTCACGCGAGAGAACGACGACGGGGCGGCGGCCGATCTCGGCCATCTCGCACCACCAGACTTCCCCACGCCCGGGGAGGCCGTTCACGACCCGGCAACTGCCCGCCGGAAGGAGGCCAGGTCTCCCCATTCGTCCGGCTCGTCTAGTGGGTGCTTGTCATAGGCGGCGTAGCTTGCGTCCACCTCGGTGGAACGGTGCCGAGCCAGCAACGCAGCAAGCGCCTCGTCCACCAGTGCCGCGTCCGTCGTCCCGCAAACCTTGCGGGCACCTTCCAGGAGTGCAGCGTCGACCGTGGTGCTCAAACGTATGCGGGCCATGCCACTACCATGCCACATTCGTGGCATGGCTGGAAGCCCGGCATCCGGGCCCGACCACCCGGGCATAACCTGAACCTCGTGCCCACCCTCCGACCTTTCCGAGTGCGCCCGACCGGGCACGCCGCATACCTCGAAGCGCTGCGCGCCGCGCTCGACGGCACCGGACCCGCCCTGCTGCCGTATGCGGGGGCCGACGCCGCGCCGGAACGGGACTGGGCAGAGACGGACCTGCCCGACGGACTGGCGCTGGTGGTGAGTACCTCAGGATCCACCGGCCGCCCGAAGCGCGCGATGCTGACCGCCGGCGCGCTGATCGCGAGCGCCGACGCCACCCACGAGCGGCTCGGCGGCCCCGGGCAGTGGCTGCTGCCGATGCCGGCGCACCACATCGCGGGCAGCCAGGTGCTGATCCGGTCGGTGCGAGCCGGCGAGCAGCCGGTCACACTGCCCGAGTTCAGCCTCGACGCATTCACGGACGCGGCCGAGGCGATGAGCGGTGGGCGACGGTACACCGCGCTCGTGCCGACCCAGTTGCGCCGCCTCCTCGATCAGGGCAGGGCCGCCCTGCTGGCCGACTTCGACGGGATCCTGCTCGGCGGTGCGGCCAGTCCCCCGGCGCTACTGCAGGAGGCACGCCGCGCCGGGATCTCGTTGCTCACGACCTACGGCATGAGCGAGACGGCCGGGGGGTGTGTCTATGACGGCAGGCCGCTGCGCGGCACCACGGTCGAGCTGGACCCTGACGGGCGCATCCTCCTGGGCGGACCGACGATCGCCACCGGGTACCTCGCCGACCCCGGCCGGACCGGCGACGCGTTCCTCCTCGACGGCGCCCGCCGTTTTCGCACCGACGACCTCGGCAGCCTCGACGACGGCGTCCTACAGGTCCTCGGCCGCATCGACGACCTCATCACCACCGGTGGCCTCAAGGTGGCACCACGCATCGTCGAGGAGGCGGCGGCCGCCCTCCCGCAGATCGGTGAGGCGGTCGCCGTCGCAACACCGGATCCCGAGTGGGGGCACGCGGTCAGTCTGGCCATCACCTGCCGCGAGGCGACCACCCTCGAGCGGCTGCGGGATGACCTGCGAGCGAGCCTGCCGGCATACGCCCTCCCCCGGCGCCTGCTGACGCTGGCGACGATCCCGACACGCGGACCCGGCAAACCCGACCGTGCCGCTATTGCGGCGATGTCGGGGTGGCAAGATCTGCCATGAGACACCGGCACCGCGCCGGCACGAACCTCAGCCGACACGCAGCACATCGGAGTACATCACCACATGGCCACGCTCAACCAATGGATTGCCGGCGCTCGTCCCCGCACCCTCCCCATCGCGATCGCCCCGGTCGCGGTCGGCACCGGGTCCGCCTACACCTTCGAGCGGGCGAACACGGGCTATGCACTGCTCGCCCTGGTGGTCGCACTGCTGCTGCAGGTCGGCGTCAACTTCGCCAATGACTACTCCGACGGCGTCCGCGGCACCGATGACAACCGCGTCGGTCCGGTGCGCCTGGTGGGCCAAGGGCTCGCGACCGCCGTCAACGTCAAGCTCGCGGCGATGGCATGCTTCGTCTTCGCGGCCGTATGCGGTATCGCCCTGATCGGCCTGGCCGGCACACCCCTGCTGCTACTGGCCGGTGTCGCTGCGATCTGGGCCGCCTGGCACTACACCGGCGGCAAGCATCCCTACGGCTACCTGGGCCTTGGCGAGGTCTTCGTCTTCGTATTCTTCGGGCTCTTCGCAACTCTCGGCACCACCTACACCCAGGCCGGCCAGATCGACCTGGCCACGGTGGCCGGCGCGGTCGGCGTGGGTGCGCTCGCCTGCGCCATCCTGGTGGCCAACAACCTGCGCGACATCCCCGGAGACATCGAGTCGGGCAAACGCACCCTGGCGGTCCGGCTGGGTGACCGTGGCACGCGAATCCTCTACGTGGCGCTGGTCCTTGTGTCGCTGGTGATGGTCCTGCTGGCCGCCACGGTGCACACGTGGGCCGCGCTGGGCATCGTCGGGCTGCTGCTGCTGGCCAGACCGCTGAAGGTCGTGGTCGGCGGAAACCGCGGTCGCGACCTGATCCCGGCGCTCTCGGACACGGGCCTGGCGATCCTCGCCTACGGCCTGACGTTCGGGATCGGCCTCTACCTGGCCTACCGGCTCGGCTGATGCGCTTTCGCTCCAAAGGCACAGGTATACCTGCGCCTTTGGAGCGAAAGTGCCCAACTGGGCGGGGCTACGCTGACTTGCCGTCGACCTCGTCGTCCTCGTCCTCTTCGGCGGACCGGTACTCACGACCCGACTTCAGCCGGCGCTCCTCGACCTTGTGCTCGATCTGCGCGGCGAACTTCTCGCGCGGGCGGTTCAGGAAAACCAGCGACAGGACTGCCGAGATCGCGGCCGCCGCGATGAGCAGCAGCCAACTACGCAGTCCCGCGACCCAGAGTCCCAGGAAGACGATGATGAAGATGAAGATGCGGTAGAACGAGTACTGGATCATCACATTCCCGAGTAGGAGTGCATCCCGACGAAGAACACGTTGACGATCATGTAGTTCACCAGGATGCAGGCAAAGCCGGCGAGCGCGATATAGGCAGCCTTCTTGCCGGTCCACCCCGCCGTGAGCCGGGCGTGCAGATAGGCCGCGTAGACAACCCAGATGACCAGGGTCCACACCTCCTTGGGGTCCCACGTCCAGTAGCTGCCCCACGCCTTCTGTGCCCAGATCGAGCCGGCGATCAGGGTGAAGGTCCACAACGGGAAGGCGAGAATGATCACGCCGTATGAGGTGCGGTCCAGCACATCGGACTTCGGCATCGAATCCATGAACCGGAAGCGGGCGCCGCCCTCGGCCTGCCACTCCTCGTCCTTCTCCTCACGCCACAGCTGGATGAAGTAGAGGATCGTCAGACTGAAGGCGATGGTGAACAGCGCGATGGACAAGGTGGCCACGGTCACGTGGATCATCAGCCACGGACTCTTCAGTGATGGCAGCACCGAGCTGGCCGCGGTGTAGAACACCACCGCACAGAGCATCTCGACCAGCACCACCGGAGCGACCACGAAGAGGCCGAGCCAGCGCACGTCCTTGCGCAGGCTCCAGCCGAGGAACGCGACCATGACGAACATCGTCCCGACGGCAGCGAACTCGTACATGTTGGCGAGCGGCGGGCGATCGACGGACCAGGCCCGGAAGACGACGTTCGCCACCAGCAGCAGACCACCCAGCCAGGACAATGACATCCCGATGCCGGCCCACTTGCGCTTCTCCTCGGCGTCACCGCCTTCCGCGGGGTTCGCCGGCCGCGGGGCGCTGTCCAGCACCGCAGTGCCGCCACCGGCCCCTGTCGCGACCTTCTGGGCGACAGCAGAGTTCTCCAGTGCCTTGGCCCGTTCCGCCTCCCGCTCTTTGGCTCGAGCGTCGCGAGCGGGAAAGCCGGCGAGGTCGATGCCAAAGGCCAGCATCGCCAGAGTCAGCACGGCCGCCGACGACCATAAGAAGTGGATCGAGGCGGTGTTCAGGGCCGCGTTGGCCACGTGGTCGGTCGCTGCTGTGATCATGGTTTACCTGTCCGTTTCACAATCGACTCGAGGAGGTTGTCAAGCCCGACCGGGAGCCGAGGGTCCTCTCCCTTGGAGAGGCCACCAATGGTGACCAGGGTACGCCGGTCGTCCGGCTCCCCTTCATCGGCCGCGGCTGCGACCTTCACGAAGAGGCGCCGGCGCCGCAAAGTCATCGACATGATCAGCCCGAGCAGCGCCAGCAGCGCCCCGTAGAGGGCGGGCATCTTGCCCGGGTCGTACCGTACGGACAGCCCGGCCCAGCGGGGCACGGAGTCCAGGGTGATGGATCCGAGCTTGTCCGGCAGCTTCACGGTCTGACCGGGGCGGATCAGCAGTCGCAGCGGCTGGCCGTCGCTGCCCTTGACCTGGGTCATCTGCTGCGTGTCCAGGGTGTAGACCGACTGAGGAGAACCATCCGGGAAGAGGTTGCCCTCGTAGAGCCCGAGTACCAACGCCGGGTTGTTCAGCGCAGGGAAGGTCGAGGTCGGGCCCTGCGTGGAACTGAAGGAAGCCGTCGGCAGGAAGAACCCGAAGAAGCCGAGTTGTTTGGGGCTTGCGCCGGGCACCTTGATCGCACCGACCGACGTGTAGTTGTTGTTTTGCGGAAGGAACGGCGTCTCATCCGCGTAGAGGATCTGACCCTTCGCATTGCGCACGGTCACCTTCGGCGCGTACCCGTTGCCGAGCAGGTAGACCTCGGTGCTGGCGATGTCCAGCGCATGGTTGACCTCGATCGTGGTCGCCTTCGGCGCCATGTTCGGCAGCTTGGCGGTCACCGACGCGACGAAATCCCGGGGCTGGCCGTACTGAGGCGAAGTCGACGGCACATCGTGCTCGAACGTCACGTCCATGTGGTTGACGTTGATACTGAACGGGGTGAGGTTCGCGATGTTGACCAGAGGCCCGGTATCGAGCGTGTCATAGCGTGAGGCGGTGCTGGTGAATCCCTGCCCGGCCGGCACGATCACCTGACCGTTCCAGCCCACGAGGTGACCGTAGGCGACCGCGATGATGACGAAGACGAGGCAGGTGTGGAAGAGCAGGTTGCCCGCCTCACGCAGTCGTCCGCCCTCTGCTGCGATGGCCTGCGGCACGCCCTCCGCGGTGGTGTCCACCCGGAAGCGATAGCGCTTGGCGCGCAGGACGCTCTGGGCGGCCTGCAGCACGTCCTGAGGGCTTGCGTCGATCGTGCATTCGCGGTGTTCGGGCAGCCGGTCGAGGCGCCGGGGCATCTTAGGGATGGGGGCGTGTAGGGCCCGGACCTGCTTGCGCGTCCGGGGAATGATGCAGCCGAGCAGCGAGATGACCAGCAGTAGGTAGATCGCCGCGAACCAGGGGGAGCTGAAGACGTTGAAGAAGCCGAATCGGTCCAGCCACGGCCCGATGGTCCGGTGCTCGGCGAGGTAGTTCGTGACCCGCGTTGAGTCGATGTTGGTTTGCGGGAAGATCGACCCGGGCACCGCGGCAACCGCCAGGATCAGCAGCAGGAACAGCGCCGTACGCATCGAGGTCAGCTGCCGCCAGAGCCACCGCAACGTCCCGAAGAACCCCAGCTTGGGCTGCTGCGCCGGACTCTCGCGTCGCTCGCGCTTGCTCGCTTTCGCGGACTGGGCCGCGCTCTTGCGGTCAGTGGCGTTCGTCATCAGATCACCGGCTTGAAGCCGTCGACGCCGACCAGCGAGGTCTGGATCCACACGATGAAGTGCTCCCACACTCCGGCAACCATCAGAACTCCTACCGCGAGCATCAGCCCGCCACCAATCAACTGCACCGGACGATGGTGGTTCCGCAACCACCGCGATGCCCTCTCCGCACGGGTCCATCCCGCGGCGATCAACATGAACGGCACGCCCAGCCCCAGGCTGTAGAAGGCGGCAAGGATGATGCCGCGGGTCACGGTCGACCCCGCGCCACCGATCGGCGACGCCATGACCAGGATCGACCCGTAGACCGGCCCGATGCACGGGCTCATCCCGATCCCGAACACCACGCCGAGTAGCGGCGCCCCAACCAGCCCGGCCGTCGGCTTCCAGCGTACGGCGACGCCCCGCTGGCCGATGAAGCCCAGATAGACGAGGGCAAGCAGGATGACCAAGACCCCGCCGATGCGAAGTGTTGCGCCACGGTAGGCGCGGGTGAGGTCCATCGCCCAGCCGTAGGTGGCGGCGAGGCCGACCATGACCACGCTGAAGCCGACAACGAAGAGGAAAGCCCCCGTCACCAGCCGGGTTCTGCGACGCTCGTCGGTCAGACCGGTCACATAGCCGAGAAAGCCCGGCACGAGAGGCAGCACGCACGGAGAGGCGAAGGACACCGCACCGGCGAGCACGGACAACGCGATCGCGAGCGGCAGGCTGCCGCTCGCGACCATCGTGGCCGCATCAGCATGCACGTTCAGCTCTTCTCCTTCAGGACGTCCTGGACGAGGCCGGTCAGGGTGGACGCGGTGACCTGCCCGGAGACCCGTGCCGCGATGCGATGCTGCTGGTCCAGCACCAAAGTCGTGGGAGTGGTGACGACCTTGTTCTGCAGGTCGAGCAGCATCTGCCCACCGTCATCCCGCAGCGAAGGGTAGGTGACCTTCCACTTCGCGATGGTCGCAGCCGCTCGCGCCGGGGAGTCCTGCTGGTCCAGTCCCATCATGGCAACCGGCTGGCCCCCCTTCTGAAACTGCTTCCACGCCTTCTCCAGCTCCGGCATCTCCGCCTGGCATGGCGGACACCAGGCGCCCCAGACGTTCAGCACCAGGACCTTGCCCTTGACGTCGTTGGTCGACCACGGTTTGCCGGCCAGGGTCTCACCGGCGAAGGAGACCGGCTTTTTGCGCTCACTCCGACTCAGCTGCTCCACCGTGCCGTCGCCTGCCTGATAACCCTTATCATTGCCCTGGTTCGCCTGTGCCGCAATGGAATTCGCACTGCTGCTACATCCGGCGGCTCCGCCGATGACGCCGAGTGCGAGCACGGGCACCAAGACGCCGCGCAACAGTTTCCGGCGAAGACTTTGTGGGGTGACTCTCATGCGCCGACCGCCCCGGAGGCATTGGGGAGCAAGTCGCGTGCCGGCTCGGCATACCCGATCGACTCCAGCTCGGCGCCGAGGAAGGTCAGGCTGGTGACGGACGCGAGCGAGCACTGCCGCTTGCGGGGGTCGTGCCACAGCCGCTTGTCCGCGTAGTGCTGCCGGGCGGTCCACACCGGCAACTGGTGGCTGACGATGACCGCCTCGTGGCCGAGGGCCGCGTCGCGCGCATCAACGATCGCGGCGCTCATCCGCTCGGCGACCTCCTGGTAGGGCTCGCCCCAGGAGGGCTGGATCGGGTTGACCAGCTTGGGCCAGAAGCGGGGGTTCAGCAGCTGCGCGGGCTTCTTGCCGACGGTCAGACCCTCGAAGTCGTTCGCGGCCTCGATCACCCGGTCGTCGAGGGTGACGGGCAGTTTGAGGCGCTCGGCCAGTGGTTCCATCGTCTCTTGCGCACGCTCCAGCGGCGAGGAGACCAGATGGGTGATGGGGTGGCCACCGAGGTAGGCAGCGGCGCGCTGCGCCATCTCCCGGCCGAGGGCCGACAGGTGAAACCCCGGCATCCTTCCGTAAAGGACTCCACCGGGGTTGTCGACCTCTCCGTGGCGCACGAGATGCACGACGGTGCGGTCATCGCGGGACGTCATGCGGGTAGTGTCCCATCGCTGTCTGTGACTGCCCTGGCGGCGCCGGGAAGCGCGTCGATCACGGCGTTCACCGCCTCGTCGTCGTGCGCGGCACTGACGAACCACACCTCGAAGGCGCTCGGCGGCAGGTGGACACCCTGCCGCAGCATCGCGTGGAAGAACCGGGAGAACGCCGCCAGGTCCTGGTCCTTCGCATCGTCGTAGCACCGCACCGGTTCACCGCGGAAGAAGACACTGAACATCGAGCCGGCCCACTGCACCACATGCGGTACCCCGGCGAGGGTCAGCTGCTCGCTTGCCGCGTCCGCGATGGCGTGGCTGACCACGTCGAGCCGGGCGTAGACCTCGGGAGTGCAACCGCGCAGGTTGGCCAGTCCGGCCGCCGTGGCCACCGGGTTCCCGGAGAGGGTACCCGCCTGATAGACGGGCCCTTCGGGGGCCAGCTGCGCCATCAGATCGGCGCGACCACCGAAGGCGGCGGCGGGAAAACCGCCGCCCATCACCTTGCCGAAGGTGAACAGGTCGGGTGCGCTGCCGCCCTGCTCCCCCTCCAGGCCGTACCACCCGGCCGCCGAGCAGCGGAATCCCGTCATGACCTCGTCCGAGATCAGCAGCGCACCGTGCGCCCGGGTGATCTCCCGCAAGCCGGCTGTGAAACCTGGTGTGGGTGGGACCACGCCCATGTTGCCTGGCGACGCCTCGGTGATCACGCAGGCGATCTCGCTGCCGTGTTGGGCGAACGCCTGCCGCACCGCGTCTAGGTCGTTGTACGGCAGCACGATCGTCTCGTGCGCGCTCGAGGCGGGCACGCCGGCCGAGTCCGGCAGGCCGAAGGTGGCTACCCCGCTGCCGGCCGAGGCCAGCAGCGCATCCACGTGCCCGTGATAGCAACCGGCAAACTTCACGACCTTGTCCCGGCCGGTGGCACCGCGCGCCAGACGCAGCGCGCTCATCGTTGCCTCGGTGCCGCTGCTGACCAGTCGCACCTGCTCGACCGGCGCGACACGGGCCACGAGCTCTTCCGCGAGCGCCACCTCGTTCGCACTCGGCGCGCCGAACGAGAACCCTTTACGGGCGGCCTCCTGGACCGCCTGCTCGACCAGCGGGTGGGCATGCCCGAGGATCATCGGCCCCCAGGAGCAGATCAGGTCGACATAGCGGTTTCCGTCCACATCCGTCAGCCAGGCGCCCTTCGCCGCGTCGATGAACGGCGGAGTCCCGCCAACGGCGCCGAAGGCTCGGACCGGGCTGTTCACGCCGCCGGGGATCACCGCCCGCGCACGCCGCATCAGCGTGTCCGAGGCGGGCATGGAGCGCGACGTGGTAGAGGCGGGCCGGTGCGTCATGCACCCAGTGTCGCAACATCGATCCGAGTGGTATGCAGGGTGGTCGGTCGATGTGATCTGGCCCACTCGGGCCGGGGTCTACAACAGGTGCTCGCGAACCCGACCCATCGCATCGCCTACGGCCTGGAACTGCCCCGGCTCCAGCTGCGAAAGGAAGTGCTGACGCACCCCGACGACGTGCACCCGGGACGCACGCTCGATGGCCGCTCGACCGGTGTCGGTGAGCACCAGGCGGATGCCGCGGCGGTCGTCAGCACACGGTTCGCGGACCACCCAACCGCGGCCCGCCAGCCGGTTCGCCGTGTGCGTGACCCGACTCCTGGACTGGACGATCAGCGCAGCCAGCTCACTCATTCGCATCGACTGATCGGGCGCCTCGGACAGCATCGAGATCAGCTCGTACTCGGCAAGGGAGAGCCCGGCATTCTGCAACTCGTTGTCGAGGGCGGCCTCGAGAGCCCTGCTGGCGCGCAGATAGTTGCGCCACGACGTCTGCTCATCCTCGGTCAGCCATGGGATCTCGCCGTCGCTCATAGTGGTATCACCCTAGTGCGATCCCGTGGGTCTTTCGTGCGCAGCCATCCGCCATCTCCTAGTTGAATTTTCAATCACGTACGGTTACAGTTGCCCCCAGTAGCCGGCGCGTCAGGCGGAGCGCCGGCCGAACATCCACTCATCCGCCGACGAAGGAGCACGATGAGCACACTGACCGATCTGACCCCAGGCGTCTGGACCGTGGATGCCGCGCACAGCGAGGTGGCCTTCGTGGCGCGCCACCTGATGGTGACCAAGGTACGTGGCAAGTTCGAGCAGTTCGAGGCAGACGTCAAGGTCGGCGAGCAGCTGGAGGACTCCAGCGTGTCCGCGACGGTCCAGATGGTCTCGGTCAAGACCGGTTCCGAGGACCGCGACAAGCACCTGCGGACGAACGACTTCTTCGAGATCGACACCTATCCGACCATGACGTTCAACGCGTCGAACGTGACCTCGCGGACTCTCGAGGGCGACCTCACCATCAAGGGCGTCACCCAGCGGGTGACCTTCGACCTGGAGTTCGGCGGCGTCTCCCCCGACCCGTGGGGTGGCACCCGCGCCGGATTCGAGGCGACGACCACCATCCGCCGCAAGGAGTTCGGGCTGACCTTCAACGTCCCGGTCGAGGGCGGCGGCGCCCTGGTGAGCGAGAAGATCGACATCGTGCTCGACATCCAGCTCGTCAAGGCCTGATCACCGGCAGACCGAGCAACGCACGCGGAGGTCCACCGAGCAGGTGGGCCCCTGCCTGTGTGTGCGGCGCCTGGACGTGTCGGGATGCGCCCAGTTTGGACCCGCTCGCGGCGAAGATCCGTGGGCGTATGGCGCGTCGGGAGATCGCCTCGTCCGTCGCCGGTGACCGTTCCTCCCACGGACGCCCTCATGCCGTTCGCGTGCCTGGGGACCGGTGCCCCCTTGAGCGAGATCGCAATTTCCCGCCTCACTCCTGCTCGAGATCGCTTTCAGCTGGGCGTGTTTCGCAATTTCGGGCGAGACAATGCGATGCCGCGCGAGCGTATGGGCAGACCGTGCGACGTCGATACAGACCACTTGCCTTACGGGTTGGGTACCGACTCGGTCGCTCGCATGCAGCGTGGCCTCGCCTGACGACATCGACCGATGGAACGCCGCAGCCGACACCTAGGCCGCGATCATCGGCCAGCCCTCGAATTCGTTCTATCGCCGAGCCGAGCCGACGCTCAACGCCGTGATCGGCAACTCGGCGGGAAGCGAATTCTCGACGTGGGTTGCGGTCATGGCTGACTCGGCAGCCGGTACGCCAGGCAGGGGCAGATGTCGTGGGCGTGGACGGCAGTATGGCCCTCATCGACAAGGCCCGGGCGGCGGAGCCGAACGCCGCGTGGCTGGTGCGTGACCTGGACCACGGACTACCGCCCGCTCGAGGCCTACGTGCGCAGCCTCACGAAGACGTGTTTCGCCGTCACCGGCATGGCCGAGCCGCCGAGCCTGCCGCACTCGCTGCGACCCGAAGCCGAGTGGACAGACTACGAACGCCGCAAGGGGCCGCTGCCCGGTGAACGATCGTCATCCGGAGCAGGTTTGACCAACGACTGGTTCACCACATCGTCGAACCGTCGCCAACCGCTGGGCATACCGAGCTGCCGTCAGATCGGGCACCGCGGTCTCGGCAGGACGCTTGGGCGTTGTCTGCGCCCGAAGCCGCGCCTAGCGGTGCAAGAGGTTGGACTCCGCCTTGGTCACGGGCGCGTGCGCGCCGGGCAGGTGGAAGGCCTGCTCGAGCGTCTTCGTGTGTGATGACTTCAGGTAACCCGCCAGCCGGCTGCCGACATAGCGCAGGTGCCACGGCTCGTAGATGTAGCCGGTCACCTTCTCCTGCCCCAAGGGGTACCGCACTATGAACCCGTATGCCGCCGCGTGGGAGGCGACCCAGCGCCCGGGAGTCGAGGGTGGCGGGACTGGCCTCCAGCTTCTTGGGCGCGTACCGCCCTACGCCGATCTGCTTGTCGACCACCATCCAGCCGCTGCGCCGAACCGCTGTTGAGGTCGTCGTCGCGACCACGCCGGCCGGCTCGGCCACACCACGGGCCGCACCAGCAGCCGCGTGATGCTCGCCGCCTTGACGCTCACCGGCACCAGGACCCGGCCGTCGGGCGCGGCGGTGCCAATACCCAGCCGGGTGCCGTCGGGCGTCGTGCCCACAACGGTCGTGCTCGCCGGCGCATTCTGCAGCTGCGCGGCGACCACGACTCGTGTCGCGGTCACCGGCGCGGCCAGCGCGCGTCATCGCTGGACGACTTCCAGCGACGGGACTGGGCAGGATCAGCGCGGGCAGGAGGGCGGCAACGGGCACGGTGGCCGCCAGTCGGCTCGCATTCTTCAGGGCCGGCGGCGTGGCTGCCTCCTCACCGCTCGCGCAGGCGGCGGGCGACCTCGGTGGCGTAGTAGGTCAGAATCATCTGCGCGCCGGCTCGACGAATCGACACGAGTGACTCCAGCACCATCCGGTCCCGGTCGATCCAGCCGTTGGCGCCGGCAGCCTCGATCATCGCCATCTCACCACTGACCTGATACGCCGCGACCGGCACGTCGCTCACCTCCGCCACCGACCGCAGGACGTCCAGGTAGGGCAGTGCCGGCTTGACCATCACAATGTCCGCGCCCTCGGCCAGGTCGAGACGCAGCTCTCGCAGCGCCTCGGTCGCGTTGGCCGGATCCTGCTGGTAGGTCGAGCGGTCCCCCTCGAGGGTCGACTCAACGGCCTCCCGGAACGGCCCATAGGCCGCCGACGCGTACTTCACGGCATACGCCAGGATCACGGTGTCCTGGTGGTCGGCCTCGTCCAGCGCCGCCCGGCAGGCGGCCACCTGACCGTCCATCATCCCGGACAGCCCGACCACGTGTGCTCCGGACTCGGCCTGCACCACGGCCATCTCCGCATACCGCTGGAGGGTCGCGTCGTTGTCGACCCGGCCCTGCTGATCCAGCACACCGCAATGCCCGTGGGAGGTGAACTCATCCAGGCACAGGTCGGCCATGAGCACCGTGGTGTCACCCAGCACATCCCGCAGGCGGCGCAGACCCCGGTTCAGTATGCCCTTCGGGTCCGTTGCGCCAGAACCGATCTCGTCATGCTGTTGGGGTACGCCAAAGAGCATCAGGCCGCCGACTCCGGCATCGACCGCCTCGCGTGCGGCCTGCACGAGAGAGTCCAGGGTGTGCTGCTGAACGCCGGGCATGGAGTCCAGCAGCACCGGCTCGTCGATGCCTTCCTTGACGAACATCGGCAGGATCAGCTCGGCCGGATGCAGCCGGTTCTCGCTGACCAACCGCCGCACCGCGGCGGTCTGACGCAGCCGCCGTGGGCGTTCGGGGATCGGACCGCTCACGCTCAGGCCTTCGCCTTCCGCCGCGAGGAGGACTTCTTCTTCTCGCTGGGACGACGCACCGGCTCGCCGGCCTCGATCGCGGCAAGTGCCAGGCCACGGCCATACCCGGCAAGCGCGTCGACAAGTGCGTCGGCCGTCGGCTCCGCGGCCATCACGTCGACGCGTAGTCCGTGCTCCTCCGCCGTCTTGGCCGTTGCCGGACCGATGCAGGCAACCACGGTCGTCGAGTGCGGCTTGCCCGCGATGCCGACCAGGTTGCGCACGGTGGAACTCGAGGTGAAGCAGACCGCATCGAACCGGCCGGCCTTGATCGCCTCGCGAACCTCCGGGGCGGGCGGCGCCGCACGCACGGTGCGGTAGGCCGTGACGTCGTCGACCTCCCAGCCCATCTGCTCCAGACCGGCAACCAGCGTCTCGGTGGCAATATCGGCCCGCGGCAGGAAGACCCGGTTGATCGGGTCCAGCAGGCTGTCGTATGCCGGCCAGGCGTCGAGCAGGCCCTTGGCGGACTGATCCTCCGTCGGCACGAGGTCCGGCTCCAGACCCCACGTGCGCAGCGCCTGCGCCGTCACACCCCCAACCGCTGCGATCTTCAGTCCGGCGAACGCTCGAGCGTCCAGCCCGAACTCGACGAACTTCTCTCGGACCGCCCGCACGGCGTTCGCGGAGGTGAAACCGATCCACTCGTAGCGACCGGTAACCAGCCCCTTGATGGCACGTTCCATCTGCTGCGGCGTCCGCGGCGGTTCGACGCTGATCGTCGGCACGATGTCGCTGGACGACCCGTAGGAGGCAAGCCGGTCGGTCATCGAGGCGGCCTGCTCCTTGGTGCGCGGCACCAGCACATTCCAGCCGAAGAGCGGCTTGCTCTCCCACCAGGACAGCTTGTCCTGCAGGTCGACCGTGCTCCCGACGACGGTCACGGCGGGCGGTGTCAGCCGGACGGTCTTCAGGGCGGTCGCCGCCTCGCCGAGCGTGGTGCGATGCGTCGACTGCCGGATCGTCGTGCCCTGCTGGGTCACCGCGACCGGGGTCTGCGGGTCACGGCCGGCCTCCAGCAGGCGCCGCAGGCCCTCGCGGATCGCATTCGGCTCGCCCAGGATGACCACGGTCGTGCTGGCGTCGATCGAACGACTCCAGTCGACCCGAGCGTCCCCGGATGGGATCACGTGCACGGCACGAGACGACCTGCTGGTCAACGGCACACCCGCGTACGCGGGAACCGCAGAGGCTGCGCTGACACCCGGGACGATCTCAAAGGCGATGTCCGCGTTGTGGCAGGCAACAGCCTCCTCGGCCAGTCCGTTGAACGTGGCCGGGTCGCCGTCCATGAGGCGCACCACCAGCGGTTCCCCACTGACGCGTGCGGCCTGCTTGGCCGCCCTCACGACCAGCTTGGCTCGTGACGCCGTCGTCAACGGCTGGCCGGTCTGGCCGTGGCCGGCGTCGACGATCTCGACATCCGGGCGGGCAACCCGAGCGACGAAGTCCTCACGGGCGACCTGGTCGATGACCACGACGTCTGCACGCCGCAGCAGCTCGACAGCACGCATCGTCAAGAGCCCCGGGTCGCCGGGGCCGGTCCCGACGAAGGCGACGCTGGCCGGAATCTTGGTCTGATTGGTGGTGCTCACTTTTCACGCTCCGCAGCGCTGGTTGGGACATGTCGGCTGTTGTCTCGTATGACGGTCGGGGAGCTACCCGTCCTGGTGGCTGCCTCGGCGCGACCGGTCGGTGGTCGCTCACCGGGCGCTGGGTCCGGGGGTTGCCCGGCCGGTAGGTCAATAATTTCGCCTGCACCGTCCTCGAGCAAGATCCGCGCAAGGTCGGCGCCAAGCTCGGCTGCCCTCTTCGCAGGACCATTGGTGGAACGACGCAGGTCGAAGGAGCCGTCCACGGTGCCCGCGAAGGCGCGCAGAGAGATCTCCAGACTCCCGTCGACGTCCTCGGTGACCTCCGCAAGAGCTCCGATCGGTGCGGAGCAGCCGGCCCCGAGTGCTCCCAGCAGGGCGCGTTCGGCGGTCACGGCCGCGCGGGCATCGGCATCCTCGAGCGCGACAACCGCGGCACGGATCGGGGCGTCATCCGCGCGCACCTCAAGGGCGAGCGCACCCTGACCTGGGGCGGGCAGCATCTGCACCGGTTCGAGAGTCTCGGTGATCTGCTGCGTCAGCCCGAGCCGGTCGAGACCGGCACGGGCCAGGATCACCCCGTCCAGCTCACCGTCTCGCACATACCCGAGTCGCGTCTCGACGTTGCCGCGGACGGCCTTGATGGTCAGGCCGAGGCCGAGCGCCATGAGCTGCGCGGCGCGGCGTGGTGAACCGGTGCCGATGACCGAGCCCGGCGGCAGCTCGCCCAGCGTCAGCCCGTCACGTGCCACCAGCGCGTCCCGCGCGTCCGCCCGCCTCGGGACGGCGGCCACGACAAGACCGGGTTCGGGTGCGACGGGTAGGTCCTTCAGGGAGTGGACGGCGAGGTCGACACGCTGCTCGGTCAGTGCGTGACGGATCGCCGCGGCGAACACGCCGGCGCCACCCATGGTCGCCAGCGGCGCCTTGGACACGTCGCCCTCGGTCACCACCTCGACGAGCTCGACCTCGTGGCCGTGCTGCACGAGCAGGTCGGCGACCCACTGGGACTGGGTGACCGCCAGCCGGCTGCGCCGGGTGCCGAGCCGGATCTTCAGACCCGACGACGTCGTGGGGTGGTCACTCATGCGAGATCACCGCCTTTGGGGAGCTGGGACACGCGCGACTCGTGCGGGTCCAGGTCGAACAGCTGCTGCAGGAGCTGCGCCACGTCCGTACCATTCTCGCGTCCCGCCATCTGCTTCATCCGCACCGTCGGCGTGTGCAAGATCTTCTCCACCACACGGTGCATCGCCAGGCGCACCTGCGCAAGTTCATCCGGCGAGAGGTCCAATCGACTGTCCAGCCGGGTCAGCTCGGCGTCCATCACCGTCACCGACTGGGCCCGCAGTGCGGCCACCGTTGGGATGATGGCCGACTCACGGCGCCGGACCAGGAAGTCGGCAACTGCGCCGGTCACCAGGTCCTGCACGCGACGCACCTGGTCGTGCTCGCCGCTGTCACCGGTGCCGGATCGGCCCAGGTCCTCCAGGGTCACCAGCGTCACCCCGTCCCGGGCAGCGACCTGCGGGTCGATGTCACGCGGCAGCCCGAGGTCGACCAGCACTTGCCGCCGATCGCCGGCGGGAAGTTCGGCGATGCCGATCACGTGCCCCACGGCCCCCGTGCAGGACACCACGACATCGGCTGCGGCAAGCGCCTCCGGGAGCTGCGTCCACGGGCGCCAGCTCGCACCGGTCGCGCTCGACAGCCGTTGCGCCTTCTCGCTGGTGCGGTTGACGATGACCAGCTCGGCCACTTCGGCCCTGGCCACCGTGTGCGCGGCGAGCCCGCTCATGGCGCCGGCTCCGACGACCACGACGCGCTGGTCGTGGAGGTCCCCGAGCGAGCCCTCCACCATCCGCAGCGCGCGCTGCACGAGCGAGCGGCTGACTTGGTCGATTCCGGTCTCCGTGTGTGCTCGCTTGCCGATCCGCAACGCCTGCTGGGCCAGGGTGGAGAGGCCGGCGCCGAGGTGCTTGTCCCGCTGGGCGGTCTGCAGCGCATCCCGCAGCTGGCCCAGGATCTGACTCTCGCCGACGGCGACGGAGTCCAGCCCGGCGGCCACCGAGAAGAGGTGCGCCACCGCACGGTCCTCGAAGTGGACATATAGGTGATCGCGCAGCTGGTCGATCGGCACCGCGGTGACGTCCGAGAGGGACTGCGAGATGTCGGTGACGGCCCCGTGGAACGCCTCCACCTCTGCGTACACCTCGAGGCGGTTGCAGGTGGAGAGCAGCACATGATCGGCCACGTGCTCCGAGCGCGCCAAGAGCTCGGTCAGCTGCTGCTGCCGATTACTCGCCAACACGACACGCTCGAGCAGCTCGACCGCTGCGGTGCGGTGCGAGATACCCACGACAACAAGGCTCACCGTGCCGCCTCCGCCACTCGTGCGGCATGGACGCCCAGGCGCGCGGCGTCATCGTCCTCGTCACGGCCCCGCTGCTCATGAAAGGCCAGGATCTGCAGCTCCGTCGCAAGATCCACCTTGCGCACCTCGACACCTTCCGGCACCTGCAGGACGCACGGTGCAAAGTTGAGGATCGAGCGGACCCCCATGCGGGTCATCTGGTCAGCAACGTCCTGGGCCGCCGTCGGCGGGGTCGCAATCACGGCGATGAGCCCGTCCCCCGCAACCATCGCCAGCTCGTCGAACCCGATCACGGTCAGTCCGGCGATGACCGTGCCGATGACCTCCGGGTCCTCGTCGACCAGCCAGCGCACCTTGAACCCGCGGGTCGCGAAGCCGCTGTAGGCCGCCAGCGCGTGGCCGAGGTTTCCCATCCCGACGATCGCGACCGCCCAGTCGTGCTGCAGACCGAGCTCTCGAGCGATCTCGTCGGAGAGCCGCGCAACGTCGTAACCCACGCCGCGAACCCCATACGAACCCAGGTGTGACAAATCCTTGCGCAGCCCCGTCGAGCGGACCCCCGCGGCCTGCGCGAGATCCTCCGATGAGACGACGTCGATGCCGGCTGCAGTCAGCGCGCGAAGGGCGCGCAGATACACCGGTAGCCGCGCCACGGTCGCGTCGGGAATGTCCCGACGGGTGCCAGGTGCCTGGGTCATATGGCTCCGACTCCTCCCGTCGTGGGCAGTGCGTATATCAAACGCCTGCACCAGAGGATCTAAGACCCCCCGAGAATAGGTCTTTGTGAACGCGCGCACAAAGTCGCGAAAACGATCGGAAGGTGCTATGACCCTTCACGTCCGGGCAGAACCGGCAGGTCAGGCGCCGAGAGCGACCCGCAACCGGCCCTCGTCGACTCGCCAGTAGTCGTGCTGCCGGCCGTCCACCAGCGTGACCGGAATCTGCTCGGCATACCTGCTCATCAGGTCGGGGTCATCGAGTATGGACAGCTCGGCCCAGGCAAGGCCGAGGTCCGCGGCGACTCGTGCAATGACCTCCCGGGCGTCATCGCACAGGTGACAGCCCGGTTTGCCGATCAAGGTGATCCGTGGTGCGGTCATCTCAGAAGAACACCGAGCGGCGCCTCGAGAGCAGCGAGTACAGCGTCTGCTGGATGGTCTCCCGCACCTGATCGGACAGCTCGAGGACGACCATCGGGTCCTCTGCCGCGGCCACGCCGTAGGACGCGGTCTCGATCGGTTCGCCGAACTCGATGATCCACTTGCTCGGCAACGGAATCGCACCGAGCGGCCCCAACAGCGGAAACGTGGGCGTGATCGGGAAGTAGGGGAAGCCGAGCATTCTGGCCAGACCCTTCGCATTGCCCATCATCGGGAAGATCTCCTCCGCCCCCACGATCGAGCAGGGGATGATCGGGGCGCCGGCGCGCAACGCAGCCGTCACGAAACCACCGCGGCCGAAGCGTTGGAGGCGGTATCGCTCACCGAACGGCTTGCCGATGCCCTTGAACCCCTCCGGAAAGACCATCGTGAGCTCTCCCGACGCCAGCAGTCGTTCCGCATCCGGGTTGGCGGCCAGCGTGGCACCGGCCTTGCGCGCCAGCGATCCGACCAGCGGCGACTGGAAGACCAGATCGGCGCCGAGTGAGCGGACGTATCGATGCCGACGATGCGCGTCGTGGATCGCCACCTGCGTCATCAGCCCATCGATCGGCACCGAGCCGGAATGGTTGGCCACGACAAGTGCGCCCTGGTCGTCCGGGATGTTCTCGATGCCGCGCACCTCGACGCGGAACCAGTGCTGGTAGAGCGGGCGCAGCAGCGGCAGCCACACCTCTTCGGTGAAGTCCGCGTCGAAGCCGAAGTCGTCGATGTCGTAGTCACCCGTCAGTCGGCGACGGACAAAGGCCAGGGTCTGGGCCACCCGGCGCTCCAGCTCGGCGCCCTCCAGGCCCGCTGCCGAGCCGGCGGCACGCAGCATCCACACCGCCGCGTTGACCGCCGCCTCGATCGTCATGCCGGGCAGGCCCGGGATGACCGGCTGGTCCTGGATCCGGGCCGGCGCCGCCGGCCCGGACTCGCCGACGACCGGGTCCGGAACAACGCGTAGTGCCCGCTCCGGGGCGGTCCGCGATGGTTGGGTGAACGCGCTCCGGGGCGGCCGTTTGCGACTCGCCGTCGAGGTCTGCCCGGCGGGTGTGTCTGCCTTCGCCCGCCCGCTCACCCTCGTGGACTCGGACCCGTTGCGACCCGGCGTCGGTCGCTCGGTCTTCTTCACCGTCGCCTTTCGCGCTGCGGTCTTCCTCGCCGGTCGGGACTTCGACTGGTCCTCAGGCACGCGACCCTCCTGTTACTGCATCCAGTAGTCCACGTGCCGGCCCGTTCCGGAATGCGTCTTCGAAGACCTCACGAGTCGTCATCGTGGGCTCAAGGCCCAGGTCGACCCGCATCCGCGTTGTGTCGATCCCACGCCCGAAGCACAGGAAGTCCATCTGCTCGGCATCGAACTGGCCCCACCCGAGATACCGTGCGGTCTGTTGGACCAGCGGCGCCGACTGCGCCACGACCGGAATCGTGCGGAGGCGCGCCAGCCGCGCCGCCTGCCGGATCGTCAGCATTCCGTCACCGGCGACGTTCACGATGCCGGTGACCTGGCCGTGGACGGCGAGCCGAAGGGCCGCCGCCGCGTCGACCAGACCGAGCAGCTGGAAACGGCCGTCGAAACCCAACGGGACCGGCAGCGCCGGCAGGCTGAAGTAGTCGGATAACGCGGTGCGGAGCCCCGGTCCGATGATGGACGCCGTCCGCAGCATGCACACGTCGACCCCCGGACTGCGTCGCGCGAACCCGCGAATGTAGGTCTCGATGTCGACCGAGTCCTTGCCGAGCCCGCCAAGCGCCCCCCGCTTTGCGGTCATCTCCTCGGTAAACATCGCCGGGTCCCGTGGTGAGGAGCCGTAGACCGTCGAAGACGACTTCGCGACCAGGCGCTCGAGAGTGTCTGCCTTCTGGCACGCGGCAAGCAGTTGCATGGTGCCGATGACATTGATCTCCTTTTGAGAACTGCGGCTGCCCGCCTGACGGGATGTCGCAAGGACCCCCAGGTGCAGCACCGTGTCGACCCGCTCCTGGCTGAGGATCTTGCCGATCATCGGGTTGCGAATGTCGGCGCGGACGAACTGCGCGCGGCCCATGTCGTGCAGCGGCGGCACCGCGTCGACACCGATGACCCGCTCGAGCTGCGGGTCGTTGCTGAGGGTCCGCGCCATGAGACCACCGAGCACACCGGATACACCGGTCACCAGCACGACGTTCGCCATGGCCTCTTCCTCCTTGCCCCGAATACCGAAAGTCTAAGGCGAGGTGCTGAATGACGAAGACCCCGTCAGTCATGTGGACTGGTGCGGGGTCTTGGTCTGCGAGGTCGCGGACTACTTCTTGTTACGACGCTGGTGACGCGTCTTGCGCAGCTGCTTGCGGTGCTTCTTCTTGGCCATGCGCTTGCGGCGCTTCTTGATGACGGATCCCATACGTGAGCTGTCCTAACTAGTCGTTGCCGGTGAGGGCGCTGGTCGTGCTCTGGCCGCCGGCGGTGCGTGCCCCAACCACCGGCGCATCCAGCTACCGCTCGCGGCCGAGTGACCTCGACGCAACCCGCGCGGCAGAAAGCATACGCTCGAAGGGTACGGCATACCGCTACGGCGGCAGAATCGACCCGGCCGGAAGGGCCGCCGTCAGGCCGTGCCCATGTAGGACTGGTTCAGGTAGTCGTTGACGGCCTGCTCCGGCACTCGGAAGGACCGCCCGACCCGAACGGCAGGCATCTCGCCGCTGTGCACCAGTCGATACACGGTCATCTTGGACACGCGCATGATGGCCGCGACCTCGGCAACGGTCATGAAGTTGACCTCGCCGATCTGATGCTCCTGCGCCATGGCATGTCCCTTCCCGGATGGCTTGCCTTCCACTGCATGCACGATAGAGGTAGTTGCTATCGTATGGAAAGTCCGCGCCACAATTTGTCGAGCCGACACGCCGTCTAGTGGTGCCGAATTTTGCTAATCGAACCACATATCGAGGCCATGGAGGGGGAAAACCGCCTCACGAGTCGCCAGGACGCTCTGATCGACCCGCTCGCTCGGGTCGCATCCGCTGGCCCACGACCGCCACCAGACCCGTCCCGACTCGCTGGCCCCGTCGCCCATCCGCTCTGGGCCCGGGCGCCCATAGCGGTTGCTGACGTAGTCCCGCCAGGACTGTGGGACCGCAGTCTCAACGGGAATGGGACGGTGCGCGGCGATGGCACTCAGGTGAGTCCAGGCACGTGGCACAACGTCGATCAGCTCATAGCCGCCGCCGCCCAGAGCAACCCAACGACCGTTGGCCACCTCGTGCGCCAGGTCGTGCAACATCTCGTATGCCACCCGTTGCGCGTCGATGGTCAGCGCCATGTGGGCCAGCGGGTCGCTGTAGTGGGAGTCGCAGCCCTGCTGGGTCACCAGCACCTGGGGACCGAAGGCCCGCACGAGTGGTGGCACCACGGCATGTAGGGCTCGCAGCCACGGTGCGTCACCGACACCCGCAGGAAGGGCGACGTTGCAGGCCGAACCCAGCGCCGGCGCGCCGCCGACGTCACCGGCAAAGCCGGTCCCGGGGAACAGCATTCGCCCGCTCTCATGGATCGAGATGGTGAGCACTCGCGGGTCATCCCAGAAGATCTTCTCCACGCCGTCCCCGTGGTGCACGTCGACATCGACGTAGACGACCCGTTCGGCGCCCAGCTCGAGCAACCGCCGGATGCCGAGAGCCGCGTCGTTGTAGATGCAGAACCCGGAGGCCCGATCCGGCATCGCGTGGTGGAGCCCGCCACAGAAGTTCACGCCGTGGTCGATCTCTCCGGACCAGACCGCCTCGCAGAGATGCCGCGTCCCGGCAGCGATGAGCGCGGACACCTCGTGCATGCCCGGGAATGCCGGGTCGTCCTCGGTTCCGAGCCCGTAGCCGGTCTGTGCACCGGCCGGATCGGACGACGCCTGGCACACCGCCTCGATGTAGCCGACGGTATGCACGTCGCGCAGGAACCCGTCGGACCCGCCGGGCAGTGTGGGAGCCACGATCTCCACACCGGGGCTGTCGAAGACTCCGAGATCACGCGCCAGCCGGGCCGTCAGCTCAAGGCGCAGCGGGTTCATCGGGTGATCCGGGCCGAAGTTGTAGGCCGTGAGCTCTTCATCCCAGATGAACCGGGTGCGTGTTGTCTCGGTGCTCACCAGGGCACTGCCAGGCTCAGGCCATCGCGCTGGGGGTTGCGCCCGGGTCATCCCCGAGCGGATAGACCATCGCCATCTCGTCATCACCATTGCCGTCGCTGCGGTCGCCCTCAGGGTTCTTCATCGGCCGACGGGTGTCGGTTGGACGGAACCCGAAGCTGCTCGCAAAGGCAACGGCCCGGCCGTTGTCCGTTCCTACCCAGTAGAGAACGAAGTCGTAGGAGTCGCTGCGGGCCTGGTCGACGCCGGCCTCGACCAGCCGCCAGGCAACACCCTTGCCCCGCAGTTCCGGCATGACCCAGAGGCCGAAGAGCTCGCTGACCCGCTCGTCCTGGGACCCCTTGTGCCCGACGGAGACGACACCGACGACCTTGTCGTCCTGCTCCGCGACGAGCCGACGGGATCGAGCAATCCGCTTGCGCCAGAGCTCCTCCTCGAAGGCCTGCTCGTGCGCAGCCTTGGCCGCAAACGCGTCCGGCGACTCTGCAAGAGCGGCCAATCGCACGTCGCGGTATACCTGCCAGTCCTCATCCCCGAGGGCACGCACCGTGATGTCAGTCATGGCACAACTCTCGCATGCCGGAGCCTCCCAATGTCATTCAGTACCTATTTTCAGGACGTTCACAGGCAGTTCGTGCGCTCACTGCCCGGAGGACAGCTCCGCCGATCGGACCGCGGCCGCCTCTATGGCCCGTAGGAAGGCAGCCCGGACCTTGTGATCCTCCAGCTCGCGCAGAGCCGTCACGGTCGTGCCACCGGGGCTGGACACCCGCTCGCGCAGGACAGTGGGGTGCTCGCCAGTCTCCTTGAGCATGGTGGCGGCGCCGTAGAGCGTCTGAACGGTCAGCTCCGTGGCCGTCGCGCGCGGCAGGCCGAGCAGCACGCCGGCCTCGATCATCGCCTCCACCACATAGAAGATGTAGGCGGGGCCGCTTCCGCTGATGGCCGTGATCGCGTCCTGCTGCTTCTCCGGAACGGCGAGCACCTTGCCGCAGCCTCGCATCAGCTCGCTGGCAATCTCCACCTGCGCGGGTCGGCAGTGCGCGCCCGGGCTGACCGCGCTCATGCCCTCGTCGACCAGGGCAGGGGTGTTGGGCATGACCCGGGCAACGGCCGTCCCCTCCGGCAGGCGCTGCTCAAGGAACGCCGTGGTGATTCCTGCCGCGATCGAGACCACCAGGACGTGCGGCCTCAGGTGCGGACCTACCTCGTCGAGCAGCGCGGTCATGTCCTGCGGCTTGACCGCGATGACCACGGTGTCGGCCTCGGCGACCGCCTCGGCGGGTGACAGCCCCGTGACGCCGTAACGCGCCTGAAGGTCGGCCAGTCGCTCGGGGCTGCGGTCGCTGACCCGCAGGTCCGCCGGTCGCCAGCCGGACCGAAGCAGCCCGGACATCAGCGCCTCACCCATGACGCCGGCGCCCAGCAGCGCCACCAGACCGGTCGCCGGGGGGTTCGTCTCCTCCATGGCAGCTCCTACTTCTTGGTTGCGACGGCCCTCAGGAAGAACATCGTGTTCGCGGGCCGTTCGGCCATCCGGCGCACCAGGTAGCCGTACCACTGGTCGCCGTACGGGACGTAGATCCGCATCTGGTGTCCCGCCTTCGCCAGCCGGCGCTGCTCGTCGGGACGGATGCCATAGAGCATCTGATACTCGAACGAGTCCGGCTCCCGGTGGTTCTTGCCGGCGAGCGAGGACGCGATCGCGATGAGGCGTGGATCGTGGCTGGCGACCATCGGATACCCCTCGCCCTCCATCAGGACCTTGAGACAGCGCACATACGACAGGTCAACATCGTGCGCGGACTGGTAGGCCACGGACTCCGGCTGCTTGTAGGCCCCCTTGCAGAGGCGCACGCGGCTGTCGGCCGTGGCGAGGTCTCGGCAGTCACTCTCCGTGCGGTGCAGGTAGGCCTGCAGCACCGCCCCGACCCACGGGAAGTCCGCCCGCAGGTCCCGCAGCACGGACAACGTGGCGTCCGTCGTCGTATAGTCCTCCATGTCGAGGGTGACGGTCGTCCCGCACGTCGCCGCCAGCTCGCAGACCTGCCGTGCGTGCTCCAGCGCGAGCTTCTCGCCGTCTGCGCCGAGCGCCAGTCCGAGAGCGCTGAGTTTCAGACTGACCTCGGCCGCGCCGTTCGCGGTCAGACCACGGTCGGACAGCGCGGACAACAGGTCGAGGTAGGCATCTCGGGTTGCACTCGCCTGACGCCGATCGAGGGTGTCCTCACCGAGGAAGTCGACGGTCGCCAGCCGACCGTCCTCCTGCAGGCCGACCACGGCCGAGACCGCGTCTGCGGTCCGCGCACCGGCAACGAACCTGTTGACCACGCCGCGGCTGACCGGCGCGTTCTCGATGAGGTTCTTGACCTTGTCGCTCTTGCTGATTCCGAGCAAGCCGGCACGCAGGACGGTACTGGGATCGATCACGGGTCGTGGCTCCTTTGGCACTATGCGAGGCGGCTGATCTCCACCGCTGCGTTCATCTTGCTGCCGGGAGATCCGGTGAAGATCCCGCGCAACGGCACGACATCGGTATAGTCCCGGCCCCGTGCCATCTCAATGTAGAAGTCGTCGGGGACCCGCCCCGACGCAGGGTCCACTCCGAGCCACGCCCCGTCCCACCATTGGATCCACGCGTGCGATGCGCTCGTGATCGACTCTCCCAGCGGGGCGTCTCGGTCGGGCAGCACGTAGCCGGACACGTAGCGCGCTGGAATTCCCTGCGAACGCAGAGCCCCGATCACCAGATGTGCCATGTCCTGGCAGGTGCCCTCCCCCGTGGCCCAGGCATCCCGCGCCGGGCTGCGGACGGTGGTGCGCCCCTGGACATAGCTCACACTGCCGTGCACGCGACCGACGACCGCATCCACGAGCGCGGCAGGCGTGGTCGCCGTGCCTCGCAGTTCGCGCACCACCTGCAGGAAGTCGGATCCGGGGTCGACTCGGTCCCCGATCTCCAAGAGCTCGTCGAACTCGTCGCGCACCGCCGGTGCGGCCAGCTCGTCCCAGGTCAGCTCGTCGCCCGCGACCGTCTTGCGATCGACGGTGACGGTGCTGATCGCGACCACCTGAAGCTCGTCATGCTCCTCGTGGACCTCGAATGAGGTGACCTGCGTGCCCCAGTAGTCGGTCCAGGCCTGCGACCACGCAGAGGGCGACACCTCCAGACGATGATGCAGGATCGTCTGATCGGCGGTGGCCAGCGGCGCAAGGCGTGCCTCGTTGTAGGACGCCGTCGCCGGCCCGTTGTACGTGTAGCCCGTGGTGTGCACCAGTCGCAGCGTTGCACTCACAGCGCACCTCCCAACCACTCAGGGGCGACAGCGCCCTCGAAGTACCTCTTGGCAACTGCGTTGCTCGCATCCGCACAGACCTGTTGCAGCACACCCATCTCGGCGGGCAGGTCCGCCAGCAGCTCGGTGAGCGACAGGTAGTCCATCCGCGCCCGCGCCTGACCGATGATGCGTGCCGCGTCACCACCGAACCCGATGCGGCGCTGTCGCGGATCCAGCTCCTCCAGGCACCGCGCCACCTCACCCAGTGAGTAGGCGACCGATCGTGGGAACAGTCGGTCCAGGAGCAGGAACTCGACTGCGGCGCGAGGCGACTCGATGGCGCGATAGGTCCGGGTGAACGCGTGTGCCGCACCGCAGGCTCGCAGCGTGATCTGCCAGGTCGAGGCAGAACCGGTCGCGTAGGTGCGAGTCAGGATCAGCCGGGAGGTCATGTCGACCCGCTCGATGTGTCGGCCGAGCACGATGAACTGCCAGCCGTCGTCGTGACTCTGGGTGTTGTCCGCGAGCGCGGACACCATGTTGGCCCGTTCAAGGGAGAGCCGGAAGGCGTCGGCAGGACGTGACCTGGCAAGCCGCCCACTGATCACGGAGTTGTAGGTCGTGTTGATGGCCTCCCACACTTCCGCCGAGACGACCTCCCGCGAACGGCGAGCGTTCTCGCGTGCTGCCTCCACGGCATACGCGATCGAGTGCGGCGAAGATCTGTCGTGCAGGAGCAGCCGCAGCACGGTGGCCTGGTCTGCCTCCCCCTCGTGCTGGACGCCCATCGCCGCAAGGATGGACCTGCAGGTGGTTTCCTGGTCGATGACCGGATCCTCCACGAGCAGCTGGAGATACACGTCCAGGATCCGTGCCGTGCACTCGATCCGCTCGATGTAGCGCCCGATCCAGAAGAGCGCCTCCGCGATTCTGCTCAGCATGGTGCGCTCCCTTCGTTCGACTGCAGGTCCACGGCGGTGCTCTGTGCCTGGCCCTGAGCGGTGACCGCGTGAGCTCCGCCGCCACGGCTGCTGCGCGCACCACCCGCGGGATGCAGGGCGTGGCCGCCGGTCGCGGGCTGTGCCTCGACCGGTTCTCGGTTACCGTCCGACGCCAGGATCCAGGTGTCCTTGGACCCCCCGCCCTGGCTGGAGTTCACAATCAGCTCACCCTCTGGCAGGGCCACCCGGGTCAGACCGCCGGGCAGGACCCATACCTTGTCGCCGCTGTTGACCGCGAACGGTCGCAGGTCGACGTGCCGTGGGGCCATCCGGTTGCCGATGAGCGTCGGAACGGTCGACAGCTGCACGACGGGCTGCGCGATCCAGCCTCGCGGATCGTCGATCAGCTTCTGGCGCAACACATCCAGCTCCGGCTTGGTTGCCCGCGGGCCGATCACGATACCCTTTCCGCCCGCACCGTTGACGGGTTTGACCACCAGTTCGTCGAGCCGGTCCAGCACCTCCTCACGATGGCTCGGATCCTCCAGGCGCCAGGTGTCGACATTGGGCAGGATCGGGTCTTCCTCGAGGTAGTAACGGATCAGATCGGGCAGGTAGGTGTAGACCAGCTTGTCGTCTGCGACGCCGTTGCCCACCGCGTTCGCAATCGTCACGTTGCCACCCCTGGCCGCGTTGAGCAGCCCCGGCACTCCAAGGACCGAGTCGCGGCGGAAGTGGACGGGGTCGAGGAAGTCGTCGTCGACCCGGCGATAAATGACGTGGACCGGCCGCGGCCCATCGGTGGTGCGCACCATGACGCTGCCGCGCTGCGCCATCAGGTCACGCCCCTCGACCAGGCGCGTCCCCATCAGCCGGGCGAGCAGGGCGTGCTCGAAGTAGGCCGGGTTGTAGGCACCCGGGGACAGCACCACCACGACCGGGTCGGCCACGCCGCTCGGAGCGCAGGCCCGCAGTGCGGCCAGCAGCTTGGCGGGATACTGGGAGACCGGGCGGATCCGATGGTGGGCAAAGACCTCGGGCAACGCCGCCGACATCGCGCGACGGTTGGTCATGACGTACGACACCCCTGACGGAATGCGCACGTTGTCCTCCAGCACCCGGAACTCGCCGTCTGCGCCTCGGATCAGGTCGATTCCGGCGACGTGCACGCGCACGCCCGCCGGCGGTTGGATGCCGCTCGCCACCCGCAGGTAGTGCGGGCTGCTGGTCACAACTCGCCGCGGAATCACACCGTCGAGGAATGCCTGCCCCTCCCCATAGATGTCGGCGAGAAACGCCTCGAGGGCCCGCACTCGTTGTGCCACACCGGATTCCACATGGGCCCAGGTCTCAGCCTCGATGAGACGCGGCACGATGTCGAGCGGAAACGGCCGCTCCTCGCCACCGATGTCGAAGGTCACGCCCTGGTCGAGGTAGGTGTGGGACAGGTAGTCCGCGCGAAGGCGAACCTCGTCGCTGGACAACCGCTCCATCTGTCGCCGCACGCCGAGGTAGCCGGGACGCACCTGCGCCCCGTCGAACATCTCGTCGTAGGTCGAAGGTTGTGCCTGGTATCCGTCGAAGAGCTCATCCACATCCCAGACGCTATCTGCATCCGGCGCCGCGCGGCAGGATTTCCTCCGCTCGCTGCGACGCCTTCGTGCCGAAGGCGCTCAGGCGGGCGCCGCGAAGTGTAGCCGCGCAAACGCAAGTGCCTCGGCCAGGTCGATCTCGCGCTGATCCGCGGAGTCCTTCCGCGTGCCGACCTCGACCACGATGGATCCGTCAAAGCCCCGTCCGGCAAGCCATTCGAGGACATCTGCGCAAGGCTGGCTCCCCCGGCCGGGCACCAAGTGCTCGTCCTTGAAGGAGCCGAGCCCGTCAGCCAGATGCAGGTGGGTCAACCGGTCCCCCAGATGACGGGCCATGCTGAACGCATCACAGCCGGCCGTCGCCGTGTGCGACAGGTCGAGGGTGACGTGCTCGTAGCCGACCTCCACCGGGTCCCAGCCCGGCAGGTAGGCCTGCATCTCGCGCTGCCGGGCCCGCCAGGGAAACATGTTCTCCACCGCGATTCGCACGTGCGTCCGCGCCTCACGCTCCGCGATGCCGCCGAGGAACTCTGCGGCGTACTCCCGCTGCCAGCGAAATGGTGGGTGTACGACCACCGTGTCCGCGCCGACATCCTCGGCAAGCCGGACGGAGTTGTCGACCTTCGCCCACGGTTCGGGCCCCCATACGCGCTGGGTCAGCAGCAGGGTCGGCGCGTGGATCGACACGACCGGCAAGCCATAGTGTTCGGACAGGCGCTTCAGAGCGCCGCCCTCCTGGCTGATCGTCTCGGTCCAGACCATCACCTCAACGCCGTCGTAGCCCAGCCGTTCGGCGATGTCGAACGCCTGCACCACACCCAGCGGATAGACCGATGCTGTCGACAGCGCGATCTTCGCGTCCGGCACGCGTGCCGTACCCATTCAGCCCTCCACCCGGTCCGGCCTGCTCATGAGGACACGCTACTGCGAGCCTCTAGAGGACCATGGCTGAGGCCAGAGACGCTGCCCTCGCGCCTTCGCCAGAGGGCACACGGCGGAGGCACAGTCGTCCCTTGAGACTTGTGGCCGCAGTCAGGCGGTGCCGACGAGGGTGCCCTGTGGTTCCTCGGGCATCCGGCCCGGGGTCAGGTCCCACACCTCAATGGGGCACCAGGGGGCTATGCGGATGGGCAGGGAACCGGCATCCGGTCAACGCGAGGACTGGTAGGCGTGCTGCCAGCCCGCGACGAGCGTCGGCATGGAGTGGCCGAGCTCGCGCTCCGCCAGTGCGGCGAGCGACCCCGTCGGGTGCACAACAGCCTTGCTGTAGAACGCGATTGCCTTCCGCTGGCCGCACGTCTTCACGATGTAGCGGACGAACGACGTGGCAACCTGGTACGCATCGACCGCGTTACTTCCGGACATGTCGGCGTTCGACGGGAGTGCGGCCCGCTTGGCCTTCGGCGTCAGGTGCAGACCGGAGAACTTCTGACCCGCCCACTCCGCGAATCCCTCGGTGAGCCACAGCGGGAGATGCCGGCGCGCGGCATACGTCAGAGTCAAGGCATGGAAGACCTCGTGGGTCAGGACCTTCCTGGACACCTGCGCTGAGTTGACCTGGGGCATGGTGGACGTCGCACTCGGCCCGCTGACCATCTGGATCGAGCGACCCGCGTTGAACACTATGTAGGGCTGCTTGCCGGCAACGATCACCGTATCCGCCTGGATATCAGCCACGTTCGATGATCCGTAGATGCGCGCGAACTCCGCTTCACTCCGGGGGGCGAGCACCAGAAGCTCTCTCGAGAACCGTGCGCCAGTCACGGTGCTCACATCATGCACGGCCTGGCTGACGTAGCCGTTGATGTCTGCCATCTGTCGCTCGTCGACGTCGCCGACCACGGTCACCTGCGGAAAGGCCGTGGCGCGCGCGTGCGGCATCGCGCCCAGTGCAACCGCCGACGCACCGCTCGCCCGCAGCCGTCGCGCAGCCGCGGGACTTGCCGAGGCGAAGACCGCCAGAGCCGAGGGGCCGGCGCTCGCCCTCGTCACGGGCGGCGGCGTCGTCGATGCCACGGGAGCGGATCCGGTGCCGCAGCCGGCGAGGACGATGCCCACGAGGATGCAGGCCACTGACCTCACCCAGTTTCGACTCACACAGCTCAGCGTGACACCCGGCGGTGCGCGAGGACACGCGGGGCAGGCTGCCACCTACGATGGGCAGGTGCCCGAAACGCCCCTTGACACTCCCCGCATCTGGGTCGAGTTCACCAACCCCGACGACACCGCTGAGCGGTTCCGTTGCGACCTGACCTGGCTGACGTCCTCCTGGACCTGCATCTACGGCAACGGCTGCCAGGGCATCTATGCCGGCCGGCCGGACGACGGCTGCTGCACCCTCGGCGCACACTTCACCGACAAGGACGACGTCAAGACCATCAAACGCGTGGTCAAGGACCTCGGCCCGGACGAGTGGCAGTACTACGACGAGGGCCATTCGAGGGCCGGCTGGCGGGATAAGGAGGACGGCGACACCAAGACCCGGGTGGCCGACGGCGCCTGCATCTTCCTCAATCGCCCCGGATTCCCCGCGGGAGACGGCTGCGCCCTGCACCAGCACGCGCTGCTGACCGGCGTCGAACCGCACACGGTCAAACCAGAGGTCTGCTGGCAGCTGCCGATCCGGCGCACCTACCGCACCGTCGAAATGCCCGATGAGTCGTCCTACCTCGAGGTCTCGATCGGGGAGTACGACCGCCGCGGATGGGGACCCGGCGGTCACGATCTCGACTGGTACTGCTCGGCGAATCCGGCGGCGCATGTCGGCAAGGACCCGGTCTATCTCTCCAACGCCGGTGAGCTGAAGCACCTGATGGGTGCGGCCGCGTATGCCGAGCTGGCCACTCGGTGCGAAGCGCACCTCGAGCAGGTGCGCGCCGCCCGCAACAGCGGCAACCGCAAGCTGCTGCCGCTGCTCGTGCACCCGGCAACCCTCGCGGCGCAGCCATAACCCGACTCTGGGTAGACGTATGGCGGTCGTCGTGCGGTGAGTCGATCGAGACTGTCGGTGCCAAGGCATACGTTGTGCACATGGCTTGGACCCCGAAAAGAACACCCCACAAAGTTCGGCCTCGCCCCTCGACCGATACCTTGCGGGGACCCCGTTCTCCGCTCGCAAGCTCCCTCCGATCCTTTGCGGGGACCCCGAAATGACATCGACAACTCGCAAGCGCTCCGCACCGTCCTATCGGTGCACCGAGTGCGGCTGGACCGCGATCAAGTGGGTCGGTCGCTGCGGTGAGTGCCAGGCCTGGGGGACCGTGACCGAGGCCGGCCAGACGGCAGTGCGCACCGCACCCGCCGCCGTGATCGAGCGGCCGGCGATGCCCATCCACCAGATCGATGTCACCCAGGCCACTGCCAGGCCGACCGGGGTGAACGAGTTCGACCGGGTGCTGGGCGGTGGCCTGGTGCCCGGCGCGGTGCTGCTCGTCGCCGGCGAGCCCGGTATCGGCAAGTCGACCCTGTTGCTCGATGTCGCGTCCCGCACGGCGCGCTCGGGCCGCAAGGTGCTGTATGTCAGCGGCGAGGAGTCGGCCGCGCAGGTGCGAGTGCGCGCCGAACGCATCGAGGCGCTGGCGACGTCGCTGTTCCTTGCCAGCGAAACCGACCTCGGCACCGTGCTGGCCCAGATCGACCAGGTCGAACCCGAGCTGGTGATCATCGACTCGGTGCAGACCATCGCATCGGCGCAGATCGAGGGCTCCGCTGGCAACGTGAGCCAGGTTCGCGAGGTTGCCGCGGCCATCATTCAGACCGCCAAGAAGCGCGGCATCAGCGTGGTGCTGGTGGGTCACGTCACCAAGGACGGCTCCATCGCCGGTCCCCGCGTGCTGGAGCACCTGGTCGACGTCGTGATCCAGTTCGAGGGCGAGCGTCACTCCCGCCTGCGCCTGGTCCGTGCCGTCAAGAACCGCTACGGCCCCACCGACGAGGTCGGCTGTTTCGACTTGTCCGAGGTGGGCATCGTCGGCCTGCCCGACCCGAGCGGCCTCTTCCTGTCCGGCATCAAGGACCCGGTGGCCGGCACCTGCGTCACCGTCACACTCGAGGGCCGGCGGCCACTGGTCACCGAGGTCCAGGGGCTGCTCGCACCGGCGGGCGGCGGATCACCCCGCCGCACCACCAGCGGCGTGGACAACTCGCGAACCGCGATGATCCTCGCCGTGTTGGAGCGCCGGGCGAGCGTGCCGGTGCTGAAGCACGACTGCTACGTGTCCACGGTCGGCGGTGTGCGACTGAGCGAGCCGGCGGCGGACCTGGCGATTGCCCTGGCCCTTGCCAGTTCGTTACTCGACAAACCGCTGCCCCAGGGCACCATCGCGGTGGGCGAAGTGGGCCTTGCCGGCGACGTCCGCAACGTCGGCGGAGTGCCTCGTCGACTGGCGGAGGCGGCCCGCATCGGCTTCACCCGGGCGGTCATCCCCTTTGATGCCATGGGCGGAGAGGCGGTGCCCGACGGGATGCGCGTGTTCGAAGTGCGCGACATCCAGTCGGCGGTGCGCGCGATCCCAGTCGGGCCCGTCGCTTAGACTCAGCGGCGTGGAACGCTCCGACGAGGTGCTGCTGCGCGACACGCTCGCCGCCGTTGCCCCAGGCACGCAGTTGCGGGATGCCCTTGAACGCATCCTGCGCGGACGCACGGGTGCGCTGATCGTGCTGGGCGACGACAAGGTCGTCGACGATCTCAGCACCGGCGGCTTCCCGATCGATATCGAGTTCTCCGCGACCCGTCTGCGCGAGCTCGCCAAGATGGACGGCGCCATCGTGGTCGACCGTGACGTGTCCCGCATCGTGCGCGCCGCCACCCAACTGGTCCCTGACTCAAACATCCCCACTCGCGAGTCCGGGACCCGGCACCGGACCGCCGAGCGGGTCGCCAAACAGACCGGCTTCCCGGTGATCTCGGTCAGCCAGTCGATGCACATCATCGCGCTGTACATCGGCAACCTGCGCCACGTCATCGAGGGGTCCGACGCGATCATGTCCCGCGCCAACCAGGCGCTGCAGACCCTGGAACGCTACAAGTCGCGCCTCGACGACGTCACCGGCACGCTCTCGGCCCTGGAGATCGAGGACCTGGTGACCGTGCGAGACGTCGCCGCGGTGCTTCAACGGCTAGAGATGGTGCGACGCATCAGCGACGAGATCAGTGAGTACGTCGTCGAGCTCGGCACCGACGGACGGCTGATGTCCTTGCAGCTGGATGAGCTCATCGACGGGCTGAGCGACGACCGCGAGCTGGTTGTGCGCGACTACGTCGAGTCGGCTCGCGACCCGCTGTCCGTCGAGGACGCGCTGGGCCGGCTGGGCTCGCTCAGCTCGAACGAGCTGCTCGACCTGACCGCCGGCACCCGCGCCATCGGCTTTCCCGTCGTCGGCGAGTCACTGGACGCGTCGGTGACTCCGCGCGGCTACCGGCTCCTGACCAAGGTGCCGCGCCTGCCGGGCGCGATCGTGGACCGCCTGATCGACCACTTCGGCACGCTGCAGAAGCTGCTTGCGGCCGACTTCAACGAGCTGATGCGGGTCGAGGGCGTCGGCGAGAGCCGGGCCCGTGCCGTCCGCGAGGGGCTGTCCCGGCTGGCCGAGAGCAGCATCCTCGAGCGCTACGTCTGAGGCGCCGCACCAAGTCTTCGCTCCGCAAGCTGCGCTCAGTACTCCGCGGGGACCCCGCCGGCTCCTGAATGCGAGCTGGATCCTAGACAACCAGGGAGGTCACATGAGCGACCTGCACGACGAGGTCCTGCGCTGGTATGCGGCAGCGGCGCGTGACCTCCCCTGGCGCCGAGCCGACGCAACGCCCTGGGGTGTGTACGTGTCGGAGATCATGCTGCAGCAGACCCCGGTGTCCCGGGTCGAACCGGTCTGGCACGACTGGATGCACCGCTGGCCGACGCCCGCGGACCTCGCCGCGGAGAGTCCCGGGGAAGCCGTGCGTGCGTGGGACAGGCTGGGATACCCACGGCGGGCCCTGCGGCTGCATGCCGCCGCCGTCGCCATCACCGAGCAACACAACGGTGTCGTCCCCGAATCCTTCGACCAGCTGTTGGTCCTGCCCGGCGTCGGCACGTATACGGCCGCCGCAGTCTCCGCGTTCGCCTTCGGGATTCGGGTGCCAGTGGTCGACACGAACATTCGCCGAGTGCACGCCCGGCTCGTCGGCGGCGTGGCTCAGGCGGCCGCTTCCCTCACCGCAGCCGAGCGAGACCTGGCCGCCGAGCTGCTCCCCGAGGATCCGTCGGAGGCGGCGACCTGGAACGTGGCCGTCATGGAACTCGGTGCCCTCGTCTGCACGGCACGCGCGCCCCGCTGCGGAGCCTGCCCCGTTGCCGACCGGTGCGCATGGCAGCTGGCCGGCGCCCCCGCATACGACGGTCCGGCGCGTCGCGGTCAGAAGTGGGCCGGCACCGACCGCCAGGTGCGCGGGCGGTTGCTGCGCACCATCCGTGAGGCGGACGGGCCTGTTGAGCGCCCGGCGCTCGACGTCGTGTGGCACGACCAGACCCAGCGCGAGCGCGCCCTGTCCTCACTCGTCGAGGATGGCCTGGTCGAACCACTGCCGGGTGACAGGTTTGCCCTGCCCCGCTGACCCTGATCAGTCCTTGGCAGCCGCCTCCGTGGGCAGGTGCAGCGCTTCGAGCGCCTCACGGAGGACGTCCGCCGGGGCGCCGTGGGCATGGACCACGACGCCGGGTTCGTCCGGCTGCAACGGCTCGAGAGTGGCCAGCTGCGAGGGCAGCAGCGACGCCGGCATGTAGTGCCCCTTACGGGCCCGCAACCTCGCCTCCAGCACCTCCTGCGACACGTCGACGTGGCAGAACTTCACACCGGGCCGCCCCTCCCGCAACAGGTCTCGGTAGACTCTGCGCAGGGCCGAGCAGGTGATGACCGCACTCTTGCCGGCTGCTTCGTGGCCGTCGATCCACTCTCCGATGGACCGCAGCCAGGGCCATCGGTCCTCGTCCGTCAACGGCATCCCTGCCGCCATCTTGTCGACATTGGCACGTGAATGGAAGTCGTCACCCTCGGCGAAGGCGCACCCCATGGCCTGGGCGATGCCCTTGGCCACGGTCGTCTTCCCGGAGCCCGAGACCCCCATGACGATGATGAACTGTGGCTTGTCGGTCGCGTCGGTCATGGCCTGACCTTAGCCGCCGTGCGACGGCCGTGACTCCTGGCATGCGACGTCGGTTGCACGGTGAGCGGCCGGCGGAGTAAGTTCTTGCGTTTGTGCGTGCTCGGATGAGGATCTATGGGCGACTGCTGCATGCCGGCATTCGACAGCAGTCCACGTACCGCCTGGCAGCCCTTGGCGGCCTGATCGCCAACGCCACCTTCGGATTCCTCAAGGTGGCAATGCTCTTCGCCACGGTTCGAGCGGCAGGCGGCACGCTGCACGGATACGATATCGGCTCGATGAGCACCTACATCTGGCTCTCGCAGGGCATGCTCGGATCCATCAACCTCAATGGCCGCACCGATTTCAGCGACCGCATCAAGACCGGCGATGTTGCAATCGACTTCATCAGGCCGCTCAACGTTCAGGGTGCACATGTGGCCACGGAGCTCGGCCGGTCCATCTGGGCGCTGATCCCTCGCGGCGTGCCCAGCATCCTGATCGGCGCTGTCGTGGTCGGGATGACGGTGCCGTCCACCCCGCTGCCCTACCTTGCCGGGATCTGCAGTCTGCTGCTGGGATTCGTCATCTCGGCAACCGCCGTGTATTCGCTGGGGACGGCCGGTTTCTGGCTCATCGAGACGCACGGCATCCAGACCCTCTACATGGTGGTCTCCGGATTCCTCGCCGGTCTCTTTGTGCCGATCTACCTCTTCCCGCACTGGTTGTTGGCGGTCGCCGAGGTCACGCCCTTCCCGTCGATGCTCATGTATCCCACGAACATCCTGTCGGGCCGCACCACCGGAGTCGACACCGTGGCACTTCTTGCCCAGCAGGTGTTCTGGCTGGGCGTCACCGTGCTGGTCGGTCATGCGCTGACGGTGCGAGGCCGCCGCAAGCTCGAGGTGCAAGGTGGTTGAGCTCAGGCAGCCGTTGACGAACCCATCGGTCTCGCGCCGGGCCAAGCGCCTCGCGCCGTACCGCGCGGTGCTCGCTTCCCGGATGCGGTCGCAGCGCAGCTATCGCAGCAACTTCCTCATCGACCTGTACAGCTCGTTCGTGATCGGCTTCATCGAGCTTGCCGAGGTCTGGATGCTCTTTCGCAATGTGACCAGCCTCGGCGGGTTCACCTTCAGCCAGATCCTGCTGGTCTTCGGGTTCGCCGACCTGTGCTACTCCCTTGCGGACATGGTGATGGGCCACTGTGACAACCTGCCGACATATCTGCGCGCAGGGACCCTCGACGTGTTCTATCTTCGACCCCAGCCGGTGCTCCTGCAGCTGATCACGAGCGACATCTCCCTCCGCCGGGTCGCCCGCGCGATGGTCGGCCTCGGTGCAATGACGATCGGGTTGTGGATCAACGATGTCCAGTGGTCACCGGCCCACATCGGCCTTCTCGCGATGTCTCTGGTGTGTGCGACCGCCATCTATGCGGGTATGTATGTCTGGGCTGCCGGTGCCCAGTTCTTCCTCGTGCAGGGTGCCGAGATGACCAACGCGTTCGTGTATGGCGGCCGCTACGCCTCGACGCAGGTGGCATCCGTCTGGTCCCGCCCGCTGAAGGTCGTCTTCGGGTTCTTCTTCCCGATGGCCATGACGGCCTACGTGCCCAGCCTGCAGCTGCTCGGTCTGCCCGGTCCGCAGTGGCTGCCCGCCTGGCTGGCCTGGTGCACACCGGTATTCGCAACCTGGACCTGGGCGATGGCGCTGCTCTTCTGGCGTCTCGGCCTTCGCCACTACCAAGGAGGCGGAGGGTGAAAGACACCCGACAAAGTCTTCGCTTCGCAAGCTCCGCTCGCTACTTTGCGTTTACCCCGATCGTTCTCCGGACCCAACAGTTCAGACGACCCTGCGGGAGCCCCAATGAGTGAGCCGATCATCGCGACCGAGCACCTGACCCGTCGCTTCAGCAGACGCGACCCCGACGGCCGGCTGGGCCTGCGGCGCACCACGTTGACCGCGGTCGATGACTTGTCGATCCGGATCCACCCGGGTGAGGCCGTGGGTTACATCGGCGCCAACGGCGCCGGCAAGTCGACCACGATCAAGATGCTCGTCGGCATCCTCGTGCCCACCAGCGGCACCGTGCGCACCTGCGGTCGCGACCCGCTGCGCGAACGCCGGCAGCTCGCGCGCGAGGTGGGTGTCGTCTTTGGGCAACGGTCCCAGCTGTGGTGGGACCTGCCATTGCGTGAGTCCTTCACCATTCTCGGCGCCATCCACGAGCAGGGTCGGGCGGCTCTGACCGATCGCACCGACGAGCTCGTCACGACGCTCGGCCTCGGCGACTTTCTCACGACACCCGTGCGGGCGCTGTCGCTGGGCCAACGAATGCGCGGCGAGGTCGCTGCGGCGCTGCTGCACCGCCCGCGGTTGGTTATCCTGGACGAACCGACCATCGGGTTGGACGTCCTGTCCAAGCAGCAGCTGCGCGAGTTCCTCACGGCCGAACGCGGAACGCACGGCACCACGCTGCTGCTCACCACCCACGACATGGGCGACATCGAACGACTCTGTGACCGCGTCCTGGTGGTCGATCACGGCCACCTTGCCTATGCGGGCACGCTGGATGACCTGGCACGCACCTCGGGCGCCAAGCGGATCCTGGTGGTGGACCTGGCCGAGAGCGCCAGCCCCCTGACTGGGATACCCCACACGGAGCATCTGAGCAGCCAGGGCAACGGCGTGCGCCAGCAGCTGGCCTTCGACCCCGACCGCACCAGCGCTGCCAAGGTCCTGGCGGCCGTGTCCGAGCGGGCGGAGGTGCTGGACCTGTCGATCGAGGAACCCGACATCGAGGATGTTGTGCGGCGCATCTATCACAGCAGAATGTGACGGTCGGCCAGCACATCGCCTGTCTGGACCATGACCGGGGCGCCAGCACACCGGACTGGCAACCCCGTCCGGCAGGTGCATCACCGTAGAGCAGCAGGCCGACGGTCAGCGCGGCCTGCGGGTGTCGCGCAGGAGCCCGGAATTGGCTGGATCACTGGCTCCACGTTCGAGCGCCGGGATGCAGACGATGCCGTGACCGTCGGTGGGCAGATGGCCCGGAAGCAGAACCGCCACCGAGATTCCCATGGCGGATCGATCCCAGCCATCTCCGCGATGCTGACTCGCGATCTGGGCAGTTGCTCGTCGCTGAGTGTGACGACGGGCAGATCGGGAGCAGTACCCGGTTCCCGGGAGGATCTGGAAAACTCGGGAGGTTCACCGGTACCCAATGCCTTGACGTAAGCGACCCAGGACTCGACCGCCGCGTGCCAGGCCGAGGCCGGGCGATCTGTATCGCCAGGTAGATATCGCTGCGGTCTCCGATGGTGAGCTACCTACGGTCGAGCAACTTCTCCCAACTGCTCGTGATGGAGGCCTGTTGGTGACCGTCGATGATGATGACCGCCCGGTGGCTCTTGTTCTCAACGACTGGGTGGACGCCCGCGCACACCTTGACCAGGCGTCAGTCGGTCCCGCCTTCGCCGGCCACGGAATCGGACGACAACTCATGGCCGCAGCCGAGCAGTGGGGACGCCAACAGACTCGTCGACCATGACGCCGACTACGGTCGTCAACATCGCCTGGAGCGGCCCCTACTACCGCCGTACCCGTTGGCGAGACCTGCCCGCCGCCGAACTCCGCCCGGAACTCGCGGCCACCCGCCGACGCGAAGCAGCCGTTGGCCTCGGTGCCTGCCCACGAACCGCGATGATCAAGCAACTCTGAGGCGAGTCACCCTCGTCCCACAGGCGACCCGTCAATGAGACGGATTGTCATACGCATCAGGCGGCGAGGTGGTGAGCCGTTCCTGTAGTCCCGTCAGTCCCCGGCAGATCATCGCGCCGTACCCGTCGGTGGGCAACGCGCTGAGTGCCGCAAGTCCCGCGTTCAGTTGATCCCGTGCTTGCGTCGTGCGCCCCTGACGCAGGTAGCCATTTCCGAGGTTGACGTTGAGGTGCAGGCTCGGTGCAAGACCCGCGGCAGCGGGTATGCCCACCGGGGCCAGGTCGGCATCGCTGACGTGGGCGACCGAGGCGAGGGCGTGCTGATCCCATCCGACCTCGGCGGCAAGGTCGGATTCCAGATCGGCGAGGTAGTGAGCGAGGACGCACCGTTGCGCATGATCGCCCTCGCTTGTGCGATCCCAGCAGGTCGCTTCGTCCCCGGTCTCGATCACCACCTAGGGCGATGCCGATCGGGGCCAGAACCTCTTCCCACGTCGTCATAGCTCTGACTGTAGGAGCGGCACTGTTGTGGGCATTGCACGAATCGGACACGCCAACTCACCCGAAGACCACACCCGGTGTTCTTCCGCCAATGGCGCGGATAGGGGACGGCCGGCTGCGCCATCGATGGGCACCCCGCCGTGATCGCTTGTCGCGCTGCGAGTGGACCCGGGCGATACGTCGTCGCACCGAAGGAGGCAGGCCGAACTCCTGAAGGCGGCGGCGATGTGCCTGCCGCGGCGACAGCCCGACACGATGCGCGATCTCGGCCACCGGGAGGTCCCGAAGGACCAGCCTTGCCAACATGGTGGCGGCCCTGTCGGGACAGCGCGCAGCGTCCACGCGTGCACCAACGGCCCTGACCAATAAGCCAACGTGCTCGAGGTCAGTAGTCGCTGACGCGGGCCGGTCGGCAAGCCAGTTCATGTCCTCTTGCTCCCACACGGTGCGCAACGGAACCGCAAATCAGGCGTGATGGCCACCCGGGAGGCGAACTCGAAGGCAGACATCCTGCGCCGAATGAGCTGAGGCCGATACGCACCGCTATGGCGATCAGATGGCGGTATCCATCTCGGCGGGGAGCGCGGTGGCCTGATGCAGCAGCGCCCGCATGACGACCATGAGCGACATCATTCACATTGGCGACCACGGTCGCGAACAGTGCGGCGGACGGCACGGTGATCGGCTCCACGGCGGTGGCCAGCAGTTACGCGAGGGTCGCGAACGACACGACAACCGCGGCGGCTAGCGCCCACACGACCGCCTCGACGCACACCAGGCCAAAGATCGGCAGCGCCCGGACGGGCCACCGCATGGGTGCCACCTCCGGTTTGTCGCGAGCCATCCAACCCGACATCCACGGCAGCACCACCGCCTGCAAGGCAAGTGGCTAGTCCGATGCTGGACACGGCCCGCAGTGCACTTCACCGGATATGACACCCGCATGTCTGCGTATGCATTACTGACGACTGAGGATGGGAACATCCTGCTGAGGTGGTACAACGGGAGCGCTCAAGCCGACCCTCGCTGTTTCTTCGGCGGTGACCTCGTGCGCCCGCAACTGGCCTTCGACCCCGACCACATCAGCGATGCCATGGTCCTGGCCGCCGTGTCCGGGCGGGCGGAGGTGCTGGACCTGTCGATCGAGGACCCCGAGATCGAGGATGTTGTGCGGCGCATCTATCACAGCAGAATGTGACGGTCAGCCAGCACCCCCGCACCTCGACTACCTCGCAGCCCTCGCAGCCCATGGCCGCTCTCGCCGGCCGGGGCACGAGCTGCGGCATGATCGTGCCGACAACGACGGGTGCCAGCACACCGGTCATCGTGCTCAAGGGGAGAGTGTCTGCCCGACCGCAACCCGGGTTGCCCGGGCCTACAGCTCATCGATCACGGTCGGCGCAGCACAAAGTCAGGGCCTGTGTGCCACCGTGCAGATATGGTCCTGCAGTTGGCCATACCTGGCGGGCCGATCGCACACGAACTCCTACCTGAGGTGCTCAGACCCTGGCGGCAATGCCTTCAAGATCGGCATCTGACGGCGATCAGTAAGGGATCGCCTGCCACAGTACGTTCTTTCCGGCATCGGGATCGTCCATGACCTCAGCAGGCATATCGCGCAGAGTCAGCCCGGCAGCTTTCGCCGCCTCCCGGGCTTCGTCGTCGTACGGCAACTTGCGCCATGCGTCGACCATGTACTTGCGCGTTTTTAGATAGTCGCCGTAGCGCTGAGCGTGGCTGTCTACAGCACCCAGGTGGGCAAAGATCGCAATCCGGTCGCCGTCCGGTGGTGCAATCATCCACTTCTTGAAGGCGTCGTGCTCGGTCGGCAGTGGCGTCGGCTTCAATCGATCGAACGGCGCCCGCAGCAACGTCCCGTTGCCAGAATGCGTGATTCGCATACTCCAGACGGCAAGGTCACCAGGCTTCACCTTCACGTAAACGTTCTTGCCGTCCGTGAGATTGGCGATGTCGTGCGAGCCATCTCGCAGGTTGAGCCCGCCGGTGTGTCGGGTGTGGTCTTGGCAGTAGATGCCGAACCGCAACTGTGTGTATCGGCCGTCCCAGTCGGGAGCATTGCCATCCACGCGGTCAGCGTTGTCCTTGTGGAAGCCGCGCTGCGTCCCATTTATGGTCAAGGAACTGTCGCCGCCATAGTGGATCGCATCACTGCCGAGTAGCTTGCGCGCCACAGCAACCAGGCGGCCATCGGTGAGGACCCGGCGCAGCTTTGGCTTCGCAAGCAGGTCACCGCCAACACCCTTGGAGGCGTATGCATCCCGGCGCAAATCCTGGATCTCTTGGGCAGAATACAGGCCTGGAAGGATCGCCCACCCGTCCGTCCAGAACTTGTCAACGTCGAGGGCCCCCACGATTTGGTTGGTATCAGTCACAATTTACTCCAGTGCAGGTAGTCAGGATGCGAACACTGTATCCCGCGACCGCATCGCGGGCACACATTCAACCGGAGTGTCAGAGCTCGAGCAGCATGCGGGTGTTGCCAAGCGTGTTCGGCTTGACGCGCTCCAGGCCAAGGAACTCGGCCACGCCGTCGTCATACGACTGGAGCATCTCGACGTAGACATCGGGGGTGACGGCATCGCCATCGATCTCCCGGAATCCATAAGATTCGAAGAAGGCCACCTCGAAGGTCAGGCAGAACACTCGCTGGACCCCCAGGTCGCGCGCCCGCACGATCAGAGTCTCCAGCAGCCGACCACCAAGGCCGCGGCCCTTCTGGCCCGGGTCGACCGCGAGCGTGCGAACCTCCGCGACGTCCTCCCACATGACATGCAGCGCGCCGCAGCCCACGACGCGTGAGTCATCCTCCGCCACGATGAACTCTTGCACCGTCTCGTAGTAGGAGACGGCCGGCTTGGCCACGAGGGTCCGCGTCTCGACGTAGGGCTCCACCAGCGCACGGATCGGTCGGACGTCTGCCGCGCGTGCCGAACGAAGTGCCAGACCTCCCGGATTCGGATTATTCACAGCAGGAGCCTATGGCAATGGGCCCGGGGACGACTGCCCCCGGGCCCTTTGTCAGTATGCGGTGTCACTCCTTGCTGAGGTCGATGCCTCCCGAACCGTCACCAAGGCCCGCGGTCTCAACGGGGACGGTGTCCGGCGTCTTAACCTGCGGGGTGCCGGCAAAGGTGAACTTCGCGTTCTTCCCCTCGCCCTCGACGTCGACCAGCACGATCTCCCCGGCGGTGATCTCGCCGTAGAGAATCTTCTCGGACAGCATGTCCTCGATCTCGCGCTGGATGGTCCGACGCAGTGGCCGAGCACCCAGTGCGGGGTCGTAGCCGCGCTTGGCGAGCAGGTCCTTCGCCGACCTGGTCAGCTCGATCGCCATGTCCTTGTCCTTCAGGCGCTCGTCCAGACGGGCCACCATCAGGTCGACGATCTGCACGATCTCGTCCGGCGTCAGTTGCGGGAAGACAATCGTGTCATCGACACGGTTGAGGAACTCCGGGCGGAAGTGCTGCTTCAGCTCGTCGTTGACCTTCGCCCGCATTCTGTCGTAGCCGGTGGCGGAGTCGTTGCCCGACGCGAACCCGAGGGTCACGCCCTTGGCGATGTCCCTGGTGCCGAGGTTCGTCGTCATGATGATGACGGTGTTCTTGAAGTCGACGGCTCGCCCCTGGGAGTCGGTCAGCCGACCGTCCTCCAGGATCTGCAGCAACGAGTTGAAGATGTCCGCGTGCGCCTTCTCGACCTCGTCGAACAGCACGACCGAGAACGGCTTGCGCCGCACCTTCTCGGTCAGCTGGCCGCCCTCCTCATACCCGACATATCCGGGTGGGGAGCCGAACAGCCTCGACACGGTGTGCTTCTCGGAGTACTCCGACATGTCGAGCGTGATCAGGCTGTCCTCGTCACCGAACAGGAACTCTGCCAGCGCCTTGGCCAACTCGGTCTTGCCGACCCCGGTCGGGCCCGCGAAGATGAACGACCCACCCGGGCGATGCGGGTCCTTCAGGCCGGCACGCGTGCGCCGGATCGCCTGGCTGAGCGCCTTCACAGCGTCGTCGTTGCCGACAATGCGCTTGTGCAGCTCATCCTCCATGCGCAACAGCCGCGAGGACTCCTCCTCGGTCAGCTTGAAGACCGGGATCCCGGTGGATGCGGCCAGCACCTCGGCGATGAGTTCCTCATCCACCTCGGCGACGATGTCGCTGTCCCCGGACTTCCACTCCTTCTCGCGGCGCGCCTTCGCCTCGATCAGCTTCTTCTCGTCGTCGCGCAGCGCTGCAGCCTTCTCGAAGTCCTGCCCGTCGATCGCGGACTCCTTCTCCCGGCGAACATGCGCGATCTTCTCGTCGAATTCCCGCAGGTCCGGCGGGGCGGTCATCCGGCGGATCCGCAACCGGGCTCCGGCCTCATCAATGAGGTCGATCGCCTTGTCCGGCAGGTGCCGGTCGTTGATGTAGCGGTCGGCCATGTTGACCGCACCCACCAGCGCACCGTCGGTGATGGTCACGCGGTGGTGCGCCTCATACCGGTCACGCAGGCCCTTGAGTATCTCGATGGCATGCGGGATCGTCGGCTCCAGCACCTGAATGGGCTGGAACCGCCGCTCGAGCGCCGCATCCTTCTCGATGTGCTTGCGATACTCGTCCAGGGTCGTGGCGCCGATCGTCTGCAGCTCACCACGAGCCAGCATCGGCTTCAGGATGGACGCGGCGTCGATCGCACCCTCTGCCGCGCCAGCACCGACAAGGGTGTGGATCTCGTCGATGAACAGGATGATGTCGCCGCGGGTGCGGATCTCCTTGAGCACCTTCTTCAGGCGCTCCTCGAAGTCGCCTCGGTAGCGGCTGCCGGCCACCAGGGACCCGAGGTCCAGGGTGTAGAGCTGCTTGTCCTTCAGCGTCTCGGGGACGTCGCCGCGCACGATGTCGGCGGCCAGGCCCTCGACCACGGCCGTCTTGCCGACGCCCGGCTCACCGATGAGGACGGGGTTGTTCTTGGTGCGCCTGGACAGCACCTGCATGACGCGCTCGATCTCGCTCTCGCGCCCGATGACGGGATCCAGCTTGCCCTCCCGCGCCGCCTGGGTCAGGTTGCGCCCGAACTGATCGAGCACCAGGGATCCGGCGGGGGTGCCGGGCTCCTGGGTCGAGCCACCGACGCCGGCACCGGCAGTCTCCTTGCCGCCCTGGTAGCCGGAGACCAGCTGGATCACGGTCTGGCGCACCGTGCCGAGATCGGCACCCAGCTTGACCAGCACCTGTGCAGCCACGCCCTCACCCTCACGGATCAGGCCGAGCAGGATGTGCTCCGTGCCGATGTAGCTGTGGCCGAGCTGCAGACCCTCGCGCAGGGACAGCTCCAGCACCTTCTTGGCGCGCGGAGTGAAGGGGATGTGGCCGGACTGCGTCTGCTGACCCAGGCCGATGATCTCCTGCACCTGTTCACGCACGTTCTCCAAGGAGATGCCGAGGCTTTCCAAGGCCTTGGCGGCAACACCTTCCCCTTCATGGATCAGCCCGAGCAGGATGTGCTCCGTGCCGATGTAGTTGTGGTTGAGCATGCGCGCCTCTTCTTGGGCGAGCACGACCACCCGACGGGCGCGGTCGGTAAATCGTTCGAACATCTCAACTCCTCGAATACCACGTTCACTCACGATGCTAGCCGGATCCCACCGCAATGCCACCTGGCAGTTCACGATGGGGTCACTGGTCTTGTGCGGCACAACGCCGTCAGGCGGCAGGGTGTTCCACCGTGCCGCGTTCACGGTGCCGCGTTCGCCGTCAGCGAACGCCGCACCCGAGCCCCTCAGCCCGTCTTCTTCGCCCCGCCGGACTGCTTCTTGGTCCCGCGAGACGACCTCTCCCCCCGCGACTCCTTCGCCCGGTCGACGCTCTGCTGCAGTGCTGCCAGCAGATCGACGACCTGCGCGCCGCTCTCCTCCGACTGGGCCGGTGAGGCCACTTCGCCGCCTTCGAGCTTGGCCTCCACGACGGCCTGGACGGCCTTTTCGTAGTCGTCCTCGTACTCGTCCGGGTCGTAGTCCCCGGCCATCGAGTCGACCAGCATCCGCGCCATCTCACGCTCGGCGGACTTGATCTTCTGGTCGGCGTCCTCCAGCACGCTGAAGTCCGGGTTGCGGACCTCGTCGGGCCACAGCAGGGTCTGCAGGGCGATCACCTCGCCGCGCACCCGCAGCACGGCGACCGTCGTGCGGGTGCGGATCGACACGGTCACCAATGCCACCCGGTCGCTGCTTTCCAGGGCCTCCCGCAGCAGCACGTAGGGTTTGACGGCCGTCTTGTCCGGCTCGAGGTAGTAGCACTTGCCGAGGTAGAGCTCGTCGATCTGGTCGGCGGGAACGAATTTGTCGACCGCGATCTCCTTGTTCGTGCTGATCGGCAGATCGGCCAGGTCGTCATCGGTGAGGATGACGACGTCGCCGTCCTGCGTCTCGTATCCCTTCGCAATGTCGTCGTAGGAGACGGTCTCCCCGTCGAGCGAGCAGACTCGCTGATAGCGGATCCGGCCGCCGTCCGCGCGGTGCACCTGCCGGAACTGGATGTCATGGTTCTCGGTCGCCGAGTACAGCCGAACCGGCACATTGACCAGTCCGAACGACACGGCGCCTTTCCAAATTGCTCGCATTGACAAAAGATTGCCTCATGCGTCCGATGCTCGCCACCCCTGCGGCCACTGTTCCTGTCGAGTCGGGCTGGCAGCACGAGGTCAAGTGGGACGGTATGCGGATCCTCGCCGACGTGCGCGACCACCGGCTTCGGCTGTGGTCGCGCACCGAACGGGACGTGACGGTGGCTTTCCCGGAGCTGCTGGCGGAAGACGCGGGCCTGACCGCATACGAGGACCTGCTGCTGGACGGCGAGGTGGTGGTGCTTCGGAACGGCGTGCCCTCGTTCGGCTCCCTTGCCGATCGGTTCAACCTGACCAGGGCGAGCGAGGCGCAGCGGCTCGCCGGCACGGCCCCTGTCACCTTCATGGCCTTCGACGTCCTGCGGATCATGGGCCACGACGTGATGCCGCGGCCGTTGCGGGAGCGGCGTGAGCTGCTCGAAGGCATCGACCTGGCCACCCGCCGAGCCCAGATCCCGGTGACCTTTGCCGATGGCGCGGGCCTGGCCACGGCCACCCGGGATCGGGCGCTGGAGGGCGTCGTGTCCAAACGGGTCGGCTCGGCCTACCGGCCAGGGCGACGCAGCGTCGACTGGCAGAAGGTGGTGCACCGCCGGTCGGACTCCTTCGTCATCGGTGGGTGGCGCCGCGAGACCGGATCCGATCGACTCGGCGCGGTGCTGATCGGCGCCCCGTCGACAGGTGGGCTGGTCTATTGCGGCCGGGTGGGTTCCGGGCTCGCAGGTCGGGCCGGCGAGCGGCTGCGCGAACGTCTCCAGCAGCTTCGCGCCGCTACGTCGCCGTTCTCTGCACCGGTGGACCGGGAGGATGCCGCCGGTGCAATCTGGGTGCGGCCGGACCTGGTGGTGGACGTGGAGTTTCGAGAGCGTTCGACCGGGGGCCGGCTACGGGCGCCGACCTGGCGGGGCCTGCGCGGCGACCTGTCCGCGGCAGATCTGGGGACACCCTCCCCTCGCGGGGGCCTGACCGGTCCGGAACGGGAGGGCTAGTGGCGCGTGACGAGCTGTGGGCGCAGGTGGCCGGGAGGCGGTTGCGGATCAGCAACCTGGACAAGCTGCTCTACCCGGGGACGGAGACCACCAAGGGTGAGGTTCTGCACTACTACACGCAGGTGTCCGGCCCGCTGCTCGCGGTGCTGGCCGACCGGCCGGTCACCCGGGTTCGCTGGCCGGACGGAACCGGCGGGCCGTCCTTCTTCGAGAAGAACATCCCCTCGGGCGCACCGTCCTGGCTGAACCGAGTGACGCTGTCGGCCAGCGGCTCCCGCACCAGCGACGACGTGACGTATCCGCTGGTGCATGACCTTGCCGACCTGACCTATCTGACGAACCTGGCCTCGCTCGAGCTGCACGTCCCGCAGTGGCAGGTGGCGAGCGGCGGGCGGGCAAACCCCGACCGCCTCGTCATCGACCTGGATCCTGGTGCACCGGCCGGTCTGCCGGAGTGCGCCACGCTTGCCCTCGTGGTGCGCGACCATCTGCACGACGCCGGTTGCACCCGCACTGTGCCGGTCACCTCGGGCAGCAAGGGAATGCAGGTGTATGCCGCGCTCGACGGGTCGCGCAGCAGCGACGACGTGCGCGACTGGGCACGCACGCTGGCCATGCGACTGACCAAGGATCACCCCGACCAGGTGGTCTGGAAGATGACCCGGTCCATCCGGCCGGGAAAGGTGCTGCTCGACTGGTCGCAGAACACGGCTGCGAAGACGACGATCGCCCCCTATTCGTTGCGCGGCAAGGACCGGCCGACGGTTGCCGCGCCGCGCAGCTGGGCAGAGGTCGCCGACAGCGTCAGGTCCCCGCACCCGCTGCAACAGCTCGACCTCTACGACGTGATGGAGCGGTTGGAGCGGGACGGGGACCTGTTCGCCGCCTCATTGAAATGATTGGTAGCGAAGTACTGAGCGACGCAGGAGCGAAGACCTCGTTGGTATGTTCTTGTCGGGGTCCCCGCGAAGTACTGAGCGACGCAGGAGCGAAGACTTCGTGGGGTATTTCTCAGCCGTTCGCCTTGGCGTACGCCTCCTGCACCTTGGCGGAGACTCGACCACGGTCGCTGACCGTGAATCCGTTGTCTCGGGCCCATTCACGGACCTTGCCCAGATCGGGGCGGCCGGCGGTGGTGCGCGGCGCCGTCTGGCGACGACCACGAACCCGACGGGCATGTCCGACCCAGCGAGCAACGTCATCACGAAGTTTCGCGGCATTTGCCGCGGAAAGATCGATCTCGTAACTCACGCCGTCGACCGCGAAATTCACTGTCTCTGCGGCCTCGGAACCATCGAGGTCGTCTTCGAGCAGAATCTGCACGCGCTGTGCCATGAACTAAACTCCTCGATCAGGTATCACGAATATCTACATCGAAGAAAGTAACACAGAACAATAGGAAAGCCACATTCTCATGAATGTGATTTGCGACGCGACTCTTCTTCTTCGCGACGACGATCCTTTTCATCCTCTTGGCGTTCCCACTTGGCGTGCGCTGCACGCTCGCGACGATCACCTTCGACGAGGTGCTTCACTACCACATAGAGGAGGTAGAGCATCCCGGCCGACGGGATCAGCGTAGAAATGTATGGCCACACGCCTCTTAGGATAACCCCGTCGGGTCCCCGCGAACGACCGAGCGACCACCGGCACGAGTGAGGCCCCTAGAAGAGTGCCCGTCCGCTACCGCTCGCCTCCAGTGCCAGCAGCGTCCGCTTGCGCTGCATACCGCCGCCGTAGCCGGTCAAGCTGCCGTTCGAGCCCACCACCCGGTGACACGGAATGACCACAGGAATGGGGTTTCGGCCGTTTGCCAGGCCGACCGCCCGGCTGCCGCGCGGCGAGCCGACGAACTGAGCAAGCTGCAGGTAGCTCCAGGTGTCGCCATACGGAATCTGCAGGAGAGCGGACCACACTCTTTGCTGAAAGTCGGTGCCGACCGGATGCAGTGGAAGGTCGAATTCGTGACGGTTTCCGGCAAAGTACTCCGCCAACTGTGTCTGCATAGCCGCTAAGAGCGCATCGACCTTCGTCGGTGCGCCATGTGCCTCGTCGATGTCGCCGTCGCCCTTCCAGTAGACGCCGGTGATGCTGTCACCTTCCGCAACCAGAATCAGCGAGCCGATCGGTGAATCCTCCATCACCGTATGGCGCCGCGCCACCTCATTCATGAAGGAGTGTCTCCCGTCGGTATTCGGTTGATCTCATGATCACCCATAGCCCAAAGGTGTTGCACGGCATACGCCCGCCAGGGACTCCACCGCCCGGTGATCTCTGCCCTGCCGGCGGCCGACCCGGGCAGGTGGAGAGCGTCCAGCGCGCGACGGACACCGAGGTCGGTCGCGAGAAAGGCGTCGGGATCACCCTGGACGCGCATGGCGACTCCCTCGACCGTCCACGGGCCCACCCCTGGAAGCCGTAGCAGCCGGTCTCGTGTGGTGGCCCAGTCGGCGCCGGGCGACAGGTCGATCTCCTGCTGCGCCAGCGCGGTGCAGAGCGCCCGCACCGTGCGACGGCGCGACTGCGGCATCGCCAGCGACTCGTCCGTGGCGTCGACAAGGACCTCGGGCGGCGGAAAGAGCCGGCTCAGGCCGCCGTCCGGGTCGTCGATCGGCGTGCCGTAGGCGTCCGCGAGGCGGCCGGCATGGGTGCGGGCCGCTCGGGTGGAGATCTGTTGACCCAGGACCAGGCGGACGGCGAACTCCTCGCCATCGGTGGTGCGCGGCACCCGCCGGCCGGGCGCCGCCCGCACCATGGCGGCCAGGACCGGGTCCGCCCCCAGCTGCTCGTCGATCGCCTGCGGGTCGGCATCGAGGTCCAGCAGGTGCCGACACCGGTTCACCGCCGTCGTCAGGTCGCGCAGGTCGGTGAGCCACAACCGGGCCTGAATGTGATCCGCCCTGGCCTTGACCGCGACGACCCCCGGGCCATGCGGCAGCCGCAGCGTGCGCCGGTAGGCGCCCGCGCGCCACTCCTCCACCCCTGGCACGGCCGTGGCAGCGAGATGTCCGAAAAGGTTGTCCGGGCAGAGCGGCCGGCGGAACGGAAGGCGCAGCCTCAACTGCTGCCAGCCATCGTGCTGCACCGTGTCGCGCGTCGAGCGGTGGCCGGGTGCCCGGCGACGCAGTTCTCCCGGGGTCAGTCCGAAGACCTCCCGCACCATCTTGTTGAACGCGCGAACACTGCCAAAGCCCGCGGCATACGCCACCTCGGTCAGCGGTAGGCCGGTGGTCTCCACCAGGGTGCGAGCGGTCTGGGCCCGCTGGGCGCGGGCCAGCGCGAGTGGCCCCGCGCCCAACTGTGCCCGGACCTGCCGTTCGATCTGACGAGTGCTGTAGCCCAGCCGGGCGGCCAGCCCGTTGACACCCTCCCGGTCGACCACGCCGTCGGCAATCAGCCGCATCGCGCGGGCGACCAGGTCGGCCCGGGTGGACCACTCCGGCGATCCCGGGCTGGCGTCCGGGCGGCAGCGCTTGCACGCCCGGTATCCGGCGGCCTGCGCCGCGGCGGCGCTCGGCAGGAATGTCACGTTCTTCGGGTGCGGGGTGCGCGCGGGGCAGCTCGGGCGACAGTAGATGCGGGTAGTGCGCACGGCGACGATGAACCAACCGTCGAAGCGTGCGTCCTTGGCCCGGATGGCCCGCAGCCGGACATCGTCATTCATCAGCACCTCACCAGTGTGCGCCGACGCCGGGCGCCGGACTAGCCGGAAAGCGACATCACGCCCGGGTGCCCGGGCCCACCTCGAGGGGGATGTTGTCGATCAGGCGGGTGGTGCCGATCCTCCCGGCCACGGCGAGCAGGGCCCGGCCCCTGTACCACTCCGGCACCTGCTCGAGGCCGACCGGATCGACCAGGACCAGATAGTCGACCATGACCAACGGTTCGCGCACGAGCACGTCGCGTGCGGCACGCCGCACGGCTGCGGGCCCTTCCTCCGCGGCGCTCGCACCTGCCCTGAGCGCCGTCGACAGGCAGGTGGCGATCTCGCGGTCCGCGGACCCGAGATAGATGTTGCGACTGGACAGCGCCAGGCCGTCGCCCTCGCGGACCGTCGGGACCGCGATCACGTCGACACCGAAGTCCAGGTCGGTCGACATCCTGCGGATGAGCAACAGCTGCTGGGCGTCCTTCTGACCGAAGTAGGCGCGGTCGGGCCGCACCAGGTGGAACATCTTGGCCACGACGGTGAGCACCCCGTCGAAGTGCCCCGGACGCGATGATCCCTCGAGCACGTCGCCGAGCGACCCCGCGGACACGCGAACCTTGGGTTCACCGTCCGGATAGATCACATCCGGTGACGGCGCAAAGACGAGGTCGACGCCTTCGGCACCACACATCCGCACGTCGTCGTCGAAGGTCCGCGGGTAGCGCGACAGGTCCTCGCCGGCGGCGAACTGCAACGGGTTCAAAAAGATCGTCACTACGATGTGGTCGGCCTCTGCGCGAGCCTGCCGCATCAGCTCGGCGTGACCCTCGTGCAGGGCACCCATCGTCATGACGACGGCCACCTTGCCGGTGAGCTTCGCACGAGCGTCAGACAGCTCATCCCTCGTGTGGACCACTACTGGCGTCATCGCAGCTCCCTTGTCGACGATTTGCACGTGCTCAAGCAGATCGGGCGGCGCGGGTCGGACTCAACCGTTCGTGTCCTTCTCGTTGCTGCCGAACAGATCGAGCATCGGACCGCTGACCTCAGCGGGCAGCGTACGCCGTGCTGCCGCGCGCTTGGCGGTTGCCCAGGCAAGGGCGCGGTAGGCCGTGTCGATGTCGTCGTCCTGCTGCCGGGCCGTCGCGAGGTGCGCGCGCACAGTCCTGATGTCCCCGCGGGCCACCGGACCGGTCAGCGCCTTGTCGCCTCGTTCCAGGGCATTGTCGAGCGCCGCCTCCAGGAGCGGCCGCAGCAGCCGCGACGGATCATCGATGCCAATTCCACGCAACAGCTGCTGCGACTGAGCGACGAGCGTCACCAGGTGGTTTGCGCTGTGAGCGAGCGCAAAGTGGTACTCGGCCCGGTCCTCGTCGGCCAGCGGAAACGGGTCACCGCCGAGGTCGACGACGAGTGCCTCGGCAACCAGACCTGCGCCGGGGGAAGCCGTCACGGCGAAGGGGGTGCCGGTGATCCGGCTCAGGTCCTTCGCGACGCCGGTGAACGTCATCGCCGGGTGCAGCGCGGCCGCCTCCCCGCCCGCCTCGATCACCGGATCGAGCACCTCGATGCCGTGAAACCCGCTGGTGTGCACGGCCAGTCGCCCACCATCCCAGGCATGCTGCGATGCGAGGCCCGTGACAAGATCGGCGATCGCGTCGTCCGGGACGGTGAGCAGCACGACACCCGCTGACGCGACGACCTCTTCCACGGAGGTGACCGGGACGCCGGGAAGCAGGAGGGCGGCGCGCTCTCGAGACGCATCGCTGATCGCGGAGGTCGCTACGACGTGATGCCCTGCCAGCTGCAGCGCGGCGCCGAGCACGGCGCCGACCTTTCCGCAGCCGACGATGCCGACATCCAGCGACGGTGGACTCATCGGGGCGCTCATCTGCATGACGCTAGCGCGCCCCGCCCAGCCCCCTACGCTGGGGCGATGACCTGGCAGCCATGGACTCGCGCCTGGCAGCAGGCGCTCTACGGCCGCGAGGGGTTCTACCGCCGCAGCAGCCCTTCCGAGCACTTCGCCACCTCCGCGCAGGGCATCCCGGGCGCGGGACCACTCCTGGCCTCGGCGGTCGCACGGCTGGCCCGACAGCACGGTCTTGAGCAGATCATCGACGTGGGCGCCGGACGGGGCGAGCTGCTCCGTGAGCTGGCGAGACACGACCCTGGGCTGACCCTGACCGGCACGGATGTCGTGCACCGACCTGCAGACCTGCCTGGATCCATCTCCTGGATTCAGGGGCCCGGTGGGGCGCTGCTCGCCGATGGCATCACTGCCGTGGAGCAGGTTCTGGTCATCGCCCATGAATGGCTGGACGTCGTGCCCTGCCCGGTGGTGGAGTTCGACGGTCGATCCTGGCGGCTGCTGGAGGTCACCCCCGCCGGCGACGAGCGTCTGGCGGGCGAGCTCGATGACGCCGGTCGGGCCTGGTGCCAGGAGTATTCGTTCCCGGACCCCCACGAGGGTGACCGACTGGAGATTGGCTCCCCCCGCGATGCCGCCTACGCCCAGTTGTGCTCACGGGTCCGTCAGGGGCTCGTCGTGGCCGTCGACTACGGCTACCGGTCCGGGATGCAGCCGCGGCACGGCACGCTGACCGGATATCGGGACGGCCTTCAGTGCCTCCCGACGCCGGACGGGACCTGCGACATCACCGCACACGTCTGCATCGACTCGCTCGGAGCGGACAGTGCGATGCCGCAACGAGAGCTGCTCGACCGCCTCGGTGCCGGTATGCCGGCCCCACCTCTCACGCTCGCGAGCACGGACCCGCCGGCGTACCTGCAGCGGCTCGCGACGCGAAGCGCCTGGTCCGCTCTGCGCGCAGCGGGCGGCCTGGGCGACTTCTGGTGGGTCATCCGCACCATCGACATTGGATGAACCGCGCAGTCCGGCGCCTGGTCCTAATCAGTTCGCTGCGGGGCGCAGAGTCCGCAGGATCGCGTCGGCCTGTTCGCAGACAGAGCGTCGGGCACGTCGATCGCACGGACCAGCACGAGCAACGTCGACCTGCTCCCCATCGAGACGCCCATCGTGCGGACCTCGACCTTGGCAGAGTCGCAGTTCTTCTTGTCCCGGTCACCGGTGGTCGCGACGATGGTCGACTCCACGGCCGGCAGCCCCTGCACGCCGGTCTGGCTCGTGGTCATCTTGCCCCGGTGGGCATACGACTTGTTGTCCTTCCTCAGGGCGATGGCGTTCGCGAACTTCTTTGCCGCATCCGGCGCCGCATCCGCCGGATCGCTCTGTCCGATGCCGTAGAAGCCGACGAACGCGAGGTCGGCGGTCTTGGACGTCTTACAGAAGCCGGCTCGATACGTGGCGGCGTCGCCGGCGGCAGCGAGCGGTTTGCCGGTGCTGTCAGCGAAGCCGATGATCTCGGTGCTCTTGTAGACCCAGTTCTTCTTCGGCACGTCGTAGGCCGCGGACGCCAGTCTCTTCTCGGCCAGAACCGCCTGCCAGCCTGCCTTCAGCGGTCGCACACCCGTCCGCACGACATCCGGATTCGTCCAGCTGTCCTCCGGTGTGCTCGGCGTCGAGGTGGCCGCTGGATTGGACCCTGCCGCGTTCGCTGCCTGTCTGCCATGGCCGCCGGTGACCTTCAGGATCACCACCGTCACCACTACCGCGACCACGACCACGACCGCGATGAGTGCGGCCAGCACGCCGCGCCTACCGCCGTCAGGAGTCTGCTTGCCGGGCGCCGTAATCGCCTCACCAGACGCCTGCTGGTATCTGTCGTAGTAGCGGTTCTGCGACCCGGAGTCACCCCCCGGAGCCTGCCCCTGTCAACCCGAGTTGTCGTCGCTCACGGGCCCAGGGTATCTGCGTGGCTAGAGCCTGTCTCCTATTGGGTTTTGATGTGGATGATGGTCGCGGCCAGCAGCACGCCGCCGAGGAAGGTGCGGGCGTGCTTGTCGTACCGGGTGGCGATGCCGCGCCACTGCTTGAGCCGTAGGTAGCTACGTTCGACG
>NZ_VCQV01000026.1:0-8670 GCF_007845645.1 Leekyejoonella antrihumi
CTTGAAAGTGCCTGTCCTGTAGAGATCCTGAGTTGTCGCAAACCCAAGTATCTCTTACAGCACAGGCACTTTCACGTCCCCCGACCGCGCGTCACACCTCAACCCGTGAAAGACGCAGGCTAGGGACTCGGTATTAGTCAATCTTGGTGTGGCGCAATACCTGCGTCGCCGATCGGCGGCGGAGCAGTTGACCCGGCCTCTATCGGTTGGATGCCATCACTGGCTGCGGGACAGCGCTGGTAGGTGCACCCACAGAGGCCTTGTCGGGCGCGGCCTGCGCTCGGGCCGTGTCGAGTGCCCAGAAAACCGCCTCCGCGGTGGCCGGTGCACCGAGATGCACCGTGGCGCCCTCGGCCCCGAACGCGCCCGCGGCGTTGCGCAGTGCCTCGCGCACGCAGATGGCCAACATCAGCGGAGGTTCACCGACCGCCTTCGACCCGTAGACGGCGCCCTCCTCGGTGGCGTTCGCAAACATGGTCACGTTGAACTCCTCGGGCATCTCCGAAAAGCTCGGCAGCTTATAGGTGCTCGCGGCCTGCGTGGTCAGCCGCCCCCTGGTCGGACCGTTGCTTGCGTCCCATCGCTGGTCTTCCAGGGTCAGCCAACCGGCGCCCTGCACGAAGCCGCCCTCGATCTGACCGAGATCGACCAGCGGCGACATGCTGTCGCCGGCATCGTGCACGATGTCGACCCTTCGGGTCCGGTACGCGCCGGTGAAGCCGTCGACCTCCACCTCGGCGAGCGCGGCGCCGTAGGCGAAGTACTTGAAGGGCTCACCCTGGAACCTCGCGTTGTCCCAGTGCAACCCCTCGGTGCGGTAGTAGCCGGCGGCCGACAGCTGCACCCGGTGGAAGTAGGCCGTCTTGACCAGATCCGCCCACTGCAGCGGCTCGTGCGAGCTGCCGAGGCCGTGCACCTGACCGTCGACGAAGCGCACGTCGTTCGGCGGCACTCCCAGCACTCCCGAAGCCACTGTGGCCAGCCGCTCCCGGATCTGCTCGCACGCGTTCTTGACGGCGCCGCCGTTGAGGTCTGCGCCGGTGCTTGCCGAGGTCGCGGACGTGTTGGGGACCTTGTCCGTGCGAGTGGGCGCCAGCCGCACCGACGACAGGGGCAGGCCCAACGCCGTCGCGGCCACCTGCAGCATCTTGGTGTGCAGTCCCTGGCCCATCTCGGTGCCACCGTGGTTGACCAGCACCGAGCCGTCCTTGTAGACCAGCACCAGCGCACCGGCCTGGTTGAACGCGGTGAGGTTGAAGGAGATTCCGAACTTCACCGGTGTCGCGGCAAGCCCGCGCTTCGTGTGCGGGTGCGCCCGGTTGAAGGCCTCTACCTCCAGACGTCGGGCCACATAGCGGCCCTCGTCGAGCACCTGGGTCCAGATCTTCTCCAGGCGCTCGATCTGCCGCACCGGCTGCCCGAAGGGGGTGAGCTGACCCGGCTGGTAGAAGTTGCGGTGCCGGATCTCCTCCCCGGTCAGGCCGAGCAGCGGGGCCACCTCGCCCAGGATGTTCTCGGTGACGAGCATGCCCTGCGGACCGCCGAATCCGCGGAAGGCGGTGTGAGATGTCCTGTTGGTCTTGGCGATCCGGCCGTGCACCTCGATGTCGGGGATCCAGTAGGCGTTGTCGACGTGGCACAGCGCCCGAGACAAGACCGGCTGGCACAGGTCAAGGCTCCAGCCCCCGTCCACGGTCATGGTCACGCGCAACGCGAGCAGATGACCGTCGTCATCGAAGCCGGCCTCCCAGACGGAGTGGAAGTCCGGGCGCTTGCCGGTCATCGTGATGTCCTGGTTGCGGTTCAGCCGCACCCGCACCGGGCGACCCGTCAGGGTCGCACCGAGGGCGGCGATCGCGGCATACCCGTTGGCCTGGGACTCCTTGCCGCCGAAGCCGCCGCCCATCCGCAGGCACTGCACGGTGACCTCGCTCGAGCTGCGGCCGAGCACGTGCGCCGCAACCTCCTGAGTCTCGGTGGGGTGCTGGGTGCTGCTGTGGATGAAGACCTGCCCGCTCTCGTCCACCTGGGCGATCGAGGCCTGCGTCTCGATGTAGAAGTGCTCCTGGCCGGAGGACTCGAACGTGCCGCTGAAGACATGGGTCGACCGCGCCAGCCCGGCGGCGGCGTCGCCGCGGGCCACGGTGGGCTGCTCACCCTGATAGCTGTCCGTGGCGATGGCATCGGGGATGGTGACCACGGACGGCAGCGACTCGTAATCGACCTCGACGGCCTTCGCGCCGAGGCGGGCGGCCTCCAGCGTGTCGCCCAGGACCCAGCAGACGGCATGCCCGTAGTACATGACCTCGGTCGGGAAGAGCGGCTCGTCGTGGTGGATCCCCGAGTCGTTGACCCCGGGCACGTCGTCTGCGGTGAGCACCCGCACCACACCGGGCACCTTCAGCGCCGGCTCGGTCCGCAGGCTCGTCACCCGGGCATGGGCGTGCTCCGCCTGCACCGGGTAGGCGTGCAGCAACTGCGGGAAGCGACTCACCAGGTCGTCGGTGTAGAGCGCGGCCCCGGTGACGTGCAGGTCGGCACTTTCGTGCGGCACCTTGACGCCGACGGCCGGCTTCTCGGGACGTTCGGACAGCTGACTCATCTCAGACCTCCTGGAGGCTCGGGTTCTCGGCGTGCAGCTTGAGCAGCGACTGCTCGAGCATTGCGGTGCGGTAGCGGGCGCTGGCCCGGTGATCGTCCATGGGGGTGCCCTCGCCCCCGAGCACGTTCGCGGCGTGCTGCACGGTGGCGGCCGTCCACGGCCGGCCGATCAGCGCGCTCTCCGTCTCCCGCGCGCGGATCGGAGTGGCGGCGATGCCACCGAGGCCGATGGCGGCTCGGGAGACGACACCGTCCTGGACGTCGACCGCATAGCCGACGGCCACACTCGAGATGTCGTCGAATCGACGCTTCGCGATCTTGTGGAATGCCGTGATCGGCGCCAGCGGGGTGGGGATCCGCACCGCCTTGATCAGCTCATCGGCGGCGCGCACGCTCTGGCGGTATCCGGTGAAGTAGTCCACCAGCGGCACCTCCCGCTCGCCCCTCGCCGATGCGAGCACGAGCACCGCATTCAAGGCCAGCAACACCGGGGGCATGTCGCCGATGGGGCTGCTGGTGCCGAGGTTGCCTCCAATTGTGGCACCGTTGCGGATCAGCCGAGAGGCAAACTGGGGAAAGAGCTGCTCCAGCAGCGGCACGCGTCCGGCCAGCCGCCGCTCGATCTCGGAGAGGGTCAGTGCCGCCCCGAGCTCGATGTACTGCGTGCCTGCCTGCGGGGTGTCGAGCGGACCTGTGGGCAACTCGAAGGTGCGCAGCTCGGACAGCCGGTCGATCGCGACCACCAGCGGGCTGCGGACGCCCTTGATATTGACGTCCACGCCCCAGTCGGTCGAGCCCGCGACCAGCGTTGCGTCCGGTCGCTCACCGAGCACGGTCAACGCCTCGGCGAGGTCGGCCGGGCGCACGAAGTCGCCGTCGGGTCCACTGAATCGGGTCGCGGCAGCGGCAGGGGCAGGGGCCGACCGGCGCTTCGCCATCGGGTCGTCCTCGCTCGCCTGGCCCACGGCATACGCCGCGTCCCGGATCGGGCGATAGCCCGTGCACCGGCACAGGTTGCCGCTGAGCGCATGGATGTCGAACCCGTTGGGTCCGTGCTCGGCGTCGCCCTCGTGGCCACCGCACGCCGGCGGCGAACCGGCGGGGCAGCGGTCGCTGCGGTAGAACTCCGCCGCCATGCTGCAGACGAAGCCCGGTGTGCAGTAGCCACACTGTGATCCGCCGCGCGTCGCCATCTCCTCCTGCACCGGATGGAGCCGACCCGTTGCACTCAGCCCCTCTGAGGTGACGACCTCCTGACCGTCGACGCACGCGGCCGGGATCAGACACGCATTGATCGAGGTCCACGTGGTGCCGCCATCGGCATCGGGCCGGGCGACCAGCACCGCGCATGCCCCGCACTCGCCCTCGGCGCAGCCTTCCTTGGCGCCGGTGAGCCCCTGGTCACGGAGCCAGTCCAACATCGTGGTGTGCGCCGACACCCCGCTCAGAGAGGCCTCTTGTCCGTTGACCGTGGCCTGCAAGCTGCTCATGATTCCGCTCCTCTCGTCATTCGTCCCGCTCCTTGTCACCTGGTCTGCGCCTGCAGAGATGGTCATGCGCTCACACCTGCCCGGGCCAGCAAAGTCCGGCTCGCCGCCGCGGACCGGGCCGTGACCGTGTCCTCGTCGACGGTGACCAGACGGTCCCGCTCGACGACGGTGCGACCGGCGACCAGCAGTCGCTCGAGCGGCGGGTTGCTGCCGAGCACGAGCCCGGCGACCGCATCGAGGATGTCGACGTGCGGCAGGGTGTCGACCCGCCACAATGCGATGTCGGCCTGCTTGCCGACCTCCAGAGACCCGATGTCGCGATCCCAACCGAGCGCGCGCGCCCCGCCGATGGTGGCCATCTCCAAAGTATCCCGCACACTCAAGGCTTTTGGCCCGCCCTTCGCACGAGCGAACAGCAGCGCCATCCGTGCCTCGCTCAGCAGGTCGGACGCCTCGTTGGAGGCCGACCCGTCGACGCCGAGGCCGACCGGCGCGCCGGCATCTCGCAGGTCACGGCTGCGGCAGATGCCCGCGCCCAGACGACCGTTCGACGACGGGCAGTGCGCAACCCCGGTGCCGGATGCGCCGACCTTCCGGACCGCGTCGTCATCCAGATGTATGCCGTGCGCGATCCAGACGTCGCCGCCGAGCCAGCCCAGCGACTCCATGTACTCCACCGGGGAGCAGCCGAAACGGTCTCGGCAGAACTCCTCCTCGTCGAGGGTCTCCGCAAGGTGGGTGTGCAGCCGGACACCCTGGTCCCGAGCGAGCTCGGCTGAGGCGCGAAGGAGGTCTCCGGTCACCGAGAACGGTGAGCAGGGCGCCAGCCCGATCCGCAGCATCGAGTCCGGCGAGTCGTCGTGCCACCGGTCGACGGCCTGCATGCTGGCCGCCAGGATCGTGTCGATGTCCTCGACGACGTGGTCCGGTGGCAGACCGCCGTCACGACGACCCAGGTCCATCGAACCGCGTGTCGGCAGGAACCTCAGCCCGACCTGGGATGCGGCGTCGATCTCGGCGCCGAGCAGGTCACCGCCGTCCTTGGGGAAGACATAGTGATGGTCCATGGTCGTTGTGCATCCGGTGCGGGCCAACCAGGCCAGCCCCGCGGTCGCGGATGCCCGCACGATGTCCTCATCGATGCCGCCCCACACCGGGTAGAGCGTCACCAGCCAGTCGAAGAGCGTGTCGTCGACAGCCATCCCGCGCGTCACCCACTGGTACAGGTGATGGTGCGCGTTGACGAGCCCGGGTGTCGCGACGCAACCGCGCGCATCGATGACCTCGGCATCGGTGGCCTCGGGTGCCGGGCCTGCGCCGACGCCCGTGATCCGGCCCGACTCGAGCACGACGTGCCCAACCCGGTGCTCGGTCCGGTCCGGATCCATCGTGACGACCGTGCACCCATCCAGGATGGTTCGGCGTCCTTGCGGGACAGTCATCTTCATCAGCTCCGAGTCGCGAACCGGTCGCGTGCGCTATGGATCGGGTTGGCACTGGCGACCCGGTCGTCGAACCGATACCCGGCGATCTTCGCGATCTCGATCAAGGCGGCCGCGTGCTCCTGGTTCCTCGAGTTGCCCAGCCGCTCCCAGCCGCGGCGCAGCACATCGTCGACTCCATGCTCGTCTCGGATCGCCACGACCAGGGGGAAGCCGAAGTGCTCGCGGTAGGCCGCGGTCAGCGAACCGAGCTCCTCGTGCTCGCCCTCCGCGAGCCGCAGCAGATCCAGAGAGGACTGGTCCCGCAACGACGCGGGGTCGTCGTGCACGCTGTCCGCGCCCAGGTCCGGGTAGTCCCGGATGAGCGCGAGCTGGTCTTCGTCGTTGGCCGAGAAGATGGCGTCCTGGAAGGCACGTCGCAGCACTCGGGTGTCGGCGAACGGCCGGAAGGAATAGGCGCGGGCGGCAACCCAGTTCGGCCCCTGGAAGAGCCCCGAGAACGCGCTGACGAACTCGTCCTTGCTCATCTCATTGACCTCGTCCAGCCGGATCAGGTCGCCGGGCTGACCGGCGATCGCCGGCCCGTAGCTCTTGCCGACGTGGTGGAAGATCAGGTTGAGCACGATCGCCGAGATGCTGCCGATCGTGATGCCGCTGCCGAAGAGGACCTGCGCCCACGACGGCACCGCCTTCGCCACGTCGGGAATCGCGGTGACGTACATCGCCAACCCGACACTGGTCGCGACGATGACCACGTTGCGGTGGTCGTGGAAGTCGACCCGCGAGAGCGTCTGGAAACCGACCACGGCGACGGTGGCGAACATCGCGAGCGCGGCGCCACCCAACACCGGGTTCGGGATGCCGGCAACCAGCGCACCCGCCTTGGGCAGCACCCCGAGAACGATCATGATCGCGCCGGCCGAGGCCACGACATACCGGCTCTTGATCCTGGTCAGCCGGACCAGCCCGACGTTCTCCGCGAAGCAGGTGTAGGGAAAGGAGTTGAGGACACCACCGATGGTGGTCGCGAGGCCGTCCGCACGCAGCGCACGCCCGATGTCCTTGGCGCCGACCCGCTTGCCGACGATCTCGCTGGTCGCGAAGACGTCGCCCGTGGTCTCCACCGCGGTGATCAGCATGACGACGATCATCGAGATGATGGCGGCGATCGAGAACTTCGGCCAGCCGAAGTAGAACGGGTGCGTCACCCCGACCCACGCCGAACTGCTGACATTGGTGAAGTGGGCGTCGCCGAGGACATAGGCGATCACGGTGCCGGCCACCAGGCCGACGAGGACCGCGATGGTGGCCATGAACCCCTTGAAGACCCGCTGGATGACGACGATGAGCAGCAGGGTGCCGATGGCGTAGGCCATATTGCGGCCGCTCTCGGGGTGCAGGTTGGCGGCGCCGCCCGCGGCGTCCGTCGCGGCCACCGGCAGCAGGGCGATGCCGATGATGGTGATCACCGACCCGGTGACCACCGGCGGGAAGTATTTGATGAGGCGGCTGATGTATGGCGCCGCGAACAACGTGAAGAGGCCGGCGATGATGACGGCGCCGTAGATGACCAGCAGGCCATTGGTGCCGTTGCCGTGTGCGACACCTATAGCAATCATCGGGGAGACCGCGGTAAAGGTGACGCCCTGCAGCAGCGGCAGCTTGACCCCAATCTTCCAGAAGCCGATCGACTGGATGATTGAGGCGATGCCACAGGTGAGCAGGTCGGCGTTGATCAGGTGGATCAACTGTGGTGTGCTCAACTTGAGCGAGCTGGCCAGCAGGATCGGCACGATCACCGCTCCGGCATAGAACGCGAGGACATGCTGGAAGCCGTAGATCGCAAGCTTCGGCACGGGAAGGATTTCGTCAACCGGGTGCGTGGCACGAGGTTTCGCTGCCTTGGTCAGGACTGGATCGGAAGTGGTCATGGGGGGTGCTCCCTCATCAGGCGCCCACCGAGTCCACTGACTCGGTGTGGATCGGGTGAAGACCTACCCCGTGCGCCGTATGCGGGGCGGCCCGATCCTCCTACTTCTCGACTGGTCTCGCAGATGCGTTATATCGAGATGCGGAAAAGAGTTTTACACAGACGGAACACTAGACTGTGACGTCCATCACGTCAACGTTTTGTTGAATTCAGCTTCCGAACGCCTCCAAAACCGTCTCCTCTCGGCGCGGGGCCGACCGCTGACACTCTTCCCTCGCCCCAGCAACTTCTGTATCGTGACAGCTTCTTTTCGCATATCGGAATGATTGAGGTCGGATGATGACCCAGAACCACCTGGCCCCACCCGAGCGGATCGGCACTCGGGTGCGGTCGCTGGACCGTGCATTCGACATCCTCGAGACGGTCGCCGAAGCCGGCGGAAGCGCCGGGGTCTCGGAGATCTCCCTGCTGTCCGGACTCCCGATGCCCACGATCCATCGCCTCGCGCAGACCCTCGTCGATCGCGGATATCTGCGCAAGGAGCCCTCCCGGCGATACAGTCTCGGTCCGCGTCTCATCGGACTCGGCGAGGCCACCTCGAGCCTGCTCGGCACCTGGGCCAGGCCCTATCTCGCTCGACTGGTGGACAGCATCGGGGAGACCGCCAACCTCGCCGCTCTCGATGGCGACCTCATCGTGTATGCCGCCCAGGTTCCCTCCAAGCACTCGATGCGCCTGTTCACCGCGGTCGGCCGCAGTGCACTCCCGCACACAACGGCAGTGGGCAAGGCCCTGCTTGCCGATGTCGACCCCGAGACCGTGCGAATGTTGCTGGGGCGCACCGGGATGGCGCCGGCCACCGAGCACACCATCACCTCCACACGCGCGTTCGCGGAGGCGCTGACGGCGGTGCGCGCGCAGGGCTATGCTATGGACGACGGTGAGCAGGAGGTCGGGGTGCGGTGCGTCGCCGTGGCGGTGCCCGGCATACCGTCCAGGATCGCGCTGTCCGTGTCGGGCCCCCGGACCCGGATGTCCGATGCGGTGGTCGAGCGCGCGGTGCCCGAACTGCGCTGTGCCGCCGAACAGCTCGGGGCTGAGCCCGGAGTCCGCACCACCCGCTGACACGGCACCGTCCCGGCCTGCTCCGCTGGTTGAGCCGCCGGGCAAACACCGCACGGCTGGTTGAGCCGCGGGCGAACGCAGT
>NZ_VCQV01000026.1:8767-18773 GCF_007845645.1 Leekyejoonella antrihumi
AGTGAGTCCCGCGCGTCGAAACCCCGCATACCACACAAGGTTTCGACACGCCCTCGGCTAGCGCCTCGGTCGGCTCAACCACCCGAATCAGCCGATCGAGCCGCGGGCAAACACCGCACGGCTGGTCGAGCCGCGGGCAAACGCAGTGAGTCCCGCGCGTCGAAACCCCGCATACCACACAAGGTTTCGACACGCCCTCGGCTAGCGCCTCGGTCGGCTCAACCACCCGAATCAGCCGATCGAGCCGCGGGCAAACACCGCACGGCTGGTTGAGCCGCGGGCGAACGCCGTGAGTCCCGCGCATTGAACCCCCAACAGCTACCGACTCAACCGCTCGAACGTGGTTTCCGGTAGCCTTTTCGGGACAGCCCATGCAGCAGGTCAATGCGTCCATGGATCAGTGCCTGTCGCTTTGCCCGGCTCCAACCCTGGACCTGCTTCTCCAACGCATACGACTGATCAATCTTTGCGGACTCGTGGCACCACACCAGCGTCACCGGTAGGCGTGTGCTGGTGTACTTCGCACCAAATCCACTGGCATGCTCCTCCATCCGCCGATCCAGATCAGTGGTGCTACCAACGTAGTAGGAGCCATCACAACACTCGAGCATGTATGTCCAAGCCATGAGTCAAGCATCTATGAGACGTACTCCCCTGACCGTCCCTCTCACCGGTGCTGTGGATAAATGGCAATCTGCGAGCCTCTGGGGTTCCCCAGCCCTCGGCTGACACCACGGCCGGGTCAACCAGCCGAGCGTGACCAGCCGGCGCGCACCGCACGAGGTTTCGACACGGACTCGGCTAACACCTCGCCCGGCTCAACCAGCCGTAGAGACACCCGCCCTCGGCTGACACCACGGCCGGGTCAACCAGCCGAGCGTGACCAGCCGGCGCGCACCGCACGAGGTTTCGACACGGACTCGGCTAACGCCTCGCCCGGCTCAACCAGCCGAAGAGACACCCGCCCTCGGCTAACACCTCGCCCGGCTCAACCAGCCGAAGAGACACCCGCCCTCGGCTAACACCACGGCCGGGTCAACCAGCCGTAGAGACACCCGCCCTCGGCTGACGTTTCACCCGGCTCAATCAGGCGGGCCGGCTAGATGGCGTTGCCGGCGGGGTGCGCCAGGCGCAGCAGGGTCCAGCCCCACCAGACCTGCCAGCCGAGGAAGAGACCTATGCACGCGGCTGTGCGCACCCACGTCAGCACCCGCTGGTCTCGGCGCTTCCAACCTGCCCCGATGAGAATCACCACGATCGGGAAGAGGTAGATCAGCATCCGGTAGGTGCTGCTCCAGGCGTCGAGCACCGCCGCAAGGTAGAGCGCGTAGGCGAAAGTCCAGGTCCACATGACGTATCCGAGCCCCGTGGCCCACGGGCCACACAGCATCGCAACCAGCAGCACAACGACCGCGAGCAGCGCCAGCTTGCCCCAGAGGTCACCGAAGAGGATGTCGAAATTGCGCACCCACGAGACGAACGGAACGACCTCGTCATCCGTCCGCCACGCCGACTCTGTTGCGGTGTATGCCGAGCGGTCTCCTGTGACTGCCCAGGCGATGACCGGCCAGATGAGGCCTGCCACGCCGCAGCTGACGAGCGCCACGCTCATCCGGACCCATTCGCCGACCACAATTGGCCGGCCGTTACGCGCCCGCCACCGCACGACTACGGCGACGAGCGCCACGAGGGCCATTGGCACCGCAATGGGCCTGGCGAACCCGCACACGAGTGCGAAGGTGCCTGCCAGCAGCCAGGACTCCTTCGATATCGCGATCAGGAACGCCATCAGGATCAACAGACCCAGCGACTCGGTGTAGGTCATCTGGAAGACCGGCGACGGAGGCGCGGCGGCGAACACACTGGTCGCGGCGAGCGTTGCAGCTGCGCCGACTCGGGGGCGCATCAAAACCGCCATCAGCACCATCGCTGCCCCACCGAGCACCAGTGAAAACAGCGAACCCACGACCCCGAAGGAGCCACCCGTGACCAGCATGAGCCCCTTGGTCATCATTGGGTAGAGCGGGTAGAACGCCCACGGGTTCTGCTGCACGGTCCCGTTGAGGGCGTGCGGCAGCTGGCTCGGATAGCCGTCGCGCACGATTGTCTCGTACCAAGCGCCGTCCCACATCCGCGCCATGTCCCAGTAGGACGTGTGGTTGGTGCCCGTCCCGAACGGAATGAACTGCGGGTCCTGATGCTTCGCCAGCCAGATCATCAAGATCGCGGAGAAGAGCCGGAAGATCAGATAGCTCACCACCACGAGCAGCAGCAGGCGGGTGTCCAGCAGCCGTCGCAGCCGTTCCATCGGTCGTGGACGTGGCGCGGCAACATCGGATCTCGTGGCGGTGGTCGCGGTCACCATCACGCCGCTCCACCCCGATGGCACCCGGCTACATGGTCGTCGACCACGCCGCAGGCCTGCATCGCGGCATACATCGTGGTCGGTCCGACGTGAGCGAAGCCGGCCTTCTTCAACGCCTTCGCCAGCGCCGTGGACTCGGGTGTCTGCGCGGGCGTCTCCTCGAGAGACGCCGGCCGCTCATGCTCGTCCGGCCGGAACGACCAAAAGAGATCGTCCAGTCCGCCGGAGCCGCGCAGGTCCACGGTGGCCCGGGCATTGGTGACAGCGGCCAGGATCTTGCGGCGGTTGCGCACGATACCTGCGTCCTGCATCAACCGCTCGACATCGCCTGGTCCGAGCTGCGCGACCAGGTCGGCGTCGAACCCTGCGAACGCGGTGCGGAACGCCGGCCGTTTGCGCAGGATGGTCAGCCAGGACAGGCCGGACTGGAAGGCCTCCAGCGTGATGCGTTCGAGGAGCGCGGCCTCACCGTGCACGGGCACGCCCCATTCGACATCGTGGTAGGCGCGGTAGTCCCCGGACACCCCGGCCCACGCGCAGCGGGCCAGCCCGTCCTCACCGACCACGACTCCCCCGTCACTCATGGTGGTCAACGCTGCGCGCGCAGACGGCCGATCTCCTCGTCCCGAGCCTTCAGCTCGACACGCAACCGATCGAGCACGTCATCGACCTGACCCATCCGATAGCCGCGCAGCGTCTGGTCGAATCGCAGCACGTCAATGTCCTCAGCGGTCATCTCGCCACGCGGGAGGGGCTCGAACGGCGTCGTGAGCGTCGGTTCGTCAAAATGACCGCCGAATCGGCCGACGACCCCGGCCAGCACCACTCCGACCACGACCACCAGCAGCACGATGAGAAAGACGATCACCCGCCAAGGGTAACCTTGAGGCGCGCGATTACCAGTCGCCGCCCGCGATCCTGCGGTCACCCGCCACGATCAGCGCGACCGCCTCCGCCGGGTCGTCCACCACGGTGAGCCGTTCGACATCGGACTCGTTCACCATGCCGGCGGTGAGCAGGCTGTCCCTGACCCAGTCCATCATCGGGCTCCAGAACGCGCCGCCGAGCAGCACGATTGGAAAGCTGGTGACCTTGCGAGTCTGCGCCAGCGTCACTGCCTCGAAGAGCTCGTCGAGCGTGCCGAAACCACCCGGCAGTACCACGTACCCCTCGGCATACTTCACGAACATCGTCTTGCGCACGAAGAAGTAGCGGAAGTTCACCCCGATGTCGACGTATTCGTTGAGGCCCGCCTCGAACGGCAGCTCGATGCCCAGGCCGACACTGGTGCCACCGGCCTCGCGCGCCCCCCGGTTTGCTGCCTCCATCGTGCCCGGGCCGCCCCCGGTGATCACCGCGTATCCCGCCTCGACGAGCAGCCGCGCCAGCTGGACGGCCTTCGCGTAGTGCTCGCTGTCCGGCTTGAGTCGCGCGGATCCGAAGACGCTCACCGCAGGACCCAGCTGCGCCAACGTGTCAAACCCCTCGACGAACTCGGCCTGGATGCGCATCACCCGCCAGGGGTCGGTGTGCACCCAGTCGGCGTCCTGCCCACGGTCCAGCAGCTGCTGGTCGGTCGTTGTCTGGGGGACCTTCGAACCGCGCAGCGTCGTCGCGCCCTTGCGGTACTCGTCTGACGACTTCGCGGCCTGCGCCCGCGTCATACCAGCCACCGGCGCAACGCCCCGTAGGCCTGCGTCACCTGGGCCTGCGGGCAGCGTTCGTCGTCGGTGTGCGCCAGGTTCGGGTCGCCCGGGCCGAAGTTGACCGCCGGGACGCCCAGCTCGGAGAATCGGGCCACGTCGGTCCAGCCCTCCTTGGCGACCACCGGCAGGTCGAGGGCCGTGACGAAGGCCTGCGCCGCCGGCCGGTCGAGTCCGGGCCGCGCACCGGCCGCCAGGTCCCCAACCTCCAGGTGGTAGCCGGGAAAGACCGACTGCACGTGGGCGAGCGCATCATCGGTGCTGCGATGCGGAGCAAACCGGTAGTTGACAGTCACCGTGCAGCGGTCCGGGATCACGTTGCCGGCGATGCCGCCGGCGATCCGCACGGCATTGAGCGCCTCGTGATAGTCGAGCCCATCGACCCGCACGGTCTGTGGTTCGTAGGCCGCGAGCCTGGCCAGGATGTCCTGCGCGTCATGGATCGCGTTGTGCCCGTTCCAGGGCCGCGCGGAGTGGGCCGCGATCCCCTTCGTGCTCACGTCGAAGCGCATCGTGCCCTTGCAGCCGCCCTCGATCCCCCCGTTCGTGGGCTCCAGCAGCACCGCGAAGTCGGCCGCCAACCAGTCCGGGTGAGTGCGCGCGAGCCGTTTCAGCCCGTTGTGCTCGTCCTCGATCTCCTCGCAGTCGTAGAAGACGTAGCTGACGTCGCGTGTCGGCTGCGGCAACTGCGCGGCGAGCGCCAACTGGACGGCGACACCACCCTTCATGTCGGTGGTGCCTCGCCCCACCAGCAGGCCGTCGACCCGCCGCACCGGCAGATTGGGCGGGTCGGTCAGCGGCACGGTGTCGAGGTGGCCGGCCAGCACGACCCGCTCGCTGCGACCCAGGTCGGTGCGGGCGACGACCGTGTTGCCGTCGCGGGTCACCCTCAGGTGGGTCAGCGACCTCAGTGCCGCCTCGACGGCATCGGCCAGGGTTTGCTCGTCATGGCTCACGGACGGGATGTCACACAGCGCGACGGCAAGGTCTACGACATCGCCGTGCGGGTCAAGGGTCGCCATGGGTCCATCCTTTCGTACGGCGATGTCCGCCTGTCACCGCCTCGCCTACGCTATGACCATGACTGACGAGCGCACCGCATGGGGTTATGGCCTCGCCACCGAGACATCGAATGGGCAGATTCTCGACACCTGGTTTCCGGAGCCGCGGATCGGCGCCGCACCGACCGACGACCCGTATGGTGCGACGGCCGACCTGACGGCGCTGGCCGTCTCGGACCCGGTTCGGGACGTGGCGATGCGCGTGGTCATGTCCTCGATCGACCTGGACGCTGCACCGTCCGATGTGCCGGACGCCTACCTGCGCCTGCATCTGTTGTCGCACCGCCTGGTCGCGCCCAACAGCATCAACCTGGATGGCATCTTCGGTGTCCTGAACAACGTGGTCTGGACCAGCGCGGGCCCGTGCGCGGTCGAGGGGTTTGAGCGCACCCGGCTGCGGCTGCGCCGCGAGGGGCCGCTGCAGGTCTTCGCGGTCGACAAGTTCCCGCGGATGACCGACTACGTGGTGCCCTCCGGCGTGCGGATCGCCGATGCGGACCGGGTGCGCCTCGGCGCCCACCTGGCCGACGGCACCACGGTCATGCACGAGGGGTTCTGCAACTACAACGCCGGCACGCTCGGCGCCTCGATGGTCGAGGGCCGCATCGTCCAGGGCGTCGTCGTCGGCGACGGCTCGGACGTCGGCGGTGGGGCATCGATCATGGGCACCCTGTCGGGCGGCGGCACCGCGAGGGTCTCGATCGGCCGGCGCTGCCTACTCGGGGCCGAGTCGGGGATCGGTATCGCGCTGGGCGACGACTGCGTGGTCGAGGCCGGCCTGTACGTCACGGCCGGAACGAAGGTCACCCTCGAGGACGGAACCGTGGTCAAGGCGGCGCAGTTGTCAGGGAAGGACGGCATGCTGTTCATCCGCAACTCGACGACCGGTGTCGTGGAGTGCCGTCGACGCAAGGGTCACGGCATCGCGCTCAACGACGCCTTGCACGCCAACTGACCGGGAGCAGCCGACCGCCATGCACCTGAGCGCCGAACCTCGACGATCCGGACTCCAATGAGATCACGCGGGCACGACCGGGAGTTCGAGGGGCTCTATGACGTGGGGCCGGACGTCCATGACGACGCGTTCTACGACGAGGAGTACCACCGCCGCGGGCCGATTCGCCGCGCGCTGGGCTGCCTGCTGCCCCTGGCGATCCTGGGTGGCGTCGTCTTCGGTGGCTACCAGGCATACCAACACCTGATCAACAACTTCGGCAGCCCCTCCTGCAAGGTGGTGTCCGGGAACTTCGACTACCAGTGGGACCCGGAGCAGGCCGCGAACGCCTCGACCATCACCGACGTCGGCCTGTTCAAGCTCGGGCTCCCGAACCGGGCCTCGGACATCGCGCTGACAACGGCCCTCCAGGAGTCCAAGCTGCGCAACCTCACCTACGGCGACCTCGACTCGATCGGCCTCTTCCAGCAGCGCCCCAGCCAGGGCTGGGGCACGTCGGCCCAGATCCAGGATCCGGTCTTTGCCAGCACATCGTTCTATCACGCGCTCGTCAAGGTCGCCGGCTGGCAGCAGCTCTCCGTCGCCAGCGCGGCCCAGGCGGTGCAGAAGAGTGGATTCCCCAGCGCGTATGACGCGCACACCACCCAGGGCGAGACCCTCACCGCTGTGCTGTCCGGGGCGACACCCGAGGGCATCGGCTGTCGCCTCGACTCGGCCACCTCGAGCACCGCACCGGCCGCCCTGGTGACCAAGCTGGCAGCCCAGAGCGGAGTGCAGGCCACCGCCTCCACCTCGTCGGTGACCTACCGGGCCCCGAATGCCACTGCGGCGCAGGCGATCGGCGCCTGGGCGGTGGCGCACGCCCAGTCCGACGGCGTGACGTCCGTGACCGTGGGCGACCGGGCCTGGCAGCGGGACCGTGGTCAGGACGGCTGGACGTGGCACCCGGCCACCAGCCCCACCTCCAGCGGCAGCCAGGTGCGCATCAACCTCGCCGGGCGGTAGAACTCCCCCAGCCTGAACCCCAGGGGGCTCAGGCTGTTGGGATGACGCCGGCCAGCTCGAGGAGGCGCGAGGGTGGGCAGTACTCCTCATAGATGCGTGCCCCGAACGGGGCCAGCGCGTCCTCGATCGCGTTGCATACGGTGGGTGTCGACACGATCAGGCCTCCCTCGCCGACCCCACGGAAGTTGACGATCTCGTCCGTTCGGGTGGCTGGCAGGTGCTCGATCTCGATGAAGGGAATGCTGAGCGCCGTCGGCAGCAGATAGTCCATGAAAGTGGCCGAGAGGAACTGCCCGTCCTCGTCGTAGGCGGACCGTTCCAGCAGCACGGCGCCGATCCCCTGGGCGACGCCGCCCCGGATCTGCCCGTCGACGACCGCCGGGTTGATGATGTCGCCGCAGTCCTCCACCACGACATACCGCTCGAAGCTCACCAGACCCGTGGTCAGGTCGACCTCGACGATGGCGGCATGGGTGCCCCCGGACCAGCCGCCGGCTCCCCCGTCGTAGGTCTCACTGGCCTCGAAGGTCGTGTCGACGTCGTCCGGCAGGCGACCCGGTGCGCGGGCCGAGGCGACCAGCTCCGCCAGCGGCAGCGCGCTGCTGGAGATCCCCCGCACGGCGATCGCCCCGTCCACGATCTCCAGGTCCTCGGCGCTGGCCTCCAGGAGTAACTCGGCGACCGCAATGACCTTGGCGCGCAAGGCGCGTGCGCTGACCACCGCGGCACCGCCCGCCATCGTCGCGGACAGGCTGCCACCGGTCAGGGAGGAAGGCACGACATCGGTGTCGCCCACGACGACCTCCACCTGGTCGAACGCGACACCGAACTCGTCCGCGGCGACCTGGGCGAGGGTCGTCTGATGGCTTTGCCCGTGCGGCATCTGACCGGTGTAGACCAGCAGGTGCCCGTCGTCCGCGAGCGCCATCCGCATCGGCTCGGGCCCCATCACGCCGAGCGGCTCGTCAGGCGTGCGACGCGGCCCGGGCGCCGGCTCGATGAACGAGGCGAAGCCGAGTCCGAGATACCGGTGCTGCTCCCTGGCCCGGGCCTGCCGCCGCCGAAACGCCGGCACGTCGATCAGTTGCGCCGCTCGCTCGATGGACTCACGGTTGGTGACACCGGCAAGGGTGCGGCCGGTCACCATCACGGCGTCGTGGTCGTCCTGGCCCACGACGTTGCGACGCCGGATCTCCAGGGGGTCCTTGCCGAGCTCGAGCGCCACCAGGTCGATCAGCCGCTCCCGCACGAACGTCTCGGAGGCCCACGGCCCCCGATACGCGACATACGTGGCCTTGTTGGTCACGACCGCGGACGCGGTGAAGGAGAGCGCGCCGATCTTGTAGGCATTGGGCAGCATCTCCATCGCGAGCCCGCTCACCATGGCGCCCATCCCCGGATAGGAGCCGCTGTCGACCACCATGTCGGCTCGCAGCCCGAGGATCTCGCCGTCGTCCATGACCGCGGCCTCGATGTCATAGCGCTCGTCGCGGGCCTGTCCCGCCGAGCACATGTGCTCGAACCTGTCCTCACACCACTTGACCGGACGCCGCAGCACCTTCGCAGCGACCGCCACCGCCACGTCCTCGCGGGACGACCCGGTCTTGAGGCCGAACGATCCGCCGATATCGCCGGCGCGGACCCGCACCTTCTCCACCGGGACGCCGAGCCGCGCGGCCAGGCCCTGTCGGGCCGGCTGCACGCCCTGATTCGCCGACCAGATAAGGAAGTCCTGCGACGTCGGGTCGTAGCTTGCGACGATGCCCCGGCACTCCATCGGCACGTTCTGATAGCGGTGCTGCGAGATCCGTGCCCGCACAATGCGGTCCGCTCGGGCGAAGGCCGCCTCGACGTCGCCGAACACCTTCGTGCTGGGCGGCAGGATCACGTTTGACCCGAGGTCCTCGAAGATCGGAGAGCTGGCGGGATCCAGTGCCTGGTCGATGGTCACGACAGCTGGAAGGTCGTCGTAGTCGACTTCGACGAGCTCGCAGGCATCTTCGGCAAGTGCCCGGGTCTGGGCGACGACCACCGCGACCGGGTCCCCGACGTGGCGCACCTTGTCGTTCGCGAGCGCGCAGTAGTCGGGCTTGTCCACTCCGAAGAGCCCGGCGATGCCGTAGCCACCCGGGGTGACGAGCGCCGCCATCTCCTCGCCGGTGATGACGGCGAGCACGCCGGGTGCCTCCCGAGCCGTCGCCGCGTCGATCTCAGTGATGCGTGCGTGCGCGAGAGGGCTGCGCACGAAGGCCGCGTGCACCATACGGGGCAGGACGATGTCGTCGATGTAGTTGCCACGTCCCGTGAGGATTCGCGGGTCTTCACTTCGCTTGACCGAGGCTCCGACAAAACGTGCCCCCGCCTGGATGGTCACAGCTCCACCTGCGACGCCGAGACCTGGTCGGCTTCCTGCGGGTGATCCGTGGTGCTGCGAGCAGCTTGCAGCACGCCGTCGACGATCGACTGGTAGCCGGTGCAACGGCAGATGTTGCCGGACAGGGCTTCTCGCACTTCGAACTCGGTCGGATGCGGGTTCTCCTGCAGGAGGGCGGTCGCCTGCATCAAGAACCCCGGTGTGCAGAAGCCGCACTGAAATCCGTGGCGCTCCCACATCGCCTCCTGCAGCGTGCTCATGCCGTGATCGGTGGCCAGCCCCTCGACGGTGGTGACGTCTGCGCCGTCCGCCTGGACACCCAGCATCAGGCAGGACCGCGCGGGTGCCCCGTCCACCAGCACGGTGCACGCCCCGCATACGCCGTGCTCGCAGCCGAGATGGGTGCCGGTCAGTCCGAACTCATCACGCAGCACGTCGGCGAGGGTGCGGCGCGCCTCGACGGACGCCGATCGGGCCTCGCCGTTGACCGTGACGGTGATGTCGATCTGCTCACTCATGCGGGGTCCCCTCGAAGTACCGAAG
>NZ_VCQV01000026.1:18868-75601 GCF_007845645.1 Leekyejoonella antrihumi
CGAGCGAAGCGAGGACTTCGTGGGGTGCTCATGCGGGGTCCCCTCGAAGTACCGAGCGAAGCGAGGACTTCGTGGGGTGCTCATGCGGGGTCCCCTCGAAGTACCGAGCGAAGCGAGGACTTCGTGGGGTGCTCATGCGGGGTCCCCTCGAAGTACCGAGCGAAGCGAGGACTTCGTTGGGTGCTTTTCATGCCGTCTCCGCACGTTGTGCCGCTTTGTCCAGCGCCCGGCGGACGACCACGCGAGCGAGGTGCACCCGATAGGCACTGCTGCCGTGCAGGTCCGGCGCCGGCGCCAGGTCCGCTGCCGCAGCGTCCGCCGCCGCGTCGAATACCGCTGCGGTCGGGACCTGTCCGCGCAGGAGTTGCTCCGCCTTCGAGCGTCGCAGTGGCACATCGGAGACCCCGATCAGCACGATTCGGGCATCCTCGATCCGTCCGTGCTCGTCCAGTCGCACCTGCGTCGCCACTCCCGCAATGGCGAAGTCGCCGTGCCGGCGCGCCACTTCGTCGAAGCACCCCCCTGTGCGCGGTGCAGCGATCGGAAACCGAACCTGGGTCACGGCCTCGTCCTCCTCGAGGGCAGTGGTCAGGAAGCCCTGGAAGAACTCGGCCGCGGCAATGGTCCGGGTGCCGCGCGCAGCACTTCGAGCCACGATCTCGGCATCCAGTGCGAGTGCCACCGCGGGTGCCTCCGCCGCCGGGTCGGCATGCGCGATGGTCCCGCCGACGGTGCCGCGGCACCGGATCGCGGGGTGGCCGATCAGCGGCATGGCGTCGGCAAGCAGAGGAACGTGCTGCCGCACGAGAGGGGAGGTCTCCGCGGCGTGCTCGCGCGTCATCGCACCGGCGACGACCGTGCCATCGTCGACCTCGAGCTCCCCGAGGCCGGGCACCCGGCCGATGTCGACCACCACGGCCGGGCGGGCCATGCGCAGGGCCAGCAGTGGCACGAGACTCTGACCGCCTGCGATCACCTTCGCATCACCGCCGTGCTCGGCCAGCAGTGACAGGACCTCGTCCATCGACCGCGGTGCGCGGTAGTCGAACGGCGGCAGCTTCATTGCGCCGGCTCCTTGCTGCAGCAGGACTGTGCAAGGCCACGGGATCGCCTACGTGCGCGAGGTCAGGGCCTCCACGACCAACTATGGTGATGCGGCTGCGCCCGTGTCAACGAATCTGCGCTTCCGGATGCCGAGGTGTGGCGACGAGTGGGGCCAGACGGCGACGCACCAGTTCTCGACGCAGCCCACGCATGCGCCAAGATCGGGTTCGGTAGGAGACCGCCTTACGGCCCTCTTGTGGTGCGGTTTTCGTCTTCGGGTGGCGCGAGGTGTGCGGCGATGTTGCGGGTGTGGTCGTCGGTGAGCACAGCGCGCAGCACTGCGTCGGCGATGGCGAGGTCGGCGGGGCGGACGCGGCGGGACAGGCCTCTGTTGAGCCGTTCGATCACGGTGGCCACCGCTCGGGCGTAGGCCTCGCCCTCGGTAGTGAGCGAGAGGTTCACCTGGCGCGCATCGGCCCTATCGCGCGCCGTGGTGGCGAAGCCTCGCCGTTGCAGGCCGTCGGCCACCTTGCGGGCAGCTTGGCGGGTCACGCCGAGCGCATCCCCGAGCCGGCCGATCGACACCGGGCCACGGCCCAGCAACCGCAGCACCAACGCGTCGCTGCGGCGGTAGTCGGGGTAGCCCACCGCGTGCAGTCCGTCGGCCATCTGCGCCAGCCAACTCTGCCGGGCCAGGGCCAGCAGGTCGCCGAATCGGTATGCGGGCGTTGACATATGAGTCATACCGGCGCACTCTACTAGGTATGCAACCTAGTTGCTCATCTGGTTCACGAAACAGTCGGTCCCCTTGCCGCGCTCGCGCGGTTGTGGCGTGCGATGAGCCTCCCGCAGCCGGCGACGAGGCTCGCCGCCGATGACTTCCCCGCTGGTAGCAGGCGTCGATCTGGCCGCGACGACCGTCGCTCTGGCCGCGATGATCGTCCTGCATGCCCTGCCCACCGGACTGTCGCCGACCCACGACCCGGTCAGTCAGTATGGGATCACCCGTTACCGCCGGGGCTACCGCGTGCTGACGGTCGCGCTCGGCGTGGCCGGGCTCAGCGCCGCGGCAGCCGTCGCCATCGCCTACCCGCCACGGCAGCGCTTCACGATCGTGGCCATGCTCGTCGTGTTCGGGCTGTGCCGGCTGGCGATCTCCTGGTGGCCGATGGACGCGCCCGGGCAGCCCCGGTCGAGTCACGGGACGACCCACGTGATGCTTGCATTCGGCGCGTTCGGAGCCGTCACCGTCGCCGCCACCCGCATGCGAGAGACAGCCCCACTGCCGTTCAATTCCGGATACCACGACGCTTTCGACGCCGCGTTCTGGCTTCTCGTGATCGGGCTCGTCGGTCTGTTCATCACCAGGCGCCTCGACGCGCGGCACCGCTACTTCGGCGCCGCCGAACGACTGATCTACGCAGGTATCTACGTGCTGCTGATCGCAACGGGTGTCAGCACGCTCTGACCAACCCGACACGCCGGACACTCGCGGTCGGCCCTACGGGTGCTGGATGCTGGGCGCATGGAACTCCCGCTGCGGATGCCGCGCAACCTCCCGCGCCACGGTGAGGTGCGGCTTCGCGCGTTCAACGACAGGGATGTGGGGATGCTGCTCAATATGTCCACAGACCCCTACGTTCCGCTGATCGGCACGCTGCCTGCAAACACGGACCGTGCCGGAGCGCTGGGCTACATCGAACGCCAACATGACCGGCTGGCCACCGGGACCGGATACTCCTTCTGCATCGCACTCACCACGACCGATCAGGCCGTTGGAGGGGCCGGCCTCTGGCTCACGTCCATCGAGCAGGGCCGCGCCACCGCGGGCTACGCCATCGCGCCCAGGCACCGCGGGCGTGGCCTGGCGGGTGAGGCGCTTCGGGCCCTCACGACCTTTGCCTGGACCCTGCCCGAGGTCCAGCGCATCGAGCTCTACATCGAGCCCTGGAACACGGCCTCCGAAAGGACCGCTCAAACCGCCGACTACCAGTGCGAAGGCCTCCTGCGAAGCCATCAGGTGATCGACGGCAACCGGGTCGACATGCTGCTCTATGCCGCCGTCGCCTGACCCTCATCGAGATCGCATTATCCGGTCCCGTTTCGCAATTTTGGGCAAGATAGTGCGATCTCGCGCGAGGGTCGGTCCAGACGGTGCGATATCGATGCGGACAGTCATCGGTCGGCCAACTCCCACGGCGGGCGCCACGCCGGCTGCGGGGTGCTCATGACCGCTGCTGCTGGGACAGGTAATCGACCGGGATGCCGCGCCGTGAGGCGTAGGCGATCTCCGACTTGGTCGACTCGCCGACATACCCGTTGACGTCGAGTACGTAGATGTAGTCGGCCAGGTCGATCTTGCGCTTGTGCAACTCGTCCAGGGCGACCTCCTCGACCGAGTCGTGACTCACGCCGTCACCGTGCCGGTGCTGGGCCCTGGCGTGTGGGCAGAAACCGATGGAGAGCACGATCTCGCCCGCCATGGTCAAGTCATAGTTGGCCTGCTGGAACTCGTCGTAGAACCGGCTCGAACCGCACAGGCACACGATGGTCGGCCGGGTGTCGGCGTCGAAGATTCGTTGCAGCTCGGCGCTCATGATGTGTTCCTCTCCCCGAAGCTGCGCGGTCAATCCTTGATGGTGTCGGTCGCTTGCGACCACCGGCAGCGCCAGCCAGTGCCGCCGGCGCGCACATAGGTGTCGAGATGCCAGCACTCTGCCTCCAGGTCGCCGACAAAAGATCCGCTCGTCATACCTGACGGCTACGTGTCCGGGCGCGTCCCTTGCCGGCATCGCAATTTCCCGTCTTACCCGTGCTCGAGATCGCTTTATCTGGTCGTATTTCGCAATTTTGGGCAAGATAACGCGATATCGCTGCGGACCGGTCATACATTGACACCTGATCGTCCTGTTTCGAACGGATCCCCCATGTGGCGCGCTCCGCAGGTCGATCGGGTTGCGGCGAGTACCTCGGGGTGGCGACTCGCGTCGAACCGGTGGTCGTACCGGAATCGCGGCGCCGGTTCTCACCCGGATGGAAAACCGCGGACGAATGCTGTCACCAGGCGTTGCGCGTGGGTCGACACAGGCAGAACGGGTGTCCGGCCGGGTCGGCGTACACGCGGAAACCTCGCGGCGGCGACGGCGCGGGCGGCTCGACCGGGTCGATCGCTAGGCCTCCGAGCGCCAGCACTCGCTGGTGCGCGGCGGCGATGTCGGTGACGAAGAAGTCGACGTGCGCCTGCTGAGGGACATCATTTTTCGGCCAGGTCGGCGGCACGTGGTCGGGCGCGAGCTGGAAGCTCAGCTGCGGCCCCGGCCCGGTGATCGTGACCCAGTCGTCGTCGCTGTCGGCGGTGACGGCGTAGCCGAGCAAATCCGCGTAGAACGCGGCCAGGGCCCGCGGGTCCGGACAGTCGAGAGCCAGGGTGTGGAAGACCGGTCGATCACTCATACCTCTCAGGTTAGTCGCTGCCACCGACAACGAGGTGCCGCGTGCCACGAGCAACAGTCCCCATCCGCAGACGGCATCGACCGGGCTCGGCCACGCCGTGGTGTGATGTCGGGGTGGATGGGCTGCAGGTCACCGGTGATGCGCACGATGGCATCATCCGTGAGGTCAGTTTCGGGTTGCATCACAACGGGCGGGAGGTGCCTGGTGTGCTGTGGCGACCGGAGACCGACTCGGTCGCTCCCGTCGTTTTGCTGGGGCACGGAGGTAGCGGCCACAAGCGAAGCGAACGCAACGTCCGATTGGCGACGTGGTTCGCTCGTGCGGGGATCGCGTCGCTGTCCATCGACGGCCCGTTTCACGGAGACCGAGCTGTCGGTGGTGACGGACCGTTGGACTATCAGGACCGTATCGTCCAGGTCGGCGCCCGGATCATTCATGACCGCATGCGTCAAGACTGGTTGGGCGCGCTCGATGCAGCCGAACAGTCCGGCTGGATCGATGGGCGAGGTGTTGCATTCCTTGGCATGTCAATGGGAGCCAGGTACGGGCTGCCGGTCTGCGCCGCTCTCGGCCCCCGATTGCGGTGCGCAGTCATCGGAAAGTTCGGCCTCACCCAGACCGACCTCCTACCCCAAGGCCTCACGGTCAGCGACCTGATCATCGAAGCCGCCGCCGCCATACGCGCGCCGGTCCTGCAGCACATTCAGTGGCATGACGAGCTCTTCCCCCGTGATGGTCAGCGCAAGCTCTTCGATGTCATTCAGTCTCCCGGGAAGCTGCTTCGTGGGCGGCCGGGCCGGCACGCCCTCACCCGTCCCGACGACGAGTTCGCCTGGCGTGAGCACGTGGCGACCCATCTCGCTCCGTGAGATAGGCCAGTGCCCGGCTCGCGTTCCTGGCCGGGGCGAGGTGAGAGCATCACTTCACCCCGGCCAGATTGTTACAGCGACCGTAGATAGGTAGCCGTCGGGATCACGTAGAACCCGAGCGCCTCATACAGTCGCCGAGCCGGGGCATGGAAGGTATCTCCGCCGGTTCCGAGTTCGACGAACCTCATGCCATCGGCCCGCATCTGACTCATCGCGTGCTCCATCAGCGCGGTCCCAATACCTGCGCCCCGGTGACCGGCGTCGACCGCGATGATGTCAATCTCGCCGTGCGTCGGTCGAGAGGTGTCGGGACACCACGCCACGTAACCAGTGATCTGGTCTTCGTCATCAACGGCGACGGCGACATGCTTGCCCTCGGCAGGACTGTGCAAACTCGGGACTTGCCATCGGTGGTCCTCCTCCCACTGACCGTGCTGATGAGTGATGACGTGCTCGTCGTGATTCATCAATTGCGGGAAGGACTGCTCATAGAACGGTCTGAACGTGCTGATCGTCAGGGCGATCAGTGTGTCCTGATCACTGTCGCGGTACACGCGAATACGCATGGGATGCCTCTCAAGTTGAGAACGGGGATGAAAAGATCGCCCGTGCTCGGATAAGCACGGGCGCGAAGGCCAGTTCTCAACGGGTGCGCGTCAGCACAAAGGCATGCATGGCAGTCCATGGTGCCGCACACCCCAACGGGCTGTCACCCGAGATTCAGACCCATCGCTGCCGCCACCGACCCGCCATCGCTTCCGGTCGATGACTCGCCCGGTTTCGTCCACTCGATCGTGTAGCGGAAACCCAGGTGATGGTGCATCCCTGCGCCGGGAAGCTGCTGCCGCACGGCGTGTTCGATCTCATCGAAGGTGAGGCGAGGGTCCGCGATCGGGAACTGGGACGGCCCGGACGGTTGCTGCGAAGCCCACGGGTGCCGCACACACCCGATGAGCGAGTTTGTCACCGTTGCGGCAACATCAGAGGAGGTCCGTCACCTACCCCGGTCGTGCAAGTCCCACGCAGAGGAAAACGGGTGGCGGACGCCTGCCGCATGTCGGCGTCAGCATCGAGGCCATGGACGCGGTCGAAGGGTTCCGCGAGAGCGGCCACCAACTCGCCACAACCGCATCCGACGTCCAATGCGTCGCGTCGCCGGGCGGGGAGCCGGGTGATGATCCATGCGTGGAAGGCATCGTTGTGGCTCCACGGATGGCGCGCATTCAACTCGCTCCTTCTCTTCGCGAGCCACCAGCGGTCCTGCCTCACCAGGTGCCGAATGTCCACGGACCACAGCATGGCGGCTCGGCGCCTTCCGCACGCCGATATCCGGCGCCGACGATGATCGCGGCGCGACCGGATGTCAGCAAAGATGGAGCGTCCGCTTGGAAGGGATGATGATGAGGCAACCGACCCTGTTCCTGACCGTGGGACTACCAGGCACCGGCAAGACCACCGCGGCGCGTTCCATCGAGATCGACCAGCACGCGCTTCGGCTCACCAAGGACGAATGGGTGAAGGCTCTCTTCGGGCGCGACAATCCGCCATCGGCCTCCGACGTGATCGAAGGACGACTCATCGAGGTCGCGCTGCGCGCCTTGGAGCTCGGCTGCAACGTCGTCATCGACTTCGGCCTGTGGAGTCGCAATGAGCGCTCTGCGCTGAGGCAGGCCGCGGTTGACGTCGGTGCGCTGGTGGAGATGCGCTACTTCGAACTCACCCCGGTCGAGCAGCGGGTCCGACTGGATCAGCGCCTCGCCGAAGCGCCCCACACGACCTGGCAAATCACTGACGACGATCTCGCCGAATGGGCGACCCACTTCGATGTCCCTGCTCCAGGTGAACTCGATGGCGGGGAACCTCTTGACGAGCCCCCGGCCGGTTTCGCGACCTGGAGCGACTGGCGCGCGGATCGATGGCCGCCAACCCGCTGCTGACGACATCGTGCCCCGACGCGTAGACCGGGGTTACGACACGGCGATGCCCCGATCGCTACCCGTGGCGCCGGTGTGCGCGCCATTCCTCGGCAAGCAGCGCATAGCCGAAGTCGTCAAGCCACTGTCCCGACCGGTGGAGTGACTCACGGACGGTATGCAGCTCGCGGCGCATGTGCAGGCGCTCCATCAGCCGCCATGACGCCTCGTTGTCGGCGAAACAGTCGGCCTTGATCCGACGAAGGCCCAGATCCTCGAAACAGATCCGGATGAGTTCGGCGACAGCCTCGGTCGCATACCCCTGGCCCGTGTGGTCCGGGCTCAGACACCAGCCAAGCTCGGCTTGCACACCGCGGGCCTGTTCTTGGATGTCGGACTGCGCCCACGCGTCCTCGATGGCGAGCATCAGATCACCGATCACCACCCCGTCCAGCTCGATGACGAGGGTCTTGGCAAGTCGATCGGGATCCTCAAACTTTGTGCGGTATTCGTCCAGACTCGCGGAGCGGCTCGACATCCACCGATCCACGGCAGGGAGCCGACGAAACGACCATGTGGCCGCCGTGTCGGCCGGCGTCGCGGGCCGAATGAGCAATCGACGGGTCTGCACGGGCCATCTGACGTCATTCAAATCTGCTGCCATGCCTCCATGATCGATCGCGACGACTCAATCGGCACCGCGCGCCGCGTCGCATCCAGGCTGAATCTCGACACCTGGACTTCGGCCATCCTCGACGGCCATGGTCACCGCATCCGTGATGACCGGCCCGGTCGTCGACGATCGCCAGCTGTTGCCCGACAGTGGCCTTGGTGACCTTGCCAACGTGCCCGTCTGCCGCTTGTCCGGCTCGAAGTCTACCGACCAGCCGTGGGCGTCGCCGACCGCCTTGATTTGCAGCGGTGATCGGAGCGTCGCGGCCAGGCTGTCGGCCCGGTAGCGGCCTGGCGGAACTGTGCCCCCGGGTGCGTCTCCCCCTCGATACGCGCCCAGCATACGCAACGGGCGGCACACCAGGTGGCATGCCGCCCTTCGGCGTTGGAGCGAGCGCTCAGCGCTTGTCGAGCGGGACGAACTGACGCTCCGTCTCGCCGATGTAGATCTGCCGCGGGCGACCGATCTTGGTTGCCGGGTCCTCCATCATCTCGCGCCACTGAGCGACCCAGCCGGGCAGCCGGCCGATCGCGAAGAGCACGGTGAACATCCGGGTCGGGAAGCCCATGGCCTTGTAGATCAGGCCGGTGTAGAAGTCGACGTTCGGGTAGAGCTTGCGCTCCACGAAGTAGTCGTCCTTCAGGGCGATCTCTTCCAGCTGCAGCGCAATGTCGAGCAGCGGGTCGTTGACGCCCAGCTTCTTCAGGAGCTCGTCCATGGTCTGCTTGACGATCGCCGCACGCGGGTCGTAGTTCTTGTAGACGCGGTGCCCGAAGCCCATCAGCTTGACGCCGTCCTCCTTGTTCTTGACCTTCTTCATGAAGGTCTCGACGGAGTCGTCGCCGCGCTGGATCTCACCGAGCATGTCGAGCACGGCCGAGTTCGCCCCACCGTGCAGCGGGCCGGACAGCGCGTGAATGCCGGCCGAGACCGACGCGAAGAGGTTCGCGTGGGCCGAGCCGACCAGCCGCACGGTCGACGCGGAGCAGTTCTGCTCGTGGTCGGCGTGCAGGATGAACAGCTGGTCCAGCGCCTTCGCCATCACCGGGTCGACGTCGTACTTCTCGGCCGGGAAGCCGAAGGTCAGGCGCAGGAAGTTCTCGACCAGGCCGAGGCTGTTGTCCGGGTAGAGCAGGGGCTGTCCCTCGCTCTTCTTGTAGGCATAGGCCGCGATCGTCGGCAGCTTGGCGAGCAACCGGATGGTGGACAGCTCGATCTGGTCCTTGTCGGTGATCGAGAGGCTGTCCTGGTAGAACGTGCCCAGCGCGGACACCGCAGCGGACAGCACCGACATGGGGTGCGCGTCGCGCGGGAATGCGGAGAGCAGGTTCTTCAGGTCCTCCTGCAGCATGGTGTGCCGCTGGACCTTGCCGGTGAACTCCTCGAGCTGCTGCGTAGTCGGCAGCTCACCGTAGATCAGCAAGTAGGAGACCTCGAGGAAGGTGGAGCCCTTCGCCAGCTGCTCGATGGGGTACCCGCGATAGCGCAGGATACCGGCTCCGCCGTCGATATAGGTGATGGCCGACTGGCACGACGCGGTGTTCACATACCCCACGTCGAGTGTCACATTGCCGGTCTCCTTGAGCAGTGCAGAGATCTCATATCCTGCGTTTCCCTCCGTGGCGGGGACGACTGGGAATTCCAGCTTCTTGTCTCCCGCGGTGAAGGTTGCAGACGCCTGTTCTGTCATGTGCAATCCGTCCTTCTGTGGGCCCGGCCACAAAGACCGGGAAGTCCTCCGGTGCGACGTTACTCCAGGATCACAAAGTCCCAGCAGCCAGGCTTGCCGTCAAAAGAAGGCCTGTCTTGACCGGCTGTCAAGCCGACGCCCACCGAGCTGTGATCCGGGCCGCCGCGGTCCTGATCTGATCATCCGTCGCAGTCAACGCTACGCGCACATGCTGGTCTCCGGCGGAGCCATAGAAATCCCCGGGGGTGACCAGAATGCCAATCCGTGCCAGCTCGTCGACGCTTGCGCGACACGACATACCCTGACTAGCCCAAAGGTACAGGCCGGCATCCGAGTAGTCGATTTGCCACCCTGCTTGCACCATCGCGGCCCGCAGAACCTCGCGGCGTCGCGCGTAGATCGCCTTCTGCTGCGCCACGTGCTCATCATCGGTGACACCGGCCAGCAGTGCCCGCTGCACCGGCCAGGGGACGATCATCCCGGCGTGCTTGCGCACCTGGACCAGCCGATTGACCAGGCTGACGTCGCCGGCCACGAACGCGGCCCGGTATCCCGCGACGCTGCTCTGCTTGGACAGCGAGTAGACCGCCAGCAGACCCTCGTGACTGCCACCGCATACCCGGTCGTCCAGAATGCTCGGTGTGCTCAGTCCCTCGGGTTCGTCCCGCCAGTCGAACTCGGCGTAGCACTCGTCGCTGGCGACGATCACGCCGCGGGTCCGCGCCCAGGAGACGACCTTCGCCAGGTGCTCGAGACCGAGGACCTGCCCGTGCGGGTTGCCCGGTGAGTTGATCCACAGCAGCTTGGGACGCGTCGGGCCGTACTGCAGCAGACTGTGCGCCGCCCAGGGGCGGGCGCCCGCGAGCCGTGCGCCCACGTCATACGTCGGGTAGGCCAGGTGCGGGCAGCCGACGACGTCGCCGACTCCGAGGTCCAGCAGCGTGGGGAGCCAGGCGATCAACTCCTTGCTGCCGACCGTCGGCATGACACCGTCCGGGTCGACGCCGGAGGCGCCTCGGCGCCTCGCGAACCAGTCCGCGACACCCTGGCGCAGATCCGGCGTGCCATGCACCTGCGGATAGCCGTGAGCATTGGCGGCCGCACTCAACGCGTCCTGCAGGACCTGCGGGGTCGGATCGACCGGGGTCCCGACGCTGAGGTCGATCAGGCCGTCCGGATGCTCACTGGCCAGCCGCTTCGCGTCGGCTATCGAGTCCCAGGGAAAGCCCGGAAGGGACCTACTCGTCATGTGACTGCGGCGGCAGGGCGACGATCAGCGGGTGGTCCTTGTCGATCATGCCGAGCTTGGCGGCACCGCCGGGACTGCCGAGGTCGTCGAAGAACTCCACGTTCGCCTTGTAGTAGTCGGCCCACTCCTCCGGAGTGTCGTCCTCGTAGTAGATCGCTTCCACCGGGCAGACCGGCTCGCACGCACCGCAGTCGACGCATTCGTCCGGGTGGATGTAGAGGGTCCGCTTGCCCTCGTAGATGCAGTCGACCGGACACTCCTCGATGCACGCCTTGTCCTTCAGGTCGACGCACGGTTGAGCAATGACGTAGGTCATGTGAAGCGATCCTCCTGCATTCATGGGCCAACGGTGCACTTCTGGGTCGGAGCGCGGTAGCCGCCAGTACTTCTCTAGTATGCCGACACGATGGTCTCTGACTTTAATGAGGTCGAACTCACGACACGATTTCGTCCCGGGATGCGGGTGGTGGTCCGCTATCGCACCGGTGATTCGGCGACCGATGCCCTCGGCGATGTGATCGACGTCACCGCGGACACGGTGACGGTGCATACCCGCCGCCGGGGCGCCGTCCGGATCACCAGGGATGCCATCCTCCTCGCCAAACCGGTGCCGCCGGCCCCCGCCCGACGCGGCCGCCCACACCTGGCGATCGGCATGGACGACCTGCAGGAGCTGATGGTGGCCGCGATGCCGCCGTTGCAGTCGCAGTGGCTCGGGCGGTGGCTGTTGCGATCGGCGGAGGGCTACACCGGTCGGGCCAACTCTGTCCTGCCACTGGGCGACCCCGGCCTGCCGCTCTCGGCTGCCGTCACCCACGCCGAGCAGTGGTATGCCGCGCTCGGGCAGCCCGCGCTGATGGAGCTGTTCGGGCCCACGGGCTTCGACCCGGCCGCAGACGCTCTCGGCACCGAACTGGTCCAGCGCGGCTGGCGGATCTTCCAGCGCACGCTGATCATGACTGCGGATGCGGCCGTCGTCGCGGCCTCCTCGACGCCGGGTTCGATCGGGGGCTCCTGGGCACCGGGGTCGGTCGGGTCGCCGTCGCCCGTCGAGATCGCCGTGACCGACTCCCCCACCGACGCGTGGTGGTCGGGCACCTCGGAGCGCGGCCAGGCACATCGTGGCACCTTCGAGAAGGTGCTGACCCGGGTCGAGCAGCCCGTGTATGTCACCGCGTCTCGTCACGACCGGACACAAGCCGTCGGCCGGGCCGCGATCAGTGCGGGATGGGCGGGGCTGTTCGAGATCAATGTGCGGTCGGAGGCCCGGCGCCAGGGCCTGGGGCGACTGGTCGTGGCGACGGCGGCCGCACGGGCCCAGGCACACGGCATACGGCTGGTGTATCTGCAGGTCAGCGAGGACAACGAGGCCGCGGTGGAGCTGTATCGCTCGATGGGCTTCGCGATCCACCACGAGTACTACTACGCGAGAAGTCAGAAGTAACACCCGAGAGGTCACAAATCTCCGTCGAGAAGTCACTACCTTCTTCTCGCAGCGAAGAACCGGAGAGGGTGATCCCGCGCGGAGGGACAGCAGTGATCTTTCGTGTGTTGTAACTGACTTCTCGAGTGTTATTCGTGACCTCTCGGGTGTTTTAAGTGACCTCTCGGTGGAGGGGGTCAAGGATCTGGGCCAGGTGGACGCCCTTGCGGTCGGCGAGGTCCTCGGCCTGCGTGCGACAGGAGAAGCCGTCTGCCAAGAGCGTCGCATCCGGGTCGGCCCGCAGCGCCGGCAGCAGCTGGTGCTCGGCGACCTTGACCGAGACGTCGTAGTGCCCCTCTTCGACCCCGAAGTTGCCGGCGAGGCCGCAGCAACCGGCCAGCCTCGTCACATCGGCACCTGCGTCCTTGAGCAGCTGGGCGTCGGCCGACCAGCCGAGCACGGCATGGTGGTGACAGTGCGGCTGCGCCGTCAGGCGCTCGTCCGACAGGTCGGGGGGGCTCCACGAGTCGAGGCCGGTCAGCAGCTCGGCGAGGGTCTTGGTATGCCGTGCCACACCGCCCGCACGCTCCTCACCGAGCAGCTCGAGCGCGTCGCTGCGGTAGACCGCCGTGCACGACGGCTCCAGGCCGACGATCGGGATCCCCTGCCGCACAGCGGGCTCCAGGTCGTCCAGTGTCTTGCCGAGAATGCGGCGCGCCGCGTCGAGCTGCCCGGTGGTGATCCAGGTCAGCCCGCAGCACCCGTCGCGGCTCGTGATCACCGGCTCGAGACCGGCATCGCGCAGCACCCGCACCGCCGCCTGGCCGATCTCCGGCGAGAAGTGGTTCGTGAAGGTGTCGGTGAGCAGCAGCACCCGGTCGGGTTGCCCGTCGCTCTCCTCGACCGTCTTCACACCGTGCGTGCTGCACCACTGTCGGAAGGTCACCGGCGCGAGCTCCGGCAGAGACCGTCGCGGGTCCACCCCGGCAAGTCGCTTGAACGCCCCGACCCTATCTCCAAGGCCGAGCATCACGTTGGCAATCTTCGGCATCCGGCCCCCGAGGCGCACCCAGCGCGGCAGCTGGCCGAGCGCATAGTGCGATCGCGGGCGCGGCTTGTGGCGGTAGGTCTGATGCAGGACCTCGGCCTTGTAGGAGGCCATGTCGATGCCGGTCGGGCAGTCCGACGCGCAGCCCTTGCAGGACAGACACAGGTCGAGCGCGTCGTGCACCTCCGGTGAGGACCACCCGTGCACCAGACTGCCGTTGACCATCTCCTGCAGCACCCGCGCACGGCCACGGGTCGAGTCCTTCTCCTCGCCGGTCGCGAGGTAGGACGGGCACATCACCCCTCCCGCAGCACTGTTGTCGGCCCGGCACTTGCCCACACCCGTGCACCGGTGCACGGCCTGCGCGAAGTCACCGCCATCGTGAAGGTACTTCAGCGCCAGTGGCTCCGACACCCTGCCGGCTGCCGGTATGCGCAGATAGTCAGTCGGCGCAGCGGGGTCGACCAGTACCCCGGGGTTGAGCAGCCCGGCAGGGTCGAAGTGGCGCTTCACCTCGCCGAACAGTGCAATCACCTCCGGCGAGTACATCTTCGGCAGCAGCCCACTGCGCGCCCGCCCGTCGCCATGCTCACCGGAGAACGAACCCTCATACTTGGCAACCAGATCCGCCGACGCATCGATGAACTCGCTGTATCCCTGCATCCCGTCCGGCCGGTCCAGCGGAAAGTCGATCCGGATGTGCAGGCACCCGTCACCGAAGTGGCCGTAGGGCAGCCCGGTCAGGTCGTGCGCGGACATCAGCTCGTCGAACTCGCGCAGGTACGCGCCCAGCCGGCCGGGTGGCACCGCCGCGTCCTCCCACCCGGCATGCGCCGGCCGGTCGCGGGCGCTGCGACTGGACAGGCCCGCCCCGTCCTCGCGCACTCGCCACAGCGTGGCCGCAACCGCCAGGTCCTCGATCACCGCACTGTCCAACGCGCCGCACCCGTCGGCCACCCGATGCGCCCGCGCAATCACCTCGGCACGGTCATCCCCCGCGATCTCGACGAAGAGCCAGCCCTCCCCGCGTGGCAGGTCCGGCACCGCGGACGGCCCGCGACGAGCGGTCAGGATGTCCACGATGCGCTTGTCCAACCCCTCCGCCGCAATGGGTGAGAACTCCAGCACGGACGGAGCGGCGTCACCGGCGTCGTAGATGTCGGCATATCCGAGCACCACCAGGACCCGGTGCGAAGGCTCCCTGACCAGGCGCATCGTCGCCTCGGTCAGCACCGTCAGCGTCCCCTCACTGCCGACGAGGAACCGCGAGACGTCGAAGCCGTTCTCCGGGAGCAGATGCTCGGCCGCATAGCCGGAGACCTGGCGGCCGAACCTGGCAAACTCCGGCCGTATGACGCCCAGGTGCCTTTGCGCGATCGCGTCGAGCCCAGCCCAGACCGGCGACGCCGCAACGACATCGGCGCGATCTTCACCATGTCTCGTGCGCAGGACCTCACCGGCGGCCGTCACCGACTCCAGCGCCAGGACGTTGTCACTGGTGCGCCCGTAGCCCAGCGCCCGTGAGCCGCAGGCGTTGTTGCCGACCATCCCACCGACCGTGCACCGCGAGTGCGACGACGGGTCCGGTCCGAATCGCCAGCCCTCAGCCAGTGCCTGCTTCTGCAAAGTGGCGTGCACCGTGCCGGGTTGGACCACCGCTGCGCCGGCGGACGCGTCGAACTCCAGCACGCGGTTCATGTATCGGCTGAAGTCGATCACCACGCCCTCGCCGATGGAGTTGCCGGCGATCGACGTGCCCCCGCCTCGGGCGACCAACGGCACTCCGGCGTCACGGCATACGGCCAAAGTGGCCAACACCTCGTCACGCTCGTGAGGTCGCACGACCACCTGAGGCACCAGCCGATAGAGCGACGCGTCACTGGAGTATGCGGCACGGCTGAGTCCGTCGGACAGGACATCACCCACGCCGGCACGACGTAGCGCTTGGGTCAGTTCAGTGGTCACAGTCACCCCAATGGTCGAAAGCATCTGCCGCTACTCGCAAATCACGCGATCGGCGGGGTCGTAGTGCGTCGTCAGACTTTCGTTCTTGACGACCTTTCCCGCCTTCGTGACCACCCGGGTCACTGTGACGTCGAACCCCTTGACGGGTGGCTGCGTCATGCAGTGCTTGGTGTGCAGCGTGCGCGTCTTCGGAGCAACGATGTTGAACGGATTCCCCGTGTGTGAGGTCACGCTGAACACCTTGGTGCCGTAAAGCCGGATCACGGCTGCATGGCCCTCGATGCCTGCCTGGATCGTGATGCCGTGCCCCGAGTCGTTGGTCCACTTGTTGTCGATCGTCGGCACCCACAGTGTGGCCTCACGGCCCATGGGATACCGAGCGATCCAGTAGCCGTGAGCGGTGTGCTCGTCCTCCTGAAGACCGGCGAAGAACGTGGCGTTGTACAGCGTGGTCGACACCTGCGAGATGCCACCACCCATGCCGGGCACGTCCACGCCATCGACGAGCACCGGCGCGTTGATGTATCCGTTCGACCCGTCGATCGGGGTCAGTGCCTTGAGCAGGCTGAACTGCTCACCCGGCGCCACATAGGTGCCGTTGATCCTGGCGAGCGCGACCTTGATGTTCTGAGTGCGGGCGGCGTTCTGCGGCCCCGTGGGGAAGTTGGACACGAACGTGGAGACCAGCTCATGCCTGTCGGTCTTCTGCGTCTGCTTGAGCTCGGCGGCACTGACCTGCGCCTTCTCAGGCTTGGTCCGGACGCTCATGGTGCGGTCCGGCGCGGTCAGCGCCTTCAGCAGTGCGGCATCCGCACCGGCCGGGTCGAGGGTGTTGCCGTCCTTCGCCGGGAGAACGGTCGTCTTGCCACCCACCTGCGTGATCTTGGCGTTGACCGGTGCAGTGACCAGGTCCGCACTGACCTCGTCGAGGAGCGCGTCGAGCGCCTTCTTGTCGACCACTGGACCGATCTTGCCGTCGGCGACCTTCGCGCTCAACACACCGGAGATCATGGTGGGCGTCAACTTGGTGGTCTTGGCGCCGGCCTTGACCGTGACGGGGCCGCCCATCGCCTTGTTGGCGAACGTCCTCACAAACGTGTCGATCTCGGCGTTGGTCAATGGCGCCGGCTGCTCGTCCACCGTTGCGGTGAACTGGTGCTTCTGCGGCCAGCTCTTGGCGATCGTGCTCGCCACCGCCGTGCTGTCGATACCGGTCCCCGGCTTGGACCGAACCACGTCGACCTTGCCGTCATTGAACGTCACCGACCCGTTGACCGGCGAGCCGTGAATGCTCTCACCGGCGAGCTGGACCGCCGCCGCCAGGGCGGGCCTGTCGACCTGGGTGGGAACGGTGCGATCCGGGCCGCCGGTGAAGTGCCCGAGCACCGTCGCGGGATCGAGAGTGAACCCGGTCAGGTCGTCCAGGACGTGTGCAGTGTCGAAGGACAGCCCCGCCTTCGAGGGGGTGAGCGTCAGCGACTTGCTGTTCACGGCGATGGTGACGGGCTTATCAAGCTGCCCCGCAACGGCCGCATCCACTGTGGTCTGGGCCGCCGACTTCGACAGGCCACCGATGTCGGCACCGGCAACCGTGGTCCCCTTCGGCACCTTGCCGGTCTGCCAGGCGGCCAGGGCGACGTAGGCACCGGCGAGCACGACGACGCCCCCGAGTGCCCCGAGGACGACATTGCGACCTCGACGCCGGCGAGGGGCGGACGGTGCGGGGTCGCAGGTCACGGAAGGGCTCCAAACTGGCCGCGGTAGTACACGAGTGCGTCCCCTGGGTGTTCTGTGGTCGCCATCCACACTACGTGGCCGACCAGGAGCGTGTGGTCACCTGCCGGATGCGTGTCCACAGTGCGACACTCGAGCAACGCGAGGGAGTCGTCCAGCAACGGCACACCGGTCGCCGGGCCGTAGGTGTGCGGTATCCGTTCCAGCTGTCCGTGCAGTGGACGCCCCCGGGTGGACAGCCAGGCCGCGGTGGCCCGGGCGCTCGACGGCAGGATGCTGACACCCCATACGCCCGCCTCCACGACCGCATCGTGGAAGCGTGCCTCGCACTCGACGCTCAGGCACAGCAGAACGGGATCGAGCGACACCGACATCAGGGCGTTGGCGGTCATCGCGTGATCGAGACGACCGTCACGAGTCGTGACCACCGTGACTCCGCTCGCGAATCTGCCGATGACCTGCCGGTACTCGTCCGGATCGACGTCCGGCACGTCCACCGCTTCACTCATCTCGGCGCCCCCTTTCCGATCGGCCTTCGCCACTGTGCTGTGGCGCCACCAATGCTCCGGTTTCCGGGTCCACCCGGGCATACCCCTCGCGTCCGGACAGGCGTGCCGCAACACGGTTCGACAGGGTGAACCAGCCGTCGTGGACCATCACCTGGGTCCGGTGCCGGCGCAGCGCGGCGGCCTGCATCGCACCTGCCTGCGCGTCTTGAACACTATCGGTGACCAGTTCGTCCGCCACGACCGACGGCGGGTACGCGTCGCTCTGGGCCGGGACCAGCACGCCCGGCTCCCGGACGTGCTGGGCCAGCCAGGCACGGTCCTCGCGCGCCCACGAGTCGGGGGTGACGGCGGCATACATCCGGGGCGCCGAGGAGCAGGTGCGAACGGCCTCACGGGTCGCCCGGTGCGTCTGGATGTGGTCGGGATGGCCATAACCGCCGTGCTCGTCGTAGGTGACGACGACCTCGATGGCCAGCCGGTCGAGGTGCGCGGCGATCAGCGCGCCGGTCTCCGACAGCGGAGCCCGAGCGAACGCTCGCGGGTGTGCCGCCGACGGCGTGCCGGCCATCCCCGAGTCGCGGTAGGACCGCTCCGGACCGCCCTGCTCCCCCAGCACCACCGAGGAGGTGACGCCGAGCTCGGCCACGGCAGCGCGCAGCTCGGCGCGCCGCACGTCTGCCAGCGGATCCGGCGCCTCGGGGTCCCGTGGCCGACCGGCCGGCAGCTCGAGGTGCGCCAGGTCCGAGGGGATGACCTCGCCCTCCTCCCCGAGAGTGCAGGTCAGCACGTGAACCTCGTCGCCGAGCCGGGCATGATGCGCGATCGCCAGTCCGGTCCACAATGACTCGTCGTCGGGGTGCGCGTGCACGAATAGCAGTCGAGTCATGGCGTCTACATTCGCATCTTGACACTGTCGGTCCACCACTGGCCGGAGTCCGCGCGAAGTACCGATGGGGGTACCGCCCGCTGGCACACTGGCTTCAGCCAGCGGGGGAGGCACGAGCGAGGACTTCGCGGGGTTGGGTCTAGCGACGGGCGCGAGCGGCCGCCCGCCCACGCTCACTCGCACCCAGGATCACCTTGCGGATACGCACCTCGTCGGGAGTCACCTCGACGCACTCGTCCTCCCGACAGAACTCCAGGGACTGCTCCAGCGAGAGCTTGCGCGGCGGGAAGATCTTCTCGAAGTTGTCCGCGCTGGAGGCGCGCACGTTGGTGAGCTTCTTCTCCTTGGTGATGTTCACGTCCATGTCATCGGAGCGGGAGTTCTCGCCGATGATCATCCCCTCATAGACCTCGGTCGTCGGGTCGACGAACAGCACACCGCGCTCCTGCAGGTTGACCATGGCGTATGCCGTGACGGCGCCGGTGCGATCGGCCACCAGTGAGCCGGACAGGCGTGTCACGATCGGGCCGAACCACGGCTCGTAGTCCTCGAACACGTGGTGGGCGATGCCGGTGCCCCGGGTCTCGGTCAGGAACTCGGTGCGGAAGCCGATCAGGCCACGAGACGGCACCAGGAACTCCATCCGGACCCAGCCGGTGCCATGGTTGGTCATCTGCTCCATCCGACCCTTGCGGGCCGCCATGATCTGGGTGATCGCGCCGAGGTACTCCTCCGGGGTGTCGATGGTCATCCGCTCGACCGGCTCGTGCCGCTTGCCGTCGATCTCCTTGGTGACGACCTGCGGCTTGCCCACGGTCAGCTCGTAGCCCTCGCGGCGCATCTGCTCCACCAGGATGGCCAGGGCGAGCTCACCTCGCCCCTGAACCTCCCAGGCGTCCGGGCGCTCGGTCGGCAGCACCTTCAGGGACACGTTGCCGACCAGCTCACGGTCCAGGCGGTCCTTGACGAGTCGGGCGGTGATCTTCGCGCCCCGCACCCGCCCGGCCATGGGCGAGGTGTTGATGCCGATCGTCATGGAGATCGCCGGTTCGTCGACGGTGATCAGCGGGAGCGGGATCGGGTTGTCGGCATCCGCGAGCGTCTCACCGATGGTGATCTCCGGGATCCCTGCGACGGCGATGATGTCGCCGGGGCCGGCCTTCTCCGCCGGCTTGCGGTCCAGGCCCTCGGTCATCAGCAGCTCGGTGATCTTCACCTTCTGCTGGGTGCCACCGTGACGGCACCACATGACCTGCTGGCCCTTGCGGATCTCACCGTTGCGCACCCGCAACAGCGCCAGGCGGCCGAGGAAGTTGCTGGAGTCGAGGTTGGTGACGTGCGCCTGCAACGGCGCCTCGTCGTCATACGCCGGCGCGGGGATCGTCTCGAGGATCGTCTGGAAGAGCGGTTCGAGGTCGTCGCCGTCGGGCAGCCCGCCGTCGGCGGGCCGGGTCAGCGAGGCGATGCCGGCCTTCGCGGAGGCGTAGACCACCGGGAAGTCCAGCTGGTCGGCGTCCGCGGACGCATCCTCCAGCAGGTCCATGAAGAGCTCGTAGGTCTCCTCCTCGACCTCCGCGATGCGGCTGTCCGGGCGGTCGACCTTGTTGATGCACAGGATCACCGGCATCTTGGCGGTCAGCGCCTTGCGCAGGACGAAACGCGTCTGCGGCAGCGGACCCTCGGATGCGTCGACCAGCAGCACCACGCCGTCGACCATGGACAGGCCACGCTCGACCTCACCGCCGAAGTCGGCGTGCCCAGGGGTGTCGATGATATTGATCGTCACGCCGTCGCCGTGGCCACGCTCGGCAGCGCCCTTGCCGCGATAGTGGATCGCGGTGTTCTTCGCCAGGATCGTGATGCCCTTCTCACGCTCCAGGTCACCCGTGTCCATCACCCGCTCACCGGTGGTCTCGACAGTCTGGCGGTCGCTGAAGGCGCCGGTCTGCCACAGCATCTTGTCCACCAGCGTGGTCTTGCCGTGGTCGACGTGGGCAACAATGGCGACGTTGCGCACGTCACCGCGGGTCTTTTCTGACATAAGGCATAGTGTCTCAGGGTTTCGGCGCCGCCCTGACCACGGGCCCGCCCCCCTCATGCCCGGTGACCAAGGTCACATCCGGACAGAGTGCTCTGGCTCGCTCCTCGCAGGAGCAGCGCGGAGTCGCCGAACTCGTGCCAGAGATAGCCCTGCGCCACCGCCGCGTCGTAGGCCGCCTGGGTCAGCTCGGAGCCCGCGACGGACTCGACGAGCAGCAGGTGAGACGCCTGCGGATCGTGCCATCCGGTGATCAGTCCGTCGACGACCCGTGCCGGATCCTGCGGTGAGACCACCCGGTCGGTCCAGCCCCGCGCCTCGTGCACGCTCCCGTCAGCACCGACCGCGGACTCGAGCGCCCGGGTGACCGTCGTACCCACCGCGATCACTCGGCCACCCGCAGCGCGCGTCGCGTTCAGGAGTGCCGCGCTCCAGGACGGCACCTCGAACCATTCGGTCTGCGGCGCCTCACCGGCCTCCTGGGACGAGACCCCGGTGTGCAACGTGACGGGAGCGATCGAGACCCCGGCGGCCACCAGCCGGGTGATCACCGCCTGCGAGAACGGACGCCCGGCGGAGGGCATCTCCGCACTGCCCGGCACGGTCGCGAACACGCTCTGGTAGGCCGACAGCGGGTAGCGCCGGTCCAGGTAGCCGTAGGCGATCGGTCGTCCTCCCTCGTCCAGCGCGCGCCTCAGGTTGCCGTCGACCGTGGCTCGCCAGAGGCGGTTGCCGTGCCCGGTCGGCGTCGAGCCCTCTCCCGGGTACGGCGCGAGCAGGGTCAGCGTCAGATCGCCGATCTCCAGGTGGACGTCCGGCTCGGCACCGAGGATCGCCGCCGACGCATCCGGCCAGGTGCGCAGCTCGACCACCCAGCCGCCGTCATCGAGCTGACCGGCCACATGCAGCACGATCTTCGTGCCAGCCCGTCCCCCCGCATCCATTCGTGCGTCGATCTCGCCCGCCACCGTGGCCGAGTTGTTCACGACGACCAGGTCGCCGGGCACCAACTGGTCGGGCAGATCACGGAATCGTGCGTGCGTGATGCCGGCTGGTGTCGCCACCAGGAGGCGCACCTCGTCTCTGGCAAGGCCACGCTGCTCGGCGGGAGCGGGTGCGATGCTGAGATCCGGTTGCGGAAAGTGCGTTGTCGGTGTGCTGCTCAAGGTCTTCATTTCGGGGTGGCTCCTGCCGAGACGGCGGCGTCGGGGGTGGCGAAGTCGTGTGCGCGGTACCGGCCCGAGGCAGGTCGCTGCTCCAGCAGCGCCATCAGGTGCGGCACCACCGTGGCCGGCAGTGGACGGTCGCTGATGTCCTCACCCGGGAACGCGTCCTGGTGCATCTGGGTGCGCATATCGCCGGGGTCGACGGCGTATGCCGTGATCTCGGGGTTCTCCGCACCGAACGTCAAGGTGACGTGGTCGAGTCCTGCCTTGGACGCTCCATACAGGCCCCACCCCTCGTAGTGCTCGATCGCCGCGTCGGAGGAGATCGACAGCAGGATGCCGCGCGACTCGATCAGCTGCGGCAAGAGCGCACCGGTCAGCACCAGCGGGGCGCCGAGGTTGGCGCGCCACACTTTCCTCAGGTCGTCAATGCCGACGTCGCGCAGCGGGGGAAGCGGGGATCGACCAAGGGTGCTGGCGTTGTGGACCAGCAGGTCCAGCCTGCCCAGGTCGTGCACGACGGCCGCGAGGGCCAGCCGATGCTCGGAATCTGTGACGTCGCCCGGGACCGGTACGACATTGTCCCGCTCCGCCGCCGCGGTCAGGCGAGTCCGGTCTCTCCCGTCGGTGACGACGGTCCAGCCTTCGGTGGCCAACGTGCGCACCAGCTCGAGTCCCAGACCGGCCGATCCTCCCGTCACCAGTGCAACCTGTCGTTCGGTCTTGACCTGCATGTCGTAACTCCTTGATCGGATTGCCTTCTTCCTGCATCCTTGAAGTTAAAGTCAACTTCATGTCAAGGGGTAAACATGGACAAACATGATCTGCTTGCGGTCGGAGAGGTCGCGCAGCGCAGCGGCTTCGCCGCCTCGGCGATCCGCTACTACGAGTCGGAGGGCCTGATCCACGCGACGCGCAACAGTGGCGGACAACGGAGGTTCGAGCGGGCCGTCCTGCGTCGCCTGGCCTTCATCCGGGCCGCGAGCAACGTGGGGCTCACACTCGACGAGATTCGCAGCGAGATGGACGCCCTGCCCGACCAGCGCACGCCGACCAAGGCCGACTGGCAGCGACTGTCGAGGCACTGGCGAGGCCGGCTCGATGAGCAGATCGCGGCGCTGACCAAGCTGCGCGAGGGCCTGGACTCCTGCATCGGCTGTGGCTGCCTCTCGCTGCAGCGATGCCAGGTGTCCAACCCGTCCGACATCATGTCGACGACGGCCGCCGCGCCGGGGGCAACCTACCTGCCCCGCGCCCTCCGCCGGCCCCACCAACGCTGACGACGATCGCCGCCCGGCGTGCTGGATGCCCGTCGTCCCGCTCGGTCATCGAGGTGCAGGCCGACTACGTGCTGCGCGGGGCGAATACGAAGTGGCTGGCCGCGGCCAGCGATGACTTTGGCCGGTTCGTCGACGTTCGTCGCGGAGTAAGCAGCGGTGGGCGGTGCCCAGCACTCTGTTCTGGTACGTCGCGGGCGAGTACTACCTGGGCACGCTCGTCATCCGGCACGAGCTCAACGGCGACCTGGCCGACGAAGAGGGCGGACACATCGGCTACCACGTCGTGGCCCCCTGGCGTCGACAGGGACATGCCACCCGGATGCTCAGCGCTGGGTTGGACCGCTGCCGAACGCTCGGACTGCAACGCGTCCTGCTCTGTTGCGATCCGGACAATGAAGCATCCCGCCGGGTGATCCTCCGCAACGGCGGCGAGCCCGATGCCCCACGGCACGGCGAGGACCGATTCTGGATTGACCTCGTTCGCCAGGTGTAGTCGAGTGCTGCCCAGACGCACGCATCAGTCCGGGCGGCGCCGACTTGGAAGATAAACGGGAGGAACATCCGGGTCGAGCGCTTGTAGGCCCGGGTAGGCCTCCGGGAACTGCTCGGCCAGGTAGCGCTCCTCGACGATCGCGCTATAGATGAAGTAGCTCGCGGGCAGCGCCACGATGATGAGCCACAGCCAGTTCAGTGCCACGGCGGTGCCGACGCCGGCGACGATGATCCCTGAGTAGATCGGGTTGCGGACCAGGCGATACGGGCCACTGGTGACCAGCTCCGGCTCCGTCTTCTGCGTCATCGGCGTGCCCCAGTTGCGCCCGATGTGCACCCTCGCCCAGACGGCGAAACCCAGCCCATGGGCGAGGAGCACCAGCCCAGCGACTGCTTCCCACGGGCCCGTCCGGAGGCTCTCGTGCCGGAAGGCACCCGGCTGGACGACGCCCAGCCGGACCAGCGCGATCACCACGACTACGAGCACCATCCTTACGCGAACCGCGCGGGACCACCGCACCCGGCCACCCGCTTCATCGAGGAGGCGGCAACGAGCCCAATACCGCCAGAATGCCGTCCACCCGACCACGACGACGAGCCCGACAACTCTCACGCTTCCAGTGTCGCGCCCAACCCGAAGGCTTGCGAGAGTGCTTGGACGACGGCTCTACGAGTCGTTACTTGCACGCCTTGCTCGCGAGCTCGGCCTTCAGGTGCGACCAGGTGATCGGCCCGACGGAGCCGTCCACTGCGATGTGGGCCTCCCGCTGGAACGTCTTGACGGCGCTCAGCGTGGCGGGCCCGAAGTCGTGGTCGACCGCAAGGTGGGCACCGAGTTCATTCAGCGCCTTCTGCAGGTATTCCACGTCGCTGCCGGTCATGCCCTCGTGAAGCACCCGGAGGTGCGTCGGGGCGCCCAGCGGCAGGAGACAGGTGCCTCGGGCCAGCACCTTCAGGCGGCTTGTCGTGCCGTTGAACCAGTTCTCGTCGATGGGTGTTGAGGCATGCTGCCAGAATGTGTAGGCGGGCCATTGTCCAGGCAGGACGCCCGGGGTGCTGGCGTATCGGGCCACCCACAGCGGGTTGGTCCTGTTGAACCGGGTGGTGTTGCCGGTGCACTGACTCCACCAGTCGTACGTCGTGTAGATCACCGCGTCGCGACCGGTAAGCGAGTTGTACCGACTGGTGAACGAGGCGATCCAGTTGCTCATCTGGCTCGTTGTCAGGCCGTAGCACGTCGACCCGTAGGGGTTGTACTCGATGTCCAGCACGCCGGGCAGCGTCCGACCGTCAGGAGACCAGCCACCGCCGTGGCTGACGAAGTAGTCGGCCTGGACGGCGCCCGAGGACACGCTGGGGTTGGCAAAGTGGTATGCGCCGCGGATAAGTCCCGCGTTGTAGGCGCCGTTGTACTGCTGAGCGAACGTGGAGCTCGTGTAGTAGTTGCCCTCGGTCGCCTTGACGTAGGCAAAGGTTGATCCGCTGCGCGCCATCGATGCCCAGTCGACTTCTCCATTCCAGGCGGAGACGTCGATGCCCTGCGGCCCGGAGGTCGGAGTGAGGTTGGGAGTCAGCATGGCGCCGGTGGTGGCACGGCCCGCTGCGGCCGGCCCCCCATGAGCCTTGGCGGACCAGCCCATGTATGCCTGGCCGGCCTGGGTGATGCCGGCGGCCCTGGCCGGGGCGACCGCGCGAAGGTCCGAGCGCCCCGATGGCGACGCAGCTGCCGAGGCGGTGGCAGTGACCGCGAACGAACCGGCAAGGGCCAGGGCCAGGGCTGCTCCAATGGGGCGAACACACCGATACATGAGTCTCCTTCAAAATCATCTCAACGGGTCCGAGGTGGCGACCGACCGGTCAGCGAAGTTGCACCCACCCGGGCGGGCCGCGCCAGGCAGTCCGCATACCCCGGGCATCCTCCCATGACTCGTGTGACGTATGGGGTTTTAGTGACCGGTGATTTTGTGCGGAAGGTTGTGTCACCCGGCAACCTCATAGACTGCGCGCAGTGGAACTGACACGAGAAACCAGACGGCTTGCGCGATCCGCCGCACTGGGTGGTGCGGCGGTCGCTCTGGCGCTTGCGGCGCACGTCGGGGCCGGCGCGGCATCGCCCGGGCCCGGAGTTGTCGCGATGGCGGTGCTGCTGGCAACGGTCACGACCACGTTGTGCGCCGGCCGCAGATTGAGCCGCCTCAAGACTCTTGCGCTGCTCGGCGGAATGCAGGTCATCCTCCACACGACATTCACCTGTCTGGCCGACCGGGCACCCATCGACACCCAGATCCACGGCCACGGTCCGTCCAGTCACCGCACGCGCGCGCTCGACACCCTGCCCGCCGGAGCAGGGATGCCGCCGATGGACATGAGCGCGGGGATGATCTTGGCGCACGCCGGCGCGACCACGGCCCTCGCGCTGCTGCTGGCGTATGGCGAGACCCTGCTCTGGTCACTGGCCGCCTACTTCGGCCGCCGACTGCCGGACCGCCCGGTCGGGGCGGTTCTCCCGTCTCGGACCGCGCCCGTCGCACCTCTGCTCTCGCCGACTCATGAGGGGATCGATCCCGTCCCGAGCCGCCGTGGGCCACCGCAGGCGATCTTCGCCTGACCTTCGTCCACTGTGCCGCGCGGCGCCACGACAAACTGGCCCGCCGACGGCTGCTCAACCGACAGGAATCACCATGCGATCCATCCTGCCCATCCGCGCCGCAGCGACCATCGGGCTCTGCGGGGCTCTGCTGCTCGGCGGCGCCGCCGCCGCATCCGCCCATGTGCGCGTCACACCCAGCACCACCGAGGCCGGTTCGTTCTCGGTGCTCACCTTCCGCGTCCCCAACGAGGAGGCCACGGCCTCGACGACCCAGCTCACGGTCACGCTCCCCCAGCAGGACCCCTTCCTCAGCGTCAGCGTGCAGCCCGTGCCGGGCTGGAAGGCCACCTTGCACACCGCCACACTGCCGCACCCCGTCGCCCACGACGGAGCGACCGTCACCGAGGCCGTCCGCACGGTGACCTGGACAGCCGAGTCCGGACAGGGCATCGCCCCTGACCAGTTCGAGACCTTCGCTCTGTCCGTGGGGCCGTTGCCGGAGGCCGGCAAACAGGTGGCGGTGCCCGCCGCTCAGAAGTACTCGAACGGCGACGTCGTCAAGTGGGACCAGAAGAGCGTGGGCAAGACAGAGCCGGAGCACCCCGCACCGGCCTTCCACGTGACCGCTGCGGCTGACGCGCACGACCCGCCGTCCACGACCGACACCACGGCTCGCTGGCTCGGCGGAGGCGGGCTCGCGGTCGGCGTCGTCGGCGTCGGAGTGGGCGCGGCCGGCCTGCGGCGACGCCACGTGAATGATGTGGCGGCATGATCCGCCGGCTCCTTGCCCTGGTGACTGCGCTCTTCGCGACCTGCTTGTGGCTGAGCATCACCCCACAGGCACTCGCGCACGATGTCCTGATCTCCACGTCGCCAGCGGACGGGTCGAGGGTGGGACACACACCGTCAAAGATCGTGCTCACCTTCGACAATCCCGCCATCGCCACGGGCACCGTGCTCAAGGTGACAGGCCCCTCGGGCGACGTGACCGAAGGCAAACCGACCCTCTTGAATCACTCCGTCAGCCAGGCCATTCGACCGGGATCGGCGGCGGGAACGTACACCGTCGATTGGCGCATCACGTCGGTCGACGGCCATCCAGTCAGTGGAAAGTTCACCTTCACCAGCAGGGCCGCAGGCATCGGGGCGCCGTCCCCTCGCGCGTCCACAGCCTCGGTCGCGGCGAGCAAAACCGCCAGTGCGACGGCCGGTGGATCCGGCAGCACGAGCCCGTGGGTGTATGTCGGGGTCGTCGCGGTTGTGCTTGCCCTCGCCGGCGGGCTGCTCGTCGGCCGACGGCGGGTCAGGCGCTGAGGCCACGTGCGGTCAGGTCATCCATCTGCTGACCGCCTCGACCACGGGCAGATCGTCGGGCAGCCAGGGCACGTCGAAGAGCTGCGCCCTGGTCAGCCAGCGCAGCTGGTCATGGTCCTCGAGCGGCTCTGGTGCGTGGCTGCCCGCAACTCGGGTGATCCACACGTGCATGACGTAGGTCTCGCCGAGCGGCCACGCGCCGTCGAGCGGTCCCAGGATCTGATCGCCCACCCGGATCTCGACGCCAAGCTCCTCCAGCAGCTCACGGTGCAGCGCGGCGTGCAGGCCCTCGCCGGGCTCGACCTTGCCACCAGGCAGCTCCCACCCGCCCGCGTGCGCAGCCGGCGCGGTCCGGCGAGCACCGAGCAGAACGTGCGGGCGCGACATGTCGTCGACGAGGGCGGCCCCGACGACGACGCGGCGCTCCGGTGCGGTGGCTGGCATACCACCAGTCTGCCGCACCGGAGCCGCGGTCACGGCTGAGGTAGCGCTGCAACCGGCTGGAGCCGCGCCTCGTCGGCAACCGGCTCGGGTCGGTCCCCGCGAACTCGCATCGGCCACCATGCGACCTTGCCCAGAATCACCAGCGCGGACGGAAGCAGGACGAGGCGCACCAGGGTCGCGTCCAGCAGCACAGCCACCGACAGACCGACGCCGATCTCCTTCATCTCGACCATGCTCAGGGTCGCAAACAGCGCAAACACGGAGACCATGACGACCGCGGCACTCGTGACCACTCCGGCCGTCTCGTCCAGTGCCGAGGCGACCGCAACCCGCGGGGGCAGGCCGCGCCGCACGTGCTCACGAACCCGGCTGAGCACAAACACGTGATAGTCCATCGACAGGCCCATCAGCACGACAAACAGGAAGATTGGGATCCACGAGATGAGCGCGCCCGTCGAGTGGAAGTCCAATAGTCCCTGGGCCCAGGTGTGCTCGAAGACCAGCGACACCACCCCGAAGGTCGCGCCCACCGAGAGCAGATTGAGCAGGGTGGACAGCACCGCGACAACGACGCTGCGGAAGGTCAGAGCCATCATGACCAGCATCAGCCCCAGCACGATGACCAGCACCTTGGGTAGCCCGCCGGACAGCTGCTGCGCGACGTCGTATTCCTCGGCCATGCTGCCGCCGACCGCCCAGCGTGCATCCGGTACGCCGCGAACTGCGTTGGGCACCAGCTGATCCCGTAGGTCGTTCAGGGCCGAGTCCGCTGTGCTGCTTCCTGCGCCGGCGGTGCTGCCCAGCGACAGGACAGCGGTGTCCGGCCCGACCCTGATCCCAGCCCGACCCTCAGCCCAGCGACCCGTGGCCCGGGCTGCAGCGGCGACTCGGCCCAGAGCGGCGACCGCCTGCGCCCGATCCGAGGTCGTTGTCAGGACGACCTGCACTCCCTCCCTGGCCGAGGGGAACTGGGTGCTGATCCGCTGCATCGTCTGCACCTGCGGGATGTTCTGTGGCAGGGTGTCGAGGCTGCCCTGCTGGGTCTTCATCCCCAGCGCGGGCCCGGCCAGCGCCACCAGCACGACGAGCGCTGCGAGGAACGCGGTCTTCGGGTGCCGAAGCACCGGAGCGAAGATCACTCGGCTTGCGCCGCCGGGTCGTATTCGAGCAACCAGGCGCCACAAGAGCGGCACGCGCGGGCGGTCCACCCAGTGCCCGAAGATCACCAGGAGCGCGGGCAGCACGGTAAGGGAACCGAATACGGCAATTGCCACAACGAGGATCGCGCCGGCGGCAAGGCTGTTGAACGTCACGCTGCCCACGGCATACAGGCCGGCCATGCAGGCGATCACGGCCGACCCGGAGACCACGATCGAGTGCCCTGACGTCTGGGTGGCAATCTCCACCGCGTCCAGCTTCGTGGCGCCCTTGGCGCGCTCCTGACGCTCCCGCTTGAGGTAGAAGAGGGAGTAGTCCACCCCGACCGCCATCCCGATCAGCAGGATCATGCTGGTGACGGTCGACTCCATCGGGATGAGGTGCGAGATCGGGCCCATCAGTCCCATCGTGGCGAGCACACTGGTCAGGGCGAGCAGCACCGGGATGCCTGCGGCGATCAGTGCTGCGAAGACCACGAGCATGATCAGCAGCGTGATCGGCAGGCTGATCGACTCGGCCGATCCCAGGTCCGAACCGACCCTGTCGTTGACCGCGGCGTTCAGGGAGGCGGTGCCGGCCTCGGCGATCTTCATCCCCGGATGGTCGTGGGCAGCTTCGGTCACAACGTGCTGAATCCCGGACACATCCGGGTCCGCGCCATTCGCCCGCTCCTTCAACGTAATCGGAAGCATCAGCGTGCCCCCGTCCGTTGACCACACCGGGTGCTGGGTGCCGGCGACAACGTGATCACCCGACACCTGGGTCGCTATCACGTGTGCGACGCCTTCCGCGGAGTGCCTGTCGGCTCGCCCGGCCGACCCGCCGATCAGGACATACTCGGTGTCCGGCGTCTGCAGACCCGCGGCCTCAAGCATGGCGGCCGCTCGACCCGACTGGCCGACGCGCTGATCCACAGCCGTCGGTGTCTTCATAGCCATCGCGGATCCGGCGCCGACGGCGAGCACCACGAGCACCAACCAGACACCGACTGCCCGCCATGGGTGCCGTGCGCTCCAGCGCGCCAGCCGCCCGGTGATGTTCCTACGTCGCATGAGAGCTCCTCCTGGAGAGTCCGATCGGCAAGTGGCCGACGCATTCAGACTTCCCTCTCAGACCTCTCCGGTCACGGGTGCCAGGACCCGGACGGGGGTAGGCCCAGGCCCACCCCGCACGCCGGTCTGGTGGGGCTTGCGCCTACTGCCACCTCGTCGGGCACAGGGCAGGATGGACCCATGACCTCCTCTGCGGCGACCCTCACGGCCGACCCGGCCGGCCCGCCGAGACGTCCGGGTCGACTGAGGCTCACCGTGATCAGCCTTGCGTCGATGCTCCTGGCCGTGCCCGCTCTGATCCTCTTCGTCCTGAGCACGGTTGCCCTCGCCCTCGTGCCCCTCGGTGGGGTGGGAGTGCCGATACTGCTGTGCACGGTGCCGGCGACGAGGTGGGCCTGCAACCGGCAACGTGCACTTGCCGGGAGTGGCCTGCCCGAGCCGGTCCGGCAAACCTACGCGGATGGTTCCGGGCGCTCCATAATCGGTCGTGTCCGGTTGTGGGGCTCCGAGGCGGCGCGGTGGCGTGACTACGGCTGGACGCTCTACAGCTCCAGTGTGGGATTCATCCTGTCCGCTTGCGTCGTCGGCCTTCTGATCTACCCGCTGTGGACCATCGTCTGGTTCTTCCTGTGGCTCGGGCTTCCCGACGTCTTCGATAGGCCGTACGGGTTCTTGCACATCACCGAGATCGGGCAGGCGCTGGCCTTCACCGCGGTCGACTTCACCGTTGCGGTCATCCTCTTCCTCCTGCTGACCCGGCCGTTGTGCCACCTCCGGCTTCGCCTGGACGCGCTGCTGCTCGGGGCTACCCGCGAGGAGGCGCTGCGACGTCGGGTGGCCGAGGTGACGACCGCACGAGACGAGAGCGTCGACGCCTCGGCATCCGAGCTGCGCCGCGTCGAACGCGACCTGCACGACGGCGCGCAGGCCAGGCTGGCCGCCCTGGCCATGAGCCTCGGACTCGCCGAGGAGCTGGTCGACAAGGACCCGGCCGCGGTGCGCGCGCTGATCGCCGAAGCCCGCGCGAATGCGTCTGGTGCCCTCGGTGACATCCGCTCCGTCGTGCGGGGCATCCATCCACCGGTCCTTGCGGATCGCGGGCTGGAGGAGGCGGTCCGTGCCCTGTCCGTCGACATGTCCGTGCCGATCACAGTCCGGCTGGGCATCGGTGAGCGCATTCCCGCGGCAACGGAGTCCGCGCTCTACTTCGCGGTGGCCGAGTGCCTGGCCAACATGTCGAAGCACTCGGGCGCGAGGCGCGGATGGATCTGTACCGCCCGAGATGGCGGTCGGGTTCTGGTCGAGGTCGGGGACGACGGACGTGGTGGGGCGGTCATCACCGGTTCGGGGCTGCACGGGGTGACTCGACGGCTGGCCGCCCTGGACGGCAAGATGTCACTGTCCAGCCCGCAAGGTGGTCCGACCGTGATCACGATGGAGGTCCCGTGCGCGTCGTCATCGGCGAAGACCACGCCCTCCTCCGGGACGGCCTGACCCGGATCCTGCAGGCCTACGACATCGAGGTCGTCGAGGCGGTCGCCAACGCGCCGTCCTTGATGAAGGCACTGCGGGAGCACACGCCGGACCTCGCCATCGTCGATGTGCGGATGCCGCCCACCTTCACCGACGAGGGTCTCCGAGTCGCGATCGACGCCCGGCACGAACAGCCCGGGCTGCCGGTCATGGTGCTGTCGCAGTATGTCGAGCAGCTCTATGCCCGCGAGCTGCTCGACAGCGGCGATGGCGGCGTGGGCTACCTCCTCAAGGACCGGGTCTCGGACGTATCCGGATTTGTCACCTCCGCGCGGCAGGTCGCCAACGGCGGCACCGTGCTCGACCCCGACGTCGTGCGCCACCTGCTGGCCCGGCAGACCGCCGGGTCCGCCGTGGACCAGCTCACCGACCGGGAGCGCGAGGTGCTCGGGCTCATGGCCGAAGGCCGGTCCAACGCGGCGATCGCCGGAGCCCTGTTCGTGACCGAGAAGGCGATCAGCAAGCACACCAGCTCGATCTTCACCAAACTGGACCTGCCGGTGTCATCGGACGACAACCGGCGGGTCCTGGCGGTGCTGGCCTACCTCAGTCGCTGACCAGGTGGCGCGGCTGGTCCTTGCCGGAGTGCGTCGAGGCGCTGTGCTTTGCCAGCCGTGCCTTCACGTGCGGGTTCGTGAAGAACAGTGCGGCAATGAAGCCAAGGAAGATCACCGCGGCCGGCAGGTAGAGCGACTCCCCCATGGCTCGCGCGAAACCATCGCGAACCGGCGCGGGCAACCGGCCGCCGACGCCCCCAGACATGCCGGCTCCGGCCGCGCCAAGATGCGCCGTCAGCCGCGACTCCATCAGCGCCGCGATGGCCGCGCTGCCGAGCACCGCGCCGACCTGCCGAGTCGTGTTGTAGACACCCGCTCCGGCACCGGCATTCTGTGGCGGCAGGGTCCGTGTCGCCGCGACTGACAGCGGAGACCACATGAACGCGTTGGCCACCCCGAGCAGGACGATGGGCAGCTCCAGCTGCCACACCGCGGTGCCTGGGCGCAGCACCAAGCCGAGCCAGACCATCGAGACGGCGAAGGACAGCAGCCCGATGCCGGACAGGAATGCGGGGTGCATCCGGTCGACGAGGCGACCGACACCAGGGGCGAGCACTCCGCTCAGCACGGCCATCGGGATCAGCAGCATCGCGGCATGCAGCGGGCTCATCCCACGCACCGCCTGGGCGTAGAGCATCAGTGGGAAAGCCATTGCGGTGATGGCGAATCCGACCGTCGTGATCGATACGTTGGCCAGGCTGAAGTTGCGGTCCTTGAAGAGGATGAGCGGCACCAGCGGCTCTCGCCTGTTCTTGCGCTGCCAGATGACGAAGAGGCCGAGCACGACGACGCCGACGGCGATGAGGAGGGGGACGGAGACGAGTCCAGAGATCTGCCCCCACTTGTAGGACTGCCCCTCCTGGATCCCGAAGACCAGCAGGAACATGCCGATTGCCGACAGGAGCACGCCGAGACCGTCGAACTGGTGCGAGTGGACCGGCAGCTTGGGCACCAGGATCCAGGCGAGCACGAACCCGATCACACCGACCGGCACGTTGATGTAGAAGATCCACTCCCAGCCCCACCGGTCGACCAGGAAGCCACCGAGGATCGGGCCGACGAGGGTCGCCACACCGGCGACCGCGCCCCAGAAGCCCATCGCCTGGCCGCGCCGCTCCGCCGGGAAGATTCGGGTGATCACCGACATCGTCTGCGGCGCAAGCAGAGACGCGCCGAGACCCTGGACCACCCGGGCGACCACCAGGGCGCCCACGGAGTTGGTGAAGCCGCACCAGAAGGAGGCGAGGGTAAAGATCGTCAGGCCGACGAGGTAGACGTTCTTCGGTCCGAACCGGTCACCCAGCCGTCCGGTGATCAGCAGCGGCACGGCATACGCCAGCAGGTAGGCACTGGTCACCCAGACCACTGCATTGATGTCGGCGTGCAACCCGTTCATCATTGCCGGCGTCGCCACCGACACGATTGTCGAGTCGACCAGAATCATGAAGAAGCCCACGCACAACGCCCAGAGCGCGGGCCACGGCTTGGCGTATTCGGTGCCGCTCGTCAGTGCATCGGCCATGTCAGGTCCTTCGAGTCGATCCTGGTGATGAGGTCGGTGATGTAGTCGTGCTCGGCACGACTCATTGCGAGCGAGTGGGTCCAGGCGAGACCGTAGGCGTCCAGGACGTCCCGCTCCCGCATCTGGGTAAGGCCCGCCTCCAGCTCGTCGATCTGGACCTCGAGTCCGTTGAGCCGGATCGTGAGGCGCTCGCGGACCTCCTGCGGGCTCAGCGAATGCGCCTCGGCAAGCGCGAGCGGCAGCGGCGGATAGGTGTTCTCCACCGTCGCGAGGTGCTCGTGGACCCACTCCCGCAGCGCGAGGCGCCCCCGGTCGGTCAGTCGATAGGTCGTGCGCTCGGGCCGGTTGCCCACGCACTCGGTGCCGCAGACCTGGGCAAGTCCGTCTCGTTCCAGCCGCTCGATGCAGTGGTAGAGGGACCCGGGACGAACCTTCACCAGGTGGTCCTCGCGCCGGTCGCGCAGAGTGTGCAGCATCTCGTAGGGGTGCATGTCGCGCTCATGGAGGAGCGCGAGAAGCGCGACGGACAGCGGGGTGACGTCGGTGGTCGGTGAAGCGGTGGTCTGTGCGGGCACCAGAACAATATACTCCACGTGGAATATTTCGCAAGGACTATGGTGTCTGGACAGCCTGTCCTTGCTGGAAATCACGGCCGAGAAGGGGCAGATTGAAGCAATGAGCCGCTTACTCGCACAGGAGGAGATCGACCGCCAGCTGCGGGATCTACCGGGCTGGGAGCAGGATGACGACGCCATCCGGGCGGCATATGACGCACAATCCTTCGCCGACGCCGTGCGACTGGTCGTGGAGGTCGCCGACGAGGCGGAACAGATGGACCACCACCCGGACCTCCACCTGTCGTGGGTGACGACCACCTGGACGCTGTCGACGCACAGCGAGGGTGGCTTGACGCAGCTGGACTTCGAGCTAGCTCACCGCATCGCGCAGGCGGCAAGCCGAATGGCCGCAACCGTCCACGAGGGCGCACATGGATAGCAATCCAGAAGCACGGTCCATCGACGCGCTGGAGTCGGGTCCGTCGCGCCAGCAGCCGCACGAGGGCGAGCTGCAGAGCGCCGGTGTCTCCGGGCGGCTCAACTGGCTGCGTGCCGGGGTGCTCGGCGCCAACGACGGCATCGTCAGCGTCGCAGGCATCGTGATGGGTGTCGCCGGGTCCGGCGCGGCTCGCTCGACCATCGGCATTGCGGGCGTGGCGGGCCTCGTGGCCGGCGCACTGTCGATGGCGACCGGCGAGTACGTCTCGGTCAGCACTCAGCGGGACACCGAACGGGCCCTACTGCGCAAGGAACGCCATGAGCTGCGGTCCATGCCGCACGAGGAGTTGGAGGAGCTCACCCAGATCTATCAGGCGAAGGGCCTGTCCCGCCCGCTGGCAGAGAAGGTCGCCGAACAGCTGACGGAGCACGACGCGCTCGGCGCCCACGCCGAAGCGGAGCTCGGCATCGACCCGAACGAGCTGACCAACCCCTGGCACGCAGCGTGGGCCTCATTGCTGGCCTTCACGATCGGCGCGCTGCTTCCCCTGCTTGCCGTGCTGCTCCCGAGCAGCCCATGGCGAGTGCCCGTCACCGTCGGAGCGGTCGTCATAGCTCTGATCATCACCGGCTCGATCAGCGCCCGCGTCGGTGGTGCACCCGAGGGCAGGGCCATCGCCCGCAACGTGCTCGGTGGCGTCATCGCCATGGCCGTGACCTTCGGCATCGGCCACCTCGTCGGCCTCAGCATCTAGTCTCCTTGACCAACAACGTGATTGAACTAGTCCAGGAGCTCGCACCAATAGGTTCGCCCTCGAGTAGCCGAGCGCGCAGCGCGAGCTACTCGATCGTCGGAAGTGAGCGGCAACTCGCGCGTGTGCGTCAGGAACGGTGGCTCAGTCCGCGATCTGTCCGATCGGCTCGCGCTTCTCCACCTGGGGGTACCTCCCGCTTGCAGGGGAGAAGCGGTCCTCGGTGCGCCCCTCCGCCCAGTAGCCCGACAGCGAGATCCGATGCCGGTCGACGCCACGCCCCTTAAGGAGCTTGCGCAGAGCCTTCATCGCCGCACGCTCACCGTGCGCGAAGACCTCCATCTCAGCGTCCGGCCACGGACCGGCCGCCACGGCGTCACGCAGGCGCTCCGGGTTCTGGCCCTCGCCCGCGCGGCATACGAGCCGAATCTCCACACCGCGTGGGGCCTTCACCTCGGGCGCGAGCTCGAGGCTGTCAACCTCGAGGTATGCCATGCCGACGGCGTCGGCCGGGAGAGCCTCCAGGGCCGCGCCGATCGCCGGGATCGCGGACTCGTCGCCGGCAAACAAGTGCCAGTCGACGTCCTCGGTCGGGGCGTACTTCCCGCCCGGCCCGCCCACCACGAAGGTGTCGCCCGGCTGCGCGGAAGCCGCCCAGGGACCGGCGAGCCCCTCGTCACCGTGGACCACGAAGTCGATCGCCAGGGTCTTCGATGCTTCATCGACCCAACGCACCGTGTAGGTGCGGGTGACCGGTAGGCCACCTGGATCCATCGTCTTGCGAAGGGCCTTCACGTCAAACGGTGGCCTCAGGTCCAGTCCCGGCCGGGCGAAGTAGATCTTGACGTAGCGGTCGGTGAACTCGTTGTTGTGGAAGTCATCGAACCCCGGCCCGCCGGCGACGACGCGGACCATGTGGTCGGTCAACCACTCGACTCGCTGCACAGTCAGCATCGCCTGAGATCTACCGCGCGACGTCTTTGTGCTCATAACCGTCCTTCACTTGAGATCAGTGAGGGTAACCTAACCTATTATCCGGTCGGTCGAAAGTCCGGCTGCGCGGTGCGCACCGCCCAGCACCTCATCCGTGTGCTCTCCCAGCCGGGCCGCTGGACCGGCCGGGGGCCGATGGCGTGCGGGAGAACTTCCAGGCGAGACCGGGCTGACGCAAACACCCTTCGGTGGGATGGTCCACCGTCTCGAAGAGCTCACTGGCCACGATCTGCGGATCGTCCACGAGCTCGGCCAGACTCTTGACCGCCACGGCCGGGATGTCCGCCTTGTCGAACTGGTCCAGCCACTGCTCGGTGCTTCGGGTGGTGAGGACACTTTCAAGGAGCTGGTAGAGCTCGTCGATGTGCTCGGTTCGGTCGCGGATCGTCTGGAAGTGTGGATCGCCCGCAAGGTCCGACCGACCGATGAGATCGAAGAACGTCAGCCATTGGCGATCGGTGTAGACCACGACCGAGAGGTAGCCGTCCTTGGTCGCACACGGCTTGCGATGGGGGGGGAAGCGGTCCTGCTGTAACCGGCCGGCCCGTCCTGCGGGTCGTAGACCAAACCCCCCATCTGCTCGATCGCGTTCATCGCCACCATCGACTCGTACATCGGGATGTCCACACTTTGACCCAGCCCACTGTGCGAACGCTCATACAGGGCAGCGAGAATCGCGGTAGCAGCCATCGAGCCGACGGTCTTGTCCACGTGCGCGCTGCGGATGCAGTGCGGAGCCGGGTCCGCCTGCAGCGCAGCGACACCACAAGCACCCTGGACCACATCGTCGTAGGCGGCCTTGTCCGCATATCGGCCGCTCTGGCCAAATCCATACATGCTGCAGAACACCAGTTGCGGGTAGGCCGTGGCCAACTGGTCGCCCGCGACGCCCAGCCGACGCGCCGCTGCGGGCCTCAGGTTGTGACAGAAGACGTCCGCGTCGGCCAGCAGATCAAGCAGAGCGGCGTGACCATCATCGGTTTTGAGGTCGAGCACGACGCTTCTCTTGCCCCTGTTGGCATTCATGAACACGTGGCCCAGTCCGCGGCCGTCCCGATCGCCTATCGACCGGACGATGTCCCCGCCCGGGGCCTCGATCTTCACGACATCGGCTCCCATCTGAGCGAGCAGAAGCGAGCAGTAGGGCCCATCAACGTCGTGGACAGGTCGACCACCTTGAGCCGTGCGAGGGGGCCGGCCGCAGTGGCCTTCCACCTGCTCATCCGGTCAGCACCTCCCAGAAGTTCGCTTCCCCGCCCGAAACAGCTTGCGTGCCAGGTGAAATGGCCTCATATCGATCCGGGAGGTCGGCATCGAGCCAGGCCCAGATCCGGCGGGTGAGCCGGTGGAGTGGGTATTCTTCGGTCACCCCCATGGCGCCGTGCAGCTGATGCGCCAGGGTGGCGACCCGGTCTGCGCACCGCCCCGCCATGAGCCGCGCCACCTGCGCGGATGCCGCGTCGAGGTTGTCACCGGTGACAAGGGCTCGCCGAAGGCCGGCATCGGCCTGGATGAGCTCGGTCTGCATCACGGCGAGATTGGCCCCGACCGCCGGGATCTTCAGCAGTGGTGCGCCGAACTGCTCTCGCGTCGAGACGTAGGCCTTGGTCAGGTCGTATGCCGCGTGCGCGGCTCCGAGCAGGGCAGCGGCACGTAGCAACCGGATCCGGCCCAGTACCTGGCTGCCCGAGACGTCCTCGATGGACTCGCACGACGCGTTCGTCGGGCGCACGGTCGCAGCGGGCTCCCCCGCGACGTCCGCCGCAGAGTGCACCTCCACGTCCGGGGAAGTCAGCCCGACCCGAACACCAGACCGTCCGGCAGGACCAGCACGAGGTGTTTCGCCTCAGCCGCCCATCGCGCTCTGACGCTGCCGCTCATCAGCTGGTCGGACACTGACAGGTGCGTCGTGCCTACGGCCACGGTGTCCAGAACCGCATCGGTCTCAAGTGAATTCGGCGCGGCCCAGCCGGCGGTCGCGTGCTCGATCAGCGGAGTGCTCACGGCCGCGGCCGCCAGCTCCTGCACACACGCGACCAAATCGTCGAGGTCTCCTCCCTCGGAACCGGCGTCCCGCCCTGCGATCTGGGTGATTCCAGCGGTCTGCAGCTCGCTCCAGACTCGCTTCCACTGCGGCCCTGAGGACGACCCTCGCTCGGCACTCTGCACGATCGTGCGGACCACAGCCCGAAGGTCGTCGGCTATGTCACTCATGCTCTCTCCTCACTCTTGGCGATGAGACCCAGCAGAACTTCCAGGGCACCGCCGCGGATGGTGAACACTGGCGCTGCCAGTTGCGCTTGGCTGAAGGTGGACTCGGCCTCGCCGGTCGCCAGGCCTGCTTGCCGGCATCGACAAGCGGGACATGTATGCCTACCTCAAGTCCGCGTCGCCCGACGAGGAGCCGTTTGTCGAGGGTTTCCTCAACGAGGTGGACGCAATTCGCACGACCGGACTGGCCACGAGCCACGGCTACATCCGCTCGGAGCTGTCCGGCGTCGCGACACCGGTGATCGAACGCGGAACCGCGGTCGCCGCAATCGGTCTCATCGGTTTTCGGGACGAGATGGAGGACCGCCTGGACTCGCTCGGCCAGACGTTGCGCACACGCGTCCTGGACTGGTCCCGACGCACTTTCGACGACCGCTTCACCTGAGGCGGCGCTCGGGAACGGCTCGAGCTGTCGAGATGCAGCGAAGATTGAACGAATCACGACCTGTTCAATCGGCAAAGAGGGTCGGATTTCGGTCGGCGATGCAAGCAGCCGTCGGTATCGGGATGCAGCAAGGGACTTCGAAGCCTGTCGATGAACCATCCTCGTGCGGAGCTCGGCACTACCGCTCTCGGTAGATTTCGGAACGATGTCCGAGGCCGATGGCGATGATTACCACTTCTTCGTCACGGATCTCGACAAGCACTCGTCAGTCGCCCACCCGACACCGCCAGTATCCAGCGAGGTCGCCAGCCAGTCCTTTGCCACCCCTCGGTTGAGACTGCGGCCTCCAAAGTGCTGCTTCAAAGCGGCAGCCCCCATTCTCTCCTGAAGTCAACGCTTCGGGGCCCCGACGAGGTCAACTGGCGGACGAGCCGCGATGCCGCCGTCGGTTCCGGTCGAATAACACAGTCAAGATGACGTTCAGCGCTAGCGAGAACACCACGTAGAAAACCACCCACCCCGTTGACCACGGCCGGTTGGTACCGACGATCACGACGCCGAGAAATGCCTGCATGAGCAGAAGTCGCGGATGAAGGAAGGCACGCATTCAAATCACCTCAGCACTTGGTGCTGTACTCCTTGTGAAGTGTGATCCAGTAGTTTATCTGAATCTCAAGGCACCGGTGCGGTGCGTAGTAGTGATCGATCGTGATTACGAGGATGGCAGCAATTCCCGCGCCGTAGCCACAGACCGCGGGGTCGAAGCCGGATGCCGCACAGATTGCGTCGCGACGGCCGTCACGCCGACCTCCATGAACCATCGCTGATCGTTTGGGGTGATGTGGTGGAAGTAGATATACCAGCCGAGCCCCACGGACCATTCAGGATTCACTGTCGAGCCATGGTCGGCGCGACCACCTGCCACATGGCCAGTGTCCTCTGCATGCGCGAGGGTAAACTGTCGCGGCTCCCGATGGTGGAACGGTCACCGCCGACAAGACGGACGATCGGCGGCGACCGGCAGATGACATCGTCCCGCAGCGGATCGTCAATCGCGGAGCTTGACGATCTGCTCCATCGGAACGTAGGAGGTGACTTCGCCGGTGTCGGCATCCACCCTCGCCTTGAGGTCCACCTTTTGCCGGATGCGATGCCCGTGAGAGATGGACACCGGGTACGAACTCGCTGCGTAGACGTCACAGTTCTCGATGTCTTCGCTCATCGACCGAATGTAAGGCCGTCTCAGCAGGATCTCCTCGCGGTCCTGACCGAGGATGCGAGAAGCGCACTACCCGACAGCAGGTCCGTCACCCGATGCTGGCTCGCGTCCCGCACCCGACTCTGCCACCGAGCTGCCGCTCGACGACCCACTCCCGATCCCCTCGCCGCGACACGGCTCAAAGATCCTGCCCTGCCCAGCAGGCACCGTCTACCCAGCCACCTGCGAGGTGCGGAACTGCCCGATGGAGCGTGTTCTGCACCGACAAAACCAGCGAGGACACCCCGGCCGCTGCGCAATCGGAACGGTCGTGGGCGCCATACGTCCACCGAGGGGATAGTCAACTTCGCCCGCACCGGGCGCCCGGCTTACACCCGTGGGTCGCGCAGCCCGCTCATCGCCGGCACCCGTGCGGGGTCGGTGCCCTTCTCGATGATCGCGTTCGCCTCGTCGACGAAGACCACGCTGGGCCTCAGGGAACGCGCCTCGGCGTCCTCGACCTGCGCATACGCGATGACGATGACCAGGTCACCGGTGCCGATCAGTCGCGCGGCGGCGCCGTTGATCCCGATGGTGCCCTCACCTGCCGGCCCTTCGATCACGTAGGTCGACAACCGGTTGCCGTTGTTGATGTCGACGACGTCGACCTTCTCGCCCTCGATCAGGTCGGCGGCCGCCATCAGGTCGCTGCTGATCGTGATGGACCCGACGTAGTGCAGGTCGGCCCGCGTCACGGTCGCGCGGTGGATCTTGGACTTCATCATCGTCCTCTGCATGCGCACAGTTTCGACCCCTGACCTGCAAATGTCACATTCGGACTCGCGCCGCCATCACGCGAAGGCGAAGTAGCGCAGCCAGATGTAGGCCCAGGAGATCGCAATCGTGACGAACGCCACAATCGCGCCGTAGCGGGTGAACCGCCAGAAGCTGATCTTGTGCCCGTTGCGAGCCGCGATCCCGAGCACCACCACGTTGGCGCTCGCGCCGACCGCGGTCGCGTTGCCGCCCAGGTCCGCGCCCAGCGCCAACGCCCACCACAGGGGGCCGCTGTGCGGATCGTGGGATCCCCCGGTCAGGTCGCTCACGAGCGGAGCCATGGTGGCGACATACGGGATGTTGTCGATGATGCCGGACAGCAGGCCGGAGACCCACAGCAGGACGGACGACCCGAGCAGCCACCTGCCATCGATGAGCGTCGTGAGCTCCTTGCCGAGGTCGCCGATCACACCGGCCTGCACCATCCCGCCGACCATGACGAACAGGCCGGCGAAGAAGACCAGCGTCGACCACTCGACATCCCGCAGGTAGTCGTGCGGGTCCAGACGAGACACGGCCACCGCGGCACCCGCGCCGAGCAGGGCCACCAGCGACGGCTCGAGGTGAGTGATCGAGTGGGTCAGGAATCCGACGATGACCAGCGCCAGCACGATGCCCGAACGCCAGAGCAGGGTCCTGTCATGGATCGCCTCGCGCTCGTCCAAGCGCATCAGCTCTTCGACCCGGTTGGGGTCATAGGTGAGCTCCTTCTGGAACACAAGCCGTGCCAGCCCGATGAAGACCACGAGCAGCACGACGATCAAGGGTGCCAGGTTGACCAAGAAGTCGTTGAAGGTCAAGCCCGCTCGGCTGCCGATGATGATGTTTGGCGGGTCACCGATGAGGGTGGCAGTACCGCCGATGTTCGACGCCAACGCCTCGCTGATGAGGAACGGGATGGGCGGGGCACCGATCCGATCGCACACCAGCAGGGTCACCGGCGCCACGAGAAGCACCGTCGTGACATTGTCGAGCAGCGCCGAGGCGACCGCGGTGAAGACGATCAGGCTGACCATGATCGCGAAGGGCCTGCCCCCGGCACGTTTCGCCGCCCAGATGGCGACGAACTCGAAGGCGCCCGTCTGCCGGATCACGCCGACCAGGATCATCATCCCCAACAGCAGAAAGATGACGTTCCAGTCGATGCCGGTCCGCTCGCTGAAGAATGCCGTCTGCACGTCTGCGACGCCGAGCACGACCATGGCAGCCGCTCCCCAGAGCGCCGCGGCCACACGGTGGATCCGCTCGGTCGCGATCAGCACGTAGGCCGCGACGAAGGCGATGACGACCAGGGTCGCGGTCATGCGGTGGGCGGGTCGGACGGAAGCATCTGTCCGAGCAGAGCCCCGATGCGGATGGCGCCGATGATCTGCTTGTCCTCCACGACCACGACGATCGGGCTGCGGGTCCGTGCCATCAGCGCCGCCACCTCGATGCCGGTCGCGTCACCGTCCACGACGGGCAGCTCGTCCGTGTCGGGGTGCTTCTTGGGCAGCACGTCCGCGACCGTCGCCGCCGCCAGCTTGTGCATCACCTCGTCAGCAGCCCGCTCGTCATACACCCGCGCCAGGTGCGGGTCCTCCTGCACATATGCCGGGATCACGAAGCGCAGCACCTGGGACGCCGGTATGACGGTCAGTGGCAGCCCGTCTGCGCCGCGCACCACCAGCCCGGGCAGGTCGTGCCGGCCCATCGTGGCAGCGGCCTGGAGCGCGTCTGTGTCGAGATCGACGATCGGAAACGGTTGGGCAAGGTCACGGGCTCTCACCCCCAGCACGGTAGCGGCCCCGGCGCGTTCAGGTGGGTCGACCGGCCGACGACCACGCCGGCCGCCGTGCACGCCGCCTCAGGCCACCAAGTTGGTCGCGCCGTAGGCCAACGCGGCGACGACCGCCGCGGCCGGCAGCGTCATGACCCAGGCCACCACGATCTCCCGGGCCACGCCCCAGCGGACCGCCGACACCCGCTCGGTGCTGCCCACCCCCATCACGGAGGACGTGATGACGTGGGTCGTCGAGATCGGTGCGGCGATCAGGAACGTGGTCAGGTAGAGCACGATCGAGCTGGTGGCCTCCGCCACGAAACCGTGCGGTGGCCGCACCGGGAAGATCCGGCGGCCCAGCGTGCGCATGATGCGCCATCCACCCGCGTAGGTACCGGCAGCCATGGCAGCGGCGCACACCAGGATCACCCACAGCGGCACCGCGTCACCGTGGTGTCGTCCCGCAACGATCAGGGCGATCAGGATGACGCCCATGCTCTTCTGCGCGTCCTGCAGTCCGTGACCGAGCGCCAGGCTGGCCGACGACACGATCTGCGCGGCACGGAACCCGCGCTCGACCTTGTGCGGGTTGGCCCTTCGCAACACCCAGTAGACGGCGATCATCACGACATACGCACCGATGAAACCGACCACCGGCGACAACACCATCGGCAGGACGACCTTGCCGACCACTCCGCTGACCCAGTAGACCGGGATGCCGGCGGCCAGCCCGGCGCCGACCATTCCGCCGATCAGCGCCTGCGAGGACGAGGACGGCAGACCGAAGTACCAGGTCGTGACATTCCAGAGCACTGCTCCCACGAGCGATGCGAAGAGAACCCGGAGGCCGGCGCCGCCCAGCGGCGTGTCGATGATTCCCTTGGCGACGGTCACTGCCACCCCGGTCGACAGCAGTGCACCGACCACGTTCATGACTGCGGCCACCGCCAGCGCGACACGGGGTGTTAGTGCCCGCGTCGAGATCGCGATCGCAATTGCGTTGGACGAGTCGTGGAAGCCGTTGGTGTAGTTGAAGACCAGGGCCATGGCAATCACGACCACCAGAGCAGCGGTCACCCCTAGGACTCCTTCAGCGCGATGGTCTGGACCACGTCGGCAACGTGCTCGAAGGCGTCCGCGGCGGCCTCGAGCTGGTCGATCACTTCTTTCAGTTTGATGATCCGCACCGCGTCACCCCCGTCGTTGAAGAGCTCCGCGAGCAACGATCGGTAGACCGTGTCGGCCTGGTTCTCCAGATCGTTGATGCTGATCCAGTACTCCTCGAGATCCTTCAGCGTGCGCAGCCGCGGCATCACCTCGACGGTCAGGGCCGCGGCCTCCTTGAGGATGCTGGCCTGCTTCTTCACTGCCTCCGGCAGCTCGTCCACGCGGTAGAGCACCGTGAGCTCGGCAGCGTCGTCCAGGGCGTCCAGCACATCGTCGAGCTGCCCGGCGAGGTGCGCGATGTCCTCGCGGTCGAATGGCGTGATGAATGAGGTGTTGAGCGCCTGCATGATCTCGTGTGTCGTGTCATCGCCGGCGTGCTCCACCTCCTTGATTCGATCCGCGACACGTTCCCGGTCCGCCTGTGGGACGCTGAGGAACTCCTCCATAAGTACGGCGCCGTCGAGGGTGTTGCCGGCAGCTGTGGTGAAAAGGTCGTAGAAGCGGTTGTCGCGTGGCTTGAGGCGCATCGTTCGACTTTCGATTCTCTAGATGTCGGCCGCCGACGGTCGAGGTGGCCGCGGACCAGGATATGGGAGGTTTCGAGAGGGTGACCTCCCGGAGTTGCCCGTTTACCTCCTGTTCACCCAGGATCCACCTTCACGCCACGGGCGCCGGCGTCCCCCGTTGCCCCAGCGCCGCCACCACGTCACTCGCGGACAGAGGCTGCACGCCGATCTCCTCGAGATCGGTGATCCGCTCGATCGACGCCCTGGACACCGCGTCGCGGAGCACCACCGCCCGGAAGTCTCGCTCGCTGGCGTCGAAGAGCGTCGCCCGTGGGCAGTTGGGCAGGTTGCAGCCGCCGACCACAACCGTGTCGCAGCCCTGATCACGCAACCACTCGTCCAGACCGGTGCGATAGAACGCGCTCCACCGAGGTTTGAAGAGCACCATCTCGCGCTCCCCCACCTCCTGCAGCTCACCGGCAAGCAGCCGCTGCGCATCCAGCTCGACGGGGCCGGACAGCAGGCCGCCGATGATCTGTGAACCCGGCGACCCGGGAGTCACGATGCGCGCGCCGGACGCGACCGCCGCACGGCGCAGCAGGTCGATGTCCTCGCCGGCCGGCGCGGTCCCAGGGCGGCGACGTGTGGTCGGGCATGGGCACCTCCGGGTCACCAAGGGTCGACGCGGCCACGTCTAAGGAGTCGCCGCCCAGGATGGCTCCCGCGGCAGGGAACGAACCGGCCCCCGCGATGGTTGAAAGTGGCATGAATGTCGACATCTGGTCGGATATTGCCTGCCCGTGGTGCTACATCGGCAAGCGCCGCTTCGAGAAGGCGCTCGCCGACTTCCCGCACCGCGACGAGGTCACCGTCACCTGGCACAGCTTCCAGCTCGACCCGAGCCTGCCGGAGCACTACGACGGCACCGCGATCGAATACCTGAGCGAGCGCAAGGGTATGCCAACCGGCCAGGTCCGGGAGATGTTCACTCACGTGGCCGCGCAAGCCAAGGGCGAGGGTCTGTCCTACGACTTCGACCATCTCGTCGTCGCCAACAGCCTGCGCGGTCATCAGCTGCTGCACCTGTCCAAGGAGCACGGCGTGGCCGACCTGGTGAAGGAGGCGCTGCTGTCCGCCCACTTCGAGCACGGTCAGGACATCGGCGACCAGCAGGTCTTGACCGGCATCGGCACCGCGGCCGGGCTCGATGCAGACGAGATCGGCGACGTGCTGCGCACCGAGCGGTTCCAGGGCGCGATCGAGGCGGACATCGAGCAGGCTCGAGCGATCGGCATCCAGGGCGTCCCGTTCTTCGTCGTCGGCGAACGGTATGGCGTTTCCGGCGCACAACCGCCCGAGCTTATCCGGCAGGCCCTCGAAAAGGCTTGGACCGAGACGAATCCCGTGGTCATGGTCGATTCCTCCAGCGGCGAAGCGGCCTGCGGCCCGGACGGCTGCGCGATCTAGCCGCTCCGAGACCAGGTCGTCCGAGACGGGGTCGTCGTCGTGCCACTTGCCCGGAGGAGCGGTCGCCGATGAACTGGTTCGCGACGGACGACTACTGGATTGGCCGATTGGTCTTCCAGCGGATGCTCGCGCTGATCTACCTGCTGGCGTTCGTCGGGACTGCCTTCCAGTTCCGTGCACTCATCGGCAGCGACGGACTCACACCAATACCTGCATGGCTGCGGCGCGTGCCGTTTCGGCGCTCACCGAGCGTGTTCCACCTGCACTACTCCGACCGCGTCTTTGCCCTGCTGACCTGGCTCGGCGCGGCCATCTCGGCCGCACTGCTCGTGGGCGCCGGCGACGCGATCCCGCTCTGGGCATCGATGCTGCTCTGGCTGGTCCCATGGGCGCTCTACGTGTCGATCCTCAACGTGGGCCAGGTCTGGTATGGCTTCGGTTGGGAGTCACTCCTGTGCGAAACCGGCTGCTACGCCATCTTTCTGGGATCAACTCACACGGCGCCTCCGTGGTTGATGCTGATCGCCTTGCGGTGGCTGCTCTTCCGTCTCGAGTTCGGCGCCGGCCTCATCAAGATCCGCGGCGACTCGTGCTGGCGAGACCTGACCGCCCTCTACTACCACCACGAGACGCAGCCGATGCCGGGTCCGCTCAGCTGGTTCTTTCACCGGCTGCCACGGCCGGTGCACCGACTGGAGGTCGCCGCCAATCACGTGACGCAGCTGGTCGTCCCCTTCCTGCTCTTTGCCCCAGCTCCGGTCTCGACCATCTCGGCGGCAGTCATGATCGTGACTCAGCTCTGGCTCGTGTGCAGTGGCAACTTCTCCTGGTTGAACTGGCTGACGATCACCATCGCAGTGTCCGCACTCCCTGACTCTGTCTGGCACGGCGACCTAGGCCTGCCGGTCCCGGCCCAGTCAGGTTCGACGTCCTGGTTCCAGGGCATCGTAATCGCCTTTGCCGCAGTTGTTCTCGCGCTCAGCTACTGGCCGGCCCGCAACCTGATCGCCAGACGTCAGCTGATGAACTTCAGCTTCAACCGCCTGCACCTGGTGAATGCGTACGGCGCGTTCGGCAGCATCACGCGCACCCGACAGGAGGTGGTCATCGAGGGCACCAGGGATGCGGGTGCCGGTCTTTCTGCCACCTGGCTGGAGTATGAGTTCAGGGGGAAGCCAGGCGATCCGCGCCGGCTGCCGAGACAGTTCGCTCCGTACCATCTGCGCCTGGACTGGATGATGTGGTTCCTGGCGCTCGACCCCTACCGCGGGCAGGTCTGGTTCATCCCCTTCATGCGGCGGCTGCTGTGCAGTGACCGCGCCACTCTCAAGCTCATTCGTCTGAACCCGTTCCCCGACAGCCCACCTCGCCAGGTCCGTGCCTTGATCTACCGATACCGGTTCACGACCTGGGCCGAGCGCCGCGAGACCGGTCAGTGGTGGCACCGAGAGCTGATCGGCCAGATGGTGCCTCCCATGCACGACTGAGTCGTATGCCGCCCGCCGGCCCACTCCGATCAGACCCCCTGTGCACAGAGGATGACTCTGTCGCAGATGCTCATCATTCAGCGGTGAGGGCCTTCAGCTGGTCGACTGAATCCCGCACGACCTGCAAGAGGGCCTTCACCCCCGGCTCACTCACCCAGCGCTCGAACGCCACCCGGAAGATCGCCACCCCGGCCTCTGCCGTCAGTCTCGCATCGACATCGGACGCGCCGCGACGACGCAGTCCGTCGGCGAAGGCGACGGACAGCGACGCCATCTTCATCAACTCGCGCTCTTGCAGCTCGACATTGGCGGCGATGACCGACTGCCGTCGCTGTGAGAATTTCCGATTGTCGCCGAGCAGTACTGCGGCGGCGTCGAGTGCGGCCGCGACGGCCTCCATCGGTGGCGCTCCGTCCGGAGCGGCGGCAAGGGCCTGGACCAGGTGCTCCTGCAGCTCGACCGATCCGCCGAACAGCACTTCCCGCTTGTCGCTGAAGTAGCGGAAGAACGTCCTGGCCGTCAGTCCCGCCCGTTCGGCGATCTCGGCGACGGTCGTCTGCTCGAATCCCCGCTCGACGTATAGGTCCATCGCCGCCTCGCGAAGACGCCCGGCGGCGTTCGGTTCCCATCGACCCATACCGTGCAGCATACGTGATGTCACACAGTGACATGCCCGTGCTATCGTGATGTCATCAAGTGTCATCACTCATCTCGCCGCTCACAGGAGCGACGAACCCTTGGAGGAACTCATGCGCATCTTCGTCACCGGAGCATCGGGCTGGATCGGTTCGGCCACCGTGACCGAACTGCTCTACACCGACCATCAGGTCCTCGGCCTCGCCCGCTCGGACACCTCCGCGGCACGAGTCACCGCCCTCGGCGCACAGGTCCACCGCGGCAGCCTCGACGACCTCGACAGTCTGCGTGCCGGAGCCGCAGCATCCGACGGAGTCGTCCACCTGGGCTACAACCACGACTTCTCGCGGATGCAGGACGCGGCCCAGACCGACCTCCGGGCGATCGAGGCCTTCGGCGACGTCCTCGCGGGCACCGACCGACCGCTGGTCATCGCCTCGGGCGTCGCCGGCCTGGCGACCGGACGACCGTCGACCGAGCAAGACCGACCCGACCCGAGCTCCCACCCCAGGGTTGCCAATGCTGCGGCAGCGCTGGCGCTGGCGGACCGGGGCGTGCGGTCCTCGGCCGTGCGATTCGCGTCGACCGTGCACGGCCCCGGCGATCACGGCTTCGTCGCCGTGCTGGTCGCCATCGCCCGCGAAAAGGGCGTCTCCGCCTACCTCGGCGACGGCGACGGCCGCTGGCCGGCGGTGCACCGGCTCGACGCCGGCAACCTCGTCCGGCGAGCAGTGGACGATGCCCCTTCGGGCTCGGTGTGGCACGCCGTCGCCGAGGAGGGCGTGCCTACCCGGGCCATCGCCGAGGCGATCGGTCAGGGGCTTGGCCTGCCGGTGGCCTCGGTTCGCCCGGACCAGGCGGAGGAGCACTTCGGCTGGCTGGGTCAGTTCTTCGGCGGTGACTACCCGGCATCGAGCACGCAGACCCGTGAGCTGCTCGACTGGGACCCGACGCAACCCGGACTGATCACCGACCTCAAGGGCGGTTCCTACTTCGAGGTCCCGACCAGCTGACACCCGCCCGCTCTACGGTCGCGGGAGAAGGCGTTAGCGCAGCACCGGGGGGGTCGACCACCTCAGTCACTCTCTGCGAGTCGTCCCAGGCGGTCGATCGAGGCCTGGAGCTTGCCGGACGTGGTGTCTCGAGCGCGCTCCAGGCGCCCCGGGTCGGTCAGCTGCGACCAGTCGTAGGTGTGCGTCACCCGGGCATGGTCCTCGTCGAGAGGTTCGACCTCCCACCGCCACAGGTGTCCCGGCGGCTGCGCACCCGGCTCGGCGGGACGCCAGGCGATGGCGCGACCTTCTGTGAACTCCACGACGTGGTTCTCCCGCACGGCGCCGCTGTGGAGGGTCGTCCGGAAGACGTCACCGACCGCGCGCACGCGCTGGCCGGATTCGGCCTCTCGCAGGTTGTCATTACCGTCCCACCGCGGCTGTATCGCCGGGTCCGCGATCAGCTCGAAGACGGCCTGCGCCGAGGCGTTGATCGTGTCACTGGCACGCACGATGTGCGATTCTCCCGCGATGCTGGTCATGCGCCCATCATTCCATCAGCGCGGCCGCTTGTGGCCGCCGCCGCAGGTCGCACCCGTCAGCTTCGCCGCGCCGACATCGACACGATGACTCGACCGCGGCTCCCGCCGGTGAGCAACGACTCGAATGCCTCTGAGACACTCTCGATACCCTCAAATACGGTGTGCACACTGCGAACTTTCTTGTCTCTCAGCCACATCCGGACCTGTGACTCGAACTTCGGTCGAAGGTCTTCGTGGGCCGTCACCGCGAAGCCGCGCAACGTGAGCTCCTGGTAGATGGCGTTGCGGTAGTTGGCCGGCGCTCCGGATCCTCTCACGGCTCCACAGATGACCACCCGCCCGCCAAAGTTGAGCACCTCCAGCGCGGCCTCGAGCTGCTCGCCGCCGACGTTGTCGTAGTAGAGATCGATCCCGTCCGGCGCCGCCGCACGCAGCAGATCGACCGCGGCGCCGTCGTGCCTGTTGATGGCACGGTCTGCGCCCAGCACCTCGGTCAGCAGCGCGACCTTCTCTGCGGATCCGGCGACGCCGATGACGCTCGCACCACGAGCCTTCGCAAACTGCACCGCACAGCTCCCTACCCCGCCTGCGGCGCCCGAGACGTACACGACCTCGCCCGGTTGAACCTGGCCGATGCCGATCATGCCCGTGTAGGCGGTGAAGCCGACATGCCCCAGGACCGTGAGGTGCGCGTCGAGGTCGTCGCCCGACGTCGGCCGGTCGATGCGGCGCAGCTCGCTCGCGTCGACGACGGCAGCCGTGCTCCAGGGCACCTTGCCCACGGCGAGGTCACCGGGCTGAAAGCGAGCGTCGGTGGACTCGAGCACCTGGACCACCGCGTCGCTCGCGGGCACGTCGCCGATACCGATACCCGGGCCGTATGCCGTGCCCTTGCCGCCGATCCGATGCGCCAGTCCGGCGTTCAGGCCGAGCCGGCGCACGCCGACCAGCACCTGCCCAGGACCCGGCGACGTGAGGTCGGCGTCGAATACGCCGAAGCTGGCCGGCGTGACCGCCCCATCAGGAATCGCGGTCAGTCGCACCTCGTGGCATCGCATGACCCGACCCTATGTCCGCAGTCCGCATGCCGCGCGCCGCCAACTCAGGAGAGCGCAGCAAGAAATGACAGGGTGCGCTCGAGCAGGACGCCGGCCGCTTCCCGGTTGTACGCGTCGAGGGACGAGTCCGCGAACAGGTGCGCCGTGCCGGAGTAGAGGAAGAGCTCGGCCGTCGGCGACGAGTCGGCCAGGTCGCGAGCGAACTCCAGGTATTCGGCAAACCACTCGTCGTCCACGCCGCCATGGATCTGGACCGGCACGCCTTCGGGCCACTGGCCGAACTCCGAGACCGGGAGGCAGGACTCGAAGAAGAGAGCGCCCTTGGCACCCGCACGGGTCTGAACGAGTTTCTGGGCCGGCATCACCCCCATCGAGAAACCGGCGTAGACAGTCTCGGTGGACAACGCCTCCGCGGCAGCGACACCCCGGGCAAGAACGTTGTCGAACCCGATCCCCCGAGCGTGCGCGACGCCGGATTCGACTTCGTCGAACGTGCGGCGTCGAACAGGTCGGAACGCGCACGGTGTGTCCCGCAGGGCCCAACTCGTCGGCGAATGCACGCACGCCCTTCGTGAGCCCCTGGGCGTGGTGGAACAGGATGACCTCGGACACGGGCGCTCCATCTCCTGGTCCAACAATCTCGAACGTTCCAGAACGCTAGTACGTCCTGTCATCGGCCGCCATCGTCACGGAACTCAGCACAGCGGTCGGCCGTCCGAAGAGCACGATCGCCCACCACGTCAGAGTGCTCGTGGCGTCCCACAGACCGATCGGCGTCCAGGAGGCCATCGTGAGTCACGCGGGATGCGACGTGAGTGGTCTTCCGTTGGCTCTGCTACGTGATGGCGGCGGCCAGCTCCTGGTACGGCGGAATGAGCTCGTCCCACCGCGGCTCGGTGTGGCCGCGGTCACGGCCGGCAAGGTAGTCGGACAGATTCTCGGCATGAATCTGCCATCCGACCCCGTAGAAGGCGATCACGTCCAGTGGCATGCCCTTCACGTCGATCACCAGGATGGCCCCACCGCCGTCCGCGGTCAGCGTGACCTCGATGACCGCGTCGAAGGGCGGCGCGCCCTGCCCGCGCCGGTAGGACCTCTCGGTCTCTCGGGTCGACACCAGCAGCCGCACCGGGGCCTCGCAGGCCTCCACCCGCCCGGCCGCCTCGACCTCGTCGGCCGGGATGTAGGTGCGGAACTCTCCCCCCTGGTGGAGGTCGCCTGCTACCTGGCCGTACCAGCGGCCAAGGCGGATCGGATCGGTGAGCGCGTCCCAAAGGTCGTCGACAGTTGTGTCGTAGCGGTTCTCGATGCGCACGGCGCCGGCACCGTCAGCCGATCGCAGGCTGCCAAGGATGCGGGTGGCGGAATGCTCGTTACCGGTCATCTGGAACTCCTTCGCGTGTGGCTTTCCTGGAGACGTCGCGGTATGCGACGCGTCCAGTCTCTGCTCCCTCAGCGCCCGGTGGGAACCCGGCGGCCACTGCAAGCCCTGTCCTGGCCCGCATTCAGCCGCACCGGACGCCCGGGCCGGACGCAGCAGGCTCGTCGTGGTGCAAATCGGCCGATGAGGTCGCACGGTCAACGCATGGCGAACCGCCCGGAGCATGCCACAAGACGATCGGTGTACGGTCACGCACCGCGTGACGATCGGCCTACGGTGGCGAAGAATCGGAGCGAAGAGTCTGGAAGAGAAGCAGCATGCATTACCTGTAGCGCGTCCCTCGCGTCGGACCTCTACAGGGCCAGAGTCTCGGCCGCGAGCTCTCGCGATTGCTCGCCGAAAAGACGAACGGTGACCCTACGTACATCCACTGGGATATCGAAGAGCGCGAACTGGTAGCCCGTCACTGTGCTTCGCTCCATCGCTGGGGATGATGCTGGGGCAACGGCACCATTCATCAAATCCACTTCGACGGCACGAACCACCTCATCGACAGTCACCAGCAAGAGGCCCACTCCAAGACCGTCCGGCACGGAAAACATTGACGTCATGAGGGTGCTGCCGTCGGGAGGACAACCGAAGGTTTCTACCCCCTGACGAAATCTGGATCCGCCATCAAGCGTCGTGGCGAGGCAGCGGCCCATCCCCATCGTGCCCGTCTCCATCGGGATCAGACAGTCATCGAGCTTCCACCTGACGTTCCTGGTGGCGCCTTCTCCAGCCCTCTTGTACTCTTCGCGGACCTTCGAGATCAGAGACTCACCCATAGGAACATGGTTCCACGAGATGGTCACGTCTCGCCTGCGGCGTAAATGACCGATCGCTAATTGCTCCGCAGAGGATCGGCGTGCGGGTCAGTCTTCGGCGGGTTGGTTCAGGAACCAACGGTGTCCGAATGGGTCGGTGAAGACCGCGACTCTTCCGGCAGGCGGGCTGTCCTCGGGCCCGCGTGTCATCGAGATCCCCGCTGCACTGACGCGGGCAGCGACCGCGTCGACGTCGGTCACCGTCAGATGCAGTGACACCGCCGAACCGCGGTTTGGGTCAGGAGCGGCGACCCCGGCCGAGTCGAACGGGTCGGACATCATCCAGTGAGCCTGACCGATGGCCAGCTCGCAGTGCCCGACCCGCCCGTCGTCCATGACGACGGGCGGGTACGTCACCTCGGCGCCCAGCGCGGTGGCGTACCACTCGATGGCTGATCGTGCGTCAGGGACGCACAGGTAGGGGGTCAGCTGGTTCATGGGGGCTCCTGTTCTTCAAAATGTCGACTCGGTCAACGGGGTCTGAAAGGACCAGAGATGGCCTTCCGGGTCGCGGACGCTGTACTCACGCATTCCGTAGGGCATGTCGGTCGGCCCGTAGTCGATCGCGGCGCCGGACGCGGCCACGCGGGCGTGGTGAGCATCGACGTCGTCGACCAGCACAGCGAGCGAGGCGGTGACCGTGCCGGTGGTCAGCGGCGAGACCATCCGGTGCTCGGGGGCCTCCCTGTGCAGCCAGACCACCCCGTCACCGGCGTGCACCTCGGCGTGGACTGCCCGGTCGCCGTCGTGGCTGATCGGTCCGGGAGCCAGGCCCAACACGTCGACCAAGTAGGTATGCCCGGCGGCGATGTCGCGATAAACGAGCAACGTCACCCGTCGTGTCAGCGCAGGCTCCTCGGTATGCAGGCCCAAGAGCAGGTCGAGCAGGGCCTCATCGCTGGGACGGTCGCCGTCCAAGAGTCGATCCTCCACCGCGCGGACCCGTTCTCGCTGCCGGGCCAGGTCGACCAGTCGAGCATCGAGATCGGCCAGGTGGCGGCGGGTCAGTGCTCGCAGGTCGTCCGCGTCGGGGTCGATCTCCACCAGAGGCGTACCTAGCTCGCGAAGCAGCCAGACCCGGTAGAGCCGATCCAGGCTGACGCTGTCGTAGCGGCGTCTGCCGCCCGCATCGCGGACGGGAATCAACAGGCCGAACTCTTCGTAGTAGCGCAAAGTGCGTTCGGTGACGCCGGCGGACCGAGCAACGTCGCCGATGCCGCACTGTCTGGAGTTGGCGTTGACCATGCTCGTCACGTTAGGACCTCACGTCGCGTCAGGAGCAAACGCGCCATCGATCAAGCACACCACCCCCGGACGCCTCATGCCACGAACGGCTTTCGGCTAGGTCAACCAGTGCGACTCGACAACGGCGACGATCACCGCAACGGGATCGGAAGCCGGACACCGTCAAGTCACATTGCGTGGTGTACGAGGGTGTGAATCCTTCGGGTGTTGCTAGGCGGTGAGTTCGCTGGCGGGCTCTATGGCGGTGTCCTCCTTCATTGGGTGGCGCCGCCGGGCTTGCGACGGTAAACCGTGTTGACATGTGACTAATGGGTCACCTATTGTGCCAGGTGATGAACCTTGACGATGACGCCGTGTTCCGGGCCCTCGCCGACCCGACCAGGCGCCGCTTGCTCGATCTGCTCTTCATGCGGAACGGGCAGTCGCTGGGGGAACTAAAGGAGGAGTTCGAGATGAGCCGGTTCGGCGTGATGAAGCACCTCAAGGTGCTCGTCGAAGCCGATCTCGTCACGACGCGGCGCTCCGGACGCGCGACGCTGCACTTCCTCAACCCAGTGCCGATCCGGCTGGTGCACGACCGATGGATCGACAAGTACACCGAGCCGCGAGTCGCCGCGCTCACGGATCTCAAGGCCTCTCTGGAGCGGCACGAGGAGCAAAGCTCATGACCACCACCGACACCGACCGCCACACGACGACCGAGCAGGTCTACCAGATCGTCATCAAGGCGTCGCCAGAGCAGATCTGGGACGCCATCACCAAGCCGGAGTTCACCAGGCACTACTTCCACGGCGCGCGCATCACGGTCACGCAAGACCGCTACCACTCGCTCGGACCCGACGACTCCGTCTGGGATGACGGCGCCGTGCTCGAGTGGGATCCGCCGCACCGCGTGGTGCACGAGTGGCGTTCGCTGTACGACGAGGCGGCGGGCGCCGAGCCCGCCAGCCGAGTCTCATGGGAGATCACCGCGCGCGCCAATGGCACCTGTCTCCTGACTGCCGTGCACGACCTGCTCGAGCAGTCGCCGCGCACCGCCGAGGCCGTCTCGGGCGCCGGCTGGATGGGTGTGCTGTCGGCGCTGAAGACCCTGCTCGAGACGGGCGAGGAACTGCCGCTGTCGTAGCAGCGGACAACCGGAAGGACGATCGATATGGCGAAGTTCATCTATTTCTACCGAGGTCCGGCGACGTCGTTGTCCGACCTCACACCGCAGGAGGGTGCTGCCCGGACGGCCGCGTTCGGCGCCTGGATGGAACGCGCCGGCGCGGCGCTGGTCGACGTCGGCGGTCGGTTCGGCTCCGGCATCTCGGTGCGGGACGACGGCACCGAGGAAGCGGCCGGCGACCTGACCGGATACACGATCGTCGAGGTGGCCGATCTCGCCGCGGCCAAGGCGCTGACCGCGGGCCTGCCGTTCCTTGCGGGCAACGACGGAAAGTGCGCGGTCGAGATCTTCGAGCTGAGAGCGATGTAACCCGGCTCGCTCGGGACGAGACCGATCGTCATCCGGCTGCGGCTCAGGCGCGGGTCGAGGGCGCCCGTCGGTCACCACCCGGTCTGGTCGCGCGCGAGCAACCCGAGCAGCACCTCATCGGCGAGCCCGCCGGTGAACCCAGCGCGCCGCGCGGCGCGCAGCATCGGCTCGTTGTCGGCCAGCGTCTCGATCTGCAGGGCGGTACACCCAGATGCCAGCACAGGAAAATAAGGCCCGAGCACGCAGGTGACGGGCCCTGATGGTCAAAGCGTGCACTGGTCTCGGCGCGAGAATGCGAGCACGCTGTGATGGTGAACGAGATGGGGTCGACGGGGGCGTCACCGGATCTCAGCGGTAGGAGGGCGCCCGTTGCCCGGTGGGTCGTAGCTGTTGCGCTGCTGCAGGCACTGCTCTTGATCGGCACGAGCACCCGGTACGGATATCACCGAGACGAGCTGTATTTCATTGCGGCGGGCGGGCACCCGGCACTCGGCTACCCAGATCAGCCGTCTCTCGTGCCCCTGATGGCGTGGTTGCTGAACCAGGCGGCGCCCGGATCTTTGCTCGTCCTTCGGCTCATGTCGGCGATCGCGTCCGCGTTATCGGCGGTTGTCGCCGGACTCGTCGCCCGTGAGATCGGCGGGAGTGCGCGCGCACAGGTGATCGCTGCCTCCTGCGCGGCAAGCTCGGCGTTCGCGCTGGCCGTCGGACACTTCGTCACGACGACGACCTTCGACCTGCTGTCGACAAGCGTGGCCCTCTGGCTGCTGATCCGAGCAGTCCGCCGAACCAGCGGGCCGTCACTTCTCGCAGCCGGGATGGTCGTCGGCCTGGGGGCGGAGGCGAAGCCCCAGGTGGCCGTCGTGGCGGTGATGGTGCTGCTCGCCTTCGCCGTCGTCGGTCCGCGTTGGCCGTTTCGATCACGCTGGCTGTATGGCGGGATCATCGCTGCCACCCTGCTGTTCGCGCCGTATCTTTGGTGGCAGGCCACGCACGGCTGGCCGCAACTCACGGTCGCGGCCAACATTGCCGGCTCCGCCGAGGGGGGTCGTCTCGGCTTCATACCGTTCCAGTTGGTCCTGGTCAGTCCGGTGCTCGTCCCGGTCTGGATCGC